>NZ_JOGX01000008.1 GCF_000719555.1 Streptomyces sp. NRRL F-5727
CTACCCCGTCGAGCGCATGATGCGCGACGCCAAGATCACCCAGATCTACGAAGGCACCAACCAGGTCCAGCGCATCGTCATGGCCCGCAACCTCCCGTAACCCCACCCCTCGTCGAAAGGAGCCAGGCCGTGACCCTGAGGATCGCTGTCTGTGTGAAGTACGTTCCCGACGCCACCGGCGACCGCGGTTTCGCGGACGACCTGACCGTCGACCGCGACGAGGTCGACGGCCTCCTCTCGGAGCTCGACGAGTACGCGGTCGAGCAGGCGCTGCGGATCTCCGAGGAGGCCGACGACGCCGAGGTCACCGTCGTGACGGTCGGCCCGGACGACGCCAAGGACGCCCTGCGCAAGGCGCTGTCGATGGGCGCCGACAAGGCCGTCCACGTCAACGACGAGGCCATCCACGGCTCCGACGTCATCGCCACCTCGGCGGTCCTCGCCAAGGCCCTGGAGAAGACCGGTTTCGACCTGGTCGTCTGCGGCATGGCCTCGACCGACGGCACCATGGGCGTGCTGCCCGCGCTCCTCGCCGAGCGGCTGGGCGTGCCCCAGGCCACGCTCCTCTCCGAGGTCTCGGTGGACGGCGGCCTCGTGAAGGGCCGCCGGGACGGCGACGCCGCCACCGAGCTCGTCGAGGCCCCGCTGCCGGCCGTCGTCTCGGTCACCGACCAGTCCGGCGAGGCCCGCTACCCCTCCTTCAAGGGGATCATGGCCGCCAAGAAGAAGCCGGTCGAGGAGCTGGAGCTCGACGACCTGGACATCGACGAGGACGAGGTCGGCCTGGCCGGCTCCTGGACCCTGGTCGAGTCGGCGGACGCCCGCCCGGCCCGCACGCAGGGCACGATCGTCACGAACGAGGACGGCGACGGCGGCAAGCAGCTGGCCGCCTTCCTCGCCGCCCAGAAGTTCATCTGACCGCCCGTCACCCCACCTCAGGAGCAAGGAATCATGGCTGAGATCCTGGTTCTCGTGGACCACGCCGACGGTGCGGTCCGCAAGCCGGCCCTCGAACTGCTCACCCTGGCCCGCCGCCTGGGCGAGCCGTCCGCGGTCGTCCTCGGCGCCGGCGAGGCCGCGGCCTCCGTCGCCGCCACCGCCGCCGAGTACGGCGCCGCCACCGTCTACGTGGCCGACGGCGCCGAGTTCGCCGAGCAGCTCGTCGTCCCCAAGGTCGACGCGCTCACCCAGATCGCGAAGGAGAAGGAGGTGGCCGCCGTCCTGGTGACCTCCTCCGGCGAGGGCAAGGAGATCGCGGCCCGCGTCGCGCTCCGCCTCGGCTCCGGTCTCATCACCGACGCCGTCGACCTGGAGGCCGGCGCCGAGGGCCCGGTCGCCACGCAGTCGGTCTTCGCCGCCTCGTACACGACCAGGTCCCGCGTCTCGCACGGCGTCCCGGTCATCACCGTCAAGCCGAACTCCGCCGCCCCGGAGGCCGCCCCGGCCGCCGGCACGGTCGAGAACGTCGCCGTCGCCTTCACCGGCAACGCGGCCCGGGTCGTCGCCCGCACCGCGCGGGTCTCCACCGGCCGCCCGGAGCTGACCGAGTCCGCGATCGTGGTCTCCGGCGGCCGCGGTGTCGGCGCCGCCGAGGGCTTCGAGGTCGTCGAGAAGCTGGCCGACTCGCTCGGCGCGGCCGTCGGCGCCTCCCGCGCCGCGGTGGACGCCGGCTGGTACCCGCACTCCAACCAGGTCGGCCAGACCGGCAAGCAGGTCTCGCCGCAGCTGTACGTCGCGGCGGGCATCTCCGGCGCGATCCAGCACCGGGCCGGCATGCAGACGTCGAAGACGATCGTCGCGGTCAACAAGGACCCCGAGGCCCCGATCTTCGACCTGGTCGACTACGGCGTGGTCGGCGACCTCTTCGAGGTGCTGCCGCAGCTCACCGAGGAGATCGGCTCGCGCTGACGCCGTCGGACACGACGAAGGGGGTGGCACTCTGTGCCACCCCCTTTCTCCTGTCTCCGGGCCCTCGGGGTCAGATCCAGCCGTCCAGCGGGACCTCCTCGCAGAGCCGGACGACCGGCCGGCGCCCGGTGTCGGCGGCGCTCGCGAGCTTGACCCGGACGCCCGGGCGCACGGCGTGCGGCGGCCCGTCGACCCGGCAGCGGACCACGAAGCCCTCGGCCATGTGGACCGGCCAGAGGTCGGCCTCGGCGGCGGTGTGGGCCCTGCGGACGGTGATCACGCCCTCCCCCTCGCTGAGTTGGGGGGACAGGTCGGTCGACCCGCAGGTCGGACAGAGCAGGCGCTGGAAGGTGGTGGTGTGGCACCAGGCGCAGCGCTGGAAGTAGAGATCGGTGCCGGCGGCCGATTCCTCGGTCCGGACGGCGCCGGGGGTCCTCAGTCCCGTGTGGAACACGATGCCTTCTCCTCGCACTCGGCGGCTCGACCGTGCTGGAGCCCAAGATATGGCACTCAGTGCCAGCAAAGAAAGACCTGAGTTCCCTCAATTCGAGATACTGAGATCCCTCTCAGCTCTGGTCGAGGCTCGACTCCACCTCGCGCACCACGCGCCACATCGGCGTGGACCGCTTGGTGATGACGACGACCACGTCGTCGGCCCCCTCCGCCGCGTCGCCGCCGGCGCCGGCCGGCGCGTCCGGGCTCCAGGTGGCGCGGACGAACTCCAGGGCGCGGTCCACCTCTTCCAGCGGGTCGCCCTCGCCGCCCGAGCGCAGCCAGTGCCGCAGGGCGTGGTTGTGGGCGGCGACGACGGCCGCGGCGGCCACGTTGGCGCGCAGCGTGCCGTCCCTGCGGTCGGCCCAGCGGCCCCTCAGGTAGTCGCCGAGGGTCTTCTCGTACCGCCAGACGACGGAGAGCTCGTAGGTGCGCAGCCCGGCGACCTCACGGGTCAGCCGGTAGCGCTGGACGGAGAAGGTGGGGTTCTCGGCGTACATCCGCATGACCAGGCGGGCGGCGTCGCAGACCCGGACCATGGGGTCGTCGGTGTCGGCGCTGGCGGCGAGGAAGCGGGTCATGTCGTCGAGGCACTGCTCGTGGTCGGGGAAGACCACGTCCTCCTTCGACGGGAAGTAGCGGAAGAAGGAGCGCCGCCCGACGCCCGCCAGGGAGACGATGTCGTCGACGGTGGTCTGCTCGTAGCCCCGCTCCAGGAAGAGCTGGAAGGCCGCGGCGATGAGGGAGTCGCGCATCGCGGGCTTCGGAGAGGTCCGGGGGTTCGTCGCCGCTGCTGCCATGGCACGAACCTAACACCGGTGACGCCTCCGTGCGGCACTCGGTGCCGGAATTCTCCGGCACCGAGTGCTCTACCGAGGCGGGATGCGTCAGCGGGCGGACATCCGCAGTGCGCCGTCCATCCGGATCGTCTCGCCGTTGAGGTAGTCGTGCTCGGCGATCATCGTGATCAGGCGGGCGTACTCCTCCGGCTGGGCGAGGCGCTGCGGGAAGGTGACGCTCGCGGCGAGCCCGGCCCGGATCTCCTCGCTGAAACCCGCCATCATCGGGGTGTCGACGATGCCGGGGGCGACCGTGACGACCCGGATGCCGAACTGGGCGAGGTCGCGGGCGGCCGTGATGGTCATGCCGGCGACTCCGGCCTTGGAGGCGGCGTAGGCGATCTGCCCGACCTGGCCCTCGAAGGCGGCGATCGAGGCGGTGTTGACGACGAGGCCGCGCTGGCCGTGCGCGTCGGGCTCGTGCCGGGCGATGGCCTCCGCGGCGAGCCGCATCACGTTGAACGTGCCGATCAGGTTGACGTTCACGACGGTACGGAACAGGTCGAGGTCGTGCGGGCCCTTGCGGCCCAGCACCCGGGCCGAGGGCGCGATCCCCGCGCAGTTGACGGCGAGCCGCAGCTCGGCCCCGTCGGCGTCGATCGCGGCGAGCGCGGCACGGACCTGGTCCTCGTCGGTCACGTCGGCGGCGATCAGCCGGACGCCCTCCGGGAGCGCCCCGGCGGCGGCGACGGCCTTCTCCAGGTCGAGCCCGTAGACCGTGGCGCCGCGCGCGGCGAGCGCGGCGGCGGTGGCGGCGCCGAGCCCGGAAGCGGCGCCGGTGACGAGAGCGGCGGAGCCGGCGATGTCCATGGAACTCCTCGTTCGTGTCGTGCGGGTGACCCTGCCGGCGGGTTGGCCGCCGGACCGGGGGCGCGTCCCCGCGGGGGACCGCGCGGTCTGCGCGATCTGCGCCGCCACCATAGAACCCCGGACGCGGGGGCGGCGGGACAGGGGTCATCCGATCGGCGGACCCTTGCGTCCACCGTTCCGCGCGCGGCCCGCAGCCGGTGCGCCGACCGCCGGGGCCCGGATCGGCGCCCAGGATGAAGCGTCAGTCGATCTTCGTCCCCGAACCCCCTGGAGCGGAAGCCCCATGAAGCACGTGAAGAAGGCCCACCGGACCCGTCTGACGACCGGTGGCGCGGTCGTCGCCCTCGGCCTGGCGGGGGTCGGCGCCTACTCCGCGAGCGCCGGCGGCGGCCAGGACGCCGCCCCCGCGACCGTCGCCGAGGCCACGAGCGGGCACACGACCGCCACCACCCGCCTGACCGTCGCCGCGGCGACGAGGGCGGCCCGGGCGGCGCTGGACGCGGCCGAGGCGGAGGACCAGCGCGTCACGGTCGCGGTCGTCGACCGCGACGGCAACCCGCTCGTCACCCTGCGCGGCGACGGGGCGGGCCCGCAGTCCCCCGGGTCGGCGGAGCGGAAGGCGTACACGGCGGTGGCGTGGAACGCCCCGACCTCGGTCCTCGCCGGCCGCCTGGCCCAGGCGCCGAACCTGAAGGACGTCCCCGGCACCCTCTTCCTCGCCGGCGGCACCCCGGTCACCGCGCAGGGCGCCCCGATCGCGGGCATCGGCGTGGCGGGCGCCCCCTCGGGCGACCTGGACGAGAAGTTCGCCCGCGCGGGCGCGGCGGCCCTGGAGAAGTAGTAGTCCGCACCGGCCCGGAACGCGCCGAACCCCGGTGCGCCTGAAACGGGGGAACACAGGCGTACCGGGGTGGCGGTCCCGAGCATACGCCCGAAATGGTTCAACACGAAATCACTACGGGACCACCACCGCCTCCCGCCGCGACCGCTACTTCTCCGGGCGGGCCAGTCCGCGGCTGATGACCAGCCGCTGGATCTGGTTGGTGCCCTCGAAGATCTGCATGATCTTCGCCTCGCGCATGTAGCGCTCGACCGGGAAGTCGCGGGTGTAGCCGTAGCCGCCGAGGACCTGGACGGCGTCCGTGGTGACCTTCATGGCGGTGTCGGTGGCGATCAGCTTGGCCGCGCTGGCCTGGCGGCTGAAGGGGCGGCCGAGGTCGCGGCGGCGGGCCGCGTCCAGGTAGGTGGCGCGGGCCGCGTCGACGGCCGCGGCCATGTCGGCGAGGAGGAAGCCGAGGCCCTGGTGGTCGACGATCCGGCGGCCGAAGGTGGTGCGCTCGTTGGCGTAGTCGACGGCGGCGTTCAGGGCGGCCTGGGCCAGGCCGGTGGCGCAGGCGGCGATGCCGAGGCGGCCGTTGTCGAGCGCGCTGAAGGCGATCTGGAGGCCCTGGCCCTCGGTGCCGACGAGCCGGTCCTCCTCGATGAGGGCGCCGTCCCAGTAGGCGGAGGTGGTGGGGACCGCCTGGAGGCCCATCTTGCGCTCGGGGGCGCCGAAGGAGAGGCCCTCGGCCTCGCCGGGGGCGAGGAAGCAGGAGACGCCGTGGCTGCCGGGGGCGGTGCGGGCGAAGAGGGCGTAGAAGCCGGCCCGGCCGCCGTGGGTGATCCACGCCTTGGTGCCGGTGATCCGGTAGCCGCTGCCGTCCTCCTGGCGCTCCGCCTTGCAGGCGAGGGCGGCGGCGTCGGAGCCGGCCTGCGGCTCGGAGAGGCTGTAGCCGCCGACGAGCCGGCCCTCCAGCATCGACGGCAGCCAGCGCTCCTTCTGCGCCTCGGTGCCGAAGGCGTACAGCGGGTGGCAGGCGAGGGTGTGGACGCTGGTGGCGACCGCGACGGCCGCCCAGCGGGCCGCCAGCTCCTCCAGGACCTGCAGGTAGACCTCGTACGGCTGGCCGCCGCCGCCGTACTCCTCGGGGTACGCGAGGCCGAGCAGACCGGCCCGGCCCAGGGTGGCGAAGAGCCCCTCGGGATAGGTCTCGGCCGCCTCGTGTGCGTCCACCCGGGGCGAGAGCTCGTTGTCGGCGATCTCCCGGGTGAGGGCGATGAGGTCCGCCGCCTCGGGGGTGGGGAGCAGGCGGTCGACATCCATGGCGACTCCATCGGCGCGCGAAACGGTACTTGGACTGGTACTCCAGTACCGCTAAAAATAGCGCATGCGTGCGCGGAGGGAACCCCTTCCGGCAGGTGGCCCGGCATACTGTTCGGGTGATCGAGACCTCCGCCGCCGACACCCCGAAGCTCACGGGGCGCGGAGCGGCGCGCCGTTCCGCCCTCTTCGAGGACCTCGTCGCCCTGCTCGTCGGCGAGGGCTTCGCCCAGCTGACCCTGGACGACCTCGCGGCCCGGCTGCACTGCTCCAAGCGCACCCTGTACGGCCTGGCCGGCAGCAAGGAGCAGCTGGTCCGGGCGGCCGTCGTGCACTACTTCCGGCGCGCCACCACCCGCGTCGAGGCGGTCCTCGCCGCCGCGAGCGGGCCCGCCGAGCGGCTCGCCGCCTATCTGCGGGCCGTCTCCGCCGAGCTGGCACCGGTCTCCCCGCAGTTCTTCGACGACGTCGCCGCGTTCGAACCGGCCGCGGAGGTGTACGAGCGGAACACCCGGGCCGCCGCCGGCCGGGTGCAGCAGCTCATCGAGGAGGGCGTCACCGCCGGCGTCTTCCGGGAGGTCCACGTCGCCTTCGCCGCCGACGTCATCGCCTCCGTGATGGTCCGCATCCAGCGGCGGCAGGTGGCCGCGTCCACCGGCCTCGCGGACGCCGAGGCGTACGACCAGCTGGCCGAGCTGCTGCTCAGCGGGCTGCGCCGGACCTGAGGCGGCCACCGGATGCACCGCCCGACCGACCACTACCGCGAGGGGCCCCAGTGACCAGACCGAACGGCCGGACCGTGCGGGACCTGCGGCGCGAGAACCGCACCGCGGTCCTCCGGCGGCTCTACTTCGACGGCCCGCTGAGCCGCTTCTCGCTGGGCCCCGCCACCGGCCTCAGCTCCGGCTCGATCAGCAACGTCGTCGCGGAGCTGGTCGCCGAGGGGCTCGTCGAGGAGGCCGGCAGCGTCGACTCGGCCGGCGGCCGCCCCCGGATCCTGCTGCGCGTCGCCCCCGACAGCGGCCGGATGATCGGCGTGGACGTCGGCGAGACCCGGGTCCGGGTCGAGCTCTTCGACCTCACCCTCACCGAACTCGCCCGCGCCGAGCGCCCCTTGACCCGGTACGAGGTGGGTGTCGTCGTCGACCACATCCGCGAGGGCGTCGCCGAGGTGCTGCGCACGGCGGACGTCCCCGCGGAGACGCTGCTCGGCGTCGGCATCGGCGTCCCCGGCATCGTCGAGCGGACCGACGAGGACGGGGCCGTGGTGCACGGGCAGACGATCGGCTGGGACGCGGTCCCGCTGGAGCGGCTGCTCCGCGCGGCGGTCGACCTGCCCGCCGGTGTCCCCTACCGGATCGACAACGGCGCCAGGACCCTCGGCCAGGCCGAGATGTGGTTCGGCGCGGGCCGGGGCGCGACCAGCGCGGTCGTCGCCCTCTTCGGCTCCGGCGTCGGCGCCTGCGTCACCACCGATCCGTCCGGCCCCGGCCGGGCGCTGGAATGGGGCCACCTGAAGGTGCAGGTGCGGGGCCGGCGCTGCCGCTGCGGCGCCCGGGGCTGCCTGGAGGCGTACGCGGGAGCCGGCGCGCTCCTCGAACGGTGGCGGGAGGCGGGCGGCGAGCCGCCGGCCGGCGCGGGCGAGGAGACGGCGCTGGCGGCGCTGGTGTCCGCGGCGTACCCGGCGGACGGGGATACGGCGGACCCGGCCGCGGTCGCCGTCCTCGCCGAGACCGCCGAATACCTGGGCGCCGGTTTCGCCGACCTCGTCAACCTCTTCCAGCCGGAGCGGATCCTCGTCGGCGGCTGGGCCGGGCTGCTGCTCGGCCCGCGCTTCCTGGCGCAGGTCGAGGAGCACGCGCGCGCGTACGCGCTGGCGTATCCCGCGGCGCGGGTCACCCTCGGCATGGGCACGCTCGGGCCGGACGCGGTCACCGTGGGCGCGGCGATCCTCCCCCTGGCGGACTTCTTCGCCCGAGGCGGCCGCCCCGAACCCCCCACCCCACCCGAAGCCTCCCCCGCCTGGACGGAATCCCTCCGCACCCGCACGGCCCACTGACCCGGCGCCGCCCTGCGGCGGAACGCCCCCCACGGAGGTGCGTACGGCGGCGGGTGGCGGGTGAGTAGCGGGGCTCACGCGGCGCCGGGCACTCCGGGCCTACCGTCGCCGTAGGACACGGCAGCGGGGGTGGGGTCGATGGGGCGGCGGATGGTGGCGGCGGCGGTCGCGGTGGTGCTCGCCGGCGGCGGGGTCGCCGGGTGCGGGACCTTCTCGACACGGGACGACCGGCAGCGGGCGGTGGAGGTCGCGGAGCGGGTCGCGCCGGGGGTGCTGGAGGTGGTGGACACCCGGTCGCTCTTCCCGCAGGACGGCGGCGCCGAGGTGAGCTTCCGGATCAAGGGCGACGCCGACGCCGTGGTCCGGCTGCGGGTGAACGCCGAGAAGGACGACTGCGGGGGCCGGTCCTGCGACGACCGGCTGACCGCCGCGCTCGCCGAGGCCCGGCGCGAGGCCGACGGATTCCGGGCGCTGCGGCGGGAGTTCCGGGCGTGCGGTTACGAGGTGCACGGCCTGTCGGCAGACGGCACCGGGCCGTGGATCTCCGCGCCCCTGGGGCCGGACACCGCCCGGAGGGTCGTGGCGTCCGTCGGGGAGTGCCTGGACCGCTGGTCACGGGCGCAGGGCGACACCGCGCCCGCTCACCTCGCCGTGAAGGTGGCAGCGCCGGACGCCCTGGACCGGCTCCCCGACGACGCCGGGCGCCCCACCCTGATGCGGCTCACCGCCGGCGAGCGGCTGGCCGCGCTGGGCCGGGGGACGTACCACCGGGTGGTGTTCCGGGCCGGTCCGGACGGCGTCGACCGGGACTCGGGCGAGGTGCACCTGGTCCAGCCGTTCGCCGAGCGGCAGCGCTTCGCGGCCTCCGTGCGGGCGGCGGCCGAGCGGTGGCTGCGGACGGAGGCCGGGTCGCCGGAGGCGGTGGCCGGGGAGTACGTCGGCGTGTGGAAGCTGCTCCCGGGCCGCGTCGACCGGGTCGGCGGCTGGGTCCTGTACTGCGAACGCCCCGAGGGCGAGCGCCCGCGCTGCGTCGGCCGGCACGCGCTGGCGGTCGCCGTCGGCCTCGACGGCACCCTGGCCGCCGAGCCGGAGGTCTTCCGCGGCGTCCGGGACGCCGACGGCCCCCTCGGCCTGCCGGCCGAGGAGGACGGGGCCCCGTCGTACGCGTGGGTGCGCGGCTAGGCGACGGAGCCTATGCGGCCCGCGAGGGGCGTGTCCGGGCCGTCGTGGTGGATCGGGGTGTGGGCGCCGGTGAGCGAGGCGCCGCTGCCGCCGCGCCGGTTGGCGACGATCTCCGCGCCGATCGACAGGGCCGTCTCCTCGGGGGTGCGGGCGCCGAGGTCGAGGCCGATCGGCGAGCGCAGCCGGGCCAGTTCGAGCTCGGTGACGCCGACCTCGCGGAGGTGCTTGTTGCGGTCCTCGTGGGTGCGGCGGGAGCCCATCGCGCCGACGTAGGCGACGGGCAGCTTCAGCGCGGCCTGGAGGAGGGGGACGTCGAACTTGGCGTCGTGGGTGAGGACGCACAGCACGGTCCGGGCGTCGACCTCGGTCGACTCCAGGTAGCGGTGGGGCCATTCGACGACGATCTCGTCGGCCTCGGGGAAGCGGAGGGCGGTGGCGAAGACGGGGCGGGCGTCGCACACCGTCACGTGGTAGCCGAGGAACTTGCCGACCCGGACGAGGGCGGACGCGAAGTCGATGGCGCCGAAGACGATCATGCGGGGGGCGGGGACGGAGGACTCCACGAGCAGGGTCAGCGGCTGCCCGCAGCGGCTGCCGTCCTCGCCGATCTCCACCGTGCCGGTGCGGCCGGCGTCCAGCAGGGCGCGGGCCTCGGCCGCGGCGGTGCGGTCCAGCTCCGGGTGGCCGCCGAGCCTCCCCTCGTACGAGCCGTCCGGGCGGACCAGGAGGGCCTGCCCCAACAGGTCCTCCGGGCCCGAGACGATCCGGGCGAGGGCCGCCGCCTCCCCCGAGACGGCGGCGGCCAGGGCGGCGGGGAAGACCCCGCCGCGGACCGGGGTGACGAGGATGTCGATGATGCCGCCGCAGGTCAGGCCGACGGCGAAGGCGTCCTCGTCGCTGTAGCCGAAGCTCTCGACGACGACCTTGCCGTCGTCGAGCGCCGTCTGGCACAGCTCGTACACCGCGCCCTCCACGCACCCGCCGGAGACCGAGCCGATCGCGGTGCCCTCGCTGTCGACGGCGAGGGCGGCGCCGGGCTGCCGGGGCGCGCTGCCGCCGACGGCCACCACGGTGGCCACGGCGAAGTCGCGTCCCTGCTCGACCCACCGGTGCAGCTCTTCGGCGATGTCCAGCATGTCGGTCTCCTTGGCGGTGTGGGGAGGGCGGGGGGCGTCAGCTGACGCCCAGCCAGCCCTCGATGGGGTGAAGGGCGAAGAACACGATGAAGATCGCGGTCAGGCACCACATGAACGCGCCGACCTCGCGCGCCTTGCCCTGCGCCACCTTGATGACGGTGTAGGCGATGACGCCGGCCGCGACGCCCGGGGTGATGCTGTACGTGAACGGCATCAGCACCACGGTCAGGAAGACCGGGATGGCGACGGAGCTGTCGCCCCAGTTCACGTGCTTGGCGTTCATCATCATCATCGCGCCGATGACGACCAGCGCGGCGGAGCCGACCTCGCGGGGCACGATCTGGGTGATCGGCGTGAAGAAGAGGCAGGCCGCGAAGAACAGGCCGGTGACGACCGAGGAGAAGCCGGTCCGGGCGCCCTCGCCGACGCCGGTGGCGGACTCCACGAAGACGGTCTGGCCGGAGGCGCCGGAGACGCCGCCGATCGCGCCGCCCGCGCCGTCGATGAACAGCGCCTTGGACAGGCCGGGCATCCGGCCCTTGTCGTCGGCCAGGTCGGCCTCGGTGCCGACGCCGATGATGGTGGCCATGGCGTCGAAGAAGCCGGCGAGCACCAGGGTGAAGACGATCACGCCGACGGTGATGTAGCCGACGTCGCCCCAGCCGCCGAAGGAGACGTCGCCGAAGAGCGAGAAGTCCGGGGTGGAGACCGCGCTGCCCTTGAGCTCCGGGGAGCCGTTGGCCCAGGAGCCGGGGCCCTTGGCGGGGATGTCGGCGACGGCGTTGACGATCAGCGAGATGACGGTGCCGGCGACGATGCCGATGAGGATCGCGCCCGGGACCTTGCGGGCCTGGAGGGCGAAGATCGCGAGCAGGGTGACGGCGAAGATCAGGACGGGCCAGCCGACCAGCTCACCGCCGGCGCCGAGGGTGACGGGCGGGCCGAACTGCGGGCCGGCGCCGACGAAGCCGGCCTTGTTGAAGCCGATCAGGGCGATGAAGAGGCCGATGCCGATGGTGATGCCGTGCTTGAGCGGCAGCGGGATGGCGTTCATGATCATCTCGCGGAGGCCGGTGACCACCAGGAGACAGATCACCACACCGTAGACGACGCACATGCCCATCGCCTGGGGCCAGGTCATCTGGGGGACGACCTGGGTGGCGAGCACACCGGAGACGCTGAGTCCCGCCGCGAGGACGAGCGGCACCTTGCCGACGAAGCCCATCAGCAGGGTGGTCACCGCCGCCGCGAAGGCGGTCGCGGTGATGACCGCGGAGGAGGCGAGGACGTTCTTCTCGACGTCCGGGCCTCCGAGGAGGATCGGGTTGAGCAGGAGGATGTACGCCATCGCCATGAAGGTGGTGACGCCACCGCGGATCTCCGTGCCGACGGAGGATCCTCTCTCCGAGATGTGAAAGTACCGGTCGAGCCAAGACCGTCCGGCGGGGTTGCGCGAGCCGGAGCCCGCGTCCTCCGCGGCGGTCTTGGGCTCCACAGACGACTGGGTCATGGGGCCTACTCCCAAGGTTCAAAGGGGCACCCGCATCAGACTTCGAGAGCTCTGACGGTGAAGCTGCGGGATTTGGGATATTTCGTTGGCTGCACGACCCGGGGGACGGCCCGAGACGAACGGGGTACTGCGGGTACTTCGGTACTGCGGGTACTGCGGGTACTGCGGTACTGCGGGTACTTCGGTACTGCGGTACTTCGGGTACTGCGGGTACTTCAGGGGGGTACTGCGCTCCGGGCGGTGCGGGCGGGGAGGGAAGTGTGACGTTCCTGGGAGGCGCACACCGCCCGGAGGGTCCTACAGGGTGCCGGTGAGCGCCTCGGGGCGGACCGGCGTCTTGTTCAGCTCCAGCCCGGTCGCCGCCCGGATCGCCGCGAGGACGGCCGGGGTGGACGACAGGGTCGGGGCCTCGCCGATGCCGCGGACGCCGTACGGCGCGTTGGGGTCGGCCAGTTCGAGGTAGTCGACCGGGATGGTCGGCGTGTCGAGGATGGTCGGGATCAGGTAGTCCGTGAAGGAGGGGTTGCGCACCTTCGCGGTCTTCGGGTCGACGATGATCTCCTCCATCACCGCGACGCCCAGGCCCTGGGTGGTGCCACCCTGGATCTGGCCGACCACGGAGAGCGGGTTGACCGCCTTGCCGACGTCCTGGGCGCAGGCCAGCTCGATGACCTTGACGAGACCGAGCTCGGTGTCCACCTCCACCACCGCGCGGTGCGCGGCGAAGGCGTACTGGACGTGGCCGTCGCCCTGGCCGGTGACGAGGTCGAACGCCTGGGTGGGGCGGTGCCGCCACTCCTCCTCGACCTCCACGGCCTGGTCCTCCAGGACGTCCGCGATGGAGGCGAGGGCCTCGCCGTTGTCGGTGACGACCTTGCCGCCCTCCAGGAGGAGTTCGGCGTTGGCCCACGCCGGGTGGTACGAGCCGAACTTGCGCCGGCCGATCTCCAGGACCTTCTCGCGGACGAGCTCGCAGGAGTTCTTGATGGCGCCGCCGGTCATGTACGTCTGGCGGCCCGCGGAGGTCGAACCGGCCGAGCCCACCTGGGTGTCGGCGGGGTGGATGGTGACCTGCTGGACGCCGAGCTCGGTGCGGGCGATCTGCGCGTGGATGGTGACGCCGCCCTGGCCGACCTCGGCCGCGGCGGTGTGGACCATCGCGACGGGCTCGCCGTTGATGACCTCCAGGCGGATCTTGGCGGTCGAGTAGTCGTCGAAGCCCTCGGAGAAGCCGACGTTCTTGATGCCGACCGCGTAGCCGACGCCCCGGACGACGCCCTCGCCGTGCGAGGTGTTGGAGAGGCCGCCCGGCAGCGCGCGGACGTCCGCGCCCTCGCCGGCGGTCTCCCACTGGCGCTCCGGCGGCATCGGGCGGGCCTTGACCATGCGGAGCAGCTCGGCGACCGGCGCCGGGGAGTCCACGACCTGGCCGGTCGGCATGATCGTGCCCTGCTCCATGGCGTTGAGCCGGCGCAGTTCGACCGGGTCCATGTCCAGCTCGGCCGCGAGCTTGTCCATCTGGGCCTCGTAGGCGAAGCACGCCTGGACCGCGCCGAAGCCGCGCATGGCGCCGCAGGGCGGGTTGTTGGTGTAGAGGCCGATCGCCTCGATCTCGACGTCGTCGACGACGTACGGGCCGATCGAGAGGGAGGAGGCGTTGCCGACGACCGACGCCGTGGACGACGCGTACGCGCCGCCGTCGAGGACGATCTTGCACTTGACGTGCGTGAGCTTGCCGTCCCGGGTGGCGCCGTGCTCGTAGTAGAGCTTCGCCGGGTGCCGGTGGACGTGGCCGAAGAAGGACTCGTACCGGTTGTAGACCATCTTGACCGGCTTGTTGGTGCGCAGGGCGAGCAGCGAGGCGAGGATCTGCATGGAGATGTCCTCGCGGCCGCCGAAGGCGCCGCCGATGCCGGCCATGGTCATGCGGACCTTCTCCTCGGGCAGGCCGAGGCAGGGGGCGATCTGCTTGAGGTCCGAGTGCAGCCACTGGGTGGCGACGTACAGGTCGACGCCGCCGTCCTCGGCCGGTACGGCGAGGCCGGACTCGGGGCCGAGGAACGCCTGGTCCTGCATGCCGAAGGTGTACTCGCCCTTGACGATCACGTCGGCGCGCCGGGCGGCCTCGGCGGCGTTGCCGCGGATGATCGGCTGGCGGTGCACGATGTTGGGGTGCGGGACGTGGCCGGAGTGGTGGTCGTCGCGGTTCTCGTGGACCAGGATCGCGTCCGGGGCGAGGGCGGACGCCTCGTCCGTGATGACCGGGAGCTCCCGGTACTCGATCACGATCTTGGCGGCGGCGCGGCGGGCGGTCTCCGGGTGGTCGGCGGCCACGAGGGCGACCGGCTCGCCGTGGTGGCGGACCTTGCCGTAGGCGAGGACGGGGGTGTCCTGGAACTCCATGCCGTAGTTCTTGGCGGCGGGGAGGTCCTCGTGGGTCATGACGGCGTAGACGCCGTCCATCGCGAGGGCCTCGGAGGTGTCGATGGACACGATCTCGGCGTGCGCGACGGTGGAGCGCAGGACCTGCCCCCACAGCATGTCCTCGTGCCACATGTCCGAGGAGTAGGCGAACTCGCCGGTGACCTTCAGGATGCCGTCGGGGCGGAGGGTGGACTCGCCGATGCCGCCCTTGACGTGGTTCTGGGTGACGTCGCGGGGGATGCCCGTGGTGGTGCCAGCCATGGTCAGACCGCCTCTCCCTGACGGGCGGCCGCGAGGCGGACCGCGTCGAGGATCTTCTCGTAACCGGTGCAGCGGCAGAGGTTGCCGGAGAGCGCCTCGCGGATGTCCGCGTCCGTCGGGGACGGGTTGCGCTCCAGCATCTCGTCGGCGGCGACCAGCAGACCGGGGGTGCAGAAGCCGCACTGGACGGCGCCGGCGTCGATGAACGCCTGCTGGATCGGCGAGAGTTCGACGCCCTCGCCGGTCTGGGAGTCCTGACCGGGCTTGGCCTCCCACCGCTTGGCCTCGTCGAGCGAGGTGCCGCAGGCGCCCGTGCCGCAACCGGCGTGCTCGGCGCGCTCCTTGGCGTAATCGGCGAGGCCCTCGACGGTGACGACCTCGCGGCCCTCGACCTGTCCGGCGGCGACCAGGCAGGAACAGACCGGCACGCCGTCGAGGCGGACCGTGCAGGAGCCGCACTCGCCCTGCTCGCAGGCGTTCTTGGAGCCCGGCAGGCCCAGCCGCTCGCGGAGCACGTAGAGAAGGGACTCGCCCTCCCAGACGTCGTCGGCTTCCTGCGGACGACCGTTGACCGTGAAATTGACGCGCATGATCAGGCAGCTCCCTCAAGCGTGCGGCCGGCGCCGCGGTACTGCTCCCAGGTCCAGCCGAGCTGGCGGCGGGCCATGATTCCGACGGCGTGGCGGCGGTACTTCGCGGTGCCACGGACGTCGTCGATCGGGTTGGCGGCGCCCGAGCAGAGGTCGGCGAACTGCTTCGCGATCGACGGCGTGATGATCTTGCCGCTCTCCCAGAAGCCGCCCTCCTCCAGGGCCGCGTTCAGGAAGTTCTCGGCCTCCTTGGCGCGGATCGGGGTCGGCGCGGCCGAGCCGATGCCGGTGCGCACGGTGCGGGTCTCCGGGTGCAGCGCCAGGCCGAAGGCGCAGACGGCGATGACCATCGCGTTGCGGGTGCCGACCTTGGAGTACTGCTGGGGGCCGTCCGCCTTCTTGATGTGGACGGTCTTGATGAGCTCGTCGGGCTGGAGCGCGTTGCGCTTCACGCCGGTGTAGAACTCGTCGATCGGGATGAAGCGGCTGCCGCGGGCCTGCGACTCGACCTCGACCTCGGCGCCGGCGGCGAGGAGGGCGGGGTGGGCGTCACCGGCCGGGGAGGCGGTGCCGAGGTTGCCGCCGACGCCGCCGCGGTTGCGGATCTGCGGGGAGGCGACCGTGTGCGAGGCGAGCGCCAGGCCCGGCAGCTCGGCCCGGAGGTTCTCCATGATCTGCGTGTACGGAACGGAAGCGCCGAGTCGGACGTTCTCCTCGCCGACCTCCCACTCGCGCAGCAGCTCGATGCGGTTCAGGTCCAGCAGGTACTCGGGGCGCCGGTGGTCGAAGTTGATCTCGACCATGACGTCGGTACCGCCGGCGATGGGCACGGCCGTGGGGTGCTCGGCCTTGGCGGCGAGCGCCTCCTCCCAGCTGGCGGGGCGAAGGAAGTCCATGGTGGCTCTCTTCTAGTGATTCTGGTGATCGGGGCCGGACGACTGGATCCCGGGGGGCGTTCGGCCCTCGACTTCGGTGTTCATGTCCTGTTCACGCGGTGTGTGGCCTAGTACACAAGCCACGGTGGCCGGGGTGCAGTCACCGAAACCATGAAGGAGTTGGCCGGTGCCCCGGCACGTCTTGTAGATTCGAACGAAAGGCGGGGAACGGATACCTCGCCGTTTCCCCCTGGAAACAGCGACACCACCCGAACGACCCCACCGTCGAATACGCGACAACCCCACCACCCACTCGAAGGAACGGCGGCGACACGATGCGGCTGCGCGCACTGCTGGAGAACGACGCGCTAGGGCTGCGCCTGCTGGGCGGCGAGGACGAGCTGGACCGCTCCGTCCGCGGCGTGATGACCACGGACCTCAAGGATCCCAGCAGGTACCTGTCCGGCGGCGAGCTGGTCCTCACCGGCCTGGCCTGGATGCGGGAACCGGCCGAGTCCGAGCCCTTCGTCCGGATCCTCGCCTCGGCCGGGGTCTCCGGGCTCGCGGTCGGCGAGGTCGGGGTGGCGGCGCTCGCCACGGGCGAGGCCGGCCGGGGCCACGTCCCGGACGAGCTCGTGGAGGCGTGTTCTCGCCACCGCCTGCCGCTGTTCATCGTGGAGGAATCCGTTGCGTTCGCGACGATCACCGAGCACGTTGTTCGACAGGTCTCCGGTGAGCGGGCCGGCGACCTGGCCGCCGTGGTGGATCGGCACAGGCGTCTGATGACCTCCGGCCCGGCGGGCGGCGGCCCGGAGGCCGTCCTCGACCTGCTCGGCTCCGACCTGGACCTGCGCGCCTGGGTCCTCTCCCCCACCGGACGGCAGGTCGCGGGCGCCGGCGAGCCGCTGGACCCGGCCCTGGCGGCCGGCCTGGCGGCCGAGCACCTGGCCGCCACCCGGACCGGCCGGCGCGGCCCGCACCGGCTGACCGTGCAGGGCACCACGTACTCGCTCTTCCCGATCCGCAACACCGGCCGGGCCGCCGTGCCCGCCGCCCGGGACGTCCGGGAGACCGTGCTCTCCGACTGGCTGCTCGCCGTCGAGGCGGACGCCGGGGACTGGCCGGCCGCCCGGCTCGACCTGCTCCAGGGCGTCACCCAGCTGATCTCGGTGGAGCGCGACCGGCGCGACGCGGCCCGTACGGTGCGCCGCCGGCTCGCCCAGGAGGTGCTGGAGCTGGTCCAGACGGGTGCCGCGCCCGCCGAGATCGCCGCCCGGCTGCGGGTCGCCGCCCCGGTGCTGCTGCCCGGTCTCGGGGCCGCCCCGCACTGGCAGGTCGTCGTCGCCCGCGTCGAGTGGGACCAGGAGGGCGGCCAGTCCCCGGTGGAGGCCGGCCCGGTCACCCAGGCGCTCCTGGAGGAGATCCTGGTCGACCCGGCGACCGTCGGCGCCGAGTCCGCCGACCGGATCGCCGTCGCCCACACCGGTGACGAGGCCATCGCCCTGGTGCCGCTGGCCGCGGGGCCGCTCCCGGAGAGCGAGGACGACGGCGCGGCGCCCGCCCTGGGCCTGCACGCCGACGCCCTGCTCGCGGCGGTACGGGCTCCGCTCTCGGCCGGCCTCGCCGACGACGGGCGGCTCACCCTCGGCGTCTCCGCCTCCGTGCACTCGGCGGAGGGGCTGCGCGGCGCCCTGGAGGAGGCCCGGCACGCCCGCCGGGTGGCCGCCGCCCGCCCCGGCCGGGTCTGCGCGGCCGGCCACCACGAGCTGGCCTCGCACGTCCTGCTGCTGCCCTTCGTCCCGGACGACGTGCGGCGCGCCTTCACGGCCCGGCTGCTCGACCCGCTGAGGGACTACGACCGGCGCCACCGCGCGGAGCTGATCCCGACCCTGGAGGCGTTCCTGGACTGCGACGGCTCCTGGACGCGCTGTGCGACCCGGCTGCACCTGCACGTGAACACGCTGCGCTACCGGGTCGGCCGGATCGAACAGCTGACCGGCCGCGACCTCTCCCGTCTGGAGGACAAGCTCGACTTCTTCCTGGCCCTGCGGATGAGCTGAGGACCGCCCGCGGGGGATCCGGAATTCACTCCTTCGGTTGAGTCCGCGGGAGTGACGCGAGGCCCCTCCGGCCGCTCCTCACGGGCCGCCCGCCGCACCACCGCTCTCCCTGATCACCGCCGTGATCACGGGCCTCAGGGCCCTCCGACGCCCCGCCGGACCCGGTTCCGGCGGGGCGTCACCGCTGCCCCGCGGCTTTGTGAAATTTTTCACCCGACCCCTTGGCCGGGTACGTCCGTTCGTGCTGAGATGCCGTCCTACTCAACAGCTCGACGGCGCGCTCGGGGAGGGCAATGTGGCGGACACCGCCATGTCTGGTTCCGAATCAGGGGGCGGCGCACGTCCGTCCCTCGCCTACGGCAAGGAGACTCCGGTGGAGACCGCCATATGGCGGCTCCGCTCCCGCGGTTGCTGGGCCGACGCGGCGGCGCTGCTCGCCCCCCGCGCCCACGAACCGGCCGCGGCGCTCGAACGGGCCGCGCTGCTGATCGAGCGCTGCCTCTACACCGAACAGGGCTGGGCCGAGGCCGAGGAGGCGCTGCGCGCCGCCGAGGCGGTCGCGAGCAGCGACGAGGAGCGCGGGGCGGCGGCCTGCGAACGCGGCTATCTCGCCTACGCCTCCACCCTGTTGGGGGTCCGCGACCGCGCCGACGAGGCCCGGATGGCGCTGGGCCGGGCGGCGGCGCTGATCGCCCCCTCGGATCGGGGCCGTCCGCTGCTCGACTACCGGCGCGGGCTGATGGCGCAGAACCTGGGCGACTCCCCGCAGGCGGCCCGCGCCGCGTACCGGCGGGCGCACGCCGGGGCCACCGCGCAGGGCGACTCGCTGCTGCTCTCCTCCACCTGGCGCCATCTCGCCGGCCTCGCGCTGCGCGAGGGCGAGCTGGCGGAGGCCCGGCACGGCTTCGCCGAATCGCTGCGGATCCGGGAGGAGTTGGGCTATCTGGTGGGTACGGCTCCGGCGCTGACGGCGCTGGCCGACACGGAGACGGAGCCGGAGGCGGGTCGGCTGCGCGCCGAGGCCCGCCGTCTCTTCCGCCTGCTCGGCGGCGTACCGACCTGGCTGGCGGGCCAGTTGACCCCCAGGACCGCCATGTGACGCGCCGGAGAGGCTTTCTGAGGCCCCGTCACTTCCCGTACGGGTCCAGGCAGACGAGGCTCTCGTCGGTGCCGACCAGCAGCGCCCCGGTGGCCGTGACGGCGACGGCACGGACCGCCGGGCCCGGCCGGAAGACGCGCCGCCGGCCGCCCTCCGCGGGGATCAGCTCCACCCCCCCGTCGGCCCAGGCGGCCGCGACGAGCGGGCCGCCGGGGGTGGGGGCCGCGTGCAGGGCGACCACCGGCGCCCGGCGCTCCGCGAGCGGTTCGGGGACCGGCGGTCGCCCCGGCGTCCAGAGCCGTACGGTGCCGTCGGCGCCGCCCGAGCAGACGAACGGCGTCTCGGACTCGACGGCGGTCACGGCGGTGACCCGGCCGCTGTGCGAGGCCGCCTGGTGGAGGCCGTTGACGCCGAAGGCGTGCACCGAGCCGAGCCGGTCCCCCACCACCACCGAGCCCGCGATGGCCGCGAGCGCCGTGCCGGGGTGCCGGGACAGGGTGGTGGAGACGGCCTCGGTGAGCCGTTCCAGATAGGGCGGGCGCGGCGCCGTACCCCGTACGGTGTGCAGCCGGCCGCGCTCGTCGAGCAGCAGCACCGTCCCGTCGGCGGTGGGCGCGAGGGCGGTGATCCGGCCGCCGGCCCGGTGGGCGAGGCGGCCCGCGCCGGAGGCGTCCGCCTCCCGCAGCAGCCGGACGGTGCCCGTGCGGTCGCCGACCAGGACCAGATCGGCCGAGGGCCCGCCGGCCGTCGCCCCCAGCACCGCGACCGGGCCCGGCCACGGCGGGGTGACGTCGCCCCGGTGCCGGGCCCACCGCACCCGCCACGGCGCCGCCGCCGCCCGCTCGGCGAGGGCGGGCCGCAGCCGGGGGTCGGCGCCGTCGCCGAGCGCGGTGAGCAGCACCAGCGCCCGTCCGGCCGGTCCGTCCGCCGCGCAGACCGCCTGCCCGGCCCGCAGCCAGGCGTCGCGCAGCCCGCCGTGGTCGTCGGTCGAGGCCGTCGCGTAGCCGGTGGTGACGAGGAGCGGGTCGGCGGCGCAGACGGCGGCGGGATCGGAGAGGTCGGGAAGCCGCGGGGCGGGCGGGGCGGGCGCGGCTCCGGCGTCCCCTTCGAGATCGAGGTCGAGATCGAGGTCGACGACGGTGGTACGGGCGGCCCGGGGCGGCCGGGTGCCGGTGCGGGCCTCCACCACGAGCCGGATCCGTCCGACCTCGGCGAGCCCGGCGAGCAGGTCGGCGACGGCCTCCGGTTCGGCGGCGGCGTGCAGGTCGGTGAGGAGGAGCACGGTCCGGCCGGTGCGGCGGGCCTCGCTGGTGGCGAGGGTGTGGACGAGGTCGGCGGGTGTCCTGGCGACCACGCCGAGCCGGTTCGCGAGGGTCCAGGCGACGCCGAGGGCGCTCTGTCCGGCGAGCGGCACGAGCATCCGGTCGGTCCTGGCCCGGCCGCGCCGGGCCCGGGTCTCGTGCGCCGCGAGCCAGCCGAGGAGGGCGGTCTTGCCGCTGCCGGCAGGGCCGGTGACCACGCACAGGCGGGGCGCCTCGGGGTCGGTGAGCCAGCCGAGCAGGGCGGCGGCCTCGGGTCGCGTACCGATGGAGGGTCGGCGTCCGTCCGGCGGGGACGGGATCGCGGACGGCATGGGGCAACCTCACGGGCGGCGCGGTGCGGGCGGCTGTCGTCCACGACCTTAGTGGGCCCGGGGCCCGGGCAGACCGCCCGTCGCGGGACCGGCCTTCCCGGGGCGGGCGTCGCCTCTCGGCGGGGCGCCGCCGCCGGCCTCAGCCGTCGGCGCCGGTGAAGTGTTCGCGTACCAGCTCCTCGACGACCGGGAGGTCCTGGGCGGTCAGGGCGTCGAGGAGCGCGGTGTGCTCGGCGGCGTCCGCGACGAGGTCCGCGTGGCGCGGGACCGGGGCGCTGAGGAGCGGCCACTGGGAGCGGCGGTGGAGGTCGTCGGCGATGGCCAGGAGCTGTTCGTTGCCGGCGAGGGCGAGGACCGCGCGGTGGAAGGCGCGGTCGGTCTCGGCGTAGTGGGCGCGGTCGCCGCGGGCCGCCGCGGCGCCGGTGGCCTCGGCGAGCGGGCGCAGCGCGGCCCAGCGGTCGGCCGGGACGGTGCGGGCCAGCCGGAGCATGACGGGGACCTCGATCAGCGCCCGTACCTCGGCCAGCTCGGCCAGCTCGCGGGGGGTGCGGACGATCACGCGGAAGCCGCGGTTGGGGACGACCTCGACGGCGCCCTCGACGGCGAGGCGCTGCATGGCCTCGCGGACGGGCGTCGCGGAGACGCCGAAGCGCTCGCCGAGGACGGGGGCGGAGTACACCTCGCCGGGGCGCAGCTCGCCGGCGACGAGGGCGGTCCGCAGGGCGTCGAGGATCTGGCCCCGGACGGAGTGGCGGCGCACGGTGCGCGGGCCGTCGCCGGGGAAGGGGTACGGGGCCTCGGCGTGGGTGTGCTCGCCGCGGGCCTGCTCGCCCCGGGCCTGTCCGGGGACGCGGGCGGTCTCCTGGGCGGCTGCGTACGCGTCGTCCGGCCGCCCGTCCCCGGGGTCGCCGAATCGCACGGACGACCCTTCCGTCGCCCGCTCGCGCGCTGCGCCCTGCTCCACCCGGGTCCTCCTGCGGCCTCGTGCCGGGCCCGGCTCGCGATGCCGGGGTCCCCTGTGCACCATAGGCGAACGGACCGTTCCGCGGGACCGCGCCCGTGCGGCGCAGGTGGGGAGGGATCCGCAGGTGGTGAGACGCGAAGCCGTTTCGGGTAAGGTAAGGCTAACCTGCTAACGATCGCGATTCGGTGGTCCGCATGACCGTCCCCGCTCTGCTGCCTTCCCCGCTCGCCTCGCCCGTCGCGGCCGCGTACGCCCGGCTCACCGAGGTGTTCCCCGGCCTGCGCGTGGACGAGACCGGCGGGGACACGCGGCTGCCGAGCGGCGCGGGCTGGGTCCGCGCCGACGAACTCGCCGCCGGCGCGGCCGCCCTGGACGCCTTCCTCGCCTGGGACAACGCGCAGGTGCTCCGGGACTACGGCCGGCAGGCCCGCCCCGACGTCGTCGCGAGCTTCGGACTGCACCGCTACGCCTGGCCGGCCTGCCTCCTGGTGACCGTCCCCTGGTTCCTGCACCGCCGGGTCCCCCGCCTCCCCGTCGGCGCCGTCTCCTTCCAGCGCGCCCTGGGCCGGATGGCGGTCCGGGTCGAGGAGTTCGCCTGCCTGCCGGACGACCCCGCCGCCGCCCTGCCCGGCGCCCGGGTGGTCTCCGGCGAGGACGCCCTGCGCGCCGAGGTGCGCGCCTCGCTCGCCGAGCACTTCGAGGCCCTGCTCGCGGGCTTCGGCCCGCGGATGCGGCGCGGGAAGCGCGCCCTGTGGGGGATGGTGACGGACGAGATCGTGGAGAGCCTCTGGTACATCGGCGCCCTGCTCGGCGAGGAGGAGCGGGCGACGGCCGAGCTGGAGGAGCTGCTGCCGGGGAGCGGCGGCCGGCCGGAGAAGCCGTACGCGGGCGGCGCCGGGTTCCGCCCGCTGCCCGGGGCCGAGGGGCCGGACGGCGCCCCGCGCGCCACCCGCGACCGGGCCGCCTGCTGCTTCTTCTACACGCTGCGCCCCGAGGACACCTGTCTCACCTGTCCGCGCACCTGTGACGCCGACCGGGTCCGGCGGCTCACGGCGACCGCCTGAGGAATACGCCACCCGGAAGAGTGACGTGAATCGAACACAACTCCGCCCAGACGGTGGTTCGTTCGAGTAGAAGGTACCTATTCGTATGCCCTGAGCCCCCGTTGGCGTGCTCTTGCCCCGAAACCCCGTGGGCCCACCGATCGGTCGGACAGTATGGGCGGCCAAACGCCCCACTGCGATGCGAGGGACACCGCATGAGACTGACCGACATATCGCTGGACTGGCTGCTTCCGGGCGGCGTGATGGTGGCCGGAGTCCTGACGGCGGTGGCGGTGCTCGCGCGCGGGAAGCGCGCCGGTGACCAGGCCGCGGCCGAGGACTCCTGGGAGCGCAGCGAGGAGCGGCGCCGACGCAAGGAGGCCATCTACGGATTCGCCTCGTACGGACTGCTGTTCTGCTGCGCCGCGGTCGCGGCGGCGCTCTCCTTCCACGGCCTCGTCGGCTTCGGCCGGCAGAACCTCAACCTGACCGGCGGCTGGGAGTACCTGGTCCCGTTCGGCCTCGACGGCGCCGCGATGTTCTGCTCGGTGCTCGCCGTCCGCGAGGCCAGCCACGGCGACGCGGCCCTCGGCTCCCGTCTGCTGGTCTGGCTCTTCGCGGGCGCGGCGGCCTGGTTCAACTGGGTGCACGCGCCGCGCGGCCTGGGCCACGACGGGGCCCCGCAGTTCTTCGCGGGGATGTCCCTGTCGGCGGCGGTGCTCTTCGACCGGGCGCTGAAGCAGACCCGCCGGGCGGCGCTGCGCGAGCAGGGCCTGGTGCCCCGCCCGCTGCCGCAGATCCGGATCGTGCGGTGGATAAGGGCTCCGCGGGAGACCTTCGCCGCCTGGTCGCTGATGCTCCTGGAGGGCGTACGGACCCTGGACGAGGCCGTGGACGAGGTCCGGGAGGACCGGCGGGAGAAGGAGCAGAACCGGATCCGCCGGCGGGAGCAGGCCAAGCTCGACCGGGCGCAGATCAAGGCGCTCAACCGCCAGCACCGGGCCTTCGGGCGCGGCGGCGGGCGGCAGGTGGAGGTGGCGGCGCTGTCCGCCGCCACCGGGACCGGCGGGGGCCAGACCCCCGGGTCCGGGCCGGGTTCCGCGACGGCGGCGGTGCCCGCCGCCGTCGCGGAACCCGCCATAGCGGACCCGGGACAGCTGCCGCTACGACCCCGGCCCTCCCTGCAAGCCGTCGGGCGCGGTGAGCCGCGGACGGTGGACCTCACCGCCGAGGACGACACCCAGGGGCTCCTGCTCGACAATCTGGAGG
This sequence comes from Streptomyces sp. NRRL F-5727, assembly GCF_000719555.1. Classification (GTDB taxonomy): domain Bacteria; phylum Actinomycetota; class Actinomycetes; order Streptomycetales; family Streptomycetaceae; genus Streptomyces. The sequence goes on from NZ_JOGX01000008.1 coordinate 24,295, forward strand.
CGAAGATCTCCGAGATGGAGCGGAAGCTCGGCTGACAGCTCGCGACCGAACGGCGGGGGCGCCCCCCCGGCGGCCCCGCCGTTCAGTTCGAACCAGACGACCTTGCCGGTGCCCCGCTCCTCGATGCCCCAGGAGTCGGCGAGTTCCCTGACGAGGAAGAGCCCCCGGCCGTGCGTACCGTCGTCGGCGGGCGGTACGGGCGGAGCGGTGAGTCCGGGCTCGAAGTCGCGGACCTCGACCCTGAGCTGGCCGGGATCGACCGTGGCGGTCACGATGGCGCCGTGGCCGGTGTGGACCAGCGCGTTGGTGACGAGTTCGCTGGTGAGCAGTTCGGCGACGTCGCCGGCGCCCGGTCCCCCCCAGGTGCCGAGGAGTTCGCGTAACGCGTGGCGCACCTCCGGCACCGCGGTCAGGTCGGCTCCCCCCACCTTTCTGAGCAGTTGAGTCGGCTGTCGTGCCTTCCCGGCCATAGCCCCCACCCACGGTCGCGTCGAACAGGCTCACGGGGAAGCCTGCCCCGCGAGCCCGTGGGCATGCGCCGGGCTCCGGGAGGTCAGGGCCGGGGCACGTTGCGCAGGTTGGAACGGGCCATCTGGAGCATCCGGCCCACTCCCCCGTCGAGCACGATCTTGCTCGCGGAGAGGGCGAAGCCGGTGACCATCTCGGCGCTGATCTTCGGGGGGATGGAGAGGGCGTTGGGGTCGGTGACGACGTCGACGAGGGCGGGGCCCTTGTGCTTGAAGGCGTCCCTGAGGGCGCCGGCCAGGTGCTTGGGCTTCTCGACGCGCACGCCGTAGGCGCCGGCCGCGCGGGCGACGGCGGCGAAGTCCGGGTTCCGGTAGCCCGTTCCGTACGAGGGGAGCCCGGCGACCAGCATCTCCAGTTCGACCATGCCGAGCGAGGAGTTGTTGAACAGCACGATCTTCACCGGCAGTTCGTACTGGACGAGGGTGAGGAAGTCGCCCATGAGCATGGTGAAGCCGCCGTCGCCGGAGAGCGAGACGACCTGCCGGCCGCGGTCGGTGAACTGGGCGCCGATCGCCTGCGGCAGGGCGTTGGCCATCGAGCCGTGGCTGAAGGATCCGATGATCCGGCGGCGCCCGTTGGGGGTGAGGTAACGGGCCGCCCAGACGTTGCACATGCCGGTGTCGACCGTGAAGACCGCGTCGTCGTCGGCGAGTTCGTCGAGGACGGAGGCGACGTACTCGGGGTGGATCGGGGTGTGCTTCTCCACCTTGCGGGTGTACGCCTTCACCACGCCCTCCAGGGCGTCGGCGTGCTTCTTCAGCATCTTGTCGAGGAAGCGGCGGTCGGTGCGGGCGCGGACCCGGGGGGTGACGCAGCGCAGGGTCTCCCGGACGTCGCCCCAGACGGCGAGGTCGAGCCGGGAGCGGCGGCCGAGGTGCTCGGGGCGGACGTCGACCTGCACGATCCGGACGTCGTCGGGCAGGAAGGCGTTGTACGGGAAGTCGGTGCCGAGCAGGATCAGCAGGTCGCACTCGTGGGTGGCCTCGTAGGCGGCGCCGTAGCCGAGGAGTCCGCTCATGCCGACGTCGAAGGGGTTGTCGTACTGGATCCACTCCTTGCCCCGCAGGGCGTGCCCGACGGGGGCCTTGAGCCGCTCGGCGAACTGCATCACCTCGGCGTGGGCGCCGGCGGTGCCGCTGCCGCAGAAGAGCGTCACCCGTTCGGCCGCGTCGATCATCCGGACCAGGGCGTCGATCTCGGAGTCGCCGGGACGGACGGTGGGGCGCGAGGTGACGAGGGCGCTGCCCGCGGTCCGCTCCGGGGCGGGCTGGTCGGCGATGTCGCCGGGGAGCGAGACCACCGAGACGCCGCCGCGGCCGACGGCGTGCTGGACGGCGGTGTGCACCAGCCGGGGCATCTGCTTCGGGCTGGAGATCAGCTCGCTGTAGTGGCTGCACTCGCGGAACAGCTGGTCGGGGTGGGTCTCCTGGAAGTAGCCGAGACCGATCTCGCCGGCCGGGATGTGGGAGGCGAGGGCGAGGACGGGGGCCATCGAGCGGTGGGCGTCGTACAGGCCGTTGATCAGGTGGAGGTTGCCGGGCCCGCAGGAGCCCGCGCAGGCGGCGAGGCGACCGGTGATCTGCGCCTCGGCGCCCGCGGCGAAGGCGGCCGTCTCCTCGTGCCGCACCTGGATCCAGTCGATGGCGGGGTTGCGCCGGATGGCGTCGACGACCGGGTTCAGGCTGTCGCCGACCACGCCGTACAGCCGCTGGACGCCGGCGCGGGCGAGGATGTCGACGAACTGTTCCGCTACGTTCTGTTTGGCCATGGGTCCATCAACACACGGCCCCGCCCGTCACGCCTCCCAGACGGCCGCCCCCGTACGGTCATCGGCGTACCCCGTCACCCTCAGCTGGGTGTCGGCGAGGAAGGCGGCGAGGCCGGGTGGTTCGGCGCCGGACCAACGGGCCGCCAGTTCGCGGGCGAGGCCCGGCTCGCCGCGCATCGGCTCGGCGAGCCCCGGCGAGGCGAGCAGCAGGGTGTCGCCGGGCCGGGCCACCGAGGCGCGGAACCGGAAGGGTTCGGCGGGCGGAGGGACGGGCTCCTCGACGAGCGGCCCGGGCGCGGTGGTGATGCCGAGGTCCATGGTGAGCCGGTCGCCCTCCTCGGTCGCCTCGGGCGTGCCGTGCGGCGGTGTCGAACCGAAGCCGACCACCGGCTCGCCGGTCACCGAGGCCGGGTCGGGCAGCAGCGGCTCGATGTCCTGCCAGGCGCCGTCGCGGAGCCGGAAGAGCCCGCCGCCGCCGATGCCGAAGAAGACCCGGGTGCGGCAGTCGGGGTCGGCGGGGATCAGCAGGCAGCGCAGGGTCGCGGTGTACAGGTCGGGGGCCAGGCCGCGCTCGGCGGCGCGGGCCCGGAGCCGGCCGTAGGTGCGGTCGGTGAGCCGGTGCAGTCCGGACTTGAGGTCGCCGCGGCGGCCGGAGCGGATGTCCTCGGAGAGCCGGGCGTGGCTGCGGCCGACGGCCTCGCCGATCCAGCGGCAGGCGTCGGCGGCGGCGAGGTGGGCGTCGTCGGCGGCGCGGGAGCCGGCGGCGACGGCGACCAGCACGAGGGCGGTCTCGTCGTGCCCGAAGCGGGCGGTGAGCAGGGCGTCCCGGCGGGGTTCGCCCCGGTAGCGGGCGGAGTCGCCGCGCACGGAGGCGGCGCGGAGGGTGGCGGTGCCGTAGCGGGCGCCGTCGAGGACGGTGTCGGCGACCAGGTCGCCGAGTTCGCCGGGCCGCGCGGTGGGCAGGGCGGTGGGCTCGGCCTCGTACGTGGGCGGCCGGCTGCCGACGAAGCCGGTACGGGGCCGGGGCATCGGCACCTGGACCGTCGGCTCGTGCCGGGCGGGGACCTGGACCCGCACGGTGACGTCGCCGCCCCGGGGCTCGGGCGCGCGCTCCGGCTCGGGGTCCGGGTCCGGCTCCGGCTCGGGCTCGGGGGCGTGGGCGGGCGGCGGGGGTGACGGGAAGGTGCGGGGTCCGCTGACGGGCGCCTCCCACGGCGCGGGCCCGAGCACGGCGGGCGCGGCGGTCGGGCGCGGCGGCGTCGCCCCTGCGGGCGGAGCGGCGGGCGGAGCGGGGGGCCGGGCCGGCGGGGGCAGGACGGGCCTGGGCGGGGCGGGGTCCTGGGAGGTCCGCGGGGCCTCGGCCGCCGGCGGGGCGGGCACGGCCGGGTGGGCCGGCGGGGGCGGCGCCGCGGGGGGTGCCGGAGTGGCCGGTGGCGGGGTGGCCGGTGGCGGTGCGGCGGGTTCGGGTGCGGTGGCGCGGGTGGCGGAGGCGAAGCGGGCGTCGAGGGTGTCACCCGGGGAGGCCGGGGTGCTGTCCTCCGCCGTGTCGTCGTAGAGAGCGTCCCACCAGTTGTCCCCCTGCTGCGTCATGCCCTTATTGTCCACCGCGGGCGGCCCGGGAAAACGGGACACGAGAAAAACCGTTGCTGCGAATGGGTGGTCCGCCGGACGACCCCACCCCCCACGGGAAGGACGTCCGGCGGACCGGCGTGGTCAGCGCACGTCGTAAGCGCGGACCACGGTCTGGGTGACGGAGTTGCCGTGGGCGTCCGTCAGTTCGGTCTTCAGGGTGACACGCTTGCCGGTCGCGCCCGTGTGGTTCACGGTGGCGACCCAGGCGTCGCCGTCCCGGGCGACCGGGGCCTCGGTCCAGGTGACGCCCTCGTCATAGGAGTAGGAGAGGGCGGCCGAGGTGAGGGCACCCGCCTGGTACCCGGCGTGACCGGTGGCGCCGAGGCGGATCCGCTGGCCGTCGGTGGCGGCGAGGGTCTTGAGTCCGTCCACCGGCAGGTCGTACCGGGGGAAGAGAATCGGGATGCCCTGAGAATAGACCGTCTCGTCGAGCTGGGAGGTGAATTTCCAGATCGTCTGCACCGAGGTGGAGCGGGCCCAGTTCCGGTTGCCGATTTTCATGGTGTTCTGTTCCAGCTCGTACGCCCCCGGTTCGGCCGGCACCTCGAAGACGCCGAACGGCCAGGCGTTCTCGCCGATCGTCTCGCCGTCGCGGCGCAGCCGCAGGTTGCCGATGTCGCCGAAGGACCCGGGCTCGGCGTGGTGGGTGCCGTCGCCCCACATCGCGGCGGCGAAGCCGATCAGGTTGCCCTGCCGCTCGGAGACGAGGACGGGCTCGCCGGCGGCGTTCCGGGGGGCGGTGGGGACGAGGAGGCTGTCGTACCAGCGCTCGGTGCGGCGCTCGCCGGCCGTGTAGGCGTGCACGTCGCCGACCATCAGCTCGCCGAAGGGGAAGCTGCTGCCGGTGTACTGCTGCCAGCTGGTGTCGCCGGCCGAGTGGTACTCGGTGCGGCTGCCGGGGGCGGGGACGGTCTCCAGGCCGGTCAGGGCCACGGAGAGCCCGTTCGGGCGGTGGGCGGAGGGGAAGTTCATGAAGTCCGCGGCGACGCCGGCCGAGCCGTAGGTGACGTCCGAGCGGCCGAGGCGCTCGTCCCGGACCCGGTAGCGGCGCTCGTCGTCGCCGGTCCCGCCGATCTCGCCGGTCTCGGGGAAGGCGAGGCTGTAGACGTACGGGGACTTGGCCGTGGCCTTCCAGTGCAGGGTGACCTCGCCGGCGGCGAGCCGGTCGAGGAGCGCGGACGCCTCGGCGGCCGGGACCGCGAGGACGGGCAGGCCGGGGCCGGTGAAGCCGCCGGTCGGGTACCAGCGGGCCGGTGAGGCGCGGTGGACGACGACGCCGATCGCGCCGGCGGCCTTGGCGTTGCGGGCCAGGGTGCCGACGGCGGTGGTGTCGTCGGCGAGGCGGACCAGGGCGAGGCGGCCCTGGACGCCCGCGGCCTTCAGCTCGTCGGGGGTGCCGGTGCCGGCGTCGACGAGGACGGCGGAGCCGGTGCCGTCGAGGTTGTCGGAGCCGGTGGAGGCGGTCACCGGGTGGAGGCCGAGGCCGTCGCCGGTGCGCAGCGAGGTGATCTGCGGGGCGGCGGCGTGCCAGTAGCTGCCGGACTCGAAGGCGCCGTCGCGGGCCTCGCCCTCGACGGAGGCGTAGAAGGCGCGGAGGGTGCGCGGGCCGGTGACGGTGCCGGCGTGGGTCCAGGTGTCGTCCCAGGAGCGGGCGAACGCGAGGGCGGTGCCGCGGAGTTCGGTGGGACGGTCGGTGCGGACGGAGAGCCGGGCGGCCTTCCGGGCGTCGAGGACGACGGTGGTGTCGTCCCTGAGCTCCAGCTGCGGACGGGCCAGGTGGGTGAGCGAGTCGTCCAGGGCGGCGCCCTCGCCGGTGTCGCGGGTGGTGACGAAGGAGGTGAGGAAGTAGGAGCCGGGGCGGACCCGGAAGACCTGGTCGGCGGCGCCCTCGTTGAAGCGGCGTTCGCCGGTGGCCGTGTCGAGGCCGATGACGTCGAGCGAGGAGGCGCCGTCGGCGGGCTCGCCCCGGCGGTCGATCAGCTTGACGCGGAGGGTGACCGTCTCGGGCTCGACGTAGAGCGAGAAGGGGGTGGAGACGTGGACGCCGCCGGGGCCGGTGGCGACGATCCGGCCGGTGACGTCGCCGTACTGCGCGCGCTCCAGGCGGGCGGTGGGGTCGACGGTCAGCGGGACCTCGACGGTGGCGCCGGCCGGGACGGTCACCGTGTGCCGGCCGAGGCGGGCGACGGTGGACCGGACGGCGGAGCCGTCGTTGCCGGTGACCTTCTCGACGGCGAGGTCGAGGGTGACCGGGGCGGCGGAGGTGTTGGTGTAGGGGACGGAGACCGTGGTGCGGTCGCTCTTGTCCTGCGGCCAGTGGTAGGTGCCGCCCTGGACGGCCGGGGCGGAGAGGACCGTCTGGTCGATCGCGGCCTTCACGTCGAGCCGGCCGCCGCCGGTCTCCCGCACGTCGCCGGGGATGCCGGTGTCGGCGGAGGAGACGAGTGCGGCCTTCAACTGCTGTGCGGTCCAGTCGGGGTGACGCTGCTTCAGGATCGCGGCGGCGCCCGCGACGTGCGGGGCGGCCATCGACGTACCGGACATCGCCTGGTACGCGTAGACGCCCCGGCCGCCGGCCGCGGCGGCGGAGATGGCGACGCCGGGGGCGGCGATCTCCGGCTTGAGGGTGTGCGCCTCGTTCGCGATCGGGCTGCGGCTGGAGAACCAGGCGGTGGAGTCGTCGCGGTCGGTGGCGCCGACGGTGAGGACGCTCGGCGCGCAGCCGGGTGAGGAGACGGAGTTGAGGGAGGGGCCGGCGTTGCCGGCGGCGACGACGAACAACGTGCCCTTGTTCTGGGCGAGTTCCTCGGCGGCGGCGCTCATCGGGTCGTCGCAGTCGGTCTCGGAGGGGTTGCCGAGGCTCATGGAGACGACGTCGGCGCCCTGGGCGACGGCCCACTCCATGCCGGCGATGATCCACGAAGTGGCGCCGGAGCCCTGGTCGTTGAGGACCTTGCCGTTGAGGAGCCGTGCTCCCGGTGCGACGCCCTTCTTCTTGCCGCCGCTCGCGGCGCCGGAGCCGCCGACGGTGGAGATGGTGTGGGTGCCGTGGCCCTGGAGGTCGTCGGCGCCGTCGGAGTCGGTGAAGTTCTCCGAGGCGACGATCCGGCCCTGGAGGTCGGGGTGTCCGGCGTCGGCGCCGGTGTCGAGGACGGCGACCTTGGTGCCGGTGCCGTCGAAACCGGCGGCCCACGCCTCGGGGGCGTGCACCTGCCGGGTGGAGCGCTCCAGGGTGGCCTCGACCTTGCGGTCCAGCCACAGCTTCTCGATGCCGGCGGCGGCGGAGCGGGCGGCGGGGGCGGAGACCTCGGCCCAGAAGGTGCCGGCCTGCTTCTTGTCGGCCTGGAGGGCGACGCCGTCGATGGTCTTCAGGACCTGGCCGCGGCGGGCGCCGCGCGGGGCGGCGGGGGCGGTGCGGGCGGTGGCGCCGGAGCCGTAGACGGCGATCAGCGGGAGCGTGGCGGTGGAGGCGTCGTCGTAGCCCTGGCGGACCAGGCCGGTGACGTTGAACAGCTCCTCGTCGACCCGGTCGGCGGCGAGCGCGTCGGTGGCGTCCTCGGGGTAGACGTAGAGGTCCTGGCCGGAGCGGCGGGTCTGGACCACCGGGACGGTGCCGTCCTCGCGGGGCAGCACGGTGGCGGCGGGGTTGCCCCGCTCGTCGCGGGTGACCAGGACGCGGTCGCCGGTGACCAGGGTCACCGTCGCGGGCCGTTCCCCCCCGGCGCGGGCCTGGGCCTCGCCGCCGACCAGCGGGCGGTCGGCGGGTCCGTCGGCCGGCGGCTGGGCCGCGGCGGACGGCAGGGCCGCGGTGACGGCCAGGACGGCGGCGGTCGCCGCCCCCAGGGCCGTACGCGAAATCGGGCGCATCGCTCTCCCCATCAGAATCCGGACAATCAGGCGCAAGTCACCTGTATCCGGAGGCGGTTGGTGCTGCGGTGGCGCCACATTGGCAGAGCCGAGGGCGGTACAGGGATGATGGGAGCGGCGGGAATACGCCGTGGCCGTTTCCCGCCAGGTCACCAACGGAACGAATGCCTCCGGAGAACACCCGCGGAACATCGCGCGCGGTGCGCCGGAGGCACGGCGAGGGGCGGGAACCGATGCTGGGAGCGATAGGACTGGACGAGCGGCAGGAGTCCGCGTACCGCGCGCTGATCGCGCTCGGGGCGGCCGAGGTCACCGACCTGGCGCACCGGCTCACCCTGCCCGAGCGGGACGTCGAGCGGTCGCTGCGCCGCCTGGAGGCGCAGGGGCTCGCCGCCCAGTCCTCCGCGCGCACCGGCCGCTGGGTGGCGGCGCCCCCGGGGGTCGCGCTCGGCGCGCTCCTGACCCAGCAGCGGCACGAGCTGGAGCAGGCCGAGCTCGCGGCGGCGCTGCTCGCCGAGGAGTACCGGGCCGAGGCCACCGAGCCGGCCGTGCACGACCTGGTCGAGGTGGTGACCGGGGCGAGTGCCGTGACCCACCGCTTCCTCCAGCTCCAGCTCGGCGCGCAGGAGGAGGTCTGTGCCCTGGTCACCGGCAAGCCGATCGCCGTCTCGGGCCTGGAGAACGACGCCGAGGAGCTGGCCGCCGGGCGCGGCGTGCGCTACCGGGTGGTGATCGAGCGGGAGGTGCTGACCCTCCCCACCGGCCTCCTCGAACTGTCGGCGGCGCTCGGCCGCCAGGAGCGCATCCGGGTCGTCGACCGGGTGCCGACCAAGCTGGTGGTGGCCGACGGCAGCCTCGCGATGGTCCCGCTCACCGGCCGGGGCGCGGAGCCGGCCGCGCTGGTGGTCCACGCGAGCGGCCTCCTGGAGTCCCTGATGGGCCTCTTCGAGTCGGTGTGGCGGGAGGCGCTGCCGCTGCGGCTCGGCGCGGGCGCGCAGATCACCGAGGACCAGGCCCCCGGCCCGGACAGCACCGACCTGGAGATCCTCTCCCTGCTGCTCGCCGGGATGACCGACGCGAGCGTGGCCAAGCAGCTCGACCTGGGACTGCGGACGGTCCAGCGCCGGGTGAAGGGGCTGATGGAGCTGGCCGCGGTGACCACCCGGCTCCAGCTCGGCTGGCACGCGTACGAGAAGGGCTGGGTCGCCCGGACCTGACGGCGGCCCCGTGGCCGGGTGGCCCACCCCATCGGCTCTCGCGACCTGCGGGAACCTTCCCCGTGGGGGAGGCTGGGCGGGTGGGTGTGTGGCAGCTCCTGATGATCGCGGCGGTCATGCTCCTCGGCCTGTTCGGGGTCCTCGCCCCCGGAGTGCCGGGCAGTTGGCTGATCTGGGCTGCCGTGCTCTGGTGGTCGCTGCACGAGCAGACCGGCCTCGCCTGGATCCTGCTGGTCTCCTCGACCGCCCTGCTGCTGCTCACCCAGGTGGTGGTCTGGCAGCTGCCGCCGCGCCGCTTCCGGGGCGCGGGGCTCACCCGCCGCACGATCGGGTACGCGGGCGCCGGCGCCCTCCTCGGCTTCGTCCTGGTCCCGGTGCTCGGCGCGGTCCCCGGCTTCGTCGGCGGGATCTACCTCTGCGAGCGGCGCTGGCTCGGCGGCCACGGCCAGGCCCGCGCCGCCACCCGGACGATCATGCGGGCGGCCGGCACGAGCATGCTGGTCGAGCTCTTCGCCTGTCTGCTGATCGTGGGGGCCTGGGTCGGCGCGGTCATCCGGGGCTGACGTCGCGGTAGCGCTGGGCGTACGACCGCCAGGGCGCCCACTCCGGCGCGTCGGACCCGTCCGGCGCCGGCACGTCCGGGTCGCCCAGGGACCGGACGCGGATCCGCGCGGCGGCGCGGGCGTCCACCCCGGGTACGGCTCCGAGGACGCGGGCGGCCTCGTCGCGGTCGGCGCCGGGGTCGAGGCGGAGGACGCCGTCGGCGAGGGCGCGGGCCAGCGGACCGGCGACCGGGTGGCCGGTGAGCTCCGCCGGGGCGGGGAAGAGCGCCCGGAGCGAGCCGTCGGGCGCGTCCAGCGGGGAGCCGCACTCCGCCAGGGCCCGCGCCGCCCCCTCGGGGCCGAGGACGGTCCGGAGGGCGTACTCCTCCGGGTCGGCGGCGCCCGGCGAGCGGAGACCGGGCCGGGCGGCGACCGCGGCGGCGAGGCGGGGGTCGGCGCCGAGCCGCTCGGCGACCGCGTACGGGTCGGCGTCGAGGTCGAGGAGGCGGCGCAGCCGGTGCACGGCGGTGGTGAGGTCGCGCAGCTCGGCGAGGTGCAGCCGGGCCTCCAGCCAGCGGCCGGGCGCCCGCTCGCCGACGGCGACGACGCCGGGCCCGTACGGCAGCCGCAGGGTCCGCCGGTAGGTGCGGTCGCCGGGCGGCCCGGTGACCTCCTCGACGCCCGGCAGGGCCTCGGCGGCCAGCAGGTCGAAGACCTCGCGGGCGGCGTACGGCCCCCGGTACGCGAGCCGCAGCGGCACCCCCGCGGCGTCCCTGGGGCCCGGGGCGCCGGGCGTCTCGGCGCGCAGCTCGGTCGGGGTGCGCGCGTACACGGCCCGGATGGTGTCGTTGAACTGCCGGACGCTGCTGAAACCGCTGGCGAACGCGATCTCGGTGACCGGCAGCGCGGTGGTCTGGAGCAGCAGGCGTGCGGTGTGGGCCCGCTGGGCGCGGGCGAGCGCCATCGGGCCGGCGCCCAGCTCGGCGGTGAGCTGGCGCTGGACCTGGCGGGCGCTGTACCCGAGGCGGACGGCGAGCCCGGGCACGCCCTCGCGGTCCACGACGCCGTCGCCGATCATCCGCACCGCCCGCCCGACGACGTCGGCCCGCACGTTCCACTCGGCGGAGCCGGGCACCGCGTCCGGCCGGCAGCGGCGGCAGGCCCGGAAGCCGTGCCCCTGGGCGGCGGCGGCCGTGGTGAAGAAGGCGACGTTCCGCCGCTTGGGGGTGACGGCGGGGCAGCTGGGCCGGCAGTAGATGCCCGTGGTCCGCACGGCGAAGAAGAACTCCCCGTCGAACCGCGCGTCCCTGCTGCTCACCGCCTGGTAGAGGGTGTCCCCCTCGTCGTCCGTCATGCCCCCAGTGTGCGGCGGCGGACCGCCGCACACTCGCGGGATTCGGACACGGCACTCCGGGCTCCGGGCTCCGGGCTCCGGGCTCCGGGCACCGGGCACCGGGCACCGGGCACCGGGCACCGGGCACCGGGCACCGGGCACCGGGCACCGGGCACCGGGCACCGGGCACCGGCGCTAGCGAAGCCGGCCCTCGCGCTTGAAGGCCATGGCGGCGCGCCCCTCGGCGCCCTTGCGCTTCCAGTCCTTGCGGATCTCGTGGCGCAGGCGCGCGTCGGTCTTGGCGACGAGCCGCTGGTTCTCGCGGAGCAGCTTGCGGTAGCTCTCCAGCCGGCGCGCGGAGAGCGACCCCTCGTCGAGGGCGGCGACGACCGCGCAGCCCGGCTCGGACTCGTGGGAGCAGTCGTGGAAGCGGCACTCGGCGGCCAGCGCCTCGATCTCGGAGAAGGTCTGGCCGACCCCGGCCTCCGCGTCCCACAGCCCGACGCCGCGCAGACCGGGCGTGTCGATGAGCACCCCGCCTCCCGGCAGCACGAAGAGGTTCCGGGTGGTGGTGGTGTGCCGCCCCTTGCCGTCCACGTCACGGGCCGCCTGCACGCTCATGACGTCCTCGCCGACGAGGGCGTTGGCGAGGGTGGACTTGCCGGCGCCGGAGACGCCGAGCAGGACGGTGGTGCCGCCGGAGACGACGGCCGCGAGGACGTCGATCCCCTCCCCGGAGGCCGAGCTGAGCGGCAGCACCTCGACGCCGGGCGCGGCGGCCTGGACGTCCTCCACGAGGTGGGCGAGGACGACCGGGTCGGGCACCAGGTCGGCCTTGGAGAGCACGACGGTCGGCTGGGCGCCGGACTCCCACGCGAGGGCGAGGAAGCGCTCGATCCGGCCGAGGTCCAGCTCGACGGCGAGCGAGACGGTGATGACCGCGTGGTCGACGTTGGCCGCGAGGATCTGTCCCTCGGACCGCTTGGAGGACGTCGACCGGGCGAAGGCGGTCCGCCGCGGCAGGCAGGCCCGCACGTACCGGGGATCGCTCGCGCCCTCGGCGTCGAGGGCGGCCCAGTCGCCGGTGCAGACGACCCGCAGCGGATCGTGCGGCGTCACGAACGCCGTGTCGGCCCGGACGACGCCGTCCGCGGTGGCGACGTCACACTGCCCGCGGTCGACCCGGATCACCCGCCCCGGAACGAGCCCCTGGGCGGCGTACGGCGCGAAGCTCTCGGCCCAGCCGGAGTCCCAGCCGTGCGCGTCGAGCGAGGTGGTGGTGGAAGTGGTGGAGGAAAGCGAGAAAGACAAGGGGAACCCTTCACAGGGTGGCCCCGGCCGCGCGCTCCGCGCGCGAGAGGTTCAGTGATGTCAGCCGGAGACCACAGGGGTGGGAACGATGAACTCCTGAATGCGGGCACAGCCCGTCACCGTGACAGTCATCAATGTCCTCACCTCCTGCTTCTTCTCGACGTACCGACAGCGTGCCCTCGGCGACGACACGGTCGCGCCTCGGAACGAGCAGAACCATAGCCCCACCCCTGGAGGCGGCACCACCGATTAAATCCGGGGCTCTCCCTTCACGAGGCCGACAGCCGGCGGACCGCGGGGCCCACGCCCTGGAGAGTCATCGGCCGTCGTCCGTGGTCTGCGTCTGGTAGACGTCGGGGATGCCGTCGGCGTCCTCGTCGCGCTCCTCTTCCTCGTACAGCCGCTTGTACACGCGGTTGCGGGCACGGAGCAGTACGGCGGCGAGCGCGGCGGCCGTGAGGGAGGCGAGGAGGACGGCGGCCTTGACGTGTTCGGTCAGGGCCGGGTCGGTGAAGGAGAGCTCGCCGAGCAGCAGGGCGACGGTGAAGCCGATGCCGGCGAGGACGGCGAGGCCGAAGACGTCGGCCCAGGCGAGCTCGGGGTTGAGTCTCGCGCGGGTGAAGCGGGCGGCCAGGCAGGTGCCGAGGAACACGCCGAGGATCTTGCCGACGACCAGGCCGACGTAGACGGCAAGGGGCTCGGGGTCGGTGAAGACCTTGGCGAGGGCCGCACCGGAGATGCCGACGCCTGCGGCGAAGAGCGCGAAGAGAGGCACGGCGACACCCGCGGAGAAGGGGTGCACGAGGTGCGAGACCCGCGCGCCCGGGGACCGGTCCTCGCCCTGGTCTCGCGTGGTGCGCAGGATCAGACCCATGGCGACGCCGGCGACGGTGGCGTGGACGCCGGAGGTGTACATCAGGGCCCAGATGGCGACGCCGAGGGGTGCGTACCACCACCAGCCGCGCACGCGGAAGCGCTGGAGTGCGGAGAAGAGGACGAGTCCGGCGAACGCTCCCGCCAGGGCCCAGAGGTTGAGGTCGCCGGTGAAGAAGACGGCGATGATGAGGATGGCGCCGAGGTCGTCGACGACCGCGAGGGTCAGCAAGAACGCCCGGAGTGCGGCGGGCAGATGGGTGCTGATCACGGCGAGTACCGCCAGTGCGAAGGCGATGTCGGTGGCCATCGGGACGGCCCAGCCGTCGAGGCTTCCGCCACCGGCCGAAGCCGTGATCACGTAGAGCGTGGCGGGGACCGCCATGCCGCATACCGCGGCGATCACCGGCAGGGCTGCCGTGGCGGGTGTGCGAAGTTCGCCGAGGACGAGTTCGCGTTTCAGCTCGATGCCGGCGACGAGGAAGAAGACCGCGAGGAGGCCGTCGGAGGTCCAGTGGCCGACGGACAGGTCGAGACCCAGGGCGGGTATGCCGAAGTGGAAGTCCCGTATCGACTCGTAGGCGGCGCTCCACGGGCTGTTCGCCCACACGAGCGCGACGATCGCGGCCGCGAGCAGGACGAGCCCGCCGACGGTCTCGGTGCGCAGGGCCTCGCCGATCGCCTGGCGCTCGGGCCAGGGAAGCAGTCCGAAGACGATCTTGCGGGGGCGTGCCTGGGTCATGGGGAGGAACCCTCCGGGGCATGTCGGCAGGTGGGGACACGGGCCCCTCGGACGCCGACCAGACTTCCCGGCACACCGGCATCGTGTTCTTGATGCGTTCTTTACACCCTATCGGGTGCGCGGGAGCCTCACCAGGGCGTCCTCGACCTGCTGGAACAGGGTGAAGGACCCCGCTCTCACCAAGGCGCGAGGTGGGGGCAGGGCCCTTCGGGAGCCGGGCCGTGGGGGACGGTCAGACGGTGCTCTTCACCGGCTCCTGGTCGGTCTCCTCGGCGGACTCCGCGTCGAGACCGGCGTCGCGCCGCTTCACGAAGGTGAGCCGCCCGGCAGCCATCGTGAGGCGCCCGGCGACGTTCTGAGGACACCCCGGGAAGTCGTGCCGCAACCACCCGGTCCGCAGAAGCCCCGGTAGGGTGACCGCCGCCGGTTCGTCGACGGGTTCGGTACGCCCCCGGCCGTGAACCAGCGAGGCGAGGGAGGCCGGCGGGTGGCAGGGCAGCTGACGAGAGTCCGGCGGTCGGTGTTCGCCGCGCATCCGGCCCGGACCCTGGTCATGGCCTTCGGCGCGGTGATCCTGCTGGGTGCGTTCCTGCTCATGCTGCCGGTGTCCTCGCAGGAGGGCGGGGCGGCGGGGTTCGTCACCGCCCTGTTCACGTCCACCTCCGCGGTGTGCGTGACGGGCCTGGTCGTGGTGGACACCGGGACGTACTGGAGCGGGTTCGGCGAGGGCGTGATCCTCGCGCTGATCCAGGTCGGCGGCTTCGGCATCATGACGATGGCCTCGCTCCTCGCGCTGCTCGTCTCGGGCAGGCTGCGGCTGCGGATGCAGCTGACGGCGCAGGCGGAGACGAAGAGCTTCGGCATCGGCGACGTACGCCGTGTCCTGCTCGGCGTCGCCGGGACCACGCTGGCGGTGGAACTCGCGGTGGGCGGCTGGCTCGCGCTGCGCTTCCGGTTCGGATACGACCGGTCCGTCGCCGAGTCGGCGTACTCCGGCTTCTTCCACGCGGTGTCGGCGTTCAACAACGCGGGCTTCGGGCTCCACGTCGACAACCTCACCCCGTACGCGCAGGACGCCTGGGTGACGATGCCGATCGCCCTGGCGGTCATCCTGGGCGGTCTCGGCTTCCCGGTCCTCCTCGAACTGCTGCGGCACCGGACGCGCAAGCGGCCCAGCGGGCGGCGGAACTGGACGCTGCACACCCGGATGACCCTGGTCACCACGGCCGCCCTGCTGCTGACCGGCACGGTCCTCACCTGCCTGCTGGAGTGGACCAACCCCGGCACGCTGGGCCGGTTCGACTGGGACCAGAAGCTCCTCAACGGGTTCTTCCACTCCGCGATGAGCCGCACGGCCGGGTTCAACGCCGTCGACATCGGCGCCATGCACGCCTCCACCCTGCTGATGACCTGCACGCTGATGTTCGTCGGCGGCGGCAGCGCGGGCACGGCCGGCGGCATCAAGGTCACCACCTTCGCCGTGCTCGCCGCGGCGATCGCGGCCGAGGTGCGGGGCGAGCCGAACTCCACCGTCATGGGCCGGCGTCTGGCCCCGCACGTCCTGCGTCAGGCCCTGACCGTCGCCCTGCTGGCCGTGGGGCTCGTGATCGGCGCCACGCTCGCCCTGCTGACCGTGTCCTCGGCCCCGATGGACGCCGTCCTGTTCGAGGCGGTGTCCGCGTTCGGCACCGTCGGACTGTCCACCGGCATCACGGCCGACTTCCCGGAGAGCGGACAGCTCGTACTCATCCTGCTCATGTTCGTCGGCCGGCTCGGCCCGGTCACCCTCGTCTCCGCGCTCGCCCTGCGCGAGCGGACCCGCCGCTACCAGCTACCCGAGGAGCGACCCGTCATTGGGTAACTACCTGCACCACCTGCGCCACCGCCGCCGCAAGCGCCTCGCCCAGCAGTACCCCGAGCTGAGCGACCAGCGGGTCGCCGTCATCGGCCTGGGCCGCTTCGGCAGCTCCCTCGCCCACGAGCTGACCCGACGCGGCTGGGACGTCCTAGGCATCGACACCGACGCCTCGCTCGTCCAGCGCCACAGCGACACCCTCACGCACTCCGCGGTCGCCGACTGCACCGACCCGGAGGTGCTGCGGCAGCTCGGCGTCCACGAGCTCACCAGCGCCGTGGTCGGTATCGGCACGGACATAGAGGCCAGCATCCTGATCGCCTCGAACCTCCTGGAGGAGAACGTCCCCAACATCTGGGCGAAGGCGATCAGCCGCCAGCACGGCCAGATCCTGGAGCGGCTCGGTGTCCACCACGTCGTGTTGCCGGAGCACGAGATGGGCGAGCGGGTGGCCCACCTCGTGACCGGGCGCATGCTCGACTTCATCGAGTTCGACGACGACTACGCCCTGGTGAAGACGGTCACGCCGGCCGGCATCACGGGTATCCCGCTGGGCGAGAGCGGGGTACGGACGAAGCACGGGGTGACGGTCGTCGGCATCAAGCGCCCTGGCGAGGGCTTCACTCACGCGACGGCGGAGACCGTGGTCGCGAAGGGGGACATCATCATCGTCACCGGCAAGACGCACGCGGTGGAGTCGTTCTCCGAGATGAGCTGACGGCCGGCCGGACAGCCGTCGTGGCTCAGGCGGCCGCCTCCGCGGGCGGCTCCGGACGGACCGGCTGGTAGGACGGCGTCCTGGGCGGTGCGACCACCATGGTCGGCCCGCCGCCGGGGGTGTCCCCGGCGGTGACGGTGCCGCCCGTGGCCTCGGCGAACCCGCGGGCGCGGTCGTCGGTGACTCCTTCGTCGCCCCCGGAGAGAAGACCCAGGGACGCCGCGACATCGCGATCGACGACCGGCTGGGGGTCAGCCTCGCCCGGGCACTCGTACGCCCGGGCGTCGCGGCGGATCGGAACGCGGGGGCACCATGGCGCGGGGCGATCGTGAGCCCGTGTTCGTACGGTGGGGCGCCGCCTCAGAGGCCCCTGGGCTCATACGTCGCAGACATCACCGCCGCAGTCGATGCGAGGATCGCGATGCCGAGGACGCCGGAGAGCCAGGTGGCCGAGAGGCGGTCCAGGGTGATTCTGCTCCCAGGGGTCTGCAACTGGGCGAAGTAGTGCCGATACATCCGACGCCGGATCGGGAGCAGGGCAATCGGCATGGATCCGGCCGCGACGCTGTACAGGAACAGAATGACCGGCGCCGGCTCCGGCCGGATCAGCGCTGTCAGACCTGCCATGGCACAGAGGACGGGGGCCCCGAGGCAGGCACCCCACCTGCCGATCCTCCTGTTGCGCTCGACGGCGGCTCGCACCGCTTTCGGCGCCTCGTCGGGCTCAGGCGGCAGCACCACGAACGTGATCACGGCCGCCACGGTCGCCCCGGCCGCGATCCACCACCACGCCTGGTCCGGAACCGAGAACAGCATCGTCCGTACCTCTTCCTTCCCCCGCCTCACGCTGGACGACAACAGCATCCACGTGTGTCGACCACCGCACACTGCCCGTACCCGGCAACCTTCAGCCCGGTCCCCTGCACGGCTCAGCTCACGACGAAGCCGCTCCCCCGGGCTGACGACACCGCCCCGATCACCACCGGGTCGCCTTCGGCTTCCCGCGCGGGCTCGGCAGGGGGGCACCCAGACGTCGAGCGGCCGGCCGTGCTCGTCGAACCTCCTCTCCTCGGTCGGCAGCAGGCCGGCCCATGGAGAGCGCACCAGGCGCGTGACCGTCCGGGTGGCCCAGCGGGCACCATGACGGCAGCCGTCGCGCCTTCGAGCTTCTCGCGCCGCACGTGCTGCTTGGAATTCCGGTCAGCGCTCGTCCGCGCCGCGCGGGCCGAAGACGGTGCGGTCCGCCTCGGTGATGGGGAGGTCGTTGATGCTGGCCTCGCGGCGGCGCATCAGGCCGTGCTCGTCGAACTCCCACAGCTCGTTGCCGTGGCTGCGCCACCACCGACCCTGGGCGTCGTGCCACTCGTAGGTGAAGCGGACGGCGATGCGGTCGTCGGTGAACGCCCAGAGGTTCTTGCGCAGGGCGTACTCCTGCTCCTTCTGCCACTTCTCGGTGAGGAAGGCGACGATCGCCTCGCGTCCGACGAGGAAGCGGTCGCGGTTGCGCCACCACGAGTCGGGCGTGTACGCGAGCGCGACGCGCTGCGGGTCCCGTGTGTTCCAGGCGTCCTCCGCGGCCTGGACCTTGGCGGCCGCGGTCTCGGCGGTGAAGGGGGGCAGAGGCGGGCGTGACTCAGACATGCCGCCCAAACTAAACCGCTCGGTTCATGACGTCAACCGAACGGTTCAGTTTGAGTGTCTGAACCGGTCGGTTCAGGGCGGGCGGTCGCGGAGGGTGCCGGTCAGCCGATGGCCGGGCTGCTGCCGAAGGCCTTCACGGCCTGGTAGTAGGTCCAGGCGGTGGAGTCGCAGGAGGTGCGGGTCAGGCCCGAGTAGCGGGCGCAGACGCGCTTGAGGTCGGCGTAGAAGGCGTCGTCGAGGCGGGGCTTGTTGGCGCTGAAGGTGCCGGCGGCCTTGTAGTTGCGGTAGCCGAAGTCGTGGCGGGCGCAGGCCGTCTGGAAGGGGAAGCCGAGCGGGTTGTCCGGCGAGGACGAGCAGTAGTCGGTCGACCAGTCGAAGCCGTAGGCGGACCAGGCGCTCTGGTTCGCCCGGGCGGTGACCCAGGCGTTGTAGCTCGTCGCGGTCGTCTGCGTCCAGCTGCTGAGCACCTGCGGCTTGTCGGCGGGTGCGGCGGAGGCCGGGGTGGCCAGGGCGATCAGTCCGGCTGTCACGGTGGCGGTCACGGCGGCGACTCGACTGCGCATCAGCGATCCTCCCAGGGGAAGGCGCCGGGGGTCTCCCGGCACCGGTGTCGTGATCCTGGGAGTACGGGTACCAGCTCCGCTGACGCGGTGTCACGGGATCGCGCAGAGTTCGCTCCGACGTAGCCCGACGGAGCGGCCCCGGTCGCCGAACCGTCGCTCCGGGGACGGGAGTCGGGCCGGACCTCCGTGTCCGATCCGTACAAGACCCGGGGCACCCGGCGTGCCTAGCGTGGCGCCATGGACCTCACCCCTCGTCTCGACCTCGTCGGCCTCGTCGTCTCGGACATGGCCGCCTCGCTCGCCTTCTACCGGCGCCTCGGCCTGGACGTCCCGGCCGGGGCGGAGTCCGCCCCGCACGTGGAGGCGGTGCTGCCCGGCGGGGTGCGGATCGCCTGGGACACGGAGGACGTCGTCCGCTCCTTCGACCCCGGCTGGACGCGGCCCACCGGCGGCGACCGGATCGGGCTCGCCTTCCGGTGCGGGGCGCCGGCGGAGGTGGACGCGGTGTACGAGGAGCTGGTCGCCGCCGGGTACACCGGGCACCTGAAGCCCTGGGACGCGGTGTGGGGGCAGCGCTACGCGGTGGTCCTCGACCCGGACGGCTCGGGGGTGTCGCTCTTCGCGGACGCGCGTGCCGAGAGCGCGTAGGCGGTGAGCGTCGTACCGGCCAGGGCCCGGGTCTCGCGGGCGAGATGGGCCTGGTCGGCGCAGCCCGCGCGCAGCGCGGCCTCCGCGAACGGCGCGCCTGCCCGGACCAGGGCGAGCGCGCGCTGGAGGCGCAGGACGCGGGCGAGGGTCTTGGGGCCGTAGCCGAAGGCGTCGAGGGAGCGCCGGTGCAGCTGCCGGGCCCCGAGTCCGACCGCGTCGGCCGTCTCGGCGACCGTCCGCCCGGCCGCGAGACGGGCCACGACGGCCCGGAGCAGCGGATCGGGTCCCGGGCCGTCGGCGGTCCTGCGGAACGCGAACGCGTCCAGGGCGGCGGCCGGGTCGGGTGCGTCCGTGATCCGCTCGGCGAGCCGCCGCGCGCGGGCCTCGCCCCAGAGCGCGCCGAGCGGAACCCGCCGGTCGCGGAGTTCGTGGGCGGGGACGCCGAGGAAGCCGGGGGCGTCGCCGGGGGCGAAGCGGAGGCCCGCGTAGCGGGCGACGGGCGTGTCCGCGCGGTACGCGCGCGTGTCGGCGCCCGCGACGAGGAGCAGGCCGTCGGCCCAGATCAGGTCCATGCAGCCGTCGGGGACGACGAGGGCGTCCGAGACGACGGGGGCGGGCGCCGTCCGGGTCCACAGGACGGCGCCGTCGAGCCGGGCGGGGCGCTCCTCGTACATCCTCCCCAGGCTAGACCCGGTCGGTCAGTCCTTCTCCCAGCCCGTGTGGAGGCGGGCCTTGACGTCGTCCGGGGGGAGGAACCTGGACCAGCGTTCGGGGAATTCGGAGGGCATGTCGGGGTCGTCCTCGTCGACGTCGTCCGCCTCCGCGCGGATGCGGGCGACGAGTTCCGCCGCCTGGACCGCGCGGGCGCGTTCGTTGGCCTCGCGGGCGGCGGCCGTGGCGACGGAGGGCCAGACGCGGTCGATCGCCGCGTTGACCGCCGCGCCGACGAGGACCGCGAAGGCGGAGACGCCGATCCAGAGGAGGATGGCGATGGGCGCGGCCAGCGAGCCGTAGATGGTGGGGCCCTCCACCTGGCTCGTCAGGTAGATCCGGAGCAGGAAGCTGCCGAAGGCCCACATCGCGAGGGCGACGAGCGCGCCCGGGATGTCCTCGATCCAGGGCGACCGGACGGGGACGGAGACGTGGTAGAGCGTGGTGAGGAAGGCGATGGAGAGCAGGATGACGGCCGGCCAGTAGAGGACGGCGACGACGTCGGTGCCCCAGGTGACGAGTTCGACGACCCGGTCGGGGCCGACGACGGCGAGCGGCAGGACCACCGCCCCGATGAGGAGCGCCACGATGTAGAGGAGGAAGGCGAGGAGGCGGGTCTTGACGATGCCCCGGTGCCCGTCGAGGCCGTACATGACGGTGATGGTGTCGATGAAGACGTTCACCGCCCGGGAGCCGGACCACAGGGCGATGGCGAAGCCGAGGGAGACGAGCTCGGGACGTTTCGCCCGGGTGATGTCGTCGAGGACGGGCTGCGCGATCTCGTGGACGCCGCGGTCGGAGAGGACCGTGCCGGCCGCCCGGAGGATGTTCTCCTGGATGGAGGCGACGGTGTCGGTGTTGGTCCAGTCGTCGGCGTAGCCGAGGAGGGCGATGAGGCCGAGCAGCAGGGGTGGCAGGGACAGCAGGGTGAAGAAGGCGGCCTCGGCGGCCAGGCCGAGGATCCGGTACTCGATGCACGAGTTCACGGTGTCCTTGAGGAGCAGCCAGACCATCTTCCGCTTGCTGACGTTGCGGTAGAGGACGCGGGCGCGGTGGAGCCTGCTCCAGGGGCGCCGCTCCGGCCGTTCGGGTGTTTCGCTTGCTGCCTGCACCTGCTTACCGTATCGGCATGGAAGCGGCCTCCCACACAGTGACCAATCAGGCTCCGCCCCTGGTGGGGTACGACGTGTACACATCCGACCGGGCGCTGGCGGAGGCGGTCGGGCGCCATCTGCCGGCGGAGCTCCTCGACGAGGCCGGGGAGGAGTTGCGGGCGCTGGGCCGGGCGACCGGTTCGGAGCAGGTGCGGGAGTGGGGCGAGCAGGCGAACGCGTACCCGCCCCGGCTGCGGACGCACGACCGGTTCGGGCAGCGGATCGACGAGGTCGAGTTCCATCCGGCCTGGCACCGGCTGCTCGGCAAGGCGGTCGCGGCGGGGCTGACGGACGCCTGGGGGCGGCCCGGCGGGCACGTGCGGCGCGCGGCCGGGTTCCTGGTGGCGACGCAGGCGGAGGCCGGGATCGGCTGTCCGGTGTCGATGACGCACGCGGCGGTGCCGGCGCTGCGGGCCGAGCCGGAGCTGGCGGCGGTCTGGGAGCCCCTGGCCGCCTCCCGGGTGTACGAGCGGGAGCTGCTGCCGGTCGCCGGGAAGGCGGGGGTGCTGCTGGGAATGGGGCTGACGGAGAAGCAGGGCGGGAGCGACGTACGGGCCGTCACCACGTCGGCGCGGCCGCTGGCGGCGCCGGGCGAGTACGTGCTGACCGGGCACAAGTGGTTCTGCTCGGCGCCCATGTCGGACGCCTTCCTGGTGCTCGCGCGGGCTCCCGGCGGACTGACCTGCTTCCTGGTGCCCCGGGTCCTGGACGACGGCTCCCGGAACGCGTTCGCGCTGCAGCGGCTCAAGGACAAGCTCGGGAACCGGTCGAACGCCTCGGCGGAGGTGGAGTTCCCCGGGACGACGTGGGCGCGCCGGGTCGGCGAGGAGGGGCGCGGGCTGCGGACCGTGATGGGGATGGTGGCGGCGACCCGGCTGGACTGCGTGCTGGGGTCGGCGGCGCTGATGCGGCAGGCGGTGGCGCAGGCCGTGCACCACGCCTCGTACCGCTCGGCCTTCGGCGGTCTGCTCGCCGACAAGCCGCTGATGCGGAACGTGCTGGCGGACCTGGCGGTGGAGTCGGAGGCGGCGACCGTCCTCGGGATGCGGCTGGCGGCGGCGTACGACGCCGCCGAGGGGGGTTCGGAGCGGGACCGCGCGCTGCTGCGGATCGCGGTGCCGGCGGCGAAGTACTGGGTGACGAAGCGGTGCGTGCCGGTGGTGGCGGAGGCCCTGGAGTGCCTGGGCGGGAACGGGTACGTGGAGGAGTCCGGGCTGCCGCGGCTGCTGCGCGAGTCGCCGCTGAACTCGGTGTGGGAGGGCGCGGGGAACATCCAGGCGCTGGACGTGCTGCGGGCGCTGCGGACGGAGCCGGCGGCGCTGGACGCGTATCTGCGGGAGGTCGGGGAGGCGCGGGGGGCGGACCCCCGGCTCGACCGGGCGATCCGCGGGGTGCTCGCGGAGCTGGCCGACCTGGAGGGCGTGGAGGCGCGGGCCCGGCGGCTCGCGGAGCGGATGGCGCTGGTGCTGCAGGGCGCGCTGCTGGTCCGCTGGGCGCCGCCGGAGGTGGCGGACGCGTTCTGCGCGGGCCGGCTGGGCGGCGACACGGGCTCGGCCTTCGGGACGCTGCCGCACACGCTGGACCTGCGGGCGGTGGTGGAGCGGGCGCGGCCGGTGGAGTGAGGGCGCGTCAGGAGGGCCCGGGGGGGCGGGAGGCTGAGCCGCGCGTACCAGGGGTGGACCCGGCGGGGCCCGCGGAGCGGGGCGCGGGGTCGGCACGCGCGGAAGGCGGGGGTGGTGCTGCGCCGACACGGCACCACCACCCGCCTTCACCACCCTCACGCACGGGGGTGCTCCGGGGCCAGAGTTGCAAAGGGTTGCAGGATTACGCGAACCGGGCTCCGTGGAGGGCTTCCGGACGGCACGATGGACCCGGGAACACGCGAGCCACGGCCGAGGGCGACAATTCGGACGGGGCTGTACGGCGCTCACGATGCTCCGGTCATCCGCCCGGACACAGCAGAACCGATACAGCACACCGGGTGGCGGGGAGGGACCGATGAACAACACGCGGCTCGACATGAAGCGTCTGGCCACCATGGACGCCGTCCAGGCGGCCCGTCTGCTGCACCGCGTCCGCGAGGAGACGCTGGCCGGACGCACGCCGCCGATCGCGCCCCGCCCGGAGATCGACGCCTCCTGGCGGCGGATGGCCCGGCTCGGCCTCGACCCCGACCGGGGCACGAGCAGCGTCCTGCTGCGCCGCGAGGAGCTGGAGCACCGGCGGCGGAGCACGCTGCTCGCCGAGGTGATGCAGACGCTCACCTCCGGCCTGGCCGGGATCGCCGACGCCTCGCTCCAGATCATGGTGGTGACCGACGAACATGGGCGGGTGCTGTGGCGCGACGGGCACCGCTCGGTGATGCGGCAGGCGAACGGGATCTGCCTGGCGGAGGGCGCGGCCTGGACCGAGGACACCACCGGCACCAACGCGGTCGGCACCGCGCTCGCCACCCGGCGGGCGGTGCAGGTCCACTCCGCCGAGCACTACATGCAGTCGCTGCACAACTGGACCTGCGCGGCCGCGCCCGTCCACGACCCGCGCGACCAGCGGCTGCTCGGCGTCCTGGACGTGAGCGGACCGGCCTCCACCTTCCACCCCACGACGCTGGCCCTGGTGAGCTCGGTCGCCCGGCTCGCGGAGGCCGAGATGCGCGAGCGGCACCGCAGCACCCTGGAACGGCTGCGGGCGGTGGCCGCGCCGATCCTGTGCCGGGTCGGCGGCCGGGCCGTCGCGGTCGACCCGCACGGCTGGACGGCGGCGGTGACCGGGGTGGCCCCGACCGACCGGATCGTGCTGCCGAAGTCGTTCGGCGCCGGCCGGGTCTGGCTGCCCTCGCTGGGGCTGTGCGCGGTGGAGCCCCTGCCCGGCGGCTGGCTGCTGCGGGTCGAGGAGGACACCGCCCCGGCCGGTACGGAGTCGGGCGCGGCGAGCCGGCTGGTGCTGGACCTGAGCCGGCCGCGCCGCTGGACGGTGGCGGTCTCCGGGGCGGCGGGGAGCTGGCAGCAGGAGCTGAGCCCGCGCCACGCGGAGCTGCTGTACCTCCTGGCCCTGCACCCGGACGGGCGGACGGCGGCCGATCTGGCGGAGGACGTGTTCGGCGACCGGACGAGGACGGTGACGGTCCGGGCCGAGATGTCGCGGGTGCGCCGCACCCTGGCGGGCGTCCTGGCGCACCGCCCGTACCGCTTCCGCGAGGAGATCGCGGTGGAGGTGCAGCGCCCGGAGGACCCCTCCGACCTGCTGCCGCACTCGACGGCCCCGGCGGTCCGGACGGCCAGCACGGTCTGACCCTCCTCGTACGGCGTTCACTTCTGTCCACATGCCGGACAGTCCGTCCGGCGGGGCCGGGAGAGACGGGTCCCACCCCGGCCCGGCCTGGGAATCCGCGGCTCCGCATGATGCGATAAGGGCATGAGCATCACTCTCACCACGTGGTCCCTGGAGCAGACCTCTCCGGACGACCTCCGTCCGGCCCGGGTCCCCGAGGGCGACGACATCACGGTCCGCCGGGCCGAGGTCCCCTCCCCCGAGTTCAGCCGCTTCCTCTATACGGCGGTCGGCGGCGACATCAACTGGGCCGACCGGCTGCCGCTGAGCTACGCGCAGTGGAAGGAGATCGCGGAGAAGCCGGGGGCCGAGATCTGGGTGGCGTACGACCGGGGGACGCCGGCCGGGTACGTGGAGTTCGACCCGCAGGACGACGGGGTCGTCGAGATCGTCTACTTCGGCCTGATCCCCGCCTTCCGCGGCCGCCGCATCGGCGGCCACCTGCTCACCGAGGGCGTCCGGCGCGCCTGGGACCTGGCCGAGCGCTGGCCGGACCGGGAGCCGACCAAGCGGGTGTGGCTGCACACCTGCTCGCTGGACGGGCCGCACGCGATGGCCAACTACGAGCGCCGCGGCTTCCGTCTCTTCGACACCAAGGTCGAGGAGATCGAGGAGAGCGGGACGCCCGGGCCGTGGCCCGGTGCGCACGCCTGAGCCGGGCACCGGATCACCGGTCCGCCGGTCCGTCGTGAAAGGGGCCCTGATCAGGGCCCCTTTCACGTGACCCAGACCACACCGTCTTGAAGAACGAGACGTTCATGTCCACATAACGGACGATGCTGGACTGGGTCCAAAGTCCCGTGACACGCTTCCGCCATGCCTGGAACTGGAACTGCCTTGGTGAGTCGGCGGCACGTCGACCTCGGCCGCATGTCCAGCGCCATTTGTCCGGCGCGCTGAGCAAGCCAGCACCGCCGCACCACCCCCTCTGCCCGACCCTGCTGCGCACCGTCGCGCCACTCTCTGTTCTGCGCGCGAGTGTGCAGGTCAGAGCCGCCCTCTCGCAGTCCCGAAGGACAAGACGCCATGGCCGCCACCCCGGAAAACCCCACTCCCGCCGCCGCCCGCCGCAAGGCCGGGCGCCACCGTGGCGAGGGTCAGTGGGCCGTGGGGCACTTCACCCCGCTGAACGGCAATGAGCAGTTCAAGAAGGATGACGACGGTCTCAATGTGCGGACACGTATTGAGACGGTCTACTCGAAGCGCGGTTTCGACTCGATCGACCCCAACGACCTGCGCGGCCGCATGCGCTGGTGGGGGCTGTACACCCAGCGCAAGCAGGGCCTGGACGGCACCAAGACCGGCGTCCTGGAGCCGGAGGAGCTGGACGACGAGTACTTCATGCTCCGCGTCCGCATCGACGGCGGCCGGCTGACCACGCGCCAGCTCCGGGTGATCGGCGAGATCTCCGAGGAGTTCGCCCGCGGCACCGCCGACATCACGGACCGGCAGAACGTCCAGTACCACTGGATCCGCATCGAGGACGTCCCCGAGATCTGGAACCGCCTGGAGGCGGTCGGCCTCTCCACCACCGAGGCGTGCGGCGACACCCCGCGCGTCATCCTCGGCTCGCCGGTGGCCGGCATCGCCGAGGACGAGATCATCGACGGCACCCCCGCCATCGACGAGATCCAGCGCCGGATCGTCGGCAACAAGGACTTCTCCAACCTGCCCCGCAAGTTCAAGTCCGCGGTCTCCGGATCGCCGCTGCTCGACGTGGCGCACGAGATCAACGACATCTCCTTCGTGGGCGTCGTCCACCCCGAGCACGGTCCGGGCTTCGACGTCTGGGTCGGCGGCGGCCTCTCCACCAACCCCAAGCTCGGCGTCCGCCTGGGCACCTGGGTCTCCCTGGACGAGGTCCCCGACGTCTACGAGGGCGTCATCTCGATCTTCCGCGACTACGGCTACCGCCGGCTCCGCAACCGCGCCCGGCTGAAGTTCCTGGTCGCCGACTGGGGACCGGAGAAGTTCCGCCAGGTCCTGGAGGACGAGTACCTGAAGCGGAAGCTGACCGACGGGCCCGCCCCGGCGGAGCCGGCCGGCCGCTGGCGCGACCACGTCGGCGTGCACCGGCAGAAGGACGGCAACTTCTACGTCGGCTTCGCCCCGCGCGTCGGCCGCGTGGACGGCCCCACCCTCACCAAGATCGCCGAGATCGCCGAGGCGCACGGCTCCGGCCGGGTCCGCACCACCGCCGAGCAGAAGATGCTCGTCCTCGACGTGGTGGAGGCGCAGGTCGAGTCGCTGGTCGCCGCCCTGGAGGCGCTGGACCTGCGGGTCACCCCGTCGCCCTTCCGGCGCGGCACGATGGCCTGCACCGGCATCGAGTTCTGCAAGCTCGCCATCGTCGAGACGAAGGGCCGCGGCTCCTCGCTCATCGACGAACTGGAGCGCCGCCTCCCCGACTTCGACGAGCCGCTGACCATCAACATCAACGGCTGCCCGAACGCCTGCGCCCGCATCCAGGTCGCCGACATCGGCCTCAAGGGCCAGCTGGTCCTGGACGACGACGGCAACCGCGTCGAGGGCTATCAGGTCCACCTGGGCGGCGCCCTCGGCCTGGAGGCCGGCTTCGGCCGCAAGGTCCGCGGCCTCAAGGTCACCTCCGACGAACTGCCCGACTACGTCGAGCGCGTCCTCACCCGCTACCGGGCGGAGCGCGAGGACGGCGAGCGCTTCGCGACCTGGGCGGCCCGCGCCTCCGAGGAGGCCCTGTCGTGAGCGAGCGTGCCGCGCCGTTCTACTGCCCCTACTGCGGGGACGAGGACCTGCGTCCGAACGAGCAGGGCCACGGGGCATGGGAATGCGCCGCGTGCGGTCGAGCCTTCCAGTTGAAGTTCCTGGGGCTCCTCGCCCCGGCGACTTCGGGCAACACCACGGGAGGGGAAGACATATGACGGACACTCAGGTCACCGAGGCGACCACCGACACCGAGCTGAAGGCGCTCGCCGAACAGGCCGGCCGCGACCTGGAGGACGCCTCCGCGCTGGAGATCCTCCAGTGGGCCGCCGCCACCTTCGGACCGAGGTTCTGCGTCACCTCCTCCATGGAGGACGCGGTCGTCGCCCACCTCGCCTCCCGGGCCATGCCCGGTGTGGACGTCGTCTTCCTCGACACCGGCTACCACTTCGAGGAGACCATCGGCACCCGTGACGCCGTCGAGGCCGTCATGGACGTCAACGTCATCACCCTGACCCCGCGTCAGACCGTGGCCGAGCAGGACGCCGAGTACGGCCCCCGGCTGCACGACCGCGACCCCGACCTGTGCTGCGCGCTGCGCAAGGTCAAGCCGCTCCAGGAGGGGCTGACCGCGTACACCGCGTGGGCGACCGGACTGCGCCGCGACGAGTCCCCGACCCGGGCCGGCACCCCGGTCGTCGGCTGGGACGAGAAGCGGCGGAAGGTGAAGATCTCCCCGATCGCCCGCTGGACCCAGGACGACGTCGACGCCTACGTCACCGAGTACGGGGTCCTCACCAACCCGCTCCTCATGGACGGTTACGCCTCGGTCGGCTGCGCCCCCTGCACCCGCCGGGTCGAGGCCGGCGAGGACGCCCGGGCCGGCCGCTGGGCCGGCCGCGCCAAGACCGAATGCGGGCTGCACGGCTGATGACCACCCCCGACACCACCCTGGAGAATCACGTGACCGGTGCCACCGTCTGGCTCACCGGCCTGCCGAGCGCCGGCAAGACCACGATCGCCTACGAGCTGGCCGGCCGGCTGCGCGAGGAGGGCCGCCGCGTCGAGATCCTCGACGGCGACGAGATCCGCGAGTTCCTCTCCGCCGGCCTCGGCTTCTCCCGCGAGGACCGGTTCACCAACGTGCAGCGGATCGGCTTCGTCGCCGAGCTGCTCGCCTCGCACGGCGTCACCGTCCTCGTCCCGGTCATCGCCCCGTACGCCGACAGCCGCGAGGCGGTCCGCAAGCGGCACGAGGCCGCGTCCACCGCCTTCGTCGAGGTCCACGTCGCCACCCCGGTCGACGTCTGCTCGGTCCGCGACGTCAAGGGCCTCTACGCCAGGCAGGCGGCCGGCGAGATCTCCGGCCTGACCGGCGTCGACGACCCGTACGAGGCCCCCGAGGCCCCCGATCTGCGGATCGAGTCCCAGAACCAGACCGTGCAGGAGTCCGCGGCGCAGCTCCACGCGCTGCTCACCGAGAGGGGCCTGGCGTGACGACTGTCGCCCACACGCACGACACGACGGACAGCCCGTTCGCGCTGTCGCACCTCGACTCGCTGGAGTCCGAGGCCGTCCACATCTTCCGTGAGGTGGCCGGCGAGTTCGAGCGGCCGGTGATCCTCTTCTCCGGCGGCAAGGACTCCATCGTCATGCTGCACCTGGCGCTGAAGGCGTTCGCCCCCGCGGCGATCCCCTTCACGCTGCTGCACGTCGACACCGGGCACAACTTCCCCGAGGTCATCGAGTACCGCGACCGGGTCGTCGCCGAGCACGGGCTGCGCCTGTACGTCGCCTCCGTGCAGGAGTACATCGACGCCGGCAAGCTCCGCGAGCGCCCGGACGGCACCCGCAACCCGCTCCAGACCGTGCCGCTCACCGAGGCGATCCAGCAGCACCGCTTCGACGCGGTCTTCGGCGGCGGCCGCCGCGACGAGGAGAAGGCCCGCGCCAAGGAGCGGGTGTTCAGCCTCCGCGACGAGTTCTCGCAGTGGGACCCGCGCCGCCAGCGCCCCGAGCTGTGGCAGCTGTACAACGGCCGGCACGCCCCCGGCGAGCACGTCCGCGTCTTCCCGCTGTCGAACTGGACCGAGCTGGACGTCTGGCAGTACATCGCCCGCGAGGGCATCGAGCTGCCGGAGATCTACTTCGCCCACGAGCGCGAGGTGTTCGCCCGCAACGGCATGTGGCTGACCGCCGGCGAGTGGGGCGGCCCGAAGGAGTCGGAGACGGTCGAGAAGCGGCTCATCCGCTACCGCACCGTCGGCGACATGTCCTGCACCGGCGCCGTCGACTCCGACGCCACCACGCTGGACGCCGTCATCGCCGAGATCGCCGCCTCCCGCCTCACCGAGCGCGGCGCGACCCGAGCCGACGACAAGATGTCCGAGGCCGCGATGGAAGACCGCAAGCGCGAAGGGTACTTCTAACCATGAGCACGTCCACCGAGCAGTTCGCCGACGTCTCGGCCACCACCCTGCTGCGCTTCGCCACCGCCGGCTCCGTCGACGACGGCAAGTCCACCCTCGTCGGCCGGCTGCTGCACGACTCCAAGTCGGTCCTCACCGACCAGCTGGAGGCCGTCGAGGCCGCGTCGATCCAGCGCGGCCAGGACGCCCCCGACCTGGCGCTGCTGACCGACGGCCTGCGGGCCGAGCGCGAGCAGGGCATCACCATCGACGTGGCGTACCGCTACTTCGCCACCGCCCGCCGCCGGTTCATCCTCGCCGACACCCCCGGGCACGTGCAGTACACCCGGAACATGGTCACCGGCGCCTCCACGGCCGAGCTGGCCGTGGTCCTGGTCGACGCCCGCAACGGCGTCGTCGAGCAGACCCGCCGGCACGCCGCCGTCGCCGCGCTGCTCCGCGTCCCGCACGTGGTGCTCGCCGTGAACAAGATGGACCTCGTCGACTACGCCGAGCCCGTCTTCGCCGCGATCGCCGAGGAGTTCACGACGTACGCCTCCGAGCTCGGCGTCCCGGAGATCACCGCGATCCCGATCTCGGCGCTCGCCGGCGACAACGTGGTGGAGCCGTCCGCGAACATGGACTGGTACGGCGGCCCGACCGTCCTGGAACACCTGGAGACCGTCCCGGTCAGCCACGACCTGACGGCCTGCCACGCCCGCTTCCCGGTCCAGTACGTGATCCGCCCGCAGACCGCCGAGCACCCCGACTACCGCGGCTACGCGGGCCAGATCGCGGCCGGCGCCTTCCGGGTCGGCGAGGAGATCACCGTCCTGCCGTCGGGGAGGACGTCGACGATCACCGCGATCGACGCGCTGGGCGAGCCGGTGGACATCGCCTGGGCCCCGCAGTCGGTGACGATCCGGCTCGCCGACGACATCGACATCTCGCGCGGCGACCTGCTCGCCCCGAGCGGCGACGCCCCGGCCACCAGCCAGGACGTCGAGGCGACCGTCTGCCACGTCGCCGACCAGCCGCTCACCGTCGGCCAGCGGGTGCTGCTCAAGCACACCACCCGCACGGTCAAGGCGATCGTCAAGGAGATCCCGTCCCGGCTCACCCTGGACGACCTCTCCCAGCACCCGGAGCCCGGGCAGCTCGTCGCCAACGACATCGGCCGGGTGAAGGTCCGCACCGCCGAGCCGCTGGCGCTCGACGCGTACGCGGACTCCCGCCGCACCGGCTCCTTCCTGCTGATCGACCCGGCCGACGGCACCACGCTCGCGGCCGGCATGGCGGGCGAGTCCTTCGCCTCCGCCAAGGCCGTCGCGGCCGCCGACGACGAGGACGGGTGGGACTTCTGACATGACACAGGACTTCTTCGGGACCTTCGCGAAGGAAGGCGGCCGGGTCGGCTCCGGCGCCCTCGGCGCGGGCAGAGGAGGCGTCGCGCGATGTGCGTGCTGACCTCGGCGCACCGCGCGAGCGGTGCGACACGGCTCCACCCGTTCCACCCCGAACGACATCGACACAGACTTCGAAGACCCTGAAACGAGGGGAACACCTCCCGTGCCTGCCACCACCCGTACCACCCTGCGCCGTAGCCTCGCCGCCACCGCCGCCCTGCCTCTGCTGATCGGCGCGCTGGCCTCCTGCGGCTACGGCTCCGAGGCGAAGAAGGACGAGTCCGAGAAGGCGCCCGTCGCGGCCGACGCCAAGAAGCTCTCCGCCTCCGAGGTCCGGATCGGCTACTTCCCCAACCTCACGCACGCCACCGCGCTGATCGGCGTCAAGGACGGCCTGATCCAGAAGGAGCTGGGCGGCACGGTCCTCAAGCCCCAGACCTTCAACGCCGGCCCGTCCGAGATCGAGGCGCTCAACGGCGGCTCCCTCGACATCGGCTTCATCGGCCCCTCGCCCTCCATCAACGCCTACGTCAAGTCCAAGGGCAAGAACCTGCGGATCATCTCCGGCTCCGCCTCCGGCGGCGTGAAGCTGGTCGTGAACCCGGAGAAGATCAAGACCCTGGACGACATCAAAGGCAAGCGCATCGCCACCCCGCAGAAGGGGAACACGCAGGACGTCGCGCTGCTCAACTGGATCTCCGAGAAGGGCTGGAAGGTCGACCCGGAGTCCGGCAAGGGTGACGTCTCCGTCGTCCGCACGGACAACAAGGTCACCCCGGACGCCTACAAGTCCGGTTCCATCGACGGTGCCTGGGTGCCCGAGCCGACCGCCTCCAAGCTGGTCTCGCAGGGCGCGTCCGTGCTCCTCGACGAGACCTCCCTGTGGCCCGACAAGAAGTTCGTGATCACGAACATCATCGTGTCGCAGAAGTTCCTCTCGGAGCACCCGGACGTGGTGGAGGCCGTGCTGCGGGGCACGGTGAAGACCAACGCGTGGATCAACGCCAACCCGGACAAGGCCAAGGAATCCGCCAACGCCGCACTGGAGGCGGAGACGGGCAAGGCGCTCGCCGCCAAGGTCATCGACCCGGCGTGGCCGAGCATCGCGATCACGAACGACCCGCTGGCCGCCACGCTGAAGACCCAGTCCGAGTGGGCGGTCAAGGCACAGCTCATCAAGCAGCCCGACCTGGCCGGCATCTACGACCTGAAGCTCCTCAACAAGGTGCTGAAGGCCGAGGGGCAGCCCGAGGTCTCCGACGCCGGCCTCGGCGTCAAGTAAGCAGTCCGCAGCTGATACCCAGGAGGTGACGACCATGGCCACGACGTTCGCCAAGGCTGCCGAGGGCACCGTAGCGGAGCACACGCACGCCGCCCGGATCGAGCACGTCTCGAAGTCCTTCTCCGGCCCGGCCGGTGCCCAGCTCGTCCTGGACGACGTCAGTCTCGACGTCGCGCCCGGCGAGTTCGTCACCATCCTGGGGGCCTCGGGGTGTGGCAAGTCCACGCTGCTGAACCTGGTCGCCGGACTGGACCGGCCGACCCAGGGGTCCATCGCGACCCCGGGCGGCCGGCCCGCCCTGATGTTCCAGGAGCACGCCCTCTTCCCGTGGCTGACCGCGGGCAAGAACATCGAACTGGCCCTGCGGCTGCGCGGGATGCCGCGGGCCCTGCGCAAGGCGGAGGCCGAGCGGCTGCTCGAACTCGTCCGGCTCGGCGGCGCGTACGGCAAGCGGGTGCACGAGCTGTCCGGCGGCATGCGGCAGCGCGTGGCGCTGGCCCGGGCGCTGGCCCAGGACGGCCGGCTGCTGCTGATGGACGAGCCGTTCGCGGCGCTCGACGCCATCACCCGCGACGTGCTGCACGGCGAGCTCACCCGCATCTGGGAGGAGACGAACCTCTCGGTCCTCTTCGTCACCCACAACGTGCGCGAGGCCGTCCGGCTCGCCCAGCGGGTGGTCCTGCTCTCCTCCCGGCCCGGCCGGGTGGCCAAGGAGTGGACCGTGGACATCCCGCAGCCGCGTCGCATCGAGGACGCGGACGTGGCCGAGCTGTCCCTTGAGATCACTGAACACCTGCGTGGGGAGATCCGCCGCCATGGCCAGCACTGACACCGCCCCGAAGGGCAGGACGGACGACCTCGCCGGTCTGGAGGCCGGGCTCGACGCGCTCGACGCGGTCGAGATCCGCCGTACGCCG
This sequence comes from Streptomyces sp. NRRL F-5727, assembly GCF_000719555.1. GTDB lineage: Bacteria > Actinomycetota > Actinomycetes > Streptomycetales > Streptomycetaceae > Streptomyces. Next base: position 57,423 of record NZ_JOGX01000008.1, read on the forward strand.
GTCCGCGAGGTCCTGGTCAAGAAGGTCCTCCCGCCCACCCTCGCCGTCGCCCTCGTCCTGGTCGTCTGGCAGGTCCTGGTCTCCGCGAAGATCACCGACGAGACCAAGCTGCCCGCGCCGTCCGCGGTCTGGGACGGTCTGACCGACATGTGGCTCCAGGGCACCCTGCTCGAAGTGATCTGGACCAGCGTCTCCCGCGGTCTGGCCGGCTTCCTGCTCGCCCTCGCCATCGGCACCCCGCTGGGTCTGCTGGTGGCCCGGGTGAAGTTCGTGCGCGCCGCGATCGGCCCGATCCTGTCCGGTCTCCAGTCGCTGCCGTCGGTGGCGTGGGTGCCGCCGGCCGTGCTCTGGTTCGGCCTGAACGACGCCATGATGTACACGGTGATCCTGCTCGGCGCCGTCCCGTCCATCGCCAACGGCCTGGTCTCCGGCGTGGACCAGGTGCCGCCGCTCTTCCTGCGGGCCGGCCGCACCCTCGGGGCCACCGGCCTCAAGGGCACCTGGCACGTGGTGCTCCCGGCCGCGCTGCCGGGGTACCTGGCCGGCCTGAAGCAGGGCTGGGCCTTCTCCTGGCGCTCGCTGATGGCGGCGGAGATCATCGCCTCCTCCCCCGACCTGGGCCTCGGCCTGGGCCAGCTCCTGGAGAACGGCCGCAACAACATCGACCTGCCGGGCGTCTTCCTGGCGATCCTGCTGATCCTGGTCGTCGGCATCGCCATCGACCTGCTCATCTTCAGCCCGCTGGAGCGCTGGGTGCTCCGCAGCCGCGGCCTCCTGGTGAAGTGAGCGACCGCCCATGACCCGCCCTGTCCTCCTCGTCATCGCCCACGGCAGCCGCGATCCGCGGCACGCGGCGACCGTCCAGGCGCTGGTGCGCCGGGCCGGCGCGCTGCGGCCGGGGCTGCGGGTGGAGACCGCGTTCCTGGACTTCAACCTGCCGTCGCCGGCGGGCGTCCTGGACCGGCTCGCCGCCGAGGGGGTACGGGACGTGGTGGCGCTGCCGCTGCTGCTGACCCGGGCCTTCCACGCCAAGGCCGACATCCCGGCCGTGCTGCGCCGGGCCCCGGCCGGGCTGCGGATCCGGCAGGCGGAGGTCCTCGGCCCGTCCCCGCTGCTCCTCGCGACGGTGGAACGGCGCCTGTACGAGGCCGGGCTGACGCCCGGCGACCAGAGCACCACCGGGGTCGTGCTGGCCTCGGCGGGCTCCACCGACCCGGAGGCGATCGCGGCGATCGCAGAAACGGCGCGGGAGCTGCGGCGCACCGGTTGGTGCTCCGTGCGACCCGCGTTCGCCTCCGCTGTGCAGGCCGGGGGTCTTCCCCGCACCGAGGACGCGGTACGGGCGCTGCGCGCCGAACCGGGCGTCCGCCGGGTGGCGGTGGCCCCGTACGTGATCGCGCCGGGCCGGCTGCCGGACCGGATCGCGGCCGGCGCGGCCGGGGCCGACGTCCTGGCCGAGGTCCTCGGCCCCTCCCCCGAACTGGCCCGGCTCCTCGTGGAGCGGTACGCGGAGGCGGTCCGCGCCCCGGAGCGGGTGGCGGTAGCGGCCGGCTGAGGGCTACCCCTCGGCGGTCATCTCGACCAGCTTGCGGACCGTGTTCCAGTTGCGCGCGGTCGCCACGACTCCCTTGTTGAGGGACGGGCGCAGCAGGGTCTCGGCGAGCTTGGAGCGGCCGAGGCCGTCGGGGGTGTGGAGGTACAGCACGCGGTCGCCGAGGGCGAAGGACTCGGGCGCGAAGGACTCCGCGTCGACCGAGGCGAAGCGGTCCGGGGTGACCGGCGCGGAGTAGTACACGGCGTGCAGCTGCTTCCCCTCCAGCTCGTCGGCGGGGAACGGGCAGGCGTCGGCGACGGCCGCGAGGTAGGCGCCGTCGCGGACCAGGCAGTCGCAGCGGAAGCCGAAGCGTCGCTCGATCGCCTCCTCGATCGCGGCCGCGAGCGTGTCCCCGGTGGTGTCCGCGTCGGTGGTGAAGACCGCGTTCCCGCTCTGGAGGTAGGTCCGCACGCCGGTGTGGCCGAGCTCTTCGAGGAGGGCGCGCAGTTCGGCCATGGGGAGCTTGCGGTGGCCGCTCACGTTGATGCCGCGGAGGAGGAGCGCGTACGTCGTCGTCATGCGGTCAGCGTAGAAGGCCACCGCGCCTCGTGGGGGGTGGCGCGGTGGCTGGTCCGAACCCTTCCCGATGGACGGCGGCCGGGGGAAGACCCTTCACTCATCTGTGACTTATTGAACAAGGTTTCGTAATGACGGGTGCCGCTGCCAGGGATGGGAGACTGCTCGCGCACACGTACCACCGGGTAGGGAGAGAGTGATGGACGAGGCGAGGGCCCGGGAGATCCTGGCCGCGGCGGGGCTGCCGGCCGGCGGGGCACGACTCCTCGCGCTGGGGGAGAACGCGGTCTTCGCCGTGGACGGTCTGGTCGTCAAGGTGGGCCGGTCCGCCGAGCTGTTCGAGCGGGCGGAGCGGGAGGTCGCGCTGGCCGACTGGCTCGCCGGGGCCGGGGTGCCGGCGGTGCGGGCCGCGGAGCGGAAGCCGCGGCTGGTCGAGGGCCATCCGCTGACCTTCTGGCATCCGCTGCCGGAGGCCGTCCGCCCGGCCGAGCCGCGGGACCTGGCGCCCCTCCTCGCCGCCGTGCACGCGCTGCCCGAGCCGGCCGGACTCACCCTGCCCCGGCGTGAGCTGCTGGGCGGCGTGGAGCGCTGGCTGCGGCTGGCCGGGGACGCGATCGACCCGGCGGACGCGGCCTTCCTGCGGGAGCGCCGGGACTCCTTCGCGCCGGCGGCCGCCGCGCTCACCCCGCACCTGCCCCCCGGCCCGATCCACGGCGACGCCCTGCCCCGGAACGTCCAGGTGGGCCCGGACGGGCCGGTCCTGATGGACCTGGAGACCTTCTCCTCCGACCTGCGCGAGCACGACCTGGTGGTGCTCGCGCTCTCCCGGGACCGGTACGGCCTGGACCCGGCGGCCTACGACGCCTTCACCGAGGCGTACGGCTGGGACGTGCGGGAGTGGGAGGGGTGCGCGGTGCTGCGCGGGGCGCGGGAGACCGCGAGCTGCGCCTGGGTGGCCCAGCACGCGCCGCACAACCCGAAGGCGCTGGCCGAGTTCGAGCGGCGGGTGGCCTCGCTGCGGGACGGCGATCCCGAGGTCCGCTGGTATCCGTTCTGACCGGGCTGACATCATGATCCCGTCGAACCGACCGAGGGGAACGGGGTGTTGAGATGCGGGTCGAGCTGACCGAGGTGACTCTGGACGTCGAGACGAGCGGCGAGGGACCGGTGGTCCTGCTGCTCCACGGCTTCCCCGACAGTCACGCGCTGTGGCGCCATCAGGTCCCGGCGCTGAACGCGGCCGGCTTCCGGACGGTCGCGCCGACCCTGCGCGGCTTCGGCGGCTCGGACCGTCCGGAGGGCGGCCACGAGGCGTACCACCCGGCGAAGCACGTCGGGGACATGCTGGAGCTGCTGGCCCGGCTGGAGGTGGACCGCTTCCATGTGGTGGGCCACGACTGGGGGTCGGGGGTCGCCCAGGGGCTCGCGTCGGTGGTGCCGGACCGGGTGCGGAGCCTGAGCCTGCTCTCGGTGGGGCACATCGGGGCGATCCGGGGTGCGGGCTGGGAGCAGCGGCAGCGCTCCTGGTACATGCTGCTGTTCCAGCTGGCGGGGCTCGCGGAGGACTGGCTCTCCCGGGACGACTACGCCCAGCTGCGCGAGATGCTGGCGGAGCACCCGGACGCGGAGTCCGTGATCGAGCCGCTGCGTGCCCCGGGCGCGCTGACGGCGGCGCTGAACATCTACCGCGCGGGCGTCCCGGCGGAGTCGCTGTTCGGTCCGGAGGGGCCGGTGGCACCGCTGCCGAAGGAGGTCCCGGTGATGGGTGTCTGGTCGACCGGGGACCGGTTCCTCACCGAGCGTTCGATGGCGGGGACGGGCGAGTTCACCGGCGGCCCGTGGCGGTACGAGCGGGTCGAGGAGGCGGGCCACTGGCTCCAGCTGGACCAGCCGGAGACGGTGAGCGAGCTGCTGCTCTCCTTCCTCAAGGAGCAGGGCTGACGGTCACCGGTTCGCCGCGCAGCGGCCACACCGGGTCGACGACCGCGTCCGGGTCGCCCTTGCGCCGCAGGAAGTCCTGGAAGTTCTCGGCCCAGGCGCGGTACCAGCCGATCTGCCGCTCGTGCAGTTCGGCCGGGTCGAGGGCGGCCACCTGCGGATGCCGGGCGGCTATCGCGAGGGCGACGCGGACGGCGGCGAGCGCGTCGGCGGACGCCTGGTGGGCGCTGGTGAGCTCGACGCCGTACTCGCCGCAGACCGCTTCCAGGGTCCGCTTGCCGCGCCGGTAGCGGTCGACGGCCCGGTCGATGGTGTACGGGTCGAGGACGGGCCCGATGCCGGCGCCGCCCCTCCGCTCGGCGAGCGAGGGCAGCCCGTGCCGCCGCAGCTCGGCGGAGAGCAGGGTGAGGTCGAAGGAGGCGTTGTAGGCGACGACGGGGACGCCCTGGGCCCAGTAGCCGGTCAGGGTGTCGGCGACCTCGTCGGCGACCTCGCGGACCGGGCGGCCCTCGGCGGCGGCCCGCTCGCTGCTGATGCCGTGGATGGCGGACGCCTGCTCGGGGATGCGGACACCGGGGTCGGCGAGCCAGTCCCGCTGCCGGACCACCGCTCCGCGGTGGACGCCGACGATCGACGCGGTGACGATGCGGGATTCGAGCGGGTCCGTCCCCGTCGTCTCCAGGTCGAAGCCGACCAGTGGTTCCCCATGCCAGGCCATCGGGTCCTCCTAACGTGATCTCCCCCGTGGTGCTCACACCCTCGCACGCGCCTCTGACAACGCGGCCGGAGGGGCGGGGCTCCGGGGTCAGGAAACGGGCCGGGAGTCCAGCCAGACGGACTCGAACTCCTCCCGGTAGGTCTCGAAGAGACCGTGGTCCGCGTCACGTCCGGGGCCGTCGGGGCGGACGACGGTCCGGCCGCCGCCGCGCAGCACGAGGACGGGGGCCTCCATGCCGCGGGCCCTGCGGAGGTAGGACTGGACGACGCCGACCCCGTCGGGGCCGTCGCCGTCGACGAGGTAGGCGGTGAAGCGGGGGGTCTCGTCGAAGACGTGGATCTGGAAGGCGTCGGGGTCGCGGAGCTTGGAGCGGACCCGGCGCATGTGCAGGATGTTCATCTCGACGGACCGGCTCAGCTCGCCCTTCCTGATGCCGAGCTCCCGCTCGCGGCGCTTGACGGCGCTGCTGGCGGGGTTGAGGAAGAGGAGCCGTATCCGGCAGCCGGACTCGGCGAGGCGGACCATGCGGCGGCCGGAGAAGTTCTGCACGAGCAGATTGAGACCTATGCCGGTGGCGTCGAGGCGGCGGGCGCCGCCGAAGAGGTCCTCGGCGGGGAGCTGGCGCTGGAGCCGGACGCGGTCGGGGTGGACGGAGACGACGTCGGCGTACCGGTCGCCGACGAGGTCCTCGACGGCGTCGACGGGCAGCCGGTCGGCGGAGGGGGCGCCGGCGCCGCTGCCGAGGATCTCCAGGATGCGGGCGGAGGCCCGTTCGGCCTGGGCGAGGACGGTGGGTGAGAGGGCCCGGTTGCGGGAGACGACGTTCCGGGTCACCTCCAGTTCGTCGAGGGCGAGTTCGACCTCGCGCCGGTCGTCGAAGTAGGGCTCGAAGCAGGGCCAGTGCTGCACCATCAGCTCGCGGAGCTGGGGCAGGGTGAGGAAGGAGAGGACGTTGTCGTCGGCGGGGTCGAGGAGGTAGCCCTTGCGGCGGGAGACCTCGCGGACGGCGACGGCCCGGCGGACCCATTCCTGGCCGGCCGGGCCGGCGGCGGCGACGACCCACTCGTCGCCGTGGACGGGTTCGTAGACCGGCCGGAGGACGGCGGCGACGACGGCCCGCATCCGCTGTTCGACGAGATTGAGCCAGATGTAGGCGCGGCCGGCGCGCTGGGCGCGGGTGCGGACCTCGCTCCACGCCTCGGCGCCCCAGTCGAGTTCGGCGCCGATCTCCACCGGGCGGACCACGGGGACCGCGCCGGGGGTGACGGTGCCCGGGGGGAGGATCACCGTGGGCGGCGCCTCTCCAGGGTCGGCCGGTCCCCCCTCGTGACCCGCGTCACCTGGGGGCAGCTCAAGACCTCCCGAGCTCACCCGCGCACCGCCTTCTGCTCTGGACGCGCCCGTCCCGATTCTTCCGACAAGATCAAGGAAGGGTACTCCGGGAGCGGGAGGCGGTGCAGCAGGATCGTCCGGCCGCTTGCCCAACTCGGCGTCGTCGGCCGTCCGTTCCGGGGGGCGAGATCGGGCGGAGTGAGGGGATTCATAGCGGTTGCGTCCCCGGGCGCGGGCTGGACGCCCTGCCGGTGGACGGGCATGGGCCGCCGGTCCTCGTCCCGGGCGACCGGGTGGAACCCGAAGTTGACCCATGCGGCCGGTTTGCTCGGAGTCTCCCCGTTGACCCATTTGTCCACGCCGTCAGCGGCGTTGGCGACGTTGGCCGGCGTTCGCCGAAGCGGACCCCGGGCGCCGCGGACCCTCCCGGCCGGGGACGGGGCGGGCGAGTCCGGCGCCGGTGCCGCGGTCGCCCTCGGCGGGGTCGCCCGTCGGCGCCGTCGGCGCCCTGCGGGGTGTCCGTCCCGCCGGCGGTGCGGGACGCGCCGGGCGCCCCGCGGGGAGGGGCGACACGCCCGCGGCGGCGGCCCCCGTCACCGCGGTGGCCGCTCCGGCCATCTCCTTCCCCAGGTGGCGGCGCGCTATTTCGTACACATTTCCCCCTCTATCCCCCGCTTGGCCCGCGGTCACCCGACAGGACGGGCGAGTTCCTGGGAGGTTGCGCCTCTTTCGGGCAGGATCTGGCCGAAGAGCACGCATGAACCCGGACAGAAGAGGAAGATTCGTATCCATGCAGGTCTGGCCGGGACAGGCGTACCCCTTGGGCGCCACCTATGACGGAGCGGGCACCAACTTCGCGGTCTTCTCGGAGGCGGCGCACCGCGTCGAGCTGTGTCTCATCGACGACGACGGCACGGAGACGTCCGTCGAACTGCGCGAGACGGACGCCTTCGTCCGGCACGCGTACCTGCCGGGCGTGATGCCCGGCCAGCGGTACGGCTTCCGGGTGCACGGGCCGTACGCGCCGGAGCGCGGGCTGCGCTGCAACCCGGCGAAGCTCCTCCTCGACCCGTACGCGCGGGCGATGTCGGGCTCGGTCGACTGGGGCGAGGCGGTGTACGGCTACCCCTTCGGGCGGCCCGACGCGCGCAACGACCTGGACTCGGCCGGGCGGACGATGACCTCGGTGGTGGTCAACCCGTACTTCGACTGGGGCGACGACCGGCGGCCGCGCACCGAGTACCACCACACGGTGATCTACGAGGCCCATGTGAAGGGCCTGACGATGCTCCACCCGGACCTCCCCGAGGAGCTGCGCGGCACGTACGCGGGGCTCGCGCACCCCTCGGTGATCGGCCATCTGAAGGAACTGGGCGTCACGGCCCTGGAGCTGATGCCGGTCCACCAGTTCGTGAACGACCACCGGCTGGTCGACGCCGGCCTCTCGAACTACTGGGGCTACAACACGATCGGCTTCTTCGCCCCGCACAACGCGTACGCCTCCTGGGGCGACCGCGGGCAGCAGGTCCTGGAGTTCAAGTCGGCGGTGCGGGCGCTGCACCAGGCCGGCATCGAGGTCATCCTCGACGTCGTCTACAACCACACGGCCGAGGGCAACCACCTGGGCCCGACGCTCTCCTTCCGGGGCCTGGACAACCCCTCGTACTACCGGCTCGCCGACGATCCCCGGTACTACATGGACACCACCGGCACCGGGAACTCGCTGCTCATGCGGTCCCCGCACGTACTCCAGCTGATCATGGACAGCCTGCGGTACTGGGTGACCGAGATGCACGTGGACGGGTTCCGCTTCGACCTGGCGGCCACCCTGGCCCGCCAGTTCCACGAGGTGGACCGGCTGTCGTCCTTCTTCGACCTGGTGCAGCAGGACCCGGTGGTGAGCCAGGTGAAGCTGATCGCGGAGCCGTGGGACGTCGGCGAGGGCGGCTACCAGGTGGGCAACTTCCCGCCGCTGTGGACCGAGTGGAACGGCAAGTACCGCGACTGCGTGCGGGACCTGTGGCGGGGCGAGCCGCGCACGCTGGCCGAGTTCGCCTCCCGCCTCACCGGCTCCTCCGACCTGTACCAGGACGACGGGCGGCGCCCGCTGGCCTCGGTCAACTTCGTGACCTGCCACGACGGTTTCACGCTGCGGGACCTGGTCTCGTACAACGAGAAGCGCAACGAGGCCAACGGGGAGGGCAACCGGGACGGCGAGAGCTACAACCGGTCCTGGAACTGCGGTCAGGAGGGCGAGACCGACGACGTCGGGATCATCGAGCTGCGGGCCCGGCAGATGCGCAACTTCCTGGCGACGCTGATGCTGTCGCAGGGCGTGCCGATGCTCAGCCACGGCGACGAGTTCGGGCGCACCCAGGGCGGCAACAACAACGCCTACTGCCAGGACAGCGAGATCTCCTGGGTGCGGTGGCCGAAGGAGAACAGCGAGGCGGAGGCGACGCTGCTGCGCTTCACCCGGGCGATGGTGCGGCTCCGCCGCGAGCACCCGGTCTTCCGGCGGCGCCGCTTCTTCCACGGCCGGCCGGTGGAGGGCACCCACGACGAGCTGACCGACATCGCCTGGTTCACGCCGGAGGGCGAGGAGATGACGGCCCGCGACTGGCAGGCGGCGCACGCCCGGGCGCTGACGGTCTTCCTCAACGGCAACGCGATCTCCGAGCCGGGGCCGCAGGGCGAGCGGATCGCCGACGACTCCTTCCTGCTGATGTTCAACGCCTCCTCGCAGGAGCTGGAGTTCGCGGTGCCGGACAGCCACGGGCGGTGCTGGCGGACGGTGGTGGACACCTCCGACCCGGAGGGGATGCCGCCGCAGGAGGGGCCGGAGATCGTGGCGGGCGAGCGGGTCACCCTCGCGCCGCTGAGCCTGACGGTGCTGCGCCGGCCGGCGTGACCGCCGCGGCCCGGAGGAGCGTCGTCACCCGGACGGCGTACGCGGGGCGGGCGGCCGCGTCCGTTCGGCGGCGCCCGTGCGGGTGGTGCTCGGCCTCCGGGCGGCGCCGGTCGCCGCATCTCCGTGTGGGCGGCCGTTCCGCGCGGGGCTGGGGGGACCCCCAGCCCCGGCGGAACGATCGCCCCCGACGAAGCGGCGGTGGCGGACGGCGGCCGGAAGCGGCGCGATGCACCCGAACGGGTGCATCGGGTGATGACACGGAGGCTTCCGTACGGGGTACGTACGTTCGCATGACGTCCCACCGCCACGCGCCCGCCGTCGTGCCCACCGCCACCTACCGGCTCCAGCTCCAGCCCGCGTTCCCGTTCGCCGCCGCCGAACGGGCCGTGCCGCACCTGGCCGGGCTGGGCGTCTCGCATCTGCACCTCTCCCCCGTCCTGGAGGCGGTGCCCGGCTCCGCCCACGGGTACGACGTCACCGACCACCGGTCGGTCCGGGCCGAGCTGGGCGGCGAGGCGGGGCTGCGCTCGCTCGCCGCCACCGCCCGCGCCCACGGCCTCGGCCTGGTGGTGGACCTGGTGCCCAACCACATGGCGGCCTCCCCGCGCCACAACCACGCGCTGCGGGAGGTCCTGCGGCACGGCCCGGACTCGCCGTACGCCCGCTGGTTCGACCTCGACCGGTCGGCCGGCGACGGCGACCGGCTGCTGCTCCCGGTGCTGCCCGCGCGGCTGTCGGAGGTACGGGACCGGCTGCGGGTGGAGGACGGCGTGCTGCGCCTGGACGGGCAGGAGTTCCCGCTCCGCGAGGGCACCGAGGGCCTGCCGCTGGACGAGCTCCTCGCCGCCCAGTGGTACCGGCTCGGCTGGTGGCGGCTGGCCCGCACCGAGCTGGGCTACCGGCGCTTCTTCACCGTGTCGGACCTGATCGGGGTGCGGGTGGAGGACCCGGAGGTGTTCGCGGCGAGCCACGCGAAGATCCTGGAGCTGGTCGCCGACGGGGTGATCGAGGGGCTGCGCATCGACCACCCGGACGGACTCGCGGACCCGCAGGGCTACCTGGAGCGGCTGGCGGAGGCGACCGGCGGCCGGTGCTGGACGGTGGTCGAGAAGATCCTCACCGGCCCCGAGACCCTGCCGGACGCCTGGCCGGTCGCCGGGACCACCGGCTACGACGCCCTGCGGCTGGTCGACGGCGTCCTCACCGACCCGGAGGGTGCCGCCGAACTCACCGACCTGTACCGGGAGTTCGCCGGCCGCTCGGCGGACCGGGGCGGCGAGTGGGAGGCGACCGCCCGGCGCGCCGCGTACGAGGTGGTGCGGCACGACCTGGCGGCCGAGACGGCCGTCCTGACCCGGGCGGCGGCCCGGCTGTGCGCCGCCGATCCGGCGCTCCAGGACCACGCGCCCTGGGCCCTGCGCACCGCGATCGAGGAACTGCTCGTCCGCGTGCCGGTCTACCGGCCCTACCGGACCGGCGCCGAGCGGGTGCTGACCCCCGAGGCGGCCCGGGGCGCGCGGGCCGCGTTCGCGGTGCCGGAGGAGGCCGCGGCCGTGGACACCGTCCGGGGCCTGCTCCTCGGCACCCACGGCGACTCCCCCGGACACCGGGCGTTCCGGGCCCGGTTCGCCCAGACGTCCTCGGCGCTGCGGGCCAAGTCCACCGAGGACACCGCCTTCTACCGGTACGCCCCGCTGCTCTCGGCCAACGAGGTCGGCGGCGATCCGGGCCGGCCTGCCGTCGGCGTCGCGGAGTTCCACGCCGCCTGCGCGCGGCTGGCCCGCGACTGGCCGGCCGGCGGCACGGTCCTCACCACCCACGACACCAAGCGCAGTGCGGACGTGCGGGCGGCGATCGCGGTGCTCGCCCAGTGTCCGGACGTGTGGGCCGGGTTGCTGGCCGAGGTCGCCGGGATCCCGGCGCCGGACCCGCACCTCGCCTGGACGGCCTGGCAGACCGCCTTCGGCTTCGGCACCCCGGACCCGGAGCGGATCGGCCCCGCGGTGCTCAAGGCGGTGCGGGAGGAGGGGCTGCGGACCTCCTGGACCGAGCAGGACCCGGCGTACGAGCGGGCGGTGGCCGACTTCGTCGCCGCCGGGCCCGGTCGCGTACCACTGCGGACGGCGTCCGAGGCGGCGTTCGCGCTGGAGCCGCACATCCGGGCGCACGCGGACGGCGCGGCGCTGGTCCAGCTGACCATGCCGGGCGTGCCGGAGCTGTACCAGCACACCGAGCGGGAGTACCGGGCGCTGGTCGACCCGGACAACCGGGCCCCGTTCGCGCCGGGCCCGGACGACGGGCGGACGGCGCTGGTCCGGGCCGCGCTGCGGCTGCGCCGGGAGCGTCCGGCGGCCTTCGGCCCGGGCGGGACCTATCTGCCGCTGGCGGCCGAGGGCCCGGGGGCCGCGCACTGTCTGGCCTTCGCCCGCTCGGGCGAGGTGGTCACCGCGGTGACCCGGCTCTCGCTGCGGCTCGCGGAGGCGGGCGGCTGGCGGGACACGGAGCTGGTGCTGCCGGACGGGCGGTGGGCCGATGTCCTCGACGGGGTACGGGAGTTCACCGGCGGCCCGGCGAGCGAGCTGAAGCTGGCGGAGCTGTTCGCGGACCGCCCGGTCGCCCTCCTCGCGCGGATCCGGTCCTGACCGCATACTGGCGAGCACGAGCAACAGGGGGGGAAGCCGATGGCGATGGGAATTCTGTTCGGGGTCCTGGGGGGACTCGTCGTGGTGCTGGTGGTGGTGCTGACGCGCCGCGGCAGGTCCACGACGGAGCACGCGGAGGGGCTGCGCATCGAGGAGCGGGCCCGCCTCCAGGCGTCCCAGGACCGCGTCTCGTACAACGCGTGGGCGGTGCACAACGCGCCGCCGAACCAGTCCGACGCCTACCGGCGGCGCGGCTGACGGGAGCGGGGCGGGGGCCCGAGGGCCCCCGCCGGTCGGGTCAGATGCGGCTGGCGCGCGTGACCTCGCACTTGGTGTACTCGGAGCCGTCGCCGGTGCCCGGGTACGGGGTGGTGAGCTCGGCGGTCTCGGAGGCGCCCGCCGCGACGGCGATGCCGGCCTTGAACGCGGTCGCGGAGGTCGCGCCGGCGCCGGTGAACTTCATGGTGACGGAGTAGTCGTAGTCGAGCGCTCCGTCGTTCTTCACCGTGATCCGGGCGGTGAGGTTCTTGGTCGCCGGGTCGTAGGCGCACTTGTCGATGGTGACGTCGCGGGACGCCTTGTCGGCGCTGCCGCCGCCGCCGGGGACGGAGCCGCCGGAGCTGGAGCCGGAGCCGTCGTTGTCGTGGCTGCCGCCGCTGGAGCTGGAGCTGGAGCTGGAGCTGGAGCTGGAGCTCGAACCGCTGCTGCCGTCGCAGCCGGCGCCGTTCGAACCGCGGGCGCCGGTGAGGGCGAAGACGGCGATGCCGAAGACGGCGATCGCGCGGGCATGACGAAGCTTCACTTGATCGTTCCCCGTTGGAAGTCGTGCGTGCGAAAAGGACTCGTTTGACGAGCGCACGTCACCCTAGCAGCGGGGCGGCACCGTGAAGAATCAGCCGTTCGGCAGGACCACCAGCGTGCGCGGGGCCCGGGTGATGAGCCCGGTCTGCGCCGGGCGGAAGCCGTCGGCCAGCCGCAGCCGGGGCATCGCCTGGAAGAGCGCGCGGACCGCGTACTCCGCCTCCAGGCCGGCCAGGATCACCGCCGGGCAGAAGCCGGGGCCGTAGGTGAGCTGGTGCGGGTCGTCGCGGAGCGGGTCGAAGCGGTCCGGCTCGCGGAACCGCTCCGGGTCCCGTCCGGCCGCGCCGATGAGCAGCGCGACCGAGGAGCCGCCGGGCAGCACCCCGCCGCTGACCGGCACGTCCTCGCGGGTGCGCCGGACGGCGATCTGCACCGGCGGGTCGCGGCGCAGCGACTCCGCCCACGCCCGGGCCACCAGGCCCGCCGGGGCGTCGCGCAGGGCGGCGACCTGGTCGGGGTCGGCGAGGACGTTGCCGAGGAAGGAGGCCAGCGCCTTCTCCCGGACCGCGATCTGCCCGCCGCACTCCCCGGCCAGCGCCGTCGCGGCCCGGCCCCGTACCAGCCGCATCATGTCCAGGTACGGGACGCCGACGGCGGCGGCGACGGTGCCGGCCGGCAGCCAGTGGCAGAAGTCGGCCACCAGGTCGGCCCGTTCGCGGCCGGCGATCCGGCGGGCCAGCACGAAGGCGGTGCGTTCCGCCACGGACCGCAGCTCGCCGAGGTCCACGTCGGTGTGGGCCCGGGCGCAGGCCGGGTCGCCGGGCCGGTGGCCGTGGGTGAAGCGGGGGTCGGTGAGGGCGGTGGCCACGTCGGCGTACCGGCTGAGGACCCAGGCCCGCAGCAGCGGGTCGTAGGTGAGCGGGAACTCCTCGCGCAGCCTGCGGTGCACGGGGTGCGGGTCGAGGGCGGCGCCGGGGTCCAGCGGGCTCGGGGCGACGGTCCGCCCGCCGGGCGGCGCGGTCGGGTCGGCCACGGGCCGCACCCGTCCGGGCCCTGCGGCGGCCCGTCCGGCGGGGGCCATGGCGGGCACCCGCTCCCAGGGCCCCTCGCCCGTCCGGCCTTCCGTGTCGCGGCTCGGCTCGTCGCGCATCGTGCCCCCTGTCGTTCGGCCCCCGGCCGGCTCGTACGGTTCGATCGACTCGATCGGCCGGATCGGCTCGACCGGTGCGATCGGTGCGTACGGCTCGTCCGGCGGTGACGGACCGCGGCCGGAGTCGTGGCGCGCGTCCCCCCAGCCCATCACCCGCGCCCCCGCACCGCCCGTCACGTTCCGCCGAACGGGTGAGGGCGCACCCGCCCTGACCTGGCCGGTCGGCCGAGGCGCGTCCGTCGGCGGAGAGCGCGTCAGTCGACGGAGAGCCGGAAGCTCATCTCGCCGAAGCCGACGACGTCACCGGCCCGCACCACGACGGCACCGACGACCCGGCGGCCGTTGACGGTGGTGCCGTTGGTGGAGCCGAGGTCGCGCAGCACCCACAGCCCGCTCTGCATCGAGAGCTCGGCGTGCAGCCGGGACGCCGTCTCGTGGCTGAGCCGCAGCCCGTTCACCGGGTCGCGGCCGATCCGCAGCGGGTACGGCCCCGGCTGCGGCAGCAGCAGCTTCGGCAGCCGCTCGGCGTGCCAGGCGCGGCGGAGGCGGGCGGTGAAGCCCGAGACGGCCTCGACGGCGCCGATCACCCGCCGGCTCCAGCCGCTCTCGCCGCGCAGGTCGGCGGTGAGCACGGCGAGTTCGTCGGGGCGGCGGGCCTGGAGGGCCCGCTCCATCCGGAAGAGGAAGGTGTCGTGCGAGAGTCGGCCCTGTGCGGCGCCCTCCCGGAGCAGCACCAGCGCGCGGTCCCGCTCGGCGTCGGTCAGCCGGGGGGAGGGCGCCGGAGGCTCGTAAGGGGTCGTCACACCGTGATTGTCCGTGCGCCCGGGCCGGGCTGTCCAGAAGCGGCCCGTCCCGGGGGCGTACCGGCTCCGGCACAAATCCCCGCGCCACCGTCACAAGATCACTGTTACGGTCTGCGGGCTCGCTCACACAGACCCCTGGGGGAACCACCGCATGACCGACGGCCTCGTCGTCCGCCCGCTCGCCGGGCCCGAGGAACTGGACCTGTTCCTCGGCCTCACGTACACGCTCGACCACGAACTCGCCGACGACCTCGGCACCGGCCGCCGCCGCCCGGAGTGGCTCTGGGTGGCCCTCCGCGACGGCCGGCTGCTCGGCCGGATCGCCTGGTGGACCAAGAAGGACGGCGGCGAACCGCTCGCCCTCGACTTCTTCGACCTCGACCCGGAGCTGCCGGCCGAGGAGGCGGCGGAGGTGGGCCGGCGGCTGCTGCGCACCGCCATGGCCGCCGTCGTACCGGCCGGCACCGTGCCGCCGGAGTTCAACCGCTATCTGCCCGCCGACTGGCGGGAGGTCCCGGAGACCCGCGACCGGGTGGAGCTGCTGCTCTCCCTCCTCGCGGAGACGGGGGGCCGGCCGCTGGTCGAGCGGCTGCGCCTGGAGTGGCTGCCCGGCACCCCGGTGGCGGAGCGCACCGGCCGGCTCGTGTTCCGCCCGGTGCGGGACCGGGAGGACCTGCTGGCGCTGATGACCCCGGTGATGGAGGGGACGCTCGACGCGCACGGGCAGGCCGACCTGGGCGAGGGGCTGTCCCTCCGAGAGGCCGCCGAGCGCCACTACGACGAGGAGTTCCCGCACTACACCTCGCCGCGCGAGTGGTGGCAGGTGGCGGAACTGGCGGGCACGGGCGAGCCGGTCGGCTTCGTGATCCCCGCCCGCAACTCCTACAACCCGATCATCGCCTACATCGGGGTGCTGCCCGCCCACCGGGGCCACGGGTACATCGACGAGATCCTCGCCGAGGGCACCCGGATCCTCGCCGACGCGGGCGTGCCGCGCGTGCGGGCCGCGACCGACCTGGGGAACGTGCCGATGGCGGCGGCGTTCGCCCGCGCCGGATACGTGAACTTCCAGCGCCAGATCGACTACGTGTGGGACGCACCGGGCGCGTCGCGGTCCTGACTGCCAGGATGGGAGCGACGTAGCCGACCGCACCGACGACCGTACCGACGTCTGCGAGGAGATCCGCCGTGCTCTTCGAGGTCTGGGCACCGCACGCCCGCGACCGGGTGACCCTGGAGATCGACGGCAGCGGGCACCCGCTGGACCGGGACCCGCTGCGGGAGGGCTGGTGGACCGGCACCGTGCCGGCCGCCGACGGCGACCGGTACGGCTTCCGTATCGACGGCGGTCCCGTCCGACCCGATCCGCGCGGCCGCAGGCTGCCGGACGGGCCGGACGGGCTCAGCGCCGTCGTCGACCACGCGGCCTACGCCTGGCGCCACGAGCCGCCCCGGCTGCGGCTGCGCGGCGCGGTCCTGTACGAGCTGCACGTCGGCACCTTCACCCCGGAGGGCACCCTCGACGCCGCCGCGGCCCGGCTCGGGGAGCTCGCCGGGCTCGGCATCACCCATGTGGAGCTGATGCCGCTCTGCCCGTTCCCCGGGGTGCGCGGCTGGGGGTACGACGGGGTGGCGCCGTGGGCGGTGCACGAGCCGTACGGCGGGCCCGCGGCGCTGAAGCGGTTCACCGACACCGCGCACGGCCTGGGCATGGGCGTCGTCCTCGACGTGGTCCACAACCACCTGGGCCCGTCCGGCAACTACCTCCCGGTCTACGGGCCGTACTTCACCGAGACCCACCACACGCCGTGGGGCGCGGCGGTGAACCTGGACGCGCCGGGTTCGGACGAGGTGCGGGCGTACTTCCTGGGCAGCGCGCTCGCCTGGCTGCGGGACTACCGGATCGACGGGCTGCGGCTCGACGCGGTGCACGCGCTCGCCGACGACCGCGCCCTCACCTTCCTGGAGGAACTGTCGGCGGCGGTCGACGAGTTGGCGAAGGAGCAGGGCCGCCAGCACTTCCTGATCGCCGAGTCCGACCTCGCCGACCCGCGCACCACCACCCCGCGCGCGCTCGGCGGCCTCGGCCTGCACGCGCAGTGGAACGACGACTTCCACCACGCCCTGCACTGCGCGCTGACGGGTGAGTCGCAGGGCTACTACGCCGACTTCGCGCGCGCCCCGATGGCCGCGCTCGCCAAGACCCTCACCCGGGTGTTCTTCCACGACGGCACGTACTCCTCCTTCCGCGGCCGGCACCACGGCCGCCCGGTGGACCGGGAGCGCACCCCCGCCCACCGCTTCCTGGGCTATGCGCAGACCCACGACCAGATCGGCAACCGGGCGCTGGGGGACCGCCTTTCGGCCTCCCTCTCCCCCGGCCTGCTGGCCTGCGCGGCGACGCTGGTGCTCACCGGCCCGTCGGTGCCGATGCTGTTCATGGGCGAGGAGTGGGGCGCCCGCACCCCCTGGCAGTACTTCACCGACCACACCGATCCGGAGCTGGCGGAGGCCGTCCGTCGGGGCAGGCGACGGGAGTTCGCGGCGCACGGCTGGGACGAGTCCGAGGTGCCCGATCCGCAGGACCCGGCGACCCGGGACCGCTCGGTGCTCGACCGGACGGAGCGCGAGCGGGACCCGCACCGGCGGCTGCTCGCCTGGCACCGGGAGCTGATCGCGCTGCGCCGCACGCTGCCGGACCTGACCGACCCGGACCTGGGCGGGGTGAAGGTGGCCTTCGACGAGGAGGCCCGCTGGCTGGTCTTCCGGCGGGGTGACGTCCGGGTCGCGGTCAACCTGGGCAAGGAGCCGGCCGCGATCCCGCTGGGCTCCAACGGCCGGGACCGGGTCCTCGCCGCCTGGGAGCCGACCGAGGCGCCCGCCCGGGACGGGCTGCTGCGCCTCGGCGGCGAGTCGGCGGTGGTCCTCGCCGACGGGTAGCGGCCCGTCAGTCGACGAGGGCCATCTCGTGCGGGGTGTTGTTGAAGCGGTGGCCGGTGCCGTCCTCGGTCAGGGTGACGATGTCCTCGATGCGGACGCCGAAGCGGCCCGGCAGGTAGACGCCGGGTTCGATGGAGAAGCACATGCCGGGGACGACGGGCCGCTCCTCGCCCTCGATCATGTAGGGCGGTTCGTGGGTGGTGACGCCGATGCCGTGGCCGGTGCGGTGGATGAAGTACTCGCCGTACCCGGCGTCGGTGATGACCTTGCGGGCGGCACGGTCCACGTCCTGGCAGGCGATGCCGGACTTCACGGCCTCGAAGCCGGCCTGCTGGGCCTCGCGGACGAGGTCGTGGATCCGGCGCTCCTCGTCGGTGGGTTCGCCGACGTGGACGGTGCGGGTGGTGTCGGAGCCGTAGCCGTGCTTGAGGCCGCCGAAGTCGAGGACGACCATGTCGCCGCGTTCGATGACCCGCTCGCCGGCCTCGTGGTGCGGGTTGGCGCCGTTGGGTCCGGAGCCGACGACGGTGAAGTCGACCTGGGAGTGGCCGAACTCCAGGAGCAGCGCGGCGAGGTCGGCGGCGACCTCGGTCTCGCGGCGGCCCGCGAACCGGACCTTGAGGATCTCCCCGTACGCCCGGTCGGCGGCGGCCCCGGCGGCGGCGATCCGGGCCAGCTCGTGCGCGTCCTTCACGGCCCGCAGCATCGGCAGGGCCTCGGTGAGGGAGACGTACGAGGTGGACGGCAGGGCCTGCTGGAGGCCGAGGAGGTGCATGGCCCAGGCGTTGTCGCTGACGCCGAAGCGCCCCTCGACGTCGAGGAGCGGGGCGGTGACGGCGTACGGGTCCTTGCCGTCGGTCCAGTCGCGGAGGGTCAGCGCGGGCGCGCCGACGGCCTTCTCCGCGTCGGGGGCCTCCAGGGTGGGGACGACGAGGACGGGGTCCTGGCCGGGGGCGACGACGAGGACGGTGAGCCGTTCGGTGATCGCGGTCGGCTGGTAGCCGGTGAGGTAGACGAGGTCGGGGCCGGGGGCGACGAGCAGCCCGGCGAGTCCGGCGTCGGCGGCGGAGGCGGCCGCCCGGTCCATCCGGGCCCGGTAGTCGTCGGCGGTGAAGGGGGTGGGGGCGTCGGTCGGCATGGGGGCTCCTTCGCGGCGGCGGGCGGGCGGCGTCCTCCAGCATCCTGCCCGCCGGGCCCGGCCGCCGCGACCGGGCCGGGTGCCGTCAGCGCGGGCCCGGCCCCTGGGCGATCAGCCGTTCGAGCAGGTCCTGGAAGTCGTCGCCGACGACGATCCGCAGCTCGCCGCGCTCCTCGTCGTGCTCGCTGAGCTGGGTGAGGGTGCCGTCCCGCCACCAGAAGACGTAGGGGCTGATGGCGCCCGGCGTGTCCTCGTACTCGGAGGCGGCGAAGGAGGCCATCGCGCCGAGCGCGGGGATGATCGTGGTGTCCCGGATGGGGTGGAACGCGATCTGGTGCCGGAAGGGCACCGCGACGAGGGCGCCGTGTTCGCCGAGCGGCAGGCCGGTGACCCGCTGGGCCAGGGCGTCGAGGTCGAGGACCCGGCTGGCGGTGTAGAAGGAGTCGCCGACGACGACCTCGAAGGTCATGCCGTCGGCGTCGCGGACGGTCTCGTGCTCCTCGACGGGCAGTCCGCGCAGGTTCTTCAGGGCGCGGGCGCGCAGCTGGGCGGGGTCGCCGATCCGGTCGAGGGCGTCGTCGGTGAGCATCATGACGCTCTCCGGCAGGTCGAGCGCCAGCACCTCGTAGAGCCCGGGGGCGAGCGTCCGGGCGTAGCCGAAGGCGCCGGGGTCGATGCCCTCGGCGTTGACGACCCGGGGGTAGAGCTGGGCGCGGATCTGCTCGGGCGGCAGCGTGTCGAGGGCGGACGGGCCGTCCAGGGTCCGCACCACGAGGGTGACGTGCCGGCGGATCAGCTCGGGCCAGACGCGGGGGCCGCGCCGGTCCCGGTGGCAGACGGCGGCGAGGTTGCCGAGGCCGAAGCGGCGCTGCCTGTCGTCCTGGACGGAGGCCGCGTAGACGGTGACCTCCAGGCCGAGTTCGGCGAACGCCTCGCGGACGGTGGCCCGGAAGAGCGCGGCCTCGCGCTCGGAGAAGTAGGCGAACTCCGGATCCCTCGGCGCGTCCTCGCCGTCCCGCCTGGGTCTCCTGCGCAGCCACCCCACGTCAGCCCGCCTTCCGTCGCCGTTGCGTTCAGCGTAGCGAGTGGGCGCCCGCCTCCACCGGCCGCCCTGCGAAGTCGGCTCAGGAGCCGTCGGGGGCGGTGAGGAGGGCGCGGGCGTAGTGGGCGAGGGAGCGGTTGTAGCGGGGCAGCAGCGGGGCGAGGGCGCCGAGGGCGAGCGAGGCGGCCTCCCGGTCGCGGCCGGTGTCGGCGAGCGCGAGGGCGAGGAAGGCGTCGACGGCCGGGGCGAGCGCCCGCTCGTCGGCGTCGAGCCGTTCGGCGGGCAGGCCCCGCTCGACGGTGAGCAGGTCCACGCTCCGGTCGGGCCGCCCGAGGTTCCGCAGGCTGCTCGCCAGCTGGATGACGGCCCGGCGGCGGCGCAGCCCGGTGAGGCCGAGTCCGAGCGCGCGCTCGTAGAAGGTGACGGCCTCGACGGGCAGCCCGGTGGAGTCGTGGGCGGCGCCCTGCTCGAAGAGGGCGGCTGCGTCGTCCTCTCCCCGCTCGGCGGCGAGGTCCGCGATCCGGGCCCGGAAGTCCTCGGGCCCGTACGCGTCGATCTGCTCCCAGAGGGCGGCGACCCGCTCCTCCCATCCGGCGACGCCGGCGCGCTCGTCGTTCATGGCGTCACCCTACTCGGCGGTCAGTCGCCGCCTCCGCCGCCACCGCCGTCGCCGCCACCGCCGCCTCCGCCGTCGCTCCCGCCGTCACCGCCGCCGGAGTCGCCCGCGTCGCCGCCGTCGGAGCCCCAGCCGTCGCCGCCGCCGGGTTCGTTGTCGGCGCTGCTGGTGCCGAGGTTGCTGAACCAGGGACGCAGCCAGTCGGTGTCCGTGGCGGCGGGCTCGTAGCCCTCGCTCGGGCGCCACTGGGCGGGGAAGCGGGCGAGTCCTGTGGTGTCGCCGAGGCCGAAGGCGGCGGAGAAGGCGTGCGCCATGACCGCGTCCAGCGGGTCGGAGGTCTCCAGACCGACGGGTCCGAGCGGCAGCAGGAGCTCGTCGGGCCGGGCGGAGGAGCGGCGGCGCGGGGGCCGGGCGAGCAGGGCGACCTGCCGGCCGTCGCGGAACAGTCGCGAGCTGGTCGCGCTCTGCCGCCACAGCTCCCAGCGCTGACCGGGGAGTTCGGCCTGCACGAAGCTCCGGGACTTGCGGAGCTTGCGCCGCTCCAGGTGCAGCTCGGCCGGGGTGTCGCCGACGGTGAGCGTGAGGCCGCGGGAGGGGTGGGCCTCGTCGGGGTGGAAGCCGAAGGGCGCCCGGATCCGTACGACGGGGGCGTACGGGCCCCACACGTCGACCCGGACCAGGCGCCGGTCGACGGCGACGGTGACGTCCCCGGTGGGCCCGGGCGCGGTCCGCCGGGCCAGCCACAGCGGCACGCCCTCGGCGGCGGCCCGCCGCCCCAGCTCGGCGACCCGCTCGGGACCGCCGCTCAGCCGGACGGCGAGCTCTCCCAGCTGCCGCGCGAAGTCGGCGGCCCGGCGCACCTTGAGCGGGGTGCTGGTGCCGGAGACGCGCGTCAGCGGGACGACGCCGGCTCCTTCCTCCAGCCGTTCCAGGGGGCGCTCGGACCCGCCGCCGCCGAGCCACTGCCCGCGCCGGTACGCCTCGGCCATCGCGGCCAGGTTCAGCTCGCCGAGCGGCGTGGTCCGGCCGCCCCTGCGGATGCCCGTCTCGGTCAGTTCGACCGTCCTGGCCAGCGGGTTCCGCGACCGCTCGCCGTACAGAATCTCCGTCACCCGTTCCCCCTGTCGTCAGGTACATGGTGACGGACGACGATGACCGGCGGCTGGTTCCCCTGCCCGTGGGCCGGTCAGCCCAGGGGGACGACGAGGTCGGCGCGGTGGCGGCCCGCCGCGACCAGCCGGGCGTTGGCCTCGTCGGAGCGGGCCACCCACTCCTCCGCCTCGGGTGCGGCCTTGCCGAAGCGGACGTGTCGGGCGACGAGCCGGGGGACGCGGACGGCGTCGGGCAGGTCGAGGTACCAGACCTCGTCGAGGAGGGGCCGGACGGCGGCCCAGGAACCGTCCTCGTGGAGGAGGTAGTTGCCCTCGGTGACGACGAGCGGGATCCCGGGCGGGACGGCGATCGACCCGGCGACCGGCTCCTCCAGGGCGCGGTCGAAGGCGGGCGCGTAGACGACGGTGCCGGCCTCGGGGGTCCGCAGCCGGGCGAGCAGGGCCGCGTACCCGGCGGCGTCGAAGGTGTCGGGCGCGCCCTTGCGCCCGGCGCGTCCGAGCCGCGCCAGCTCGGCCCCGGCGAGGTGGAAGCCGTCCATCGGCACGAGCACGGCGAGCCCGTCGAGCCGCTCGACGAGCCGCCCGGCGAGCGTGGACTTCCCGGCCCCGGGCGGCCCGGCGAGCCCCAGCACACGCCGTCCCCCGCGCCGGGCGAGCCCGCGCGCCCGCTCGACGAGCCGGTCGAACCCCTCTGCGTCCATGGGTGGGATTCTCGCACCGCGCGCCCGCCGGGCACCCCTCGCGCGGACCCCCGTCCCGCCCTGTCCGGACCCGCCTCCGTCCCTCCCCCGACCCTCGTGCCGACCCTCGCCGGGTCGAGGGTCGGGGCGGCGGCGACGCGGGTCCGCGCGGGTGGGTTCCGTCCGGTTCGCCCATTACGTTGGGGTGATGCCGTCCATCGCACTCGTCACGCTCCTCGTCCGTGATTACGACGAGGCCATCGCCTTCTACACCGACGCCCTCGGCTTCGACCTCGTCGAGGACACCGACCGGGGCAACGGCACCCGCTGGGTCGTCGTCCGCCCGCGCGGTGCCGGCGGCCTCGGCGGGATCGGGAACGCGGGTCTGCTGCTGGCCCGTGCCCGGAACGACGACGAGGAGGCCGCCGTCGGCAACCAGTCGGGCGGCCGGGTCGCCTTCTTCCTGCACACCGACGACTTCGCCCGCGACCACGAGCGGATGACGGCCGCCGGGGTGAAGTTCCTGGAGGAGCCCCGGCACGAGCCGTACGGCTCCGTCGCCGTCTTCGAGGACCTGTACGGCAACCGCTGGGACCTCCTCCAGCCGGCGGACGCGCCCGCCGGCATGTGAGGGCGCCTCCCGGTACGGGGGAGCGCTACCGGGACATGAGGCCGGAGCCGCCCCTGCCGCCCTCGACGCGGACGACGGGGGCGTGGCGGTCCGCGTTCCCCTCCGGGCCGCCCCGCTGCACCACCGTCCATGGGTCCCCCGTCCTCGTGCGCGTGTCTCGCACGCGCGTCGGCGTGCGCCCGTGAAGCACACGCGCCCCTCCGGGACAGACGAGATACGGCCACCCGCGCCGACGCGGGAAAAACCGGTGTCGCGGGCCGCGCCCCGCTCCCTACACTCCCGTCACGGCGCACCGAACCGCCGCGCCGCCGCGAGCCGTTCGACCGAGCCGGGAGGAGCCGACCATGCGTCACCAGTACGCCGTCGCCGTCCTCCCCCGTGCCCGCCGGTACGACGTGATCCTCGCCTCTTCCGCCTGCCGGTGACGGCTGCGCGCCCGTCATCGCAGGCCCGCTGACGCCTTCCCGCGTCCGGGAATCGCGCTGCCCTGTCTTCGTCTCCACGCAGCAGCGAAAGGCACACCACCGTGCGCTCCCTTCCGAACCCCCAGGTCCGCAACCTCGGCATCCTCGCCCACGTCGACGCGGGCAAGACCACCGTCACCGAGCGGATCCTCTTCCTGACCGGCGCCGTCCACAAGCGGGGCGAGGTCCACGACGGCACCACCGTCACCGACTTCGACCCGCAGGAGCGGGAGCGGGGCATCACGATCTCCGCCGCCGCCGTCACCTGCTCCTGGGCCGGTCACGAGCTCACGCTCATCGACACGCCCGGCCACGTCGACTTCTCCGACGAGGTCGAGCGCGCGCTCCGCGTCCTCGACGGCGCCGTGGCCGTCTTCGACGCGGTCGCGGGCGTCGAGCCGCAGAGCGAGTCGGTGTGGCGGCAGGCCGACCGGTACGGGGTGCCCAGGATCGCGTTCGTCAACAAGATGGACCGGGCGGGCGCCGACCTGGACGCGGCCGTCGCCTCGATCCGGGCCCGCCTCGGCACCGTCCCGCTCCCCGTCCAGCTGCCCCTCGGCCGGGAGGACGACTTCCGGGGCGTCGTGGACCTGGTCCGGATGCGGGCGTACGGGTGGGAGGACGGCACTTTCGCCGAGACCGACGTCCCGGCAGCCCACCGGGACGAGGCCGTGCGCCGCCGACGCCTCCTGGAGGAGGCGGTGGCGGAGCTGCATCCGGACGCCCTGGACGAGTTCTGCGTCACCGGCTCGCTGGCGGAGGGGACGCTGGTCCGGGCGCTGCGGGAGTTGACCCTGCAGGGCGCGGCCGTGGTGGTGCTGTGCGGTGCGGCGTACCGCGACCGGGGGGTGGAACCGCTCCTCGACGCGGTCGTCGCCTATCTGCCCGCCCCCGCCGACCGGCCGCCGGTCGGCGGGGGCGAGCGGGCGGCCGACCCGGACGCGCCGCTCGTGGCGCTCGCGTTCAAGGTGAGCGCGGCGCCGACCGGCCGGATGACGTACGTCCGCGTCTACGCGGGCACGCTCCGCCAGGGCTCCACCGTGCTCGACACGGCCACCGGCCGGACCGAGCGGATCTCCCGCGTGCTGCGCGTGCAGGCCGACCGGACGGTCGACGTGCCCGGTGCGGCCGCCGGGGAGATCGTCGCCGTGGTCGGTCCGAAGACCGTCCGCGCCGGGGCCACCCTGTGCGCCCCGGAGGCGCCGGTCGTCCTCGAACCGCCGGTGCCCGCCGCCCCGGTGGTCTCGGTGGCCGTGGAGGCGCGCCGCTCCACCGACACCGGCCGGCTGGCGACGGCCCTCGCCCGGCTCGCCGAGGAGGACCCGTCGCTGGTGGTGCGGACCGACCCGGAGACGGGCCAGACCGTGCTGTCGGGCCTCGGCGAGCTGCACCTGGAGGTCGCGGTGGAGAAGCTGCGGCGCGAGCGCGGCCTGGAGGTCACGGCGGGCCGCCCGCAGGTCGCGTACCGCGAGACGGTGACGAAGGGCGTGACGGGCCTGCTGTACCGGCACGTCAAACAGGACGGCGGCGCGGGCCAGTTCGCCCACGTCGTCATCGACGTCCAGCCCCTGTCCGGAGCGGACGGAGCGGAGGGAGAGGAGGAGTTCGTGTTCACGTCGACGGTCACCGGCGGGCGGGTCCCGCAGGAGTACGTCCGCGCGGTCGAGGCCGGCTGCCGGGACGCGCTCGCCGACGGCCCGCTCGGCGGCCACCCGGTGACGGGCGTCCGCGTCACGCTGACGGACGGGGCGACGCACCCGAAGGACTCGTCGGAGCTCGCGTTCCGCGCCGCCGGCCGGTTCGCGCTCCGCGAGGCGCTCCGGTCGAGCGTCCTGGCGCTGCTCGAACCGGTCGCCGAGGTGACGGTGACCGTGCCCGGCGACTCCGTCGGCACGGTCCTCGGCGACCTCGCGGCCCGCCGGGGCCGGGTCACCGACTCCGAGGTCCGCGGCGGTACGTCGGTGGTGACGGCGACGGTCCCGCTGGCCGAACTCTTCGGCTACGCGACCCGCCTCCGCGGCCGCACCCAGGGCCGCGGCACCTTCACCACCCGCCCGGCCGGCTACGCCCCGGCGCCGTAGCTCCACCGCCGGGGGCACGCTCGCTCCTCGAACCGTCAGCGAGCGTGCCTCCGGCGCGAGTTGCGCACCGCCTGCCGCGGGTGAACCTGGTGGAGGAGGGACCGGAGCGGCTTCCCTCCGGGGGGCGTCACGATCCCTCCGACCGGAACGGAGCACCGCCATGGTTCTGGTTCGACCACCTCGCATCGCTGAACGAGACCCGCTGTCTCGACGGGAACACGGGCACCGGCACGGTCCAGCTCGCGAAGAACACCGACCTACCGTTCACCGGCACCCGCCGGCTGCGCTCGGTCCCGGGCGACCGGCTCGTCTTCACCTGCCTGGGCGTCTCCCACGGGCCGAGGACGCTCGACGGCCGGCCGGGGCCCGACTCCGTGCAACTCAGGCCGCACACCGACTTCCCGGGAACGAGGCGGGAGACCGTCACACCCTTCTGAGGTCCAGCTCGGCCCGCACCGTCTTCCCGACCGGTACGCGGTCGAGCACCTCCCACCGCGTGGCCAGCGCGCCGACGAGCACCAGCCCCCGCCCGCCCTCGTCGAGCGGCCCCGCCGCCGTCCGGGCCTCCGGCCGCCGCTCGCCCCGGGTGTCGGAGACGTCGATCCGCAGGTGCAGCCCGGGCGAGTACAGCAGCGCCAGCTCACAGTCCCGCCTCGGGACACGCCCGTGCAGGACCGCGTTGGCGGCGAGCTCGGCGACGATCAGCGCGGAGGTGTCGGACAGCTCGGCGCCGTACGGGACACCCCACTCGTGGAGCTGGTGGAGGGCCAGCCGGCGGGCCATGCGGGCGCCGCGTGGCGTGGAGCTGAAGCGTTGCGCGAACATACGTACGGTGACGGGTCGTCTGCGCGCCATGGGGATCGTCATGTGGCCAATTTCGCGGCGATCATGGCGAGTTACCAGCTACTCGACTCGTACGCTGCGGCCTGTACGGGTCACCTCGCTGGACTGTACCGGTGACAGTCCGTGAACCTGGATGGGTTCAACGCGAGCACGCTGTGCGGGAGGTGGCGGGGTGACGGACGACGTTCCCAAGGGAAGCGCACCGGAGACGTCAGAGAGCCTGAAGGCTTTCGGGGAAGTGGTCAAGGTCTTCCGCAAGCGGGCGGGCCTGACCCAGGAACAGTTCGCGCCGAAGGTGGGCTACTCGGTGCCGATGGTGGCGTCGATCGAGCAGGGCCGCCGACTGCCGTCGAAGGGGTTCGTGGAGAAGGCGGAGGAGGTGCTGGACGCGTTCGGGGTGATCCGGGCGGCGGCGAAGCATCTGACGCGCAGGGCGGGGTTGGCGAAGTGGTTCGAGGAGTGGGCGGAGCTGGAGCCGCTTGCGGTGACGCTGTACACCTTCGAGAGCAGGATGGTCCCGGAGCTGTTCCAAACGCCTGCGTACGCCCGCACGCTCTTCGAGAAGCAGATCCCGGCGATGAGCGACGACAAGATCGAGTCGAACCTGGTCACCCGTGTGGAGCGGGCGAGCATCCTCACGGAACGCCCGGAAACGATCTACAGCTTTGTCGTCGAGGAACACGCCCTGCGTCGCCAGGTGGCCAGCGCGGAGGTCATGCGGGAGCAGATCGACCACATCCTCGCCTTCGGCGAACGCCGCAATATCGACGTCCAGATCATGCCGCAGTCACGCGGGTACCACGCCGGCCTCGGCGGCCCCTTGTGCCTCTTGGAGACCGAGGACAACGCCTGGTACGCCTACTGCGAAGGGCAGGGAACCGGCCAGCTCAGCTCCGACCCCAAAGAGGTCAGCATGCTCCAGCAGCGGTATGCCAGGATGCGGGCACAGGCTCTGTCTGTCGAGGCATCCGTGGGCCTGTTGCGGGAGATCCGAGGAGCACTATGAGCACGACTGAACTGGCCTGGTTCAAGAGCAGCCACAGCACCGGGGACGGCGGCAACTGCCTGGAGGTCGCCCTCTCCTGGCACAAGTCCAGCTACAGCAGCGGCGACGGTGACAACTGTGTCGAGGTCGCCACCTGCCCCTCCACCGTCCACGTCCGCGACTCCAAGGTTCCGGACGGCCCGCAGTTCACCGTGGCGCCGGCCGCCTGGACGGAGTTCGTCGCCCAGCTCGCCTGAGGGGCGGCTGTGTCAGGATGCGTGTACCTGCCCCCTACCGCACACGGGCGGGCCGGTACACGCACGTCCTGAGGAGCGACACGCATGAGCAGCGACTACCTCTCCGGCCTCTTCTCCCTGGAGGGCCGCACCGCCCTGGTCACGGGCGGGAGTTCCGGCATCGGCCGGGCGATCGCGGGCGCGCTGGCGCGGGCCGGGGCGAGCGTGGTGGTGCTGGCGCGCGGGGAGGCGGAGCTGGTCGCGACCGTCGAGGAGCTGACGGCCGACGGGTGCCGCGCCGCCTGGGTGAGCGCGGACCTGGGAACCCGCGACGGGATCAAGGCGGGCGCGGAGGCGGCCACCGAGGCGTTCGGGGAGCCGGACATCGTGGTCAACTCGGCCGGGATCAACCTGCGCCCGCCCTTCGGCGAGCTGGGCGAGGAGGTCTGGGACACCACGATGACGGTGAACCTGGAGGCGCCGTTCCTGCTGGGGCAGCGGTTCGGGCCGGGGATGGCCGAGCGCGGCTTCGGCCGGTTCATCCACGTGACCTCCCAGCAGGCGCACCGGGCGTTCGTGCAGAGCGGGGCGTACGGGGTGTCCAAGGGCGCGCTGGAGTCGCTGGCGCGCTCGCAGGCCGAGGCGTGGTCCCCGTACGGCGTCACCGCCAACACGCTGGTTCCCGGCTTCGTGATGACCGCCCTGAACCGGCGGCTGTCCTCGGACCCGGAGAAGGTCGCGGCGCTGGCGGCCCGCACGATGGTGGGCCGCAACGGCCTGGCCGAGGACTTCGCGGGCGCGGCCGTCTTCCTCGCGAGCAGCGCCTCCGCGTACGTCACGGGCCACTCGCTCTTCGTCGACGGCGGCTTCTCGGTGCACTGACGCCGCTCGACGGACGGCCCGCGCCGCAGGGGATGCGGCGCGGGCCGTCCCTGTCCGGAGGGTCAGGGTTCGACGGTGACCGTCGACCACCCGCGGTAGAAGGCGTGGTCCGACAGCTTCAGGTACTTGCCGTTGGCGTCCTTGGCGGCGTCGGCCTTGTTGTACGTGATCTTCGTGCGCGCGGCGTCGCTGAAGTACAGGGGGTACACACCGCCGCTGAGCGTGCCGGTCGTCGTGGCCTCGGAGAAGAAGAGGTGGTCGATCTTGCTGTTGCGCTGGTCGTCATCGAGCGTCGACAGGTCGAGGAGGGTGGACTCGCCGCTGCGGCAGGTCGTGGAGGGGGCGACGCAGTCCGGCTCCGGCATGGTCCAGAGGGCGGGGTCGGGGCCGGTGCCGTCGGGGTCCCTGTCGTCGGTGGTGTCGGCTTCGTAGAACCGGCCGATGCCCCCGCCGGGCGCGGCGGTGGAACGGTAGAAGCTGTCCAGGGCCGGGCCCTTGTGCGGCTGCGGGACGGAGTTGAAGTCCCCGCCCACCACGACGACCTTGCCGGCGTCGATGTCCTCGTCGAGTTCGGAGGCGAGACGCGCCGCCTGCGCGGAGCGGGCCCGGTCGTTGACGCCCTCGGGGTCGTCCCAGGCGCGCAGGTGCACGCTGCAGCCCTTCACCTTGCCGGGGACGCCGGTGAGGGTCGCGTCATGGCAGAGGGCGTTGAACGTCCGCGGCAGCGGGATGGGGTTGCCGCTGGAGTCGATCTGGTGGCTCTCGCCGCCGAGGGGGATCTCGTCCTTCGGGCCCAGTGCCCCACGGGCACCGAGGACCTGGCCGACCCAGCAGCGCCTGTCGTCGTTGTTCGGGTCGCTGTCCTCGTTCACCACGCAGTTGGACTGACCACAGCTCGGGTAGTTGGTGAGCAGAGGCGTGAAGCTGAACTCGTAGGTACCCGCGTACTTGCTCTGGAACCACTCGAACTGCGAGTAGCACACCTCCTGGAGCATGATCAGGTGCACCGGCGCGAACCTGGTGATCTCGTTCTCGACGTGCTGCAGCAGGTCGGTGCCGCCCTTGTTGCAGTAGCCGCCGCACATGTTGAAGGTGACCGACCGGAGCTGGACCTGGGTTCCGGGCCCGGCGTCGGCCGCCGCGTCCGTCGTCGTGCGCTCCGTCTGCGTCACCGCCGGGCGGTCCGCCCGCAGCCAGTCCGCCCCGCTCTGGGCCAGACCCGCCATCAGGACGACGGAGAGGGCGACCGCGAAGGCCGCCAGAATCCCGCGTATTCTCATCGCTTTCCTTGTGTCGAACTCGGCAAAGACGATGAGTCTATGCACCGCGTGAACATGTCATGTGGGCAGGTGAGGGGAGAGCGCATGGGCACCGTGGCACCGGTGTCGCTGGTCACGGGCGGCAACCGTGGCATCGGCCGCGAGACCGCGCGGCAGCTCGCCGGGCTCGGGCACACCGTCCTGCTGTCCGCCCGCCGTCCGGAGGACGCCGAACGGGCCGTCGCCGAGCTGGCCCCGGAGGTGCCCGGCACGCTGGTGCCGTGCCGGCTGGACGTGACCGACGCCGAGGACGTCCGCGCCCTCGCCCGGCGCGTGGAGGAGGAGTTCGGACGCCTCGACGTCCTCGTCAACAACGCGGCCGTCAACTACGACACCACCCGGCGGGCCGCCACGGTCGACCTCGACGAGGTCCGCCACACCCTGGAGACCAACCTCTTCGGCGCCTGGCGGACCGCGCAGGCGTTCCTGCCGCTGCTGCGCCGGTCGTCCCGTCCCCGCGTGGTGAACGTGTCCAGCGAGTCCGGCTCGCTGGCGAGCATGTCCGGCGGCACCCCGGCGTACGGCGTCTCGAAGGCCGCCCTCAACGCCCTGACCCGCAAACTGGCCGACGAACTGCGCGCCGACCGGATCCTGGTCAACGCCGTCTGCCCGGGCTGGATCGCCACCGACATGGGCGGCCCGGGCGGCGACCCCGTCGACGAGGGCGCCGCGAGTGTCGTCTGGGCCGCGACCCTGCCCGACTCCGGCCCGACCGGCGGCTTCTTCCGGCACGGGGAACCCCTGGCCTGGTGACGGCGGCGCCACAGCCATGACGAACTGTCGCTTTTCGGCCGGTTCGAGACGAACGACCGCGCCGGCTCCTGCACATGTTCGCGAGGGCCGCTCACACGTGCGACAGAAGCGGCCGTGCGTCGGCGTCCGGCTCGTACCGCAGCCGCACCGACCTTCCCCGTTCGGGTCGTGATCGTTCCCGGTCTCGGCAGCCGGCCCCTCTCGCGCACCCCTGCCGAGCAGGGGAGATCAGTCGACTTGGCAAGGGTGGCCAAGATCGCCCGGTTGCGTTCGACCACCACTGGAGTATCTCGCTCCGCTTATGACTGAATACCCGGCGTCACCTCTCGCTCTCCGAAAGGGCACAGCCATGTCTTCCGTCATGCGCAAGACGCCGACCACCCCCAGGGCTCGACGGCTGGCCGCCGCAGCCGTCGCGCTGGGCGGCTGCCTGACCCTCGCCGTCCCGGCGGCAACCGCCGGCGCGGCACCCGCCGACCCGGTGAAGACCGTCTTCTTCGGCGACTCCTACACCGCCAACTACGGCATCGCCCCCGTCAACGACCAGGACAACGTGAAGCTCTTCTGCTTCCAGGCGACGCAGAACTACCCCGCCGTCGCCACCCGGAGCCTGGCGAGCAAGGGCGTCACGCTCGACGTCCAGTCGGACGTCTCCTGCGGAGGCGCGCTCGTCGAACACTTCTGGAAGGAGCAGCAGCTGCTCGGCGGCGCGAGCGTTCCGGCTCAGCAGGGCGCGCTGAAGGAGGACACCCAGCTGGTTGTGGGCGGTGTGGGCGGCAACACGGTGGGCTTCACCAGCATCATCAAGCAGTGCTCCGCCAGGCTCCGGGGCGACGAGGGGGCGCTGCTGCCCGGCTCGCCGGTGGACCCGGAGTCGCCCGCGGCCGAGTGCAAGACCTTCTTCGAGTCGGGAGACGGAAAGGCTTGGCTGGACTACCAGTTCGAGCGGGTCGAAGGGGACCTGGCGGAGATGTTCCAGCGCATGGCCTATTTCGCTCCGGACGCCGAGCGCGTCCTGGTCGGCTACCCCCGGCTCGTGCCCACGGACACGGCCACGTGCCTGACCGCGGCCCCCGGCCAGACGGAACTGCCGTTCGCCGACATCCCCCAGGACGCGCTGCCGGTCCTGGACCAGGTCCAGAAGCGGCTGGACGACGTCATGAAGCAGGCCGCCGCGGACGACGAGGCCGCCTTCGTGGGCCTCTACGACCACACGGGGAACAACACGGCGTGCGACGGCGCCGACCGGGGCATCGGCGGCCTGCTGGAGAACTCCAAGCTCGAACTCCTCGGCCAGGCGCTCCCGTGGTACGCACACCCCAACGAGAAGGGCCGCGATTTCCAGGCCCAGCGCGTGGCCGCCAAGATCGAGGAAGTCCTCAACCGCTGACCGGCGACACCGCCGCGTCTCCCCTAGGTGCGCGGTCGGTAGGCGAAGCCGTTCAGGGGTGCGAGGACCTTCCAGCCCAGCGTCTCGTAGAGGGCGCGGCCCGGGACGGTCGCGCCCAGGAGGCCCTGGGGCACTCCGTGGGCGAGCGCCGCGTCGGTGAGGGTGCCCATCACCACCGTCCCCAAGCCCCGGCGCCGGTGGGACGGTTCGGTGACGATCTGGTCGTAGACGCAGGCGGTGTCGGTCAGTCCGGCGAGGCCGGACGCGGCGAGTTCCCCGTCCGCTCCCAGGACCCGCACCGAGACGACCCCCTCGGCGGTCTCGACGGTGGCGGTGTAGCCCTCCGGCATCCGCACGTCCGACGGGCGCAGGTCGACGGCCATGAGGAAGCAGGGGTCGACGGGCTCCCACGGGGGCGGGAACCACGGGGCCATGGCGTCCTGCGGCAGGAACGCCTTGACGACCGTGGTGGGTTCGGTGATCGAGTCGACGAGCGCGCGGGCGGTGACGGCGTCCGTGCCGTCCCCGAGGAGCACGTGCCGCACGGTCTAGGTCGGCTGTCCGACCTCGAGGCGCAGCCCCCAGGGCACGTCCACGGGCTGGGGGATCCGCCGGCACACGGCCCATCCCTCGGCCCACCGCCGTCCTGTCTCCGTCATGGGCCGCACTTTACGGGGAGACCGGCGGCGGCATCGATGATGTGATCATTTAGCTCGATCGGGGGTGATCCACCCGATTCGCGGAACTGATCGTTCCGCAACCTGGATGATCTTGATCGTTGCCTTCGCCCGGGGCCACATGCCGCCTCGGGCGTCATTTGCCGATCCTGGAGGATCCATGCGACACCCCGTCTCCCGCCTGCGCCTGCGCGCCCTCACCGTGGGGCTCGCGCTGGCCGCGTCCGCCCTCCTGCCCGCCGGCTCCGCCGGTGCGGCCGACCCGTACGAGTGGGCCGCGCTGGGCGACTCGTACACCGCCGGCGGCTTCGTCGGCGACCCGCTGCCCGCCCTCGGCGACCCGGCGCGGGACGGCTGCGACCGCACCAGCGACGCCTACCCCGGCCTGGTCGAGCGGGAGCTGGAGGAGTTCCCGCCCGGCAGGGCCGTCCACCTGACCAACGTCAGCTGCGGCAACGCCACCATCAAGAACATCGCCACCGAGAAGCAGACGCCGATCAGCCCGGTCCAGCCGCCCGCCGGCGGCTGGACCGCCGTGGACACGCAGATCAAGCGGGCCGGCCTGAACGCCGAGACCGACGTCGTCACCATCGGCGTCGGCGGCAACAGCCTGCCCTTCGGCGGCATGCTCCTCAAGTGCCTCGAAGAGGGCGCCTCGGCCACCGGCTCCTGCCGCGAGCACTACACCAACCCGCCGGAGGGAGAGGAGAGCATCCAGCAGAAGCTCGACCGGGTCCAGGACGAGTACATCGAGATGCTGGCCGCGGTGCACGAGGCCGCGCCCAACGCCAAGGTGATCACCGTCGGTTACCCGGCCGTCCTGCCGGAGGACGGCAGTGACTGCAACCGTCTCGCCCTCACCGAGCTCAGCCTGATCAAGCACGCGGACGTCGACTGGCTCCGCGAGGACGTGCTGAAGCAGCTGAACCACAGGATCCAGCAGGTCACGAACTTCTTCGGCGACCGCTACGTCGACGTCTACTCCTCCAGCATGGGCCACGACGCCTGCCAGCCCGCCGAGGAGAAGTGGGTCGAGGGCATCTGCGGCGACGCCGCCGACTACTGGACCACCAGCGTCGGCGCGCTGAACTGCGCCGTCGTCGGCAAGCGCGCCACCCTGGTCCACCCGAACGCGGCCGGGTACGCCAACACCGCCGCGCACGTGGAGCGCGCCATCCGCATCGCCCTCCTCAGCTAGCCGGCCGAACCCCGCACCGGAGCCCCGGGACCCGCGCGCACGCGCGGCCCGGGGCTCTCCCCTTCCTACGCGAAGGAGAGACGTCCGGTGCGCTCCCGCTTCAGCTCGAAGAAGTGCGGGTTCCCCGCCAGGACGCGGACCGCGTCGAAGAGCTCCGCGGCCTGCTCGCCGCGCGGGATGGCGTTGAGCACCGGGCCGAAGAAGGGGGTGCCGTCGAGGTGGAGGGTGGGCGTGCCGACGTAGCCGCCCGAGGCCGGGTCCGTGCCGGCGTCGTGGCTCCGCTGGAGACCGGCGTCGTACGCGTCGGTGTGCGCGGCGGCGGCCAGTTGGGCGGGGAGGCCGAGCTCGGCCAGCACCTCGGCGGTCACCCGGTCGAAGTCCTTGTCGCCGCCCTGGTGGATGCGGGTCCCGTACGCCGTGTACAGGTCACGGAGGATCCCGTCGCCGCTCCGCTCGGCCGCCGCCACGGCGACCCGCGCCGGACCGAGCGAACGGTCGACCAGGTCCCGGTACCAGTCGGGGAGTTCGTTGCCCACGTTGTGCAGGTACAGGCTCATGACGTGGAAGCGGACGTCCAGGTCCCGCAGCCGCTCCACCTCCAGGATCCACCGGGAGGTGATCCACGCGAACGGGCAGGCGGGGTCGAACCAGAAGTCCACCCGGGTGCGGGTGGCGGCGGTCGCGGGGGCGAGGGGGCGAGGGGCTGCGTCGATCGTCATAATGTCCAGCCTGCCGCGCGGGCGGCCCAGAAGCATGGGCAACTTCCGTACCGTCTCACTGGGCCACTTCGCGCGCGTGCGCCTGCCCGCGCGCCCGTGCGCCCGCGCGTGCTTCGATGCCGCATGAAGATCGACAGCGCTCGCGCCGCCGTCCGGCCCCGGACCGACGCCGACCTCGCGGCCCCGGGAGCACGACGGGGCGCCCGGGGTGGGGAGCGCGGCCACGGGCAGGGGCGTCGACCAGGCCGCCATGGTCAACCGGCTGTACGTGTCCCCCGCCGCGCGCGGCCACGGCGCCGGCGCGCCGCTGCCGGCCGAGGCGGTCGCCCCGGCCCGGGCCCTCGGCCTGCGGGCGGTGCCCGACGTGGCCGCCCACGACACCGCGGCGACCGCCCTGTACGAGCGGCTCGGTCGGCACCGGATGGCGACGGTCGCGCAGGACTGGGGGCCGCACGGGCTGGTGGACGTCCACTGCTGCGCGGCACCCGACCCGCACCCTCCGCATTCGGTCGGGCACCCTCGGTGAGCCGCATCAAAGGGCCTGCGCCTGGCCTTTTCTTCTGCTGAGATGTACCCCTTGCGAAGCGGGGAGCGCGAGCGCGAAGGGTCGGGGGATGCGGCGGGGGTTCGGTGAACGGCTGGGCCTGCCCGGCGCCCTGGGTCCGTTACCGCTCGCCCCGCTGGTGACCGAGTACCGCGAACTGACGGAGACGCAGACGGCGGCGGGGTTACGGTACGCGGGCGAGGCGCTGACGGACCCTCAGGACGCGGCTGACGGAAGCGCGTTCGTCTCCGTGCTCGACGGGGTCGCGCTGTGCTCCCCGCGCCGGCGGCGGCTGCTCGACGGGGCCGCCCTGGACGCCCTCGCCGACGCGCGTCCCGCGCACGCGCCGGTGCTGCGGCTGCTCGCCGCGATCCGGCGGCGCGACCCGGCGCTGCTCCGGCGGGTCCTCCTCTACCAGCTCCTCCCCCTGCTCCGGCAGGGCGCCACCGGCCTCGGGCTCGACCCCGCCGAGGTCCGCCTGCTGACGAAGGCGCTGCCGTCCGTGCCGGTCCTGGACGACCGGCAGCGGAAGGCAGCCGAATCGCTCGCCCGGCTCTGGTCGACGCGGCGGCTGCGCGGCTGCGACCGCGCGGTGGCGGCCGTCGGGCCGGGCGCGCTGTACGCCGATCCGTGGCTCGCCGCCTTCGACGTGCGGCTGCACCGGCAGCTCGACCGCTGCGACCGGATGCTCGCCGAGGCGGCGGCCGGCACCGACCCCGCCGAGGCCGAGGCCCGCTATCTGCGGGTCCTGGCCGTCGCCGCCGACGACGACGAGGCCGTGCGGGGGCTGATCCGGCTCGGCACCGCGCCGGACGGCGGCGACTCCGGGCTGACCGCCCGGCCCGTCGGCGGCGGCGCGGTGACGCTCTCCTGGCCCGACACGCCGGGCGTCCGCTGGCGGGTCCTCCGCGACGGCCCCGCCCTGGACCGGCCGGACCCGGTGCGCGGCGCCGTCGGCGCGGGCGGGGCCGTCTGCGCCGCCGTGGACACCGACCCGCCGGTGGGGCTCCGGGTGCGGTACGCCGCCTTCCCCGTACGGGACGGGCAGCCCACGGCGGCGCCGTTCGTGTCGCGGGCGCTGCTGGTCGCGCCCGCCGTCGAGGACGTCACCGTCGAGGACGGGCCGGCGCGGCTCACCGTCCGGTGGCGGCTCCCCCGTACCGCCACCGGCGTCGTCGTGGCCCTCGCCGGACCCCGCGCCGCCGCCGGCCGCCACACCCTCGGCCGCGTCGAGCAGCACGTCTTCACCGGTCTGGAACCCGGCGCGTACACGGTTCGCCTGACGGCCCGTCACCCCTCGCCCGCCGGCGGGACCGTGGACGCGCCGGAGGTGGCGGGGAGCGGCACCGTGCACGCGTGGCCCCGGCTGCTCACCGGGCTCACCGCCGAGCCCGGGCCCGCGGAAGGGGTGCGGTTCGCCGGGCACGGCGGCGAGGGCGCCGAGGTGCGGCTCGTGGTGTGGCCCGAAGGGGCCGCGCCCGCGCCCGGGACCGAGCTGCGCACCGCCGACCTGCCCGCGCCGCTGCCCTGGGCCCGGTACGGGGACCCCGGCTTCACCACGCCGGACGACGCCTTCGCCGGGCTCGTCAGCGCGGCGACCGTGCTCGGCGAGCGGGCGCTCGCCGGACCGGGGGTGCGGCTCGACGTGCCGGGCCCGGCGGGCGCGCCCCGGGCCGTGCGCGAACCCGGCGGGCGGGTGCGGCTGTTCTTCGACTGGCCGTCCGGGGCCGGGACCGTGCGCGCCGCCTGGGACGGCGGCGACCTGACCGCCAGCCGCAGCCGGTACGTCCGGGAAGGGCTCCGGCTGCCGCTCGGCCCCGGCCCGGCGCGCGTCACGCTCCAGCCGCTCGCGCCCGACGAGCGGCCCGGCTCCGCCGTCCCCGTCCGCCGGGCGCCCGTCGCGGTGGACGTGCCCGGGGAGGCCGTGGTGCGCTACCGGCTGCTGACCCGGCGGCGCCGGCTCGGCCGCCGGGCCGTGCCGTACGCCGTCGAGATCAGCGCGCACGGTCACGACCCGGCCGTGCCGCTGCCCTCCTTCGTCCTCGTCCACCGGGGCGGCGACCGGGCCTCCGCCCGGCCCCGGCACGCCGAGGACGGCACCGAACTGCTCAGGGTCGACGGCGCGAAGCTCGCCGCCGCCCCGCTCCAGACCCGGGCGCTCCCGCCGGCCCCCGACCTCTCCCGCCCGCCGTACGCGCTCCGCGCCTTCCTGCTGGGCGACGGCGCCGGAGCCGTACGACTCGAAGAACCCGCCCTCACGACCCTGGTGGTGCGCTGACATGACGACGGTCATCTGCCCCTACTGCTTTCATCGCGCGCAGGCCGCACGGCTCCCGTACCGCTGTCTGATGGCGCGGACCGGGCTGCGCGGCGGCTCGCCCTGCGATCCCGAACGGGACGACCGCTGGGCGAGCTTCACGGGCGCGACCCACGCCCCGGCGGCCTACCTGAAGGGCCCGGTCTTCGTCGCGCCGCGGTCCTTCGGCGGGCTGCGCGGACCCGGGCCGCGCGCCGAGTGCCCGCACTGCGGGGTGCCCACCCCGGTCCGGGTGTGCGCCAACTGCCACAGCGACCTGCCCAGCGACTACTGCGAGCAGGACAGCCGGATCATCGCCCTGGTCGGCGCGAAGGCGTCCGGCAAGAGCACCTACGTCTCCGTCCTCGTCAACGAGCTCCGCCACCGGGTGGGGCAGGCGTACGGGGCGGCGCTCGCCGCCATGGGCGACGAGAGCCAGCGGCGCGACCGGGAGATGGCCGAGGACCTGTACGAGCGGCTGCGGCTGCCCGACGCCACCATCCCGTCCGCCGTCGGCTTCAACGACCCGCTGCTGTACCGGCTGAGCCTGCCCCGCAAGGGCTTCGGACGCGACGGCAGCCGGCACACGGCGCTGGTCTTCTTCGACGCGGCCGGCGAGGACCTCAAGTCGGCCGAGGCGATGAACCGCTACACCCAGTACCTGAGCGCCGCCCACGGCATCGTGCTGCTCGTCGACCCCCTCCAGCTCGGCGCCGTCCGCGACACCCTCGGGAACGCCGACGGGCCGATGCCCGCCAAGGACATCCCCGCCCTCCAGATCGCCGCCGACATCGCCACCCAGCTCCGCTCGCACGGACACGGCGGCTCCCGCGGCCGGGTCGGGATCCCGCTCGCCGTCGCCGTCACCAAGACGGACACCGTGCGCGGACTGCTCGACCCCCACTCGCCGCTCCTCGGCAACGCCCCGCACTCCGGCGGCCGGTTCGACGAGGCCGACCGGCTCGCCGTCCACGAGGAGACCCGCTCGCTCCTGGAGGGCTGGGACTCGGGGGCGCTCTGGCGGCAGCTTGAGCGGGACTTCTCCGACGTGTCCCTCTTCGGGCTCTCCGCGCTCGGCGCGCCACCGCCCGCCGACGCCCCCGCCGACGTGCCCGCCGCCGGACCCCAGCCGATCCGGGTCGAGGACCCGCTGCTGTGGCTGCTCGCCCGGCGCGGGCTGCTGCCCGTCGCCCGGCCGCCGCGCGAGAACGGCAAGGGGGTGCCGGCCGCGTGAGCCTCCTCCAGATGCACTACACCTCGGCGCCGCCCGGCCCCGACGGCTCCGGCTTCCGCTTCACCGCCGTCAGCCCCGGCGTACCGCACTCCGTACTGCGCGAGGCCGAACAGCTCGTCGGGTACGAGCCGCCCCGGGACGCCCCCGCCCGCCCGTCCGAGGCCGAACTCGCCACGTTCCCCGAGATGTTCGGCTTCGCCCGGCTCTCCGACGGCAGCGGGCTGCTCAGCCGCACCGTCTACACCGGCGCCGACTACAGCGGCCGGTGGGGCAACTTCCACGCCCACGCCGTCCTCGTACCCGCCGGCGAACCACTCCCCGGCGACCTGCCGCCGATCGCGCTGTGGGGCGCGGCCGAGTGGACCGACCGCTCACCCGAGGCCGGCACCCCGCCCGCCCCGCTGGCCCGGCTCACCCCCCGGCTCCCCGCCGGAATCGGCGACGAACTGGCCCGGTTCGCCTCCGCGTCGGGGCCCCGGCTCGCCGCCGTCCTCGCCGACCTGCGGCGCGTCACCGAGGACCCCGCCGCCCCGCAGGTGGTGCTCGCCGAGAGCGACACCCGGAGGGTCGCCCACTGGCTGCTGCTCGCCTCCGCGGCGCTGCCCCGGGACGCCGCCCGCGGCCTCACCTTCACCACCTACACCCGGCGGCCCCAGCACGCCCGCCAGCAGGTCGTCGGCGTCCGCCCCGAGGACGCCCGGGCCGTGACCGGGCAGCCGCACCGGTACGCCGTCCACGACCGCACCGACAGCCACGCCGAGCCGCCCGCCACCGCGGACCTGTGGGCGCTCACCGCCGCCGCCGTCTGGGCGGCCGGCGCCGACGCGCTCTTCAAGCGGGCCGAGGACCTGCCCGGCGCCGAGCCGTTCGCCGTCGGGCCGCTCGCCACGCTCGCGC
Organism: Streptomyces sp. NRRL F-5727; assembly: GCF_000719555.1. GTDB lineage: Bacteria > Actinomycetota > Actinomycetes > Streptomycetales > Streptomycetaceae > Streptomyces. The sequence continues at coordinate 96,505 of NZ_JOGX01000008.1, forward strand.
TCGCCGACGGCGTGCCCGTCCCCGCCGACGCGTACGCCCCGGCCGCCGCCTGGACGACCGGCCACCACCACGCCCTCGGCGAGGACGAGCTGGAGTCCTTCCTGCGGGCCGTCTGCGCCGAGGGCCGCCCCGGCTCCCTCGCCCCGGACGCCCTCGCCGCCCTGCTCGGCGCGCTCCGCGACACCGTCCCGCTCGCCGTGACCGCCCCGATCACCGCCCGGCTCGTCGAGGCCGCCGTCCGGGACCCCGCCCTCGCGCCGCCGCCGCTGCCGCCGGGCGCGCTGCCGGAGCCGTACCGCGGCCGGCTCACCGACGGGCTCGGGGAGGACGTCCGGGCCGGACTCGGCACGCCCGGCACCCCGCTGCCCCGCACCGCCGGACTGCTGCGGATCGCCGCGACCCTCGGCATCGACCACGACGACCTGATCCCCGGGCTCGCCGACCGGCTGTGCCGGCGGATCATGGACGGCGCCACCACGACGGGCTCCGGCACCGGAGCCGTACCGGAACTCCTCGACGTCCTGGACGAGTCCGCGCCGCTGCGGATCGCGCTCCTCGACCTGCTGGAGGCCCGGGCCGCCGACCATCCGGCGGCCGTGGCCGCCGCGCTGCGCACCGCCCGGCTGCCGCGCGACGGGCTCGGACACCGACCCCACCTGCGGATGTGCGCGGCCCTCGACACCTCCGGGGCCCGGGCCGGGAACCGGACGCCCGCCCTGCACGCGCTGCTGCGCGCCTCCGGCGGATCCCACCTGGTCACCCCGCTGCTGCTGCGCACCGCGGTGAGCCTGCTCTGGCAGGACCGCGCGCCGACGGCCGAGGAGGCGTCCCAGCTCCTCGGCGAGAGCGGCGCCGAGGTCCACCAGCTCGCCGGCACCTGGAACGACCTGGTGAGCGCCGCCGTCGACGCCCCCGCCGACGACACCGCCGCGCCCACCCTCGCCAAGCAGCTCCTCAGGTACGGGCGGGACGCGGTGGGCCGCGCCGCCTACCACGACCTGGCGCTGCTCGCCCACGTCCACACCATGGAGCACGCCGACACCGACCCGAGCGCCCCCCACGGCAACCTCGTCGAACGCGCCCGGTCCCTCTCCTCCCAGGCCCGCCCGGCCACCCAGCAGCGGGCCGCACGGGCCCTCGCCCGGCTGCTGCTGCGGGCCGACCGGCCCGCCCGGGAGCTCCAGGCCCTCGCGTACAGCAACGACCCGGGCCTGATCGACGCCTACGCCGACGCGGCCCGCTCCCCCGTCCTCACCGACTTCCTCACCGTCCCGTCCCGCCTCGCCGACTGCTACCTCGCCTGGAACCTGCACCAGGGCGCGGGCCCGGTCTGGAACCTGACCCGCCGCACCCTGCTGGAGGAGGTGCTGCGGCCCGCCGCGCGGAAGATGCCCGACGACCAGCTGCGGCTCGCCGCCGAGCACGTCGGACGGTACGGCGCCGCCCACCGGGAGCTCTTCGAGGAGTGGGCCCGGCCGGCCGGCGGCGTGAAGCAGCTCCTCCGCCGGATCGGCGGACGCCGGCAGGAGCGGCCCCGGGAACCGCGGTGGGGCGACGTCGAACCGCCCCGGGACGGGGGGAGGTGACCGCGCGATGGACGGTGGAGACCTGACCTGGCTGATCGTCGTCGTGGTGGCCGCGGTGTGGGCCGTCACGGCCCTCGTGGTCTGCGTGTTCCGGGCGTTCTGGAAACTGCTCGCCGCCACCTCGCGGGCGGCCGTCACCGCGCTCGGTCCGCTCGGCGCCGGCCGAGCGGACCAGCGGGTGATCCCGATCGGCGCCGAGCCCGCCCACCCCTCGTACTGGGCCCGGCAGTTGTGGATCGACACGGCCGGCGTCGTCGGCGCCGGGCTGAGGACCCCGTGGCGGGTCTGGCACCACCACTGGATGAAGCGGGTGGTCGCCCGGCTGTTCCAGGGGCGGCGGCCGACCGGCGGACAGCGCGGGGGCAACCCGTTCACCCGGGCGTGGCTCTGGCTGATGGCCCCCGGCACGGCGCTCGGCGCGACCGTCGCCGTGCTGCTCGTCGCGGTGCTGCACACCGCCGCGCTGCTCCTCTTCGGGGTGCTCGTCGGCCTCCTGTGGGCCGGCTGGGCCGCCGCCGTCGGGCTGCTGCGCGGGGCGGAGCGGGCCCGGCTGCTCCTCTTCCGGATCCGGCCGGTCTGCCCGCACCCCGGCTGCCACCGGCCGGTGCCGCTGGCCGCCCACCGCTGCCCGCACTGCCCCACCGCGACCCACCGGGAGCTGCGGCCCGGACGGTACGGCGTCTTCCGGCACACCTGCGAGTGCGGGCAGCGGCTGCCCGCCTCCCCGCTCACCGGCCGCGGCCGGATCGCCGCCGAATGCCCCTCCTGCGACCGGCCGCTGCCGCCCGCGGCGGCGACCACCCGGGTGGTCCACGTGCCGCTGATCGGCGCCTCCTCCTCCGGCAAGACCATGCTGATGGCCGCCGTGGTCGCCGGACTGCGGTCCTGGGCGACGAACGGGAGGCTCACCCTCGACTACGCCTCCGACGCCGACCGGCACGACAGCGCCCTCCTCGACCAGCGGCTGCGGGACGACGACTGGGCGCTGAAGACCCAGGGCGACCAGCGGGCCTGGATGATCCTCGTCGGCAAGGGCCGGCAGCGCCGGCTGCTCTACCTGTACGACCCGATGGGCGAGGCGCTCCAGGGCGCCGACCGGCTGCGCGAGCAGCAGTACCTCGCCCACGCCGACGGCGTCCTCTTCGTGGTCGACGTCCTCGCCGACCGGGCCGTACGGCAGCGCATCGCCGACGCCGACGGCACGGTCGCCGCCGAGGCCCGGCCCGCCGCCCAGGGACCCGTCGAGACCTTCGACGGGCTCAGCGGCGAACTCACCGCACTCGTCGGACGGAGGGGGAGACTGCCCGTGGCCGTCGTCGTCACCAAACGGGACGTGCTGGACCGGATCCCGTCGCTGCCGCCCGCGGGCGCCGAGGTCGACACCTGGCTGACCACGCTCGGCCTCGGCGGGCTCGTCCGCAACTTCACCCACCAGTTCAGGACCGCCCGCTACTGGTCCGTCAGCGCCTTCACCGCCACCGGCACCGGCGCCCTCGACCCCGAGGGCCGGCGGGCCGCCGAGCCCGTGCTCTGGCTGCTCGCCCGGTCCGGGCTGCGGGTCGGCGCGCTGGTCGACGCGCGGGACGGCGGAGCGGGGGTGCGCGGCCGATGACCGTGGTCACCCCCCGGGTCTCCCGCTCCCGCAAGGCCGTCCTCGTCCTGCTGCGGACGGCCACCGGCCTCGTCCTCGCGGCGGCGGCGCTCGGCGCGGTCTACGGACTGCCCGGGCTCGTCGACGCGATCGTCCGGCTCGCCGGGGACGTCCCCGGCCTCTGGGAGGAGCTGACGGCCGACAGCCCCTGACCCGCCTTCCGTCCCCTTCCCTTCCCCTATCCCTGTTCCAGGAGGACATCGTGACCGACCTCCCCGGCGGTGCCATGGCGAACCGCCCGGTGCACTTCATCTGGCTGCTCGACACCTCGTACTCGATGCTCGGCGAGAAGATCGGACAGCTCAACTACGCGATCCGGGAGGCGATCCCGGAGATGCAGTCGGTGGCCCGCGACAACCCGGCCGCCCAGCTCCTGCTCCGCACCATCACCTTCTCGACCACCGCCCGCTGGCACCACAAGGACCCGGTCGAGGTGGACTCCTTCACCTGGCAGGACGTGGCCCCCGACGGCACCACCAACCTCGGCGAGGCGCTCCACCTGGTCGCCGGCGAGCTGCGGACCCCGCCCATGCCGGAGCGGGCCCTCAAGCCGGTGATCGCGCTGGTCTCCGACGGCGCCCCGACCGACGACTGGCGGGCCGGGCTGCGTGCCATCGAGGCCACCCCGTGGGGCCGCAAGGCCGTCCGGGTGGCCATCGCGATCGGCGCGGACGCCGACCGGGGCGTCCTCCAGGAGTTCCTGGCCAACCCGGAGCTGCGCCCGCTGGACGCCAACAGCCCCAAGCAGCTCGCCGCCGCGATCCGCTGGGCGTCGACGGCCGCGGTGAAGGCCGCCTCGCAGCCCGTCGCCGGGGGCCACGTGGGCGACGGCCCCACCAAGCCCGCCGCCCCCTACGCGCCGCCGGTCCTCGCCGACGACGACGAAGACGACGTGTGGTGAGCCCCCTGGCGGACTGGGAGACACTCTGCGAGAGCGTCCAGGGGCTCGGCAAGAAGCTCAACCAGGACCGGGGCCGGGTGCGGGGCACGGGATCGGCGGAGGACCCCCTGATCCTCACCGTGGCGGACGGGCACGGCTCCGCGTCCTACCCGCGCAGCGACGTCGGGGCGCACTTCGCCGCGGCCCTCTTCGTCGACAAGGGGCGGGAGTTCGGCAGCTGCCTCGGCCCCGGCAGCCCCGGGGGCCGGCTGAGCCGGCTGCACGACTACGCCCGGTACGAGCTGCCGGAGCGGCTGGTGCGGGACTGGCAGACGCGGGTGTGGGAGCACTGGCACCGCCAGCCCGGCCCGGAGGGGGCGGACGCGCCCCGGGAGGACGTGCTGCGGCTGTACGGCTCCACGCTCGTGGGGGCCGTCGTGGTCCCCGGCCTGTTCGTCGCCTGGCAGTTGGGCGACGGGGAGCTCACGGTTGTGGACGAGGGCGGGCGGGTGCGGCTGCCGCTCGCCCCGGAGCGGGCCGAACTCGGGGACGAGACGGCCTCCTTGTGCCTGCCGGAGGCGTGGCGGCTGGTCCGGGTGCACTGGGAGCCGCTGCCCGACCCGGAGCGGGGGCCCCGGCTGCTCGCGCTGTCGACGGACGGCCTGTCGAAGAGCTTCGCCTCGGACGCGGGGTTCACCGCGTTCACGGCGGGGCTGTACGAGCGGCTGGCCGGCCGGGGCGTGCCGGGGATCGCCGAGGACGTGCCGCGCTGGCTGGCGGAGGCGTCCCGGCACTCCGGCGACGACACCACCCTGGCCCTCGCCCACCGCGCGGAGCGGGACGACGACCCCAGGGCGGCGTGGGCGTCGGCGCCGGAGGCGGCGCGGCCCTGGGGCCCGGAGCCCGCGGCGGAACCGGAGCCGGGGCCCGTGGCGGAGCCGGACGCCGGGGTGCCGGACGGCACGACGAACGACGACGAGGAGACGGAACGACGATGAGTGGCATGCTCGACAACGGGGACACCCTGACGACCGACACCGGGGAGACGCTCGTCGTCGACCGCCTGCTCGGCCAGGGCGGCCAGGGCGAGGTCTACCGGGTGACGCTTCCGGACGGCTCCGCCAAGGCGCTCAAGTGGTACTACCCCGAGAGCGCGACCCCGCAGCAGCGGCAGGTGGTCGAGGACCTGGTGGCCCGGGACTTCAAGGACGACCGCTTCCTGTGGCCGACCGCGTTCGTCGGCGCGGCCCAGGACCGCTTCGGCTATCTGATGGACGTGCGGCCGGACCGCTTCCGCGGGCTGCCCGAGCTGTTCCGGCGGACGGTCACCACCAGCTTCCGCGAGCTGCTGACCGCGTGCCTGTACACGGTGGAGGCGTACCAGGCGCTGCACTCGCGCGGGATCGCCTACCGGGACATCTCCTGGGGCAACATCTTCTTCGACCCGGCCACCGGCGAGGTGCTGGTCTGCGACAACGACAACGCGGTGGTGGAGGGCGACCAGAGCGGCATCTCCGGCACGATGGGCTTCATGGCGCCCGAGCTGGTGCGCGGCGACCCGGGGGCCATGCCGGGCACGCAGAGCGACCTGCACTCGCTGTCGGTGCTGCTGTTCATGTTCCTGACGAACCACCACCCCTTCAAGGGCAGGCGCGAGTTGGCGATCCGCTGCCTGGACGAGCACGCGGAGCGCAAGCTGTACGGGCGCGACCCGCTCTTCCTCTTCGACCCGGACGACCCGGACAACCGCCCGGACCCGGTGGAGCACACGACCGTGCTGGCGCTGTGGCCGCTGGTCCCGCCGTCGCTCCAGCGGCTGTTCACGCAGAACTTCACGGTCGGGCTGCGGGAGCCGTCGGCGCGGGTCCGCGAGTCGCAGTGGCGGGACGCGCTGCGGGCGGCCCGGGACGCGGTCGTGGAGTGCCCGAACTGCGGTCGGCAGAACATGACCGAGCCGGGCACGGCGACGCCCGGGAACTGCTGGAAGGACGCGGCGCCGCTGGTGCTGCCGCCCCGGCTCGTGGTGACCACCCCGCCGCCCCGGACGGAGCGGCACGTCCTGCTGGGACGGGCGGCGCGGATCCACCGCCACCACCTGGCGGCCGAGCCGACCCGGCACGACTACTCGGACGGCAGCCTCGTCGCCGAGCTGGTCGAGCACCCGCAGAAGCCGGGCCGGTACGGGCTCGCCAACCGCTCGGCGGACGCCTGGACCGGCACCCGCTCCGACGGCACCAGCCAGCGGATCGTGCCGGGCCAGACGGTGCCGCTGCGCTCCGGCCTCGCGCTCGAACTGGCCGACGGGGCCCGGGCCGTGGTCCGCGCCCGCTGACCCGGACGGCGCCGCGCGGGCCGCTCAGCCGCCGAGGAGGGCCGTGATCCGCTGGACCAGGGCCATGCCGCCGCTGCCGACCGTCACGTACGGCTCGACGGCGGCGAGCGCGGTGCGCACCCGGCCCTGGTCGACCGGGCGGCCCTCCTTCTCGGCGCCGGCGAGTTCGTCCCGTACGGCCTCCGCGCGGGCGAACCGGACGCCCTAGGGGGACCGACCGCAGACGTGTGTCAGGCGTCTTCCGCGGGCTTCAGGCGCAGCGAGATGGAGTTGATGCAGTACCGCTGGTCCGTGGGGGTCGGGTAGCCCTCGCCCTCGAAGACGTGGCCCAGGTGGGAGCCGCAGCGGGCGCAGCGGACCTCCGTGCGGACCATGCCGTGGGAGGTGTCGGCGAGCAGCTCGACGGCGTCGCTGTCCTTCGGGTCGAAGAAGGACGGCCAGCCGCAGTGCGACTCGAACTTCTCCTTCGACGTGAAGAGCTCGGCCCCGCAGCCGCGGCAGGAGTAGACGCCCTCCGTCCTGGTGTCCGTGTACTCACCGCGGAAGGCGGGCTCGGTGCCGGCCAGCCGGAGCACCTGGTACTCCGACGGGGTCAGCTGCGCCTGCCACTCCTCGTCCGACTTCTCGACCTCGTACGCCATCGTGCGTCCACTCCCTCAGTTCGCCAGGCGGGCCAGGATCCGCGGACCGAGGTCCGTGACGTCGCCCGCGCCCATGGTCAGAACGAAGTCACCGGGGCGGACCATTCCCGCGATCACCTCGGGGACGGCGGTCTTGTCGTGGACGGCGGTGACGTCGGCGCCGGCCGCGCGGGCCGCGTCGAGGATCAGCTCGCTGGTGACGCCGGGGATCGGGTCCTCGCGGGCCGGGTAGATGTCGAGGACCACGGAGGCGTCGGCGAGGGCGAGGGCGTCGCCCATCTCCTTGCCCAGCTCCTGGGTGCGGGAGAAGAGGTGCGGCTGGAAGACGACGAGGAGGCGGGAGCCCGCGGCGGCGCCGCGCATGGCCTCCAGGTCGGCGGTCATCTCGGTGGGGTGGTGCGCGTACGAGTCGATGACCTGGACGCCGGCGGCCTCGCCCTTGAGCTGGAGGCGGCGGCCGACGCCGGTGTAGGCGGTGAGGGCCTGGGCGAGGGCGGCCGGGTCGAGGCCCGCGCGGGCGCCGGCGGCGAGGGCCGCGGCGGCGTTGTGGGCGTAGTGGCGGCCGGGGACGGAGACGGTGAAGGTGTGCTCGGTGCCGTCGAGGGCGACGGTGACCTCGCTCTTCATCCCGTTCGGGACGATCTTGAGGATGCGGGCGTCGGAGTCCTCGCCCTCGCCGACGGTGACGATGGCGAGGTCCTGGCGGCCCTCGGCGGCGACGCGGCGGGCCAGCTCGCGGGCGCCGGCGTGCTCGCCGACGACGAGGGTGCCGCCGGGGCGGATCTTCGCGGCGAACTTCTCGAAGGACTCGTAGATCTCGTCCATGGAGGCGTAGTTCGCGTGGTGGTCGAGCTCGACGTTGAGGACGATCGCGACCCGGGGGTCGTACTTCTGGAAGCTGCGGTCGCTCTCGTCCGCCTCGGCGACGAACACCTCGCCGGCGCCGTGCCGGGCGTTGGTGCCGGGGCCGGCGAGGTCGCCGCCGATCGCGTACGAGGGGTCGGCGCCGAGCTCGGTGAGGGCGACGGCCAGCATCGAGGTGGTGGTGGTCTTGCCGTGGGTGCCGGCGACGGCGATCGCGGTCAGCCCGTCCATGAGGGAGGCGAGCGCGTCGGAGCGGTGCACGACCGGGATGCCGAGCTCGGCGGCGCGGGCCAGCTCGGGGTTGTCGGCGCGGATGGCGCTGGAGACGACGACGGCGGAGGCGTCGTCGGCGAGGTGGTCGGCGGCGTGGCCGATGTGCACGGTGACGCCGTGGGCGCGGAGCGCCTCGGCGGTCGGGGAGTCCTTGGCGTCGCTGCCGGCGACCTTGGCGCCGCGCTGGGCGAGGATCTTCGCGATGCCCGACATTCCGGCACCGCCGATGCCGATGAAGTGCGGCCGTTCCATGGCGGCAGGGATGGCGGGTGCCATGCGGTTCTCTCCCCGGGTGTGCGTACGACGTGTCGGCTCCAGCCTAGTGGCTGGAACCGGAGGGCCCGGGGACGCGGCGCGCCCCGGGCCCTCCGCCCGCCGTCACTCGCTGTGCGCGAACAGCTTCAGGACGGGGACGCCGACCTTGTGGCGGGCGCGGGAGGCCCAGTCGCGGTGGAAGAACTCCTCCACGTAGTGCGGGGCGGTGAGGACGATCACCTCGTCCGCCTCCGCCTCGTCGACGACGGCCTTCATCTTGTCGAGGGGGTGGTCCTCGACCACCTGTCCGACCGCTTCGCAGCCCGCCTCTCTCAGGGCCCTGAGCGAGTGCTCCAGGGCCAGCTCGGCCGGCTTGCGGGCCTCCTTCCCCTCCGGTTCGTCGCCCTCCCGGGTCGCCTCCTTGAGCTCACCCATGGCGACGTCGTCGATGGCGCGCAGCAGGAGATCGGCCTGGTCACCGCGCGGCTGCATGAGCACGATGAAGGACACGGTCTCGTCGCCGTGCAGGGTGGTGACGAATTCCACGTCCATGGACGTCAGGGGCTTCTCGATCATCAGAACGCTTGTGAACACCTCAGGAGCCCTTCTGCGGAAACCATCCTTCCCCGTGACCGCACGGGGACTGCGACTGTGATTGTGCCCAGCCGACGCTAAGCGGAACGGGAAATTCCGCCGATTGTCAGATCCGACGGTAGCGGCTGAAGAGGAAGCCGTCCTGCTCCAGCAGAGAAGCCAGCCCAAAGCGTGTCGGAAGGGCGAGCGAAGGCCCGTGGGCGATCCGCTGGGCATCACCCGCGGTCATGGTCGGGGAGACCGTCAGGCACAGCTCGTCGAGCACCCCGGCGGCGGTGAACTGGCCGAGCAGCCGGGGCCCGCCCTCGGTGAGCTGCCGGCGCAGCCCGCGCTCGGCGAGGAGCGCGACCGCGCGGGCCGGGTCCACGGCGGCCCCGTCGCCGGCGAGCAGCACCTCGACGCCCGCGGCCCGCGCGGCGGCGATCCGGTCGGCGGGGGCGCCCGCGCCGGTCACGATCAGGGTCGGGACCAGCGGGGAGGTGTAGAGGGGGAGCGCGAGGTCCAGGTCGAGCGAGGCGGTCACGACCGCGATCGCGGGAGCGGGGCCCTGGCCGGCGGCGGCACGCCGGGCGGCGAAGACCTCCCGGGCCCGGGCCGGCCGGTACCCCTCCAGACGCACCGTCTCGGCCCCGACCACCACGACGTCCGCGAGCCCCCGCAGGGTGCCGAAGATCCGCATGTCGGTGTCGGAGGAGAGCGGCTGCGAGCGGCCCTCGTGCTGGCCCGCCCCGTCGAGCGAGGAGACCATGTTGGCCCGCAGCCAGCGCTCCTCCCCCTCCGGGTACGCGTAGGCGTCGGCCAGCTCGTCGAGGGACCACTCCCGGTCGGCGCCGGCGTCGCTGACCTGGGTCTTCGAGGCTGTCATGTCCGTCACAGGGAAGAGCTGTCGCATTCTCGCAGTCTGACACGGCGCTTACAGTGGGGAACTGTGTCGACCCGTGCCCTGAACGAAGCCGCCTCCGCAGCGGCGACCCCGCTCTCGCTGTGCTCGCGCGAGCCCCACGTCCCCGCCGACCGGCTGGTCGCGGAGATGGTCCCGCCGCCGCGCTTCGACTCGGTGCGCTTCGACACGTACCTCCCCGACCCGAACCAGCCCAGCCAGTGCGAGGCCGTCAAGGCGCTCTCCGGCTTCGCCGAGTCCCTCGGCGGGGCGCACGCGACCGGCGCCGGCCGGCGCCGCTGGTTCGCCCGCAAGCCCGCCGCCCCGGCCGCCCCGCGCGGGGTCTACCTCGACGGCGGCTACGGCGTCGGCAAGACCCACCTGCTCGCCTCCCTGTGGCACGCCACGCCCGCCGAACCCGCGCTGAAGGCGTTCGGCACCTTCGTGGAGCTGACGAACCTGGTCGGCGCGCTCGGCTTCCAGCAGACCGTGCAGACGCTGAGCGGACACCGCCTCCTCTGCATCGACGAGTTCGAGCTGGACGACCCGGGCGACACCGTCCTCGTCTCCAGCCTGCTGGGCAAGCTGGTCGAGGCCGGCGTGGCGCTCGCCGCCACCTCGAACACGCTGCCGGGCAAGCTCGGCGAGGGCCGCTTCGCCGCCGCCGACTTCCTCCGCGAGATCCAGGGCCTCTCCGCGCACTTCCGGCCGCTGCGGATCGACGGCGAGGACTACCGCCACCGGGGCCTGCCCGAGGCCCCCGCGCCCCACTCCGACCAGGTCGTCACGGAGGCCGCGTACCGCGTCCCGGGCGCCTCCCTCGACGACTTCCCGCACCTCCTCGCCCACCTGGCCAAGGTCCACCCGAGCCGGTACGGCGCCCTCACCGACGACCTGACGGCGGTCTGCCTCACCGACGTCGGCCCGGTCCCGGACCAGTCGACCGCGCTGCGGCTCGTCGTCCTCGCCGACCGCCTCTACGACCGCGAGATACCGGTGCTCGCCTCCGGACTCCCGTTCGACCGGTTGTTCAGCGAGGAGATGCTGAACGGCGGCTACCGCAAGAAGTACTTCCGCGCCATCTCCCGGCTCACCGCCCTGGCACGGGACGCAAAGGGGCTCGTGGCGCAGTAGGTTGGGGGCCATACCCGATCGAAAGGGATCCACCATGGCCACCGTCCGTCACGCCCACACCGTCTGGCAGGGCGACCTCCTCAAGGGCTCCGGCGTCGTCACCCTCGACTCGTCCGGACTCGGCTCGTACGACGTCTCCTGGCCGGCCCGTGCCGAGGAGCCGAACGGCAAGACCAGCCCCGAGGAGCTCATCGCCGCCGCGCACTCCTCCTGCTTCTCCATGGCCTTCTCCAACGGCCTGGCCAAGGCGGGCAACCCGCCCACCCGCCTGGAGACCAAGGCGGACGTCACCTTCCAGCCGGGCGAGGGCATCACCGGCATCCACCTCACCGTGCGCGGCGAGGTCCCCGGTCTGGACGCGGACCAGTTCCAGTCCCTCGCCGAGGAGGCCAAGAAGAACTGCCCGGTCAGCCAGGCGCTCACCGGCACGACGATCACGCTGACGGCCGAACTGGCCTGACGTCCCGTCACCCTGTTTCCACAGGGGCGGAATTAGGCCATCCGAGGCCCCGTGGACCCGCGTCACGGCATCACGCAGACCACCGCGTGGTACATGAAGCGGGTCCACACCTGTTCCGGCGGGAAGGCCCTCCTCCATGGCAGTGACACGACGTCAGATCCTGGCCCGCACCGGCGCGTCCGTCGCCGGGATCGCCTTCACCGGCGCCCTGGCCGACCTCTTCGCCGGCTCCCCCGCCGCCGCCGAACCGCGCGGCGGATACGGCCCGCTCCTCCCCGACCCGGCCGGTCTGCTCGACCTCCCCGCCGGCTTCTCCTACCGGGTCCTCTCCCGCGAGGGCGACCCGCTCCGCTCCGGCGAGGGCACGGTCCCCGGCCGCTTCGACGGCATGAGCGCCTTCGCGGGCCCGCGCGGCGGCGTCCGCCTCGTCCGCAACCACGAGAACCGCCCCGACGCGCCGCTCGCCGTCCCGCACGCGCCCGGCCTGGTCTACGACCGGGGCGGCAGGGGCGGCTGCACCGTCCTCGGCCTCGACGCCACCGGCGAGGTGCTCCAGGGCGCGGCCGGCGAGCGCGTCGGCATCGCCGGCACCGCGGTCAACTGCGCGGGCGGCCCCACCCCCTGGGGCACCTGGCTGACCTGCGAGGAGACCGAGGACAAGGCGGGCAGCAAGGGGTACGAGAAGGACCACGGCTTCGTCTTCGAGGTCGACCCGGCCGACCCGCTCCGCACCGGGGCCGTGCCGCTCACCGCGCTGGGCCGCTTCGCGCACGAGGCCGTCGCCGTCGACCCGTACACCGGGATCGTCTACGAGACGGAGGACGCCTTCGACCGCCCCTTCGGCCTCTTCTACCGCTTCCTCCCCGAGCGCCCCCTCGGCGGCACCGGCTCGCTGCGCGCCGGCGGCACCCTGGAGGCCCTGCGCGTGCCCGGCGTGCCGGACCTGTCGGTCGTCCAGGAGGCCGGGGCGGTCTTCGACTCCGTCGAGTGGGTGCCGGTGCCGGACCCGCAGGCGGTCTCGACGCCCATCCGCTTCCAGGACTTCGGGCGGGGCGGGATCACCCACGCGCAGAAGCTGGAGGGCTGCTACTGGGGCGGCCGCTGCGTCTACTTCGTCTCCTCCTTCGCCCGGGCCTCCGACGGCTCCGGCGCCACCCACTACGGGCAGGTGTGGAAGTACGACCCGCACCGCCGACGGCTCACCCTCGCCGTCGTCTTCGGCCCGGACACCGACCTCCGGCTGCCCGGCGAGTCCCCCGACAACATCTGCCTGGCCCCCACCGGCGGCCTGATGGTCTGCGAGGACGGCGACGGCGCCCAGCACGTCTTCGGGGTGAGCCGGCGGGGCGAGGTGTACGCCGTCGCCAGGGGTGCTCAAGACATCGGCGACCCCGGGGCGCCGGAGTGGGGCGAGTTCGCGGGCGTCACCTTCTCCCCCGACGGCGCCACGATGTACGTGAACTGCTACACCCCCGGCACCACCTTCGCCGTCACCGGCCCCTGGCGCTGACCCCCGGTCCGCCCGGGGCGCACTCGCGGACTCCCCCGATCCGGCGCAGGATCGGGGGAGGGCGAGCAGCACGGCGGAAGGGGCGCGCGGTGGCGAAGAAGGACGGGAAGCAGGGTGGGGCCGGGCGGGCCGGGTCCCTCGGCGAGGCGCTGCGGCTGCCGCCGGGCGAGCCCGTCGACCTCTCCGCGTACGACCCCCGGGCCACCCCGCGCGCCCCGGAGGGCGGCCCCGACCGCAAGACGACCGGGCGCGCCGCCACCGCCCTCCTGGGCCCGCGGCTCGCCGGCCTCCAGGAGCGGCTGTACGCGTCGAGCACGGCCGGCGACCGGCGCCGGGTGCTCCTCGTCCTCCAGGGCATGGACACCAGCGGCAAGGGCGGCACGGTCAAGCACGTCATCGGCACCCTCAACCCCTCCGGCTGCCGGATCCACGCCTTCAAGGCACCCACGCCGGAGGAGCGCGCCCACCCCTTCCTGTGGCGGATCACCCGGGCGCTGCCGCTGCCGGGCGAGATCGGCATCTTCGACCGCTCGCACTACGAGGACGTCCTCATCGCCCGGGTCCGCGAGCTGGTCCCGCGCGAGGAGGTCGAGCGGCGCTACGAGGAGATCGGACGCTTCGAGCGCGCGCTCACCGACGAGGGCGTGACGGTCGTGAAGGTCTTCCTGCACCTGTCGTACGAGGAGCAGCGCAGCCGCCTCCTGGAGCGCCTGGACAACCCGGAGAAGCACTGGAAGTTCGACCCGGGCGACATCGAGGAGCGGACCCGCTGGCCCGCCTACCAGGAGGCGTACGAGCTGGCGCTGGAGCGCTGCTCGACCCCCGCCACGCCCTGGTACCTGGTCCCGGCGGACCGCAAGTGGTACCGGAACTGGGCCGTCAGCACGCTGCTCCTGGAGCATCTGGAGGCGCTGGACCCGCAGTACCCGGCGGGCGGCTTCGACGTGGCGGAGTGCCGGCGGCTGCTGCTCGCGACCTGAGCCGCGCAGCCCTGAGCCCTGACGGGTGACGCGGCGCGCCGCGCCCCGGGGTCCGACGGCGGGGCTTCACATCCGATCGGATAACTTCCGTTCGTGACCATTTCTGTACGTAAAGTGGCGGCGCTCGGTCTGCTCGGCGCCGTTCTCGTCGGCTGCGGCGGGGGCGCCGACACCGCTTCGCCCGTCGTGGACCGGACCTCCGCCGCGGCGACGGCCGAGCCGACCGCGGCCCCGGGTGCCAAGCCCGCGAAGCCCGCGCCCGCCGCGCCGCCCACGATGGCGGCCGGGCCCCAGGGGCGTACGCCCGTCTACGAACGGCGGACCGGCCGGGGTACCGAGAAGGTGGTCGCGCTCACCTTCGACGCCGACATGACCGCCGACCAGGGCCCCCGGGCGGCGCGCGGCGAGCGCTTCGACAACCCGGAGCTCATCGCGACCCTGCGCCGGCTGAAGGTGGACGCGACGATCTTCATGACCGGCCGCTGGGCGGAGGAGTACCCCGACCAGGTCCGCTCCATCGGCACCGACCCCCGCTTCGAGATCGCCAACCACTCCTACAGCCACTACGCCTTCGCCGAGCCCTGCTACGGCCTGCCGACCGTGGCGAAGCCGGACATGGCGGCGGACGTGCGGCGCGCCTTCGACTCCTTCCGGGACGCGGGCGCCGTCAACGTCGTGCCCTACTTCCGCTTCCCCGGCGGCTGTCACGACGACACCGCGCTGGACGCGCTCGCCCCGGCCCGGGTCACCGCCGTCCAGTGGGACGTGGTCGGCGGGGACGCCTTCGCGAAGGACCCGGACGCGGTGGCGGAGCAGGTGCTCTCCGGGGTCCGCCCGGGCTCGCTGGTCGTCCTCCACTGCACCCGCAGCGCCGCCCCCGCCACGGAGCGCGCGATCCGCCGGATCGTCCCCGAACTCCGCGCCCGCGGCTACCGCTTCGTGAAGGTCTCCGAGCTGATGCGCGCGGGCTGAGCGGGCGGGGCCGGGCCTCCGGTCAGCCGGAGCAGGCGGTGCGCTGGGCCTCCTGCCACTCGCAGACCGGGCACAGGACGACGCCCTTGACCGACGCGGCGTACTCCGTCGGCTCCAGGCACAGCACGCACCGCGCGTAGGGGCCCTCGGCCGCCTTCGGCGGACGGGGCGCGGGCTCGGGGGTGCAGAAGGCGCCGGATTCCGTGGTCATGACACCGAGGCTACTCCGGTACCGGTCCCGGTCCGGTACGGCTCCGGCCCCGGCCCTCACTCCAGGCGCGCGGCCGCCCGGTGAGGGCGCGGGCGGTGGCGGCCAGGACCCCGGCGGGCAGGGCGTCCGGGCCGCTCGTCCCGGCGAGGTCGCCGGTCGCCGTCACCGCCGCGGCCACACGATCGGGCTGTCGGACCGCGGTGGCAGACTTGCCGCGTGAGCAGCCACGACACCGAACCGAACACCGAACCGCGCACGGATCCGAGCGCCGATCCCCGGGACGACAAGCCGCAGTTCGTCCTGCCCCTGGTGGTGCGCATCGAGAAGGACGCGCCCCCGGCCCGTACGGACGCCCTGGAGACCGCGGCCCGGGCCGTGCTCCGGCTCCTGACCGACGAGCGGGCGGCCGGCGAGGGGGAATGGGCGCGGGCCGTCGCCGACTGGGAGGACGCCCGCATCCGCAAGGTCGTCCGGCGGGCGCGCGGCGCGGAGTGGCGGCGCGCCGGGGCCCTGCCCGGCATCACCGTGACCGGCGCGGCGGCGGAGGTACGGGTCTTCCCGCCGGTGCCCCTCGACGGCTGGCCCAAGGAGCTGGCCAAGCTCCAGGTCTCCGGCACCGACCTCGACGACCCGGCCGCGCCCGGCCCCGTCCCGGACGGCGCGGCCGTGCTCTGGCTCAATCCGGGGCTCGCGATGTCGGCGGGCAAGGCGATGGCGCAGGCCGGGCACGGCGCCCAGCTCCTGTGGTGGGCGCTGGACGGGGCCGCCCGTACGGCCTGGCGGGAGGCCGGCTTCCCGCTCGCCGTCCGCACGGCGGCCGAGGCCGACTGGCCCGCGCTGGCCGCGAGCGGCCTCCCGGTCGTCCGGGACGCCGGCTTCACGGAGATCGCGCCGGGCAGCGCCACGGTGGTGTCGGCGTTCCCCGGCGTCCTGGACGCTCCCGGGGCGCCGGTGGCCGGGAACCTCAAATGAAGCTCTGAACCTCCTCCCTCCGGGGTTCGACCGGCACCGCCGGGGTCATCACGTGGATGACTGAGGACCGAAGGAGGGGGACATGACGGAACTCGGCATCGGCATCGGCTGGCGTCCGGAGATCGCGGACGCGGTCGAGGACCTGCCCGTCGACTGGGTGGAGGTCGTCGCGGAGAACGTGTGCGCCGGCCATCTGCCCGACTCGCTCGCCCGGCTGCGGGCGCGCGGCGTCACCGTCGTACCGCACGGGGTGTCGCTGGGGCTCGGCGGGGCGGACCGCCCCGACCCCGAGCGACTGGCCGCGCTCGCGGAGAAGGCCGAGGCGCTGGGGGCGCCGCTCGTCACCGAGCACATCGCCTTCGTCCGGGCCGGCGGGCCGCTGACGGCGACGCCGCCGCTGGAGGCCGGGCACCTGCTGCCGGTCCCGCGCACCCGGGACGCCCTGGACGTGCTCTGCGAGAACGTGCGCATCGCGCAGGAGTCCCTGCCGGTGCCGCTGGCGCTGGAGAACATCGCCGCGCTGTTCTCCTGGCCGGACGAGGAGCTGTCGGAGGGGCGGTTCCTGGCGGAGCTGGTGGAGCGCACGGGGGTGCGACTCCTCATCGACGTCGCCAACCTGCACACCAACCACCGCAACCGGGGCGAGGACCCGGCGCGGGCCCTCGCCGAACTGCCGGTGGAGGCCATCGCGTACGTGCACGTGGCGGGCGGTGTCGAGCGGGACGGGGTCTGGCACGACACCCACGCCCACCCGGTCCCGGCGCCGGTCCTGGACATCCTGGCCGACCTCGCCGGCCGGGTCGCCCCGCCGGGCGTCCTCCTGGAGCGCGACGACCACTTCCCGGCGGCGGATGAGCTGGCCGCCGAACTCGCCGCGATCCGTTCCACGGTGACGGCGGCCCGGCGCGCCCCGGCCCCGTCCGGCCCGCTCGCCGCCCGCCACGGCGCCGGTGCCGCCGCCCTGCGCGCCGGCCGCGCCCTCACCGGCGGCGACGCCCTGCACATCGGCGCCGGCGCCCGTGTCTCGGGCGGCCCGATGCCGACCGCCCGGCCGGCTCCCGCCGCGCCGACCGGTCCGGCGGCCGGTCCGGCGGCCGGTCCGGTGGCCGGTCCGGTGGCCGGTCCGGCGGCCGGTCCGGTGGCTGGCCCGCCGACCGGTCCGGTGGCCGGTCCGGCGGCCGGTCCGGTGGCTGTTCTGGCGCGGCCCGAGGCCGCCGTCACGAGAGCCGCGCCCTCCGCGGACGCCGCCGCGCGGCAGCGGGTCGGGGTCGCGCAGGCGGCGGTGCTGTCGGCGCTGGTCGCGGGGACTCCGGTGCCCGAGGGCTTCGACGTGCGGCGGATGCGCGTGCAGAGCCGGGCGCTCGCCGCCAAGCGGGCCTCCGTCGTGGCGCGGATCGCGCCCGAGCTGCCGAGGATCCTCGGCGCGGAGTTCCGGCCCGCGTTCCTCGCCTACGCCCGCAGCCGGCCCATGCCGGGCAGCTACCGGCGGGACGCGCTCGACTTCGTCGAGGGGCTGCTCCTCGACGAACAGCGGCCCGAGCGGCGGGAGCTGACCCGCTGGTGGCGGGAGCGGACCGAGACCCGGCCGGCCGGCCGGGTGGCGCGTGCCGCCCGGCGCGTGTTCGGGGGGCGGTGACCGTCATGGACCTGCTCCTCCTGGCGCTCCACCTCGCCGCCGCAGCCGTGCTCGTCCGGCTGTTCGTGCTGGCCCGCCACATCCGGGGCGGGGGCGGCGGACCGCTCCACGACGTCTACGAGGCCGCGTTCCTCGGCGGCGGCCCCGGCCGGGTCGCCGACACGGCGCTCGCCGCCATGCACCTGGACGGCCGGATCGTCATCGGCGGCCCCGGGGTCGTCGCGGTCGTCCACCGGATCGCCCACGACCCGGTGGAGCGGGCCGTCCTCGACACCCACGCGGCCGCCCCGAGCGGCTCGCTGCGCGGGCTGCGCCTCGGGGTGATGACCCACCCGGCGGTGCAGGAGATCGGGGACGCGCTCGCCGGGCGGGGACTGGTGACCCTGCCGGGCCCCCGCCGCGCCCTGCGGCGCTGGTGCGTCGGTCTCGTCGTGGGCGCCGTCCTGCTGTTCCCGGTCGGCATCGCGGCCACCGTCGTCGAGTTCGCGGTGGACGGGCCCACCGTGCCGTTCGTCGTGAAGCTCCTGCCGCTCTTCTTCGTCTGCCTCGTCACCGCCCTGGTCTGCGGCACCACCTACACCCGGCAGGTCAGCACGGCGGGGCTCGCCGCGCTCGCCGCCTACCGGAGCGCGTACGGCTACGGCGGCGTCAACACCGTCGCCCTCGGCGGGATCCGGGCGCTGCCCGACCGCGACCTGGGGGAGCGGCTGCGGGACGCGGCCCGGCCCGACGGTTCGTTCCGCGGCGGCCGGAGCCGTACCGGGTCGTCGTCGCACCACTCCGACACCACCGCCGCCGCGGCCGTCGTCCTGTGGTGCGCGGGGGCGGCCACCGGCGGCGGGGACGGCTGGGGCTCGGACTCCGGGTCGGGCGGCTCGTCCTGCTCGTCCTCGTCCTGCGGGTCCTCCTCGTCGTGCGGCTCGTCCTCGTCCTCCTGCGGCTCGTCGTCGTCCTCGTGCGGTTCCTCGTCGTCCTCGTGCGGCGGAGGCGGCTCCTCCTGCGGAGGGGGCGGCGGCTGAGCCGTTCGGGTGGCGGGACCGGCGGTCCTGCCGTACAACTCGATCATGGTCTGGATCCCGCTGCTCCTCGTCACGTGCGTCGTGACCGCCGTCGCCTGCGCCCGGCTCTGCCGGGCCGCGGTCGCCGCCGGCGGGCCCGGCGCCCTGGCGGCCGGGGAGGGCGAACTCACCCTGGGCGAGGCCGCGTTCCTCGCCGGCGGGCCGGGCCGGGTCACCGATCTGACACTGGTCTCGATGCACCGGGCGCGGCGGCTGCTGCTCGCGCACACCGGCTGGGCCACGGTCGTCGAGGGCTCCGGCGGCGGGGACGAGCTGGAGCGGGCGGTGCTCGGCGCGATCGGGCCGGACGGCCAGGCGCCGGTGCCGCGGCTGCGCCCCGCGGTCGCCGCCGCCGCGTGCGTACGCCGGATCGAGGACGGGCTCGTGGAGCGGGGGCTCGCGGTGCCGGGGGCGGGCCGGCGGGAGGTCGCGGCCGGGCTGCGGGCGGTGCGCGGGTCCTGGTGGCTGGCGCTGGCGCTCGGGGCGGTGTCCGTGCCGCTGGCGGCGGAGGCCGAGCGGGCCGCGGCACTCGCCGGGTTCGCGCTGCCGCTGACGGCCTCGGGGCTCTGCTGGGCGATCGGCGGGCATCCGCGCGGCCGGTGGGCCTCGCACGCCGGTCAGCGGCTGCTCGCCGGGCTGTCGGCGGAGGATCCGCTCACCGCGCTCGCCACCCGGGGGCCGGTGGTGCTCGAACCGGAGCTGCGGGCCGCGCTGGGCGGGCCCTGAGAGGAAGGGACGCCGGTGCGGCGCGCTCGCGCGCGCCGCACCCGGTGCCGGACCCGGTGTCGCTGGAGCGGCCGGCCATGGCGTGGCGGCCGTCTGATCTTCCGGGTCGAGGGGCGGACGCCCCGGCTGGGAGCCGGGGCGCCGCCAGGTCGTGGGGCGGCCGTCAGGCCAGGCCCGCCACCAGGTCCGCGACGCTCTTGCGGCGGCCGGTGTAGAAGGGGACCTCCTCGCGGACGTGCATCCGCGCCTCGGAGGCGCGCAGGTGGCGCATGAGGTCGACGATGCGGTGCAGCTCGTCGGCCTCGAAGGCGAGCAGCCACTCGTAGTCGCCGAGCGAGAAGGAGGCGACCGTGTTGGCCCGGACGTCCGGGAAGCCGCGGGC
The DNA here is from genome assembly GCF_000719555.1 of Streptomyces sp. NRRL F-5727. Lineage (GTDB taxonomy): Bacteria > Actinomycetota > Actinomycetes > Streptomycetales > Streptomycetaceae > Streptomyces. The sequence goes on from NZ_JOGX01000008.1 coordinate 116,502, forward strand.
CATCTTGCCGTGGTCGGCGAGCATCCGGCGGCGGTCCTCGTCCGGCAGCAGGTACCAGTCGTAGGAGCGGACGAAGGGGTAGACCGAGACGTAGTCGCGCGGGGTCTCGTCGGCGAGGAACGCCGGGATGTGCGACTTGTTGAACTCGGCCGGGCGGTGCAGCGCCATGTTCGACCAGACCGGCTCCAGGGCGCGGCCCAGCCTCGTACGGCGGAAGAGGTTGTACGCCGCCTGGAGCTCGTCGCTCGTCTCGGCGTGCCACCAGATCATGACGTCGGCGTCGGCGCGCAGACCGGAGAGGTCGTACGTGCCGCGGACGGTGATGTCCTTGGCCGCGAGCTGGTCGAACAGCTCCTGGACCTCGTCGGCGTAGCCGGCTCGGTCGGCGGGCAGGACGTCGCGCAGCTTGAAGACGGACCACAGGGTGTAGCGGATGACCTCGTTGAGGTCCTTCGCCTTCTTACCGGCGTTCGGGATCTTTTCGGGCGCACTCATACGCCTATTCTCGCCCGTCACGAGGAGTGCCCCGCACCGGGGTGCCCCGTTTCCGGCGTGGCGATGATCTCGTCCGCGACGGCGTCGGCCGCGCGGTGCGCCGAGGCGACGCAGGCGGGGATGCCGACGCCGTCGTACGCGGCCCCGGCGAGGCGCAGTCCGGGCAGCCCGGCGAGGGCGGTACGGGCCCGGGCGACGCGGTCCAGGTGGCCGACCGGGTACTGGGGCAGGCCGTCGGTCCAGCGGGTGACGGTGGTGGCGACGGGGCGGGCGGCGAGCCCGGTGGCGGCGCCGAGGTCCTTGAGGGAGGCGGCGACCAGGTCCTCGTCGTCCCGGTGCAGCCACGCCTCCTCGCCGTGCCGGCCGACGGAGGTGCGGAGCACGAAGAGCTCGGGGGCGGCCTCGCCGACCCAGCGCCACTTCTGGCTGGAGAAGGTGGACGCCTTGATGGTGTGGCCGTCGACGGGCGGCACGAGGAAGCCGGAGCCGGGCAGCTCCGGCAGGTCCGCGCGGCGGAAGGCGAACGTCACCAGGGCCATGGAGGCGTACGCGATCGCGTCGAGGAGCGCGGCCGCCTCGGGGGCGAGGCCGCCGAGGAGGCGGGCGGCGACGGGCGCGGGGGCGGCGAGGACGACGGCGTCCGCGTCGAGGGTCCGCTCCGGGGTGACGACCCGCCAGCCGGCCCCGGCCTGCAGCAGCCCGGTCGCGGGGGTGTCGGTGAGGATCGTGCCGCCGGCGGCGCGGACGGCGTCGGCGACCGCGCCGGGGAGGGTGCCGACGCCGCCGTCGAGGCCGGCGAAGACGGACCCGCCGAGGCCGGTGGCCGCGCCCGCCGCGTCGGCGGGGACGGCGGCGCCGGCGGCCTGGACGGCGCGGACGGCCGCGGTGAGGGTGGGGTGGCGGCGGGCGGCCTCGAAGAGGGCGGGGACGGCGGCCCGCATCGAGATGCGGTAGGCGTCGCCGGCGTAGACGCCGCCGAGGAGCGGTTCGACGAGCCGGTCGACGACCTCGTGACCCATGCGCTCGGCGACGTACGCGCCGATGGCGACGTCGTCGCCCGGCTCGGTGGGCGGCAGCTCCAGGTCCCGGCCGATCCTGCGCAGCGCCTCCGCGGAGAGGAGGCCGGCGACGGCTCCGGCGTCGCCGGGGACGCCCATGACGTGGCCCTTGGGCATCGGGACGAGACGGCCCCGGGACCAGACGGAGGCGGTGGTGGTGCCGGGGGCCCGGAGCCGGTCGCCGAGGCCGACCGCCTCGGCGAGGGCGACGGCCTCGGGGCGGCGGGCGAGCAGCGACTCGGCGCCGAGGTCCACGGGGGCGCCGGCGATCTCCCCGGCGAGGAGCTTGCCGCCCAGCCGGCCGCCGGCCTCCAGGAGGGTGACGCGCGCTCCGGCGGCGAGGAGCCGGCGGGCGGCGGCGAGGCCGGTGATGCCGCCGCCGACGACGACGGCGTGAGGTCCGGCGTGGGGTCCCGAGGTGTCCGCGTTCATGGGACCACTCTCTCAAATCGCCCGCGCCGCCCCGTTCCGAGGCCGGACCGTGACCGCATCGCTACCGGGGAACGCAAACCCGGGGCGGGTCCCGCACGTCCTAGGAGCATCGGTTCCGGCGACCCTGGGGGGCTCGGTGCACATTTCGGACAGGACGACAAGGACGGCACGGCGCGGCAGAGCGGGGGCGGCGCTGCTGCTCGCCGCCTCGCTGGCGCTGACGGCGGGCTGCGGCGCGGGCTCCGCGGACTCGGGCGGTGACGCCAAGGGGTCCGCCGCGCAGGGCGAGCTCGACCACAAGGGGGCGGCGGACGGCACGACGGGCGGCGCCACGGGCGGCGCCACGGGCGGCTCCTCGGGCGCGGAGGCGGACGCGAAGCCGGGCACGGCGAAGCCGGGCGGGTCGCGGGCGCCCGCCGCACAGCACGTGATCCGTACGGCCTCGCTGTCGGTGGAGGTCGAGCGGGTGGCGGAGACCGCCGACCGGGTGCGGGCCGTGGCGACGGCGGCGGGCGGCCGGGTGGAGTCGGAGACGACCGAGCGCGTCGACGACGAGTACGACCACTCCACCATGGTGCTGCGAGTGCCGCAGGACCGGTACGACCGGGTCCTCGCCGAGCTGGCCGGCACCGGGAAGCTGCTGGCCCGCAAGGCGGAGGCGCAGGACGTCACCGACCAGGTGGTGGACGTGGAGAGCCGGATCGCCACCCAGCGGGCGAGCGTGGCCCGGGTGCGGGCGCTGATGGACCGGGCCGAGCGGCTGACCGACGTGGTCACGCTGGAGGGCGAGCTGAGCCGGCGGCAGGCCGATCTGGAGGCGCTGCTCGCCCAGCAGGCGTCCCTGAAGGACCGGACCTCGCTGGCGACGATCACGGTGAGCCTGAGCGAGAAGGCGCGGGTCACCGTCGAGGACGAGCGGACCGACGACAGCCGCCCGGCGGTCGGCGACGCCCTGTCGGGCGGCTGGAACGCGCTGGTCGCCGTGGTCGCCTGGACCCTGGTGGTGCTCGCGGCGCTCGCGCCGTGGCTGGCGGCCGCACTGGCCGCGTACGCGGTCTGGCGCTGGGGCGTCCGCCCGCGCCGCCGGGCCCGTGCCGCCGCCCCGGCACCCCGGCCCGCGCCCGTCCCCGCCGCCGTACCGGGGCAGGCGGCGCGGACGAACGCGGCCGGGCTCCCGCTGCCCGACGAGGCGCCCGACGGACAGCCCGCCGGAGCACCGGACGCGGAGGGCTCCGCGCCGTAGCGTGGGCGCATGAGCGAACGACTGGTGGTCATCGGGGGCGACGCGGCGGGCATGTCCGCCGCGTCGCAGGCGCGCAGGCTCAAGGGGCCGGACGAGCTGGAGATCACGGCCTTCGAGCGGGGCCGGTTCTCCTCGTACTCGGCCTGCGGCATCCCGTACTGGGTGGGCGGGGACGTGACCGGGCGCGGGGAGCTGATCGCCCGCTCCCCCGAGGAACACCGGGCGCGCGGGATCGACCTGCGGACCCGGACCGAGGTGACGGAGATCGACCTCGCCGGACAGCGGGTTCTGGCCAGGGACCTGGCGGCCGGTACGGAGGCGTGGACGGGCTTCGACAAGCTGGTGATCGCGACCGGGGCGCGCCCGGCCCGGCCGGCGGTGCCGGGGATCGACGCGGCCGGCGTGCACGGGGTGCAGACCCTGGAGGACGGGCAGGCGCTGCTGGACTCGCTCGCCGGGACGGCGGGGCGGCGGGCGGTGGTCGTCGGCGCCGGGTACATCGGCGTGGAGATGGCCGAGGCGCTGCTGAACCGGGGCTACGAGGTGACGGTCCTCAACCGCGGCGAGCAGCCGATGGCGACGCTCGACCCGGACATGGGACGCCTTGTGCACCGGGCGATGGACGGGCTCGGGATCCGTACGGTGGGCTCGTCGCCGGTGACGAAGATCCTCACCGGCGACGACGGCAGGGTCCGGGCGGTGGCGACGGACGCGGACGAGTACCCCGCGGACGTGGTGGTGCTCGGTACCGGCGTGGTGCCGGAGACCTCGCTGGCGGAGGCGGCGGGGCTGCCGCTCGGCGCGCACGGCGGGCTGCTGACCGACCTGGCGATGCGGGTGCGGGGGCACGGGAACGTGTGGGCGGGCGGTGACTGCGTGGAGGTCCTGGACCTGGTGTCGGGGCGGGAGCGGCACGTGCCGCTGGGCACCCACGCCAACAAGCAGGGGCAGGTCATCGGCGCGAACGTGGGCGGCGACTACGCGACCTTCCCGGGGGTGGTGGGGACGGCGGTGTCGAAGGTCTGCGACCTGGAGATCGCCAGGACCGGGCTGCGGGAGAAGGACGCCCGGGAGGTGGGGCTGCGGTTCGTGACGGTGACGGTGGAGTCGACGAGCCGGGCCGGGTACTACCCGGGGGCGGCGCCGATGACGGTGAAGATGCTGGCCGAGCGGCGGACCGGGCGGCTGCTCGGGGTGCAGATCGTGGGCCGGGAGGGGGCGGCGAAGCGGGTGGACGTCGCGGCGGTGGCGCTGACGGCCCGGATGACGGTGGAGCAGATGACCGCGCTCGACCTGGGGTACGCGCCGCCGTTCTCCCCGGTGTGGGACCCGGTGCTGGTGGCGGCCCGGAAGGCGGTGGCGGCCGTTCGGGCGGCCGGATGACCCGAGCGGCAGAGTCACGCGCGGTGACGGGTTGCATGCGATACATCACCGTGCGTGACTCTTCATATGATCAGACATGCCGCGCGTGCGCTCTGCGCCGCCTCCCTCGTCATCGCCCCGCTCGCCCTGACCGCCACGCCCGCCCACGCGGCGACGGTCTGCCGCGTCAACGGCGTCCCCGCCTCGGGCCCGACGGTCAACGGCACCGCCGGGGACGACTTCATCGAGTGCTCCTCGGTGGACCCCGGCCACACCGTGAACGGCCTCGGCGGCCGTGACTACATCGTGCTGACCGGCCCGACCGCCGGCACCGTCACCGGCGGAGCGGGCCGCGACTACATCACCTCGCGGTCGGACGTCGTGGTCAGCGGCGTCATCGCCGGCAACGAGGACTCGGACTACCTCGTCGTCGACGGCCTGCTGGCCTCCGGCGGCGCCGTGCGCGGGAACCTCGGCAACGACTACGTCAAGGTCAACGTCAGCGACGGCACCACCAACGGCGGCGACGGCTTCGACGTCTGCCGGGTGACCACGGGCAACCCGCCGGTCAACTGCGAGTACTGACCCCACCCGGCACCGCCCCGCGGACGGCTCGCGCTCAGCGGGCCGTCCGCGTGTGCACGTACTCGACCAGCCGCGTCAGGGCGTCCGGGTCCATCGACGGCATGACGCCGTGACCCAGGTTGAAGACGTGCCCCTCCAGATCCTTCGCGGCGGCCAGCACCTCGTCGGTCTTGGCCTCGACGACCTCGGTGGCGGCGAAGAGGACGGCCGGGTCGAGGTTGCCCTGGAGCGCCTTGCCGGGGCCGACGCGGCGGGCGGCCTCGTCGAGCGGGACGCGCCAGTCGACGCCGACGACGTCCGCGCCGGCCTCGCCCATGAGGCCGAGGAGCTCGCCGGTGCCGACGCCGAAGTGGATGCGGGGGACGCCGTAGCCGGCGACCGCGTCGAAGACCTTGGCGGAGGCCGGGAGGATCGAGCGGCGGTAGTCGGCGGGGGCGAGGGCGCCGACCCAGGAGTCGAAGAGCTGGATCGCGGAGGCGCCGGCCTCGATCTGCACCCTGAGGAAGGCGGAGGTGATCTCGGCGAGGCGGTCGAGCAGGTCGGCCCAGAGCTGCGGGTCGCCGTACATGAGCGCCTTGGTGTGCTCGTGGTTGCGGGAGGGGCCGCCCTCGACGAGGTAGCTCGCGAGGGTGAAGGGCGCGCCGGCGAAACCGATCAGCGGGGTGTCGCCGAGCTCCTCGGTGAGCATGCCGATGGCCTCGGTGACGTATCGGACGTCGTCCGGGGTGAGGTCGCGCAGCCGGTCGAGGTCGGCGCGGGTGCGGATCGGCTCGGCGACGACGGGGCCCACGCCGGGCTTGATGTCGAGGTCGACGCCGATGGCCTTGAGCGGGACGACGATGTCGCTGAAGAAGATGGCGGCGTCGACCTTGTGGCGGCGGACCGGCTGGAGCGTGATCTCCTTGACCAGCTCGGGCCGCATGCAGGACTCCAGCATGGGGATGCCCTCGCGGACCTTCAGGTACTCGGGGAGCGACCGCCCGGCCTGACGCATGAACCAGACGGGGGTGTGGGGCACGGGCTCACGCCGGCACGCCTTGAGGAACGCGGAGTCGTACGTCCGCGACTGCTGCTTCGTCTGCTGGCCCGTCGGGCTGTCCATGGCACTCACGCCCAAATCTTCGCATGTGGCCGGAAGCCGCTCGTGCCGGGCGGGTGTCCCTCCCCGCATGGCGGCCCCGTTCCGCCTACTCTTCCCCGCATGGCTGCGGCTCAGGGACATTTCTCCGATCATTCCGACGGCATTCGAGGGACGGGCGACAAGGCGGACAGTACGGCGGGGACCCCGGTGCCGACGGCGTTCCGGAGGGCGGTGGACGCCCTCCGGACGGCGCGGCTGCGGTCCGAGATGGAGATCGAGGCGACCCGCCCGCCGCAGCGGCTCGCGCCGTACGCGTACGCGGTGGAGGCGGCGGTCGTCGACGGCGAGGAGGACCTCGCGGACGGGCGCCTGGTGCTGCTGCACGACCCGGCGGGCCACGAGGCGTGGAAGGGCACCTTCCGGCTGGTGACGCTGGTGCGGGCGGAGCTGGAGCCGGAGATGGCGGCGGACCCGCTGCTGCCGGAGGTGTGCTGGTCCTGGCTGACCGGGGCGCTGGAGGCGCGCGGTCTCGCGTACGGGGAGGCGAGCGGGACCGTGACCATGGCGGGCTCGCACTACTTCGGGGGGCTCGCGGAGCGCCGGCCGGCCACCCAGATCGAGATCCGGGCGTCCTGGACGCCCCGGGAAGGGCTCGGCGGGGTGCCGGACACCGCGGCGCACCTGGCGGCCTGGTCGGACCTGCTCTGCCAGATCGCGGGCCTGCCGCCGGCCCCGGCCGATCCGCCGGGGGCGACCGGCCCGACGGGGGCGACGGGTCCGGCGGGGACGGTGTCGGGGGCGGGGGTCGTCTCGCTGCCCCAGCGGCGCGGACCGCAGGGCGCCTGACCCCGCGGTCCGGACCGGGTGTGCGAGGGGCCCTTCGGGGCCCCTTCTCGCGTTCGTACAGGGGTCCCCCGTGGGGGTGAGGGAACGGGGGCCGCTCGTAGGATGATCGATCGCGCGTCCGAATTGCCCCAATTGTTACTCACTAAATCGTGATCTTTCCCTAAAGGCGGGCGGCCCTGCTGCCGAAGGAGTCATTGACCCCTTCAGAGCACGGGTTCGCCCCCGGCTTCTTCCCCGAGCCGGCTCCGTCCCGCACCTTCCCCCCAGGAGGCCGAGTGTCCGTTCTGCTCGAGCAGCCCGCTAGCCTGGTCGCCTACCGCCCGAACAAGCCGACGGCCATGGTCGTCGTGGCCGACCCGCGCGTCCGCTCCACCGTCACCCGCCACCTGTGGGCGCTCGGCGTACGCGACGTGATCGAGGCGTCGTCCATCGCGGAGGCCCGTCCCCGCGTCGGCAACCCGCGCGACATCTGCGTGGCCGACGTCCACCTTCCCGACGGCAGCGGCCTCACCCTGCTGTCCGAGACCCGCGCCGCCGGCTGGCCCAACGGCCTCGCCCTCTCGGCCGCCGACGACATCGGCGCGGTGCGCAACGCCCTCGCCGGCGGCGTGAAGGGTTACGTCGTCACCGGCACGCGGACCAATATCGGCCACCCGACGCGCCCCGGCGCCGCGCCCATCGGCGCCGCGGCCGCCCGGCTCGGCCACCGCCGCCCCCCGGGTGCCCCGAGCCACCCGGGCGGCTACCGCGAGCTCTCCGGCCGCGAGGTGGAGGTCCTCCGCCTGGTCGCCGAGGGCCAGTCCAACAAGGCCATCGGCGTCTCCATGGGACTCTCCGCGCTCACCGTGAAGAGCCACCTCGCCCGGATCGCCCGCAAGCTGGGCACCGGCGACCGGGCCGGCATGGTCGCCGTGGCCCTGCGGACCGGGATCATCCACTGACACGGCGGTGACGGAAACGCGGCGCCTGCCGACGGAACGTTCCGTCGGCAGGCGCTTGCCGTCGGCGGATACCCTTGACAGGTGACCGACGCCCAAGAGACCGCAGCAGACACCGCACTGCGCACCACCGGGGGCGGCCCCCCGGACGAAAACGTCCCTGCGAATGGGCTTCCGATCCCGTTGCTGGAGCCCCGTGAGGGCATCCCGCCGGTCGTCGCGAGCGAGCAGGCCCTCGCCGAGGTGATCGCCGCCTTCGCCGCCGGGCGCGGGCCCGTCGCCGTCGACGCCGAGCGCGCCTCCGGCTACCGCTACGGCCAGCGCGCCTACCTCGTCCAGCTCCGCCGCGAGGGCGCGGGCACCGCACTGATCGACCCGGTCGGCTGCCCCGACCTCTCCGGCCTCGGAGCGGCCCTCGACGGCACCGAGTGGATCCTGCACGCGGCCACCCAGGACCTGCCCTGCCTCCGCGACATAGGCATGCGCCCCTCCTCGCTCTTCGACACCGAGCTGGCCGGCCGGCTCGCCGGCTTCCCCCGGGTCGGCCTCGGCGCGATGGTCGAGTCCGTCCTCGGCTACGCCCTGGAGAAGGGCCACTCGGCGGTCGACTGGTCCACCCGCCCCCTCCCCGAGCCCTGGCTGCGCTATGCGGCCCTGGACGTCGAGCTCCTGGTCGACCTGCGCGACGCGCTGGAGAAGGAGCTGGACCGGCAGGGGAAGCTGGAGTGGGCCCGCGAGGAGTTCGACGCCATCGCCGCCGCCCCGCCCGCCCCGCCGCGCAAGGACCCCTGGCGCCGTACCTCCGGCATGCACAAGGTGCGCCGCCGCCGCCAGATGGCGGTGGTCCGCGAACTGTGGACGGCCCGCGACCGGGTCGCCCAGCGGCGTGACGTCTCCCCCGGCAAGGTGCTCAGCGACGCGGCGATCGTCGAGGCGGCGCTCGCCGTCCCGGTGAACGTCGCCGCGCTCACCGCCCTGCCCGGTTTCGGCCACCGGATGGGCCGGCGCCAGCTGGAGCAGTGGCAGGCCGCCGTGGACCGCGCCCGCGCCCTCCCCGAGAACGAGCTGCCGCAGCCCGGCGCCCAGGTGGCCGGGCCGCCCCCGCCGCGCGCGTGGGCCGACAAGGACCCGGCGGCCGCCGCCCGCCTCTCGGCCGCCCGGGCCGGCGTCACGGCCCTCGCCGAGGAGCTGAACCTCCCGCAGGAGAACCTGATCACCCCGGACACCGTCCGCCGCATCTGCTGGGAGCCTCCGGCCCCGCCCACCCCGGACACGGTCGCCGCCGCCCTCACCACCCACGGCGCCCGGCCCTGGCAGGTCGAACTGGTGACGCCGCTCCTGGTGACGGCGCTGTCGGCGGGCGCGTAGCCCTGCCGGAAGAGCCCCCGGCGCCCGGGACGGCGCCGGGGGCTCTCCCCTCTCCCGCGGCCGGTCCCTACGGGGCCGGGCTGAGGATGCCGTCGGGGTCCATGTCGAAGACGCCCTGGGTCTTGCCGTCGACCTTGAGGTGGTCGAGCCAGTGCTTCGAGAGGTTGTGCAGGTTCTTGTGCTGCATCTCCCACACCACCGAGTGGCCGGCGCAGGCCAGCTTGACCATGAGCTTGTGGGGGCCCGCGATGGCGTCGTAGAGGTCGGGCACGGAGAAGTTGAGCTCCGGGTCGGGGTTGTGCGGCGAGGTGTTCGCCTGGGTGTCGTTGTCCCCGTACACGATGAGCACCGGCACGCTGCCGCCGAGCACGCCGCCCTTCGCCGCGGTGGTCCTGTTCCAGCCCCACCTGACGAAGTTCCTGATCCGGTTGAACCCGGTGGGCGGCCCCCAGGTGCTGCCGATCGGGTCGCACTTCATGATCGCGTCCCATGCCGCGTCGGCGACGCCGGGTTCGCGCTGGTCGACGCAGTGCACCTCGTTGTCCAGACCCCTGACGAAGCCGGTCTTCCCGCCGATGAACATCGGGAAGCCCGGCTGCGGCAGCGGGGACGGCGGGGTGGAGGAGCCGTCGGGCGGGAAGATCGGGGCCAGCAGGAACAGGCTCTCGACCTTGTCGGGGTGGGCGATCGCGTACGGCCCCATGTGGAAGGCGGCGGCCGACCAGCCGATGAAGGCGAGCTTCGAGGCCCCGCTCTCCTCCAGGACGAACTTCACGACGGTGTCCAGCTCGTGCCGGTCGCTGTCCGAGTTGGTCAGCTGGTACGGGTAGCTCGGTGGGCCGGGCGTGAATCCCGGCGGCCGCGGGGTCAGCAGCTGCTGCTGGGCCGGGTTGACGTTGTGCGGGTCGTCCATCTTCGGGCGCGGCGACAGACCGGACCCCTGGAGGTCCATCAGGAAGACGTCGTAGCCGGCCTTCGCCAGCGCCTCGGCCCAGCTGTACGTCTTGTACTGGAGGTCGCAGCCCGCGAGCACCGGGACGCTCCGGCCGTGGAGCATCAGGACCGGCTTGCGCGGCTGCCCCGGGGGCGTGCCGTTCCGCTCCCGCACGAACAGCTTGACGACCTCGTCCTTGTTCGCCGGGACGCTGGATGTGTGGGTGACCTTGTGATCGGTGGTGACGACGGGCATGGGGGTCCCTTCTGTGTGGGTGGCGCCGGGGCGTTCGCGCCGCGGCCCCGGCCAGCCTCCGTTCGCCCCGGAGGCCGCGCCACGGCACGGCTTCCCGTCTGGGCCCATCGGGTTGTGGAACCCTCCGATCGGACGGGCGCGCGCAGGGGGCGCGCGCCCTGCCCGGATGTGACCTTCACCGCTTGCCCCTCAGGGGGTGGGCAGCTTGGTTACCCACAAGTAGCATGGGGGAAGCAAGCGCACGCTTAGTGGTGCGCCGCAGCAGTGCCGTCCCGCACCTGGAGGAGAGCCATCGTGCCTCGTACCGTCAGGGACGTCGTCTTCGTCGACGGCGTCCGCACCCCGTTCGGCAAGGCGGGCCCGAAGGGCATCTACCACGAGACCCGCGCCGACGACCTCGTCGTGAAGGCCATCCGGGAGCTGCTGCGCCGCAACCCGGCCCTCGACCCGGCGAAGATCGACGAGGTCGCGATCGCCGCGACCACCCAGATCGGCGACCAGGGCCTCACCCTCGGCCGTACCGCCGGCATCCTCGCCGGGCTGCCGCAGTCCGTGCCGGGCTACTCCATCGACCGCATGTGCGCCGGTGCGCTGACCGCCGTGACCTCGGTCGCCGGTTCGATCGCCTTCGGCGCGTACGACGCCGTCATCGCCGGTGGCGTCGAGCACATGGGCCGTCACCCCATGGGCGAGGGCGTCGACCCGAACCCGCGGTTCGTCAGCGAGAAGCTGGTCGACGAGTCCGCCCTCTTCATGGGCATGACCGCCGAGAACCTGCACGACCGCTACCCGCACATCACCAAGCAGCGCGCCGACGAGTACGCCGTGCGCTCGCAGGAGAAGGCCGCCAAGGCGTACGCCGACGGCAAGATCCAGCAGGACCTGGTGCCGATCTCGGTGCGGCGCACCGACGCCGCCGCCGGCGAGACCGGCTGGGGCCTGGTCACCGCCGACGAGCCGATGCGCCCGGGCACCACGCTGGAGTCCCTGGCGGGCCTGAAGACGCCGTTCCGCGTCCACGGCAACGTCACCGCGGGCAACGCGGCCGGCCTGAACGACGGCGCCACCGCCTCGATCATCGCCTCCGAGGAGTTCGCCCGCGAGAACGGCCTCCCGGTCAAGATGCGCCTGGTCTCGTACGCCTTCGCCGGCGTCGAGCCGGAGGTCATGGGCTACGGCCCGATCCCGGCCACCGAGAAGGCCCTGGCCAAGGCCGGTCTGACGATCGACGACATCAACCTGTTCGAGATCAACGAGGCGTTCGCCGTCCAGGTCCTCGCCTTCCTCGACCACTACGGCATCGCCGACGACGACGCGCGCGTCAACCAGTACGGCGGCGCCATCGCGTTCGGTCACCCGCTGGCCTCCTCCGGCGTCCGTCTGATGACGCAGCTGGCCCGCCAGTTCGAGGAGCAGCCCGAGGTCCGCTACGGCCTCACCACCATGTGCGTCGGCTTCGGCATGGGCGCGACGGTCATCTGGGAGAACCCCCACTGGGAGGGCAAGTGAGCACCACCGCCGAGCTTCTGAAGGGCGCCGCCGAGCTCTTCCCCGACGAGGTCGTCACCCAGGCCCACGTGCGCCACTTCGAGCTGCCCTTCGGGGCCGGCCGGTTCGCGCTCATCACCCTGGACAACGGCTTCGACCACACCAAGCCGACCACCTTCGGCCCGCAGTCCCTCGCCAACCTGAACACGGCGATCGACCAGGTCGAGGCCGAGGCCGCCAACGGCGAGATCGTCGCCGTCGGCCTCACCGGCAAGCCGTTCATCTTCGCGGTCGGCGCCGACCTCAAGGGCGTCGAGCTTCTGAAGAAGCACGACGAGGCGCTCGCCATCGGCAAGGGCGGCCACGACGTCTTCAAGCGGCTCTCCGCGCTCGCCGTGCCGACCTTCGCGTACTACAACGGCGCGGCCATGGGCGGCGGCGTCGAGGTCGGTCTGCACTGCACCTACCGCACCGTGTCGAAGGCCCTCCCGGCCTTCTCGCTCCCCGAGGTCTTCCTCGGCCTGGTGCCCGGCTGGGGCGGCTGCGCGATCCTCCCGAACCTGATCGGCGCCGAGAAGGCCGTCCAGGTCATCATCGAGAACTCGCTCAACCAGAACCGCCAGCTCAAGGGCAAGCAGGTCTTCGAGCTCGGCATCGCCGACGCCATCTTCGAGGGCGCCGACTTCCTGGAGCAGTCGCTCGTCTGGACCGCCGGTGTCCTCAACGGCACCGTGACCGTCGAGCGCCCGGAGATCGACCGGGGCGAGGGCTGGGACGCCGCCGTCGCCAAGGGCCGCGCGATCGCCGACTCCAAGGTGCACGGCGCCGCCCCGGCCGCCTACCGCGCCCTCGCGATCATCGAGGCCGCCAAGGACGGCGACCTCCAGAAGGGCTTCGACGCCGAGGACCAGGCCCTCGCGGACCTGATCATGGGCGGCGAGCTCCGCTCCGGCATCTACGCCTTCAACCTGGTGCAGAAGCGCGGCAAGCGCCCCGCCGGCGCCCCGGACAAGTCCCTGGCCCGCCCGGTCACCAAGGTCGGCGTCGTCGGCGCCGGTCTGATGGCCTCCCAGCTGGCCCTGCTCTTCCTGCGCCGCCTGGAGGTGCCGGTCGTCCTGACCGACATCGACCAGGAGCGCGTGGACAAGGGCGTCGGCTACGTCCACGGCGAGATCGAGAAGCTGCTCGGCAAGGGCCGCATCAACCAGGACAAGGCCAACCGTCTCAAGGGCCTGGTCTCCGGTGTCCTCGACAAGGCCGAGGGCTTCGCGGACGCGGACTTCATCATCGAGGCCGTGTTCGAGGAGATGTCCGTCAAGCAGAAGGTGTTCGCGGAGGTCGAGGCGGTCGCCCCGGCGCACGCGATCCTCGCCACCAACACCTCCTCGCTGTCGGTCTCCGAGATGGCGTCCAAGCTCCAGCACCCGGAGCGCGTGGTCGGCTTCCACTTCTTCAACCCGGTCGCCGTCCTGCCGCTCCTGGAGATCGTCAAGGGCGAGCAGACCGACGACGCCTCCCTCGCCACCGCCTTCGGCGTGGCGAAGAAGCTGAAGAAGACCGCGGTCCTCACCAAGGACGCCCCGGCGTTCGTCGTGAACCGCATCCTGACCCGCTTCATGGGCGAGATCCAGAACGTCATCGACGAGGGCACCCCGGTCGAGACGGCGGAGAAGGCGGTCGAGCCGCTGGGCCTGCCGATGTCGCCGCTGGTCCTCCTGGAGCTCGTGGGTCCGGCCATCGGCCTGCACGTCTCCGAGACCCTGAACCGCGCCTTCCCGGAGCGCTTCACCGTCTCCCCCAACCTGAAGGCGGTCGTCGAGGCCGGCAAGCGCGGCTTCTACGTCTACAAGCCGGAGAACGGCTTCAAGCCGGAACTCGACCCCGAGGTCGCCGCGCTGCTCAAGCAGGGCGACACCGTCCTCACCGAGCAGCAGGTCCGCGACCGCGTCCTCGACGCGGTGGCGCAGGAGATCGGCCTCATGCTGGAGGAGGGTGTCGTCGCCGAGGCGCAGGACATCGACCTCTGCCTGATCACCGGTGCCGGCTGGCCCTTCCACCTGGGCGGCATCACGCCGTACCTGGACCGCGAGGGCGTCTCCGAGCGCGTCAACGGCAAGCGTTTCCTGGCGCAGGGCGTGGCGAGCGTCCCCGCGTAACACCCGGGACCCCATGCGGAAGGGGCCGGTGGCAGTCGCCACCGGCCCCTTCCGTCGTGTCCCGCCGTCCTACAGCCGCGTCCAGGCGGCCAGGGCGAGGCCCGGCTCGGCCTTCTGCCGGGTGACGACCACACCGCCGTCGGCCGCCAGCGCGGCGACCGCCGCCGAGCCCTCGGCGTCGGCCGTCAGGGTCGGCGGGCCGAGCACGGGCGGGCCGGACGGGGTCCAGTGCAGGCCGGTGTCCTCGCGCTCCGTGAGGTACGCCGCCAGGGCCGCGCCGCCCTGGTCGTCGCACTGGGCGAGCAGGGTGCAGTCGTAGCCGTCGATCATGCAGCGGCCGGCGTTCAGCGGGCCGCCGCCGACCGCGTCGGCGAAGGGGGTGGGCTCCAGGCCGCGGCCCGGGGACCAGGCGCAGATCCGGCCCTCGCCGTTCGCGTAGAAGAGCGTGACGTGCCCGGAGTCGCCGGTCACCGCGGCCAGCGTGCCCTGGACGACCGGGGTGGTCAGCAGCGGTTCCAGGACCGGGCGGGCGCCCGGCTCCTTCTGCACGTACCGGAGCAGCCCGCGGTCGGTGGCGGTGTACAGCTCGACGAGGCCGTCGCCGTTCACCGCTGCCACCGGGTTCTGGTCGGTGCGGCCGCCCTTCAGGTCCCACCAGGGGTGCCAGCCGCCGGCGTCCTTCTGGACGCGGGCGCTGACGCCGCCGCCGCGGTTGCGGACGAAGACGTGGACGCGGCCCTTGGCGTCCACGGCGACCGCCGGGTTGCCGTACCACTCGGCCTTGCCGTTGGCGTTGCCGATGGACTTCCACTCCACGTTGGGGCGGCCGGTCTGGAACTGGACGCTGTGCACCAGCTCGACGTGGTCCTCACCGGCCTCCGCGCCGGTGTCGGTGGGCCGGAGGCCGACCAGGTGCACATAGCGGTCGGGGCCCTGGGCGGCCGCCAGGAAGGGCAGCAGACCGCCGCCGCCGAGCGCCTCGGGACCGGTGAACCGGCCGCCGGCGCCCTCGGTCCAGCGGACCACCTCGCCGTCCCGGGGGACGTACACGCTGAAACGTCCCTCGGCACCCCGGGCCAGCCAGCCGCCGTGCAGGCGGGGGGCGCGCGGGGTGCCGCGGGAGGGGTCGGCGGGGGCCTGGGGTCGGTTCACCATGGGGGGATCCAGCGCTCCGGGTCGAGTGGGGTCGGTTCCCACCGACTGTATCGGCCCGGCCCGGCCGCCTTCCCCGCGCCCGCCGCTCCGTGGCCGGTACCGGGCCTAGTACAGGGCGTCCCGGCCCTCCCGGCCCAACCGGCTGTGCCGGCGCCCGTACAGGAAGTACACGACGATGCCGATCGCCATCCAGACCGCGAAGCGGAACCAGGTCTCGCCGGGCAGGTTGAGCATCAGCCAGAGCGAGGCGGCGATGGAGAGGATCGGCAGCACCGGCACCCACGGGGTGCGGAAGGCGCGGTGCAGGTCGGGGCGGGTGCGGCGGAGGACCATGACGCCGGCGGCGACCATCACGAAGGCGAAGAGGGTGCCGATGTTCACCAGCGTCGCGAGCTCGTTGATGCTGGTGAAGCCGGCCACGATGGCGATGACCACGCCGAGCAGGATGGTCGGGCGGTACGGGGTCTTGAACCGCGGGTGGGTGACCGAGAAGAAGCGGGGCAGCAGCCCGTCGCGGCTCATGGCGAAGAAGACGCGGGTCTGGCCGAGCAGCAGGATCAGACAGACCGTGGTGAGGCCGACGGCGGCGCCGAAGCTGATCACGCCCGCGTAGAAGGGATGGCCGGCGGCCTTGAAGGCGTCGGCGAGCGGGGCGCTGACGGACAGTTCGGTGTAGTGCTGCATGCCGGTGACGACCAGGGCGACCGCCACGTACAGCACGGTGCAGATGAGCAGCGAGCCGAGGATGCCGCGGGGCATGTCGCGCTGCGGCAGCTTGGTCTCCTCGGCGGCGGTGGCGACCACGTCGAAGCCGATGAAGGCGAAGAAGACGATGGAGGCGGCGGTGAAGATGCCCATCACGCCGAAGTTGGTGGGCTCGTAGCCGAAGAGGAGCTGGACCAGCGGGGAGTCCCAGTTCGAGCCGCCGCCCTCCGGGGTCACGGCCGGCGGGATGAACGGCTTGTAGTTGTCGCCGACGATGAAGAACAGGCCGGCGACGATCACGATCATCACGACGGTGACCTTGATCGCCACCACGACGGCGGTGATCCGGGCGGAGAGCTTCATGCCCAGGACGAGGATCACGGTCAGCACCAGGACCAGCAGGAAGGCCAGGATGTCGAAGGTGCCTCCCGGCGCGTCGGGGCCCTCCAGGGCGGCCGGCAGATGCCAGCCGATGTTGTCCATCAGCGAGCGCACGTACCCCGACCAGCCGACCGCCACCACCGCCGTGCCCAGCGCGAACTCCAGCACCAGGTCCCAGCCGATGATCCAGGCCGGCAGCTCGCCGATGGAGGCGTACGCGAAGGTGTACGCCGATCCGGCGACCGGCACCGTCGAGGCGAACTCGGCGTAGCAGAGCGCGGCCAGGGCGCAGACGATGCCGGCCGCGACGAAGGCGAGCGCGGTGGCCGGTCCGGCGTTCTCCTTGGCGACCTTGCCGGTCAGGACGAAGATGCCGGTGCCGATGATGACGCCGACGCCGAAGACCGTGAGGTCCCAGGCGGACAGGGACTTCCGGAGCGCGTGCTCCGGTTCCTCGGTGTCCCGGATGGACTGCTCGACCGACTTGGTCCGGAACATTCCGGTGTTGGCCCGTGGGGGGCGCTGGTCCGTGCTCACCGTCGTAACCTCCGCGTCGTCTGTGACGTCGGGTCTCGTGGCCCCGCGGACGGGAATGGGGGGGCGCTGCCCGCGGTGAAGTCAGGATGCACGCGAAAGGGCCGGTCGGCACCCCGGAGGGTGAGCCGACCGGCCCAATGGTGACGCCGGGTGACCGGTCCGCCGGGGGCGGAGGTCAGTCGCGGGCGGGCTCCACGGCCTGCTCCCGGGCCTCGAACCGTCCGTCGAGGCGCGAGACCAGTCCGGTGACCTGGCGCGCGATGTCGGGGGCGGTCAGCCCGATCTCGGCCATGACCTCGCCGCGGGAGGCGTGGTCGAGGAAGACCGGCGGGATGCCGAAGTCACGCAGCGGCACGTCGACGCCCGCGTCGCGCAGCGCCTGGGCGACGGCCGAGCCGACGCCGCCGACGCGGCTGTTGTCCTCGACGGTGACGACGACCCGGTGGTCGGCGGCGAGCGGGGCGAGGGCCTCGTCGACCGGCTTGACCCAGCGGGGGTCGACCACGGTGGTGGAGATGCCCTGCTGGTCGAGGAGACCGGCGATCTCCAGGCACATCGGGGCGAGCGCGCCGACGGAGACCAGCAGGACGTCGGGCCGGTCGGTGCCGGCCTCGCGGAGCACGTCCATGCCGCCGACCCGGCCCACGGCGGGGACGGCGGGGCCGACCGCGCCCTTGGAGAAGCGGACCACGGTGGGGGCGTCGGTGACCTCGACGGCCTCGCGGAGCTGGGCGCGGACCTGGTCGGCGTCGCGCGGGGCGGCGAGCCGCAGGCCGGGCACGACCTGGAGGATCGACATGTCCCACATGCCGTTGTGGGAGGCGCCGTCGGTGCCGGTGACGCCGGCCCGGTCCAGGACGAAGGTGACGCCGCACTTGTGCAGGGCCACGTCCATCAGGACCTGGTCGAAGGCGCGGTTGAGGAAGGTCGCGTAGACCGCGAAGACCGGGTGCAGACCGCCGGTGGCGAGGCCGGCGGCGGAGACGGCGCCGTGCTGCTCGGCGATGCCGACGTCGAAGACGCGCTCCGGGAACTCCTTGGCGAAGCGGTCCAGGCCGACCGGCTGGAGCATGGCGGCGGTGATCGCCACGATGTCCTCGCGCTCCTTGCCGAGCGCGACCATCTCCTCGCCGAAGACGCTGGTCCAGTCGGCGCCCGAGGTGGAGATCGGGAGGCCGGTGTCGGGGTGGATCTTGCCGACGGCGTGGAAGCGGTCGGCCTCGTCCTGGAGGGCGGGCTGGTAGCCGCGGCCCTTCTCGGTGAGGCAGTGCACGATGACCGGGCCGCCGAAGCGCTTGGCGCGGGTGAGCGCGGACTCCAGGGCCTCGATGTCGTGGCCGTCGATGGGGCCGACGTACTTCAGGCCGAGGTCCTCGAACATGCCCTGGGGGGCGATGAAGTCCTTGAGGCCCTTCTTGGCGCCGTGCAGGGTCTCGTAGAGCGGCTTCCCGACGACCGGGGTGCGCTCCAGGATGTCCTTGCCGCGGGCGAGGAAGCGCTCGTAGCCGTCGCTGGTGCGCAGGGTGGCCAGGTGGTTGGCGAGGCCGCCGATGGTGGGCGCGTAGGAGCGCTCGTTGTCGTTGACGACGATGACGAGCGGGCGGTCCTTGGCGGCGGCGATGTTGTTGAGCGCCTCCCAGGCCATGCCGCCGGTGAGGGCCCCGTCGCCGATGACGGCGACGACGTGGTCGTCCTTCTTCAGGATCTGGTTGGCCTTGGCGAGGCCGTCGGCCCAGCCGAGGACGGTCGAGGCGTGTGAGTTCTCGATCACGTCGTGCTCGGACTCGGCCTGCGAGGGGTAGCCGGAGAGGCCGCCCTTCATCTTCAGCTTGGAGAAGTCCTGGCGGCCGGTGAGCAGCTTGTGCACGTAGCTCTGGTGGCCGGTGTCCCAGAGGACCTTGTCCTTCGGGGAGTCGAAGACGCGGTGCAGGGCGATGGTCAGTTCGACCACGCCGAGGTTGGGGCCGAGGTGTCCGCCGGTCTTGGACACGGCGTCGACGAGGAAGGTCCGGACCTCCGCGGCCAGCTGGTCCAGCTGTTCCGGGGAGAGCCGGTCCAGGTCGCGCGGTGTCCTGATACGGGTCAGCAGGGCCACCCGTGCCTCCTTGCGTTCTGAGCTGGTCGAGCTTGCCGATTTTGCCGAGTCTAATGTTCCGTCTTGGATCGTGGGCATCGGGCCAGGCGGAGTGGCATCACCCGCATGGGGGATGTACTGCTCCGGACGCGACGGTGCCCGGCACCGGTTCACCGGTGCCGGGCGAATGTGGCGCGTCTTACCCGAGACGTGTCACACGCGTCGCGCGTGTCCCGCGTGTCACGCCCGTCCCGCGGACTTCTGGGTCTTGCGGGAGACGGAGTCGATGATCACGGCGATGAGGAGCACCGCGCCGGTGATCATGTACTGGATGGCGTTGGACTCCAGGTTGAGCTGGTTGAGGCCCTGGACGATCGACTGGAGCACCAGGATGCCCAGGAGCGCCGACCAGACCTTGCCGCGGCCGCCGAAGAGGGACGTGCCGCCGATGACCGCCGCCGCGATGCACATCATGAGCTGGTTGCCGCCGCCGAGGGAGCGGTCGGCGCCGCCGGTGGCGGAGGCCAGGAAGAGGCCGCCGACGGCGCCCAGGGTGCCGGAGATCATGAAGACGGAGATCCGGATCCAGGCGACGTTGATGCCGGCCCGGCGGGCCGCCTCGATGCCGCCGCCGACCGCGAAGACCTGGCGGCCGTAGGTGGTGCGGCGCAGGACGAAGTCGGTGACCAGCAGGATCACCAGGAAGATCACCAGGGAGAGGGGCAGGCCCTTCTCCTGGTTGAAGCCGTACGCGGCGACCAGGACGAGGGCCGCGAGGACGCCGGTGCGCAGCAGGATCTCGCTGTGCGGGCGGTGCGGCAGCTCGGCGGCCTTGCGACGGTTGGAGTCGCGCAGCTGGGCCAGGTAGAAGGCGGCGATCACCGCGACGGCGAGGCCGTAGGCGGCGGCGACGTCGGAGAAGTAGTACTTGGTGAGGTCGCCGACGAAGCTGCCGATGGGGGTGGGGATGGTGGAGCGCTCGCCCATCACCCAGGTCTGGAGGCCGGCCCAGCCGAGGAAGCCGGCGAGGGTGACGACGAAGGCGGGTACGCCGATCTTGGCGAAGACCAGGCCGTGGAAGGCGCCGAGGAGGGTGCCGGAGAGGATGCCGAGGAGGATCGCGAGCGCGTCCGGCATGTCGGTGGCGAAGACGCCCCAGACGGATCCGGCGAGGCCGGCGACGGAGCCGACGGCGAGGTCGATCTCGCCGAGCAGCAGCACGAAGACGATGCCGACGGCCATGATGCCGGGGCCGGCCGCGTACAGCGTGATCTGGTCGAGGTTGTACGAGGTGATGAAGTTGCCGGTCAGCGCCTGGAAGACGATGCCGATGACGATGAGGCCGACGACGACGGGCAGGGAGCCGATCTCGCCGGAGCGGATCTTGCGCTTGAACTCGTCGACGTAGCCCTTGAGGCCCTGCTCGCGGACGAGGAGGCGGGGGTCGACGGCGGGGATCGCGGCGGCGGCCTCGGCGGTGCGGGGCTCGGGGACCTCGGCCTTCTCGGTCGCCTCGGGGGTCGTGCTCACTGGGCTACCTCCGCGGTGCGGGCCTGCCGGCGGGTGACGGCGTTGTCCGTGGCGCCGGTGATCGCGGCGATGATCTCTTCGTGCGTGGTGGTGGCGACCGGGAAGGTGCCGTTGTTGCGGCCGAGGCGCAGGACGGCGACGGTGTCGGCGACCGCCTTCACGTCGGCCATGTTGTGGCTGATGAGGATGACGCCGAGGCCCTGCTCGCGCAGCCGCTCGACCAGGTCGAGGACCTGGGCGGTCTGCTCGACGCCGAGGGCGGCGGTGGGCTCGTCCAGGATCACGATCTTGGGGTCGCCGACCAGGGCGCGGGCGATCGCGACGACCTGCCGCTGGCCGCCGGAGAGGGCGGCGACGGGGATGCGGACGCTGGGGATGCGGATGGAGAGGGTGGAGAGCAGGTCCTTGGCGCGCTTCTCCATGGCGACCTCGTCGAGGACGCCGCCCTTCTTGAGCTCGCGGCCGAGGAAGAGGTTGGCGACGACGTCGAGGTTGTCGCAGAGGGCGAGGTCCTGGTAGACGGTGGCGACACCGAGGTGCTGGGAGTCCTGCGGGCGGGAGATCTCGACCGGGCGGCCCTCCCACTCGATGACGCCCTCGTCGATCGGGTGGACGCCCGCGATCGTCTTGACCAGGGTGGACTTTCCGGCGCCGTTGTCGCCGACGAGGGCGACGACCTCACCGGCGTGGACTTCGAGGTCGACACCGGAGAGGACCTGGACCGCTCCGAATCGCTTGAAGATCCCGCGCAACGCCAGGACAGGCGTCTGGGACACGTGAACCAACTCCTTCGCCGCCCGTGCGGTGGGCGGCGGCATGTCGCGCCGTGCGGCGCCGAGTTCGAGGGGGGCAGTGCTCGTCCGGCCCCGGACCGACAGCGGGGTCTGGGTCGGCCGGGGCCGGACGGGTCGGGGGCGGAGCCGCGGCTCGGGGGCGGGCGCGTTCCGCGTCCTGCCGGGGTCTGACGCCCCCGGCAGGAGGGGGCGGGCCCGGAAGTCCGGGCCCGGGGGGCTTACTTGATGCCCAGCTCGGCGCACTTGGCGGCGAGGTCCGCGGAGCAGATGTCGGCGGCGGCGTAGATGCCGTCCTTGATCACCGTGGACTGGATGTTGGTCTTGTCGACGACCACCGGGGCGAAGAGGGTGGACTTCACGCCGTCGGTCTCGCCCTGGGCGCCGAGGTCCTTGCCCTGGAGCAGGTTGACCGAGAACTTGGCGGCCTCGGGGGCCAGCTGGAGCGGCGACTTGTAGATGGTGAAGGTCTGGGTGCCGGCGACGATCCGCTGGATGCCCGCGACCTCGGCGTCCTGGCCGCCGACCGGGATGCCCTTGATGCCGGCGTTCTCCAGGGAGGTGATGATGCCGCCCGCCATGCCGTCGTTGGCGGAGTAGACGGCGCCGATCTTGTCCTTGCCGACGGAGGAGATGGCGGCGGCCATCTTCTCGCCCGCGACCTTCGGGTCCCACTCGCCGGACGCCTCGTAGGCGATCTTGCCGACCTTGCCGTCGAGGGCGGTGTGGGCGCCCTTCTTGAAGAGACCGGCGTTCGGGTCCTTCTCGTCGCCGTTGATCATCACGATCTGGGCGGTGGCGGCCTTGGCGCCGAGGGCGGAGAGCAGGGCCTGGCCCTGGAGCTCGCCGACCTTGTTGTTGTCGTGGCTGACGTAGGCGTCGGCGCCCTCGATCGCGCGGTCGTACGCGACGACCTTGACGCCCTTGCCCTGCGCCTCCTTGACCCAGCCGGCGGCCTTGGCGGAGTCGACCGGGTCGAGCGCGATGACCTTGACGCCGTCGGCGATGAGCTGGTCGAACTGCTGCTTCTGCTTCACGACGTCGGAGACGGCGTTGTTGTAGACGACCTCGCAGTCGCCGCAGGCCGCCTTGACGGCCTTCTCGAACTGCGGCTTGTCCAGGGACTCGTACCGCGCGGTCTTGTTCTCCGGGAGGAGCAGACCGATCTTGGTCGAGCTGCCCTTGTCCTCGCCGTCACCGCCGCCGGCCTGGCCACAGGCGGAGAGCGCGAGGGCCATCGAGACCGCGGCCGAGCCTATGACGACACGACGAGTCATTGCGTTCATGTGGGGTTGCCTCCCTGACGAGGCCGCGACGGTGCGGCCGAGGTGTCACGAAGTCAACTCGGCCGCAACACCGTCGTCAAGAAGTGAAAACTTAACGAGATGACAACGGTGGTTATCGTTCTCTAAGTGAAGGCGGGCAC
This sequence comes from Streptomyces sp. NRRL F-5727, assembly GCF_000719555.1. Lineage (GTDB taxonomy): Bacteria > Actinomycetota > Actinomycetes > Streptomycetales > Streptomycetaceae > Streptomyces. The sequence goes on from NZ_JOGX01000008.1 coordinate 139,342, forward strand.
GGATACCGGCAGCGTGGCCGCGTGAGCACTCTCCGTACCGGTCAGCAGGGTCGCGTCACCCATCTCGCTCAGCACCAGCGCCAGCGCGCCCAGCACCTCGGCGCGGCCGCCCAGGGCCCCCTGGACCAGGGAGAGCTGGCGGGCGGCGCTGGGGATCGCGTACCGGCCGACCGAGTCCCGGATCGGGGCGAGCACCAGCTCGCCGGCCTCGGCGAGGTCGCCGCCGAGCACCACCCGGCTCGGGTTCAAGAGGTTGCAGAGGTTGGCGACCCCGCTGCCGATGTGGCGCCCGACGTCGGCGATGACCCGCCGGCAGCCCGGGTCGCCCTCGCGGGCCAGCTGCACCACCCGCTCCATGGTGAGGTCCGGCCCGTGGCTGGGCTGGAGCAGCGGCAGCACGTAGCGGGCGGCGGTGAAGGTCTCCAGGCAGCCGCGGTTGCCGCAGCGGCAGACCGGGCCCGACTCGTCGAGGGTGATGTGGCCGATCTCGCCGGCCGTGCCGCCGGGCCCCCGGTACACCCGCCCGTCGATCACGAGGCCGGCGCCCACACCGCTCGCCACCTTGATGTACGCCAGGTCCTTGACGCCCCGGCCGCTCCCCCACACCAGCTCGCCGAGCGCGCCCAGGTTGGCGTCGTTGTCGACGTGGACGGGGACCCCGAGCCGGGCGGAGAGCTCCTCGGCGGGGTTGATGCCGCTCCAGCCCGGCAGGATCGACGTGGAGCCGAGGGTGCCGGAGGAGACGTCGATCGGGCCGGGCACGCCGAGCCCGACGCCGATCACCTTGTCGCGGCCGATGCCGGTGGCCTCGATCAGCCGGTTGACCAGCTGTTCCGCCCGGTCGAAGCCCTCCGCGGCGGAGGCGTCCACGTCGAGCGGCTCGGCCTCCTCGGCGAGCACCTGGTGGGCGAGGTTGCCGACCGCGACCCGCAGGTGGGTGTGGCCGAAGTCGACGCCGATGACGATGCCGGCGTCGCCGGAGAGGGAGACGCTGCGGGCCCGGCGGCCGCCCGCCGAGGTCGGGGTGACCTCGACCGTGCCGCCGTCCTTGAGCTCGCGGACGATGTTGGAGACGGTCGCCGCCGACAGCCCCGTCGCCCGGGCGATCTCCGCCTGGGTCAGCGAACCGGCCATCCGCACCGCCCGCACGACCCGCTCCAGATTGGCCCTGTGCAGCGACGTCTGCGACCCCGGAGTCTCCATCGACTCTCTCACTCCCACCGTTTTCTCCAACATGTGAACTCTAAGGGGACGCTTTCGCCTTCGCTTCCGTCAAGACCCGGAACACCCCAGGGGGCGCGCGGAGACAGGCGAAGGCCCCCGCACGCGAACGCGCGCGGGGGCCTGAGAGCGCTCTCCTCCTTCTGGGGCGCCTTCTCCGCTACTTGACGGCGCCGGCCGTGAGTCCGGCCACCACCTGCCGCTGGAAGACGATGTACGCGGCGAGCACCGGCAGCATCGCCATCACGAGGCCGGCGAAGAGCCCGGACCAGTCGCCCTTGTAGCCCTGGCTGACGGCGAGCTGCACCAGCCCCTGGGAGAGCACCTTGTTCTCCGGGTCCGTGTTGAGCACCGTCGGCAGCAGGTACTGGTTCCACTGACCGAGGAAGTTGAAGATGCCGACGCTGATCAGGCCCGGCTTGGCCATCGGCAGCATCACCTGGAAGAAGGTGCGGGTGTGCGAGGCGCCGTCGATGAAAGCCGCCTCCGCCACCGAGGTCGGCAGCGTCCGGAAGAAGGCGGTCAGGAAGAAGACGGTGAAGGGCAGCGAGTACGCGATGTAGACCAGGATCAGGCCGTGCATGGTGTTCAGCAGGGCCATGTTCTGCATCACGTAGAAGAGCGGCACCAGCGCCAGGATGATCGGGAAGCTCATCCCCCCGATGAAGAGGAAGTAGAGGAAGCGGTTCCCGGGGAACTCGAAGCGGGCCAGCACGTACGCCGCCATCGAGCCGAAGAGCAGGGTGCCGGCCAGCGAACCGCCGACCACCACGAGCGTGTTCAGGAAGTACTCGCTCATGTGCGCCTGGGTCCAGGCGCGCGACCAGTTCTCGAAGTGCAGGGTGTCCGGCAGCGACCACGGGGAGGTGAAGATCGCCCGGTCGGCCTTGAAGGAGGTCATGACCGCCCAGAGCAGCGGCAGCACCACCATGATCGCCCAGATGATCAGGACGCCGTGCGAGAAGACGTTGAGGACGGCGCCCTCCCGCTTCTCCCCGGCGGGGGCGGCGACCTTCCTGATCTCGGGGCCCTGGGCCGCCCGGGGGGCGGGGATCCGCGCGTCGCCGGTGGGCGGGGTGTCGGTGGTCTTCATCAGAACTCCAGCCGCTCGCGCCGGCCCAGCTTCATCACGACCGCGGCGAACGCGAGCGTGACGAGGAGGAGCGCGACACCGATGGTCGTGGCGTAGGCGGCCTGACCGTCCCGGAACGCCTTCTGGTACACGTACAGCGGCATGACGATGGTCGAGTAGTCGGGCCCGCCGCCGTTGGGGCCGACGGTCATGATCTGCACGACCGCGAAGGACTCCGCGCCGAGCGCGAGGATGCCCATGTAGATCCAGCCCGACTGCACGGTGTCCCAGAGCAGCGGGAGGGTGATCCGGAAGAAGGTCGTGAAGCGGCTGGCGCCGTCGAGCAGCGCGGCCTCGTAGAAATCGCGCGGAATGGACGCCATGCCCGCCGAGAAGAGGACCACGAAGAATCCGACGGTGGACCAGACGAGAACCACCATCACGCAGATGAGGGCGAGATCCGGGTCACCGAGCCAGTCCGGCTGGATGCCGCCGAGACCGACCGCCTTCAGGAACGAATTGATGGCCCCGCTGTTCGGGTTGTACGCGAACTGGAAGAGCAGCGCCACGATGACGATCGACAGCACCTGCGGGAAGAAGTAGACGATCTTGTAGAACGAGGAGCCGCGCACACCGGTGACCGCCGCTCCCTTCCTCCGCCGGCCGCCCACATTCAGCATGAACGCCAGGAAGAGCGCGAATCCGACCGTCACCAGCGGAAGGACGACCGCGAAGGTCAGACTGTGCTGGAGCGACTTCCAGAAGATCTCGTCCTGGAACAGCCGGGTGTAGTTGTCGAGTCCGACGAACCCGAATTCGGGACTCAGGCCGGTCCAGTCCGTGAGCGAGTAGTAGATGGACTGGATGAACGGCCAGATGACGAAGAGCGCGTACAGCGCCAGGGGGACCGCCAGGAACCCCACGATGAAACGGTACTTGCCGTGCTGCATTCCTAACCGACCCCGATCTCCGGCGAAGGGCGCGCCGCGGCGCCGCGCGCCGAGCGGCCGGGGCCCGCTCCCGGTCGGCGGGAAGGGGCCCCGGCACGGCTGTCACTGGTGCTTGTAGTGCTTGATGTTCGGGTCCTTGGCCGCGTCGTCGGCGAACTTCTGGATCTTCTTGATCGTCTCGGCCGGGGTGGCGCGGCCTGCCATCATCTCGCCGATGCCGGCGACGCCGATCTTCTCCTTCTGGAGGGCCACGTACCAGTCCTGGAGGCGCGGGTTGACCACGTTGGTGCCGGCCTTCTCCAGGGCCGCGACGCCGGACTTGAGGCCCGGGGACAGCTCGATGCCGTCGGTGCCGCCGTTGAGCGCGCTGAGCGACTTCACGGACTGGGTGAAGTTCCTGGACGACGCCTCGCTGAGCATGATGCGCAGCTGCTCCATGGCGCCCTCGGGGTTCTTCGCCTTCGCCGGGACGATGAAGGGCTCGCCGCCGGCCGCCCACAGGGTGCCGAACGGCAGCTTGTCGGAGGAGTCGAGGCCGGTCGGCGCGGAGACCGCCAGGCCGAAGTCGGCCGGCATGGTCTTCGCGGCCTCGTTCTCGACCCAGGAGCCGTTCGGGATGAACAGCGCCTTGCCCTCGGTCCAGGCGGTCTGCGACTGGATGTGGTCGAGGCCGGGGGTGCCCTGGAGGATGTACCCCTTCTTGTAGAGCTCGTAGTACGCCTCGAAGCACGCCTTGACGGCGGGGTGCTCCCACGCCTTCGGCTCCAGGTTGTCGATGGCGTCGAGGACCTCGCGTCCGCCGACCTTGCCGATCATCGGGTAGAGCGAGAAGGGGATGTAGTACGGGTGCTTGCCCGCGTACGTCCAGGGAGCGATGCCCTTCTTCTTGGCCTTCTCGCAGAGGGCCAGCATCTCGTCCCAGGTCTCGGGGTACTTGGCGTCGAGGGAGTCCAGCGCCTTCTGCGAGTACCACACCCCGTAGACGGTGTAGGCGTAGTTGAGCATCCAGCAGGGCTCGCCGTCGAACTGGCCCATCTCGACGATGCCGGGGCGCAGGGTGTCGCGGACCTTCTTCGACGGGTCGTCGACGGAGGGCGCGTCGAGCAGCGGGGTCAGGTCGGTGAGCTGCTTCTGGCCGACGAGGACGCCCATGTCCATCTGCTCGGCACCGGAGTTGTCGATGAGGTCCGGCGGGGTGCCGCCGTTGAACCGCGGCTGGAGCTCCGTGGTGATCTTCTGGGTCGGGGTGAACTTCACCTTCGACTGGGGGTGCGCCTGCTCGTAGAGCTTGATCGCGTCCTTGGCGTACTGCTGCCCGAAACCGCCGTCGAAAAGGACGAAATCGAGCTCGGCCGACTCATTGACCCCGAGCGGGTTCTTGTCGGACTTGACGCCCTTCTCGACCTTGTCGTTGGTCTTTCCGCCGCCGCTGGCGCAGGCGGAAAGGAAGCCCATGGCCGGGACGGAGACCAGACCGAGAGCGGCGGAACGCTTGATCAGATCACGACGGCCGAGGCCGCCCTCGTTCGAGTGGGCGGAGGTGGATCCCATGCTCAAGTCCTCGCCTTCATTCAGGACTCAGGCGGTGTACCGGTCGCCCGTACTTCGTCTCGCCACCGGCGAAGGGCCCCGCCACCGCGGTCATTTGCAGCTGGGTCGTGCAGGCGTCGGGCCGTCGCCGGAGGTTCCGACGGGCTGGACGCCGACAGGTATAGTCCACTTCCCTCGACCGGAGCAAGATCGAAAGCAGCATTCGTCAGGCTTCTTTCCCGAGTTGAGACCTCGGGGATTTCCCGGCGCCCGCCGCCGGAAGCCTGCCCCGCCGAGCCGGAGCGCACCCCTCCGCGCCGCCTTCACGAGATGAATGGTCCATTCGAAATGCGGCGAAGCGGACGAGGCCCGGAGGAAGTTGCGGTGTGGCTGGAACCGGAGGGGCGCGGGCGCCGTCTTCCTGTCATGTACGGACTCGCCGCCGGGTGGGTGGAAACGGGGGAAATCCCGCCGAACCGGGCCGAGTTCGGTGGCCGTCCGTACTGTCCTGTTCTCGATATGGATCTGGAGATTTACGTGGCCAAGACTTCTGGCCTGAACCGCACGGGCGTGCTCGCCCGTGTCACGGTCGCCGCGCTGACCGCCGCCCTGGTGGGCACCACGACGGCCGCCGTGGCGGCGGAGCCGGGCCCGACGTTCAAGCCCGCGCAGCAGGCGAACCTCGCGGGCTCCGCGGGTGCCGCCTCCGCGACCTCCGCGGCCGCCGCGGCCGCCCCGGCGGCGCTCAACAACCTGTACGGCGTGCACAGCAACGGCGACGTCGTCGGCTACACCCCGGTCGGCGGCGGCTCCATCCAGCGCATCGCCGGCCTGTCCGGCACCGGCTGGGTGAACTACAAGCACATGAACCAGGCGGACACCGACGGGCGCCTGGAAGGCGACTGGTACCACTCCGACGGCTGGTACGCCATCACCACCGGCGGCCGGCTGCACTACGCCGCCGACGGTCCGGTCCGGGACCTCGGCGGCGGCTGGAACATCTACAACAAGGTCGTCTCGGCGGGCAACACCGGTGGCGGCGCCCCGGACGACGTCCTGGCCCGCGACTACTCCGGTGTGCTGTGGCACTACCTGGGCAACGGCAACGCCTCGCTGACCCAGCGCTACCGCGTCGGCTCCGGGTGGAACGCGTACACCCAGATCGCGGGCAAGGGCGACGTGACCGGCGACGGCCGCGCCGACGTCGTGGCCCGCGACCGCAACGGCGTCCTGTGGCTGTACAAGGGCACCGGCAACTACCGGGCGCCGTTCGCCACCCGCACCCGGGTCGGCTCCGGCTGGAACACGTACAACCTGCTGTTCTCCCCCGGTGACCTGACCGGCGACGGCCGCGCGGACCTGGTCGCCCGCGACGGCGCCGGCGCGCTGTGGCTGTACAAGGGCAAGGGCAGCGCGTCCTCGCCGTACACCACCCGCATGAAGATCGGCACGTCGGGCTGGAACGGCTTCCGCATGATGTTCTGATCTCCTCGGAGAGACGGAAGGGCCCCGCTCCTCGTGACGAGGAGCGGGGCCCTTCCCGCTTGCTACCGGGTCAGCGGGGTCAGCCGCGGATCAGGTTGCGCAGCACGTACTGCATGATGCCGCCGTTGCGGTAGTAGTCCGCCTCGCCGGGGGTGTCGATGCGGACGACCGCGTCGAACTCGACACCGGTGTCGGTGGTGACCTTCACCGTGCTGGGGGTGGTGCCCTCGTTCAGCTCAGTGATGCCGGTGATGGAGAAGGTCTCCTCGCCGGTCAGGCCCAGCGAGTCGGCCGACTGGCCGGCCGGGAACTGGAGCGGCAGGACGCCCATGCCGATGAGGTTCGAGCGGTGGATGCGCTCGTACGACTCGGTGATGACGGCCTTGACGCCGAGGAGCGCGGTGCCCTTGGCGGCCCAGTCGCGGGACGAGCCGGAGCCGTACTCCTTGCCGCCCAGGATGACCAGCGGGGTGCCGGCGGCCTGGTAGTTCTGCGAGGCGTCGTAGATGAAGGAGACCGGGCCGCCCTCCTGCGTGAAGTCACGCGTGAAGCCGCCCTCGGTGCCCGGCGCGATCTGGTTGCGCAGGCGGATGTTGGCGAAGGTGCCGCGGATCATGACCTCGTGGTTGCCACGGCGCGAGCCGTAGGAGTTGAAGTCACGACGCTCCACACCGTGCTCGGTGAGGTACTTGCCGGCCGGGGTGTCGGCCTTGATGGCGCCGGCCGGGGAGATGTGGTCGGTGGTGACCGAGTCGCCGAGCTTCGCGAGCACGCGGGCGCCCGTGATGTCGGTGACCGGGGTGGTCTCCATCGTCATGCCCTCGAAGTACGGGGGCTTGCGGACGTAGGTCGACTCGGCGTCCCACTCGAAGGTGTTGCCGGTCGGGATCGACAGCGACTGCCACTGGGCGTCGCCGGCGAAGACGTCCTGGTAGGACTTGGCGAACATGTCCTCGCCGATCGCGTTGGCGACGACGTCGTTGACCTCGGCCTCGGAGGGCCAGATGTCCTTCAGGAAGACCGGGTTGCCCTCGGTGTCGACACCCAGCGCGTCCTTGGTGATGTCCACCTTCATGGAGCCCGCGATGGCGTACGCGACGACCAGCGGCGGGGAGGCCAGGTAGTTCATCTTGACGTCGGGGTTGATGCGACCCTCGAAGTTGCGGTTGCCCGAGAGCACCGAGGTCACGGCCAGGTCGTGGTCGTTGACCGCCTTGGAGACCTCCTCCGGCAGCGGGCCGGAGTTGCCGATGCAGGTGGTGCAGCCGTAGCCGACGAGGTTGAAGCCGACCTTGTCGAGGTACGGGGTGAGACCGGCCTTGTCGAAGTAGTCGGTGACGACCTTCGAGCCCGGGGCGAGGGTGGTCTTGACCCACGGCTTGCGGGTCAGGCCCTTCTCCACGGCCTTCTTCGCGACGAGCGCGGCGGCGACCATGACGTACGGGTTCGACGTGTTGGTGCAGGAGGTGATGGCCGCGACCGTCACCGCACCGTGGTCGAGGGTGTAGGTGGTGCCGTCGGGGGCGGTCACCTCGACCGGGTTCGACGGGACCGTGCTGGAGACGGCCGGGGCGTCGGAGGCCGGGAAGGACTCCTTGCCCGCCTCGTCGACGGAGTCGACGTAGTTGCGCACGTCCTGGGCGAACTGCGCGGCGGCGTTCGCGAGGACGATGCGGTCCTGCGGGCGCTTCGGGCCGGCGATGGACGGGACGACCGTGGAGAGGTCGAGCTCCAGCTTCTCGGAGAAGTCGGGCTCGGCCTTCGGGTCCAGCCAGAGGCCCTGCTCCTTGGCGTACGCCTCGACCAGCGCGACCTGCTGCGCGGAACGGCCGGTGAGCTTCAGGTAGTTCAGGGTCTCGCCGTCGATCGGGAACATGGCGGCGGTGGAGCCGAACTCCGGCGACATGTTGCCGATGGTGGCGCGGTTGGCCAGCGAGGTGGCGGCGACGCCCTCGCCGTAGAACTCGACGATCTTGCCGACGACGCCGTGCTTGCGCAGCATCTCGGTGATGGTCAGCACCAGGTCGGTGGCGGTGGTGCCGGTGGGCAGCTCGCCGGTCAGCTTGAAGCCGACGACGCGCGGGATGAGCATGGAGACCGGCTGGCCGAGCATGGCGGCCTCGGCCTCGATGCCGCCGACGCCCCAGCCGAGCACACCGAGGCCGTTGACCATGGTGGTGTGGGAGTCGGTGCCGACGAGGGTGTCGGGGTACGCCTGGCCGTTGCGGACCATGACGGTGCGGGCCAGGTGCTCGATGTTCACCTGGTGGACGATGCCGGTGCCCGGGGGGACGACCTTGAAGTCGTCGAAGGCGGTCTGGCCCCAGCGCAGGAACTGGTAGCGCTCCTTGTTGCGGCCGTACTCCAGCTCGACGTTCTGCGCGAAGGCGTCGTTGGTGCCGAACTTGTCGGCGATGACGGAGTGGTCGATGACCATCTCGGCCGGGGAGAGCGGGTTGATCTTCGCCGGGTCGCCGCCGAGCGCCGCGACGGCCTCACGCATGGTGGCGAGGTCGACGACGCAGGGGACACCGGTGAAGTCCTGCATGATCACGCGCGCCGGCGTGAACTGGATCTCCTGGCTCGGCTGGGCCTGCGAGTCCCAGTTGCCGAGGGCCCGGATGTGGTCGGCGGTGATGTTCGCGCCGTCCTCGGTGCGGAGCAGGTTCTCCAGGAGGACCTTCAGGCTGTAAGGGAGGCGCGCGGAGCCCTCGACCTTGTCCAGCTTGAAGATCTCGTACGACTCGTCGCCCACGCGCAGCGTGCTGCGGGCGTCGAAGCTGTTCGCCGACACGACAGTCTCCTTCATCAATGTGCGCGTACTACCGTCATGCTGCCGCCACGGCTCCTCGCCGATCCGCTAAGGTAAGGCTAAGTTAGGTAACCCTTACCGATCAGGCGGCCACGGTGCGCCGTAAGCAGTTATCTCGATGTCGAGATAACTCTAGTGCATCCCCGCCCGTCGGTCATGCCTGGGCGTCCCCCGATCTCACGTGGCGCCCGTCGGGGCCGCCGGTGGGCGGGGCTTCCGGCAGCGGCGGCCCCGCGCCTACGATCACCCGCGTGACGGACGGCATGGTGGGGGCGATCCGGGGACTCTTCCGGGGACGCGGCGGACGCGACGGGGAACTGGCCCGGGTGGACGCGGAGATCACCGCGTTCGGGGAAGCGCTCGCCGCGCACCCCTTCGTCCCCGACCACCAGGCGCACGCCCCCGGCCTGCTCGCCGACTACCAGCGGGCGCTGGACGCGTACGAGCAGGCCAAACGGGACTTCACCGGCGACCGGACGCTGCGCGACGCCGCCGACGTGCTGCGCGCGCTCGACGCCGGGCGGCACGCGCTGGCCTGCGTGGACGCCGCCCTCGACGGCCGGCCGCGCCCCCACCGCCTCCCCCTCTGCTTCTTCGACCCGCGCCACGGGCGGGCCGCCGAGGAGGTCCGCTGGGCGCCCGCCGGCGGGGCGGCCCGGACGATCGCCGTGTGCGCGGCCGACGCCGTACGACTGGGCGAGGGGCGGCCGCCGATCGAGAGCGGGCTGCGGGAGCCGGAACCACCGGCAACGGCGCCGCGCCGCCGGAGCCGTACCGCGGCACCCCCGCCTCCCGACGCGCCGTCCGGCGACGCGTACGCGACCTGGCCCGCGCACACCGGAGAGCGGGCGCGGTGGGAGAGCCGGGGCCGCAAGGGGGTGCAGCTGCGCCGCGCCGATCCGCGCGAGCCGGCGCTGCTGGTGGTGCACCTGGAGCGGGCCGAGGGATCCTGGGTCGAGCTGACCGAGCCGCGCGGCGACGGGCCGGACCGGCAGCCCCTCACCCACGCCACCCGGCTGACCCGGGCGGTCGTGCCGGTCCCCGCCGACGGGCGGGACACGATCCACCTGGAGATGAACACGGACAAGGGCTGGCGCGTCTGGCTGCACCCGGCGGACGCGATCCCGCTCCTGGACGGCGACCTCGCGTCGGCCGGCTCGTACGTGGTGCGCCACCCCGGCGGCCGCGAACCGCTCCGGATCACCCAGCACGACGGCTCGGCCTTCTCGCTGCACGCCCTGCGCCCGGACCACCGGCCCGGGGCGCTGCTGGGCGAGGGGACCGGCGCCTTCACGACGGAGGCCGTCACCCCGCGGAAGCCCTGCCTGCTGTACGTCCGCTCGCGCGGCTCTTGGACGCTCACCCCGACGGGGTCGCCGAAGCGGCGCTGACCGCGCCCGCCCGGCGGCCACCCGTCCGGCGGCGCGCGCGTTGCCGGGGGACGGGGGCGGGCCGAGGATCGGTCCATGTTCAGCGGCGCGCACGTGATTCTGTACACCCGGGACGCGGAGGCCGACCGGACCTTCCTCCGGGACGTCGTCGGCTTCCCGCACGTGGACGCGGGGCGGGGCTGGCTGGTCTTCCGGCTGCCTCCCGCCGAGGTCGCGGTCCACCCGACCGACGGCGAGCCGAAGCACGAGGTCTATCTGATGTGCGAGGACCTCACCCGTACCCTCACCGCCCTGGAGGACAAGGGCGCGGAGATCTCACGGGCCATCACCGACCAGGGGTGGGGACTGCTCGCGGCGGTACGGCTGCCGAGCGGGACGGAGCTCCCGCTGTACGAGCCGCGGCACCCCACGGCGATCGACCTCCCGGCATGACTGAAACCGGACAAACAGCCTCATCCTTAACGAGACGTCACCCGACTGCCGCACCCCGATGATCGTCGCATCTCATATCTGAGATAACGTGACGGCATGGCAGACGACTACCTCGTACGCATCGGCAAGCTCATCCGTGACGCCCGGCAACACCGTGGCTGGACCCAGACGCAGCTCGCCGAGGCCCTGGCCACCAGCCAGAGCGCGGTCAACCGGATCGAGCGCGGCAACCAGAACATCAGCCTGGAGATGATCGCCCGCATCGGCGAGGCGCTCGACAGCGAGATCGTGTCCCTGGGCTACGCCGGCCCGATGCACCTCCGCGTCGTCGGCCGCCGCCGGCTCTCCGGCTCCATCGACGTCAAGACCAGCAAGAACGCCTGCGTCGCCCTGCTCTGCGCCACCCTCCTCAACAAGGGCCGCACGGTGCTGCGCCGCGTCGCGAGGATCGAGGAGGTCTTCCGCCTCCTCGAAGTCCTCAACTCCATCGGCGTCCGCACCCGCTGGATCAACGACGGCGTGGACCTGGAGATCGTGCCGCCGGCCGAGCTGGACATGGAGTCCATCGACGCCGAGGCCGCCATCCGCACCCGCTCCATCATCATGTTCCTCGGCCCGCTGCTGCACCGCATGGACCGCTTCAAGCTGCCGTACGCCGGCGGCTGCGACCTCGGTACGCGCACGATCGAGCCGCACATGATCGCGCTGCGCCGCTTCGGCCTGGACGTCACCGCCACCGAGGGCCTGTACCACGCCCAGGTGGAGAAGGCGGTGGCCCCCGGCCGCCCGATCGTCCTGACCGAGCGCGGCGACACCGTGACCGAGAACGCGCTGCTGGCCGCCGCCCGCCACGACGGCGTGACGGTCATCCGCAACGCCTCCTCCAACTACATGGTCCAGGACCTGTGCTTCTTCCTGGAGGCGCTCGGCGTCCGCGTCGACGGCGTCGGCACCACCACGCTGACCGTGCACGGCATCCCGGAGATCGACGTCGACGTCGACTACTCCCCCTCCGAGGACCCGGTCGAGGCGATGAGCCTGCTCGCCGCGGCCGTCGTCACCGAGTCCGAGCTGACGATCCGCCGGGTGCCGATCGAGTTCCTGGAGATCGAGCTCGCGGTCCTGGAGGAGATGGGCCTCGACCACGACCGCTCGGCCGAGTACGCCGCCGACAACGGCCGCACCCGCCTGGTCGACCTGACGGTCCGCCCCTCCAAGCTGGAGGCGCCGATCGACAAGATCCACCCGATGCCCTTCCCGGGCCTCAACATCGACAACGTCCCCTTCTTCGCGGCGATCGCGGCCACCGCCCAGGGCCAGACCCTCATCCACGACTGGGTCTACGACAACCGCGCCATCTACCTCACCGACCTCAACCGCCTCGGCGGCCGCCTCCAGCTCCTCGACCCCCACCGCGTCCTGGTCGAGGGCCCCACCCGCTGGCGCGCCGCCGAGATGATGTGCCCGCCCGCCCTCCGCCCCGCCGTGGTCGTCCTCCTCGCGATGATGGCCGCGGAGGGCACCTCGGTGCTGCGGAACGTGTACGTCATCAACCGCGGCTACGAGGACCTGGCGGAACGCCTGAACTCGATCGGCGCGCAGATCGAGATCTTCCGGGACATCTGAGCAGCCTCAGATACAACGCAGCTAATCCCCTCCTGACCCGCATGTATGCGAGCCAAGAGGGGATTTTTCAGCGCCTGTGGGACTTGTCTGGGACGTTGGTTCGCGATCGGGAGACTACCGGCCCCGGAGCCTGGGGGATGCTTGGTCGGTGCTCTATGTGATTCGTCATCGGAATCGTGCGGAGCAGCCAGCCCATCGGAGAAGAACCGGTACAACGAGCTGTCTCCAACTCGGTATGCGCAGCCGTGCGTCCCCATGCACCGGCTCAGGTACCCGAGGAACCCCCAGAGGGCGCGCTGCCCTGACGCGACATTGCTGAGCCGTGAAGCATGCGCCGAGCCAGCGCGTCGATCTCGGCGAGCAACCTCGCGGACTGCTGTTCCAAGTCAATGGCGTGCTGGTGGAGAACCGTACCGGCATGTCGCACACGATGGCTGATGTGTGGAGCGTTGCCCTTCGCGTACACCAGGTGTCCCTCCGGCAGCCCCAGGGCAGTGCAGTAGGCCAGCATTTGGTACAGGTCCTCATTCGGAAAGCCGCTTTTCCTGCGGGCCTTGTACTTGGCGTCCGCGACGATCAGTGGGGTGCCGGACTCTCCGTACCAGACGAAATCGGGTCGCAGGCGGATCACATCCCCTTCGTCCATGTGGATGTTCCGGGCCTGGAGGACACTTCTGCCGCCGTAGGGGCGCATGGCCTCCCGTAGTGCCGTACAGATGAAGTCCTCGTAGATGCCGTTCATGTCGAACAGGAATCCGTTCATGCGCAGCTGCCCGGGCAGATGCTCGGCCGACCATCCCCTCAGCACCGTTTCGGAGAGATGGAGTGCCGGGTGATAGCGGGTGTTGAGCCGCGTCGGATGCCAGCCGGGTGGTTTCTGCCCCCGGGTGAGCGGTGTGATGTCCACCAGCCGGGACCGCTGGTGCATCAGACGCGTACGTACGGTCCGGGGGACACCGGGGAGGCGCAGGAGCCGGTCGACAGCCGCGCGAAGAAGGCGGTTCTCAGCGATGTCCGTGGTGAATTCGTCGTACGTCACCTCCGCGGGCACGGGCATGCCGAATCGGCGGCGGATCTGTTCGGACTCGCGGAGCCGGCCGCGTACGACGGGGGACGACTCCTCGGCCGTCCGGTAGCCCTGGAGCAGGCCCTGCCGCAGTGCGCGGTCGATCTGGCGCTCGACGGCGTGCGCGAACGCCGGGAGGAGGTCGTCGTGCGCGGCCAGGTTCACGGTGCCGTCCTTCCAGCCCCGGGGGTCGCTGCTGTAGCCGAGCAGGAAGAGCAGGCGGGCGATCGGCACCTTGGGGTTGATCCGCACCGTGATGCCTTCGCCGCCGGGCACGGTGAGTGTGACGGCGCCTACCCTGCTGCCGGCGCGCAGTCGCCAGGCGCCCGGGTCATAAGGGTCCGGACCGGCCTCTTCCAGGATCCTGGACGCGGCCAGTGCGCGGCCCACGGCGTCGGGGAGCCGGACCGAGCGCGCAGGTCCGTGTTCGACGAGCGGGACGTCGGAGGTCACTGCGCGTCGGTCCCGTCGCCCGGTTGGGGAGAGGTGGTGCGTGACGCGAGGGCTCTGCGCAGTGCCGGCAGGCCGTAGCGGCCCTCGATGTCCACGCCTTCGCCGTAGTGGTGCTCCTCCAGGAGCGGGAGGATCTTGGTCCGCCAGGTCCGTTCCAGTCCGCCCTCGCGGTAGACGCCGGGCTTCATCAGGTACGACGGTCCGATCTTGAAGTCGGGGTCGTCGATCCGGGCGTTGAGGGCGTCGAGCAGGTCCGCGGGTTCGGCGTCCTTCTCCTCGGACTCCAGCCAGGAACGCAGCAGCCCTCGGGTCGGATCGATGCGCGGGGACAGCTCGACGAACGCGAAACGCCGGCGCATCGCCGCGTCGACGAGGGCGATCGAGCGGTCGGCCGTGTTCATGGTGCCGATGACGAAGAGGTTGCGGGGCAGGAAGAAGTCCTCGTCCGAGTAGGTCAGCCGCACCGACAGGTCGCGGTATTCGAGGAGGAAGTACAGCTCGCCGAAGACCTTGGCAAGGTTGGCACGGTTGATCTCGTCGATGACCAGGAAGTGCGGGATGTGCCGGTTGCCCTCCCTGCGGGCCAGTTCGGCGAACTCCCGCAGCGGGCCGGCCGTGAGCCGGAAGGCGACCTCGCGCGTGCCGGGGTCCTCGCGGGGACGGAAGCCTTCGAAGAAGTCCTCGTAGGAGTACGACGGGTGGAACTGGACCAGCTCGACCTGCTCCCGTCCGCCGCCGAAGAACTCGGCGAGCTTCTGCGCGAGGAAGGTCTTGCCCGTCCCGGGAGGGCCGTAGAAGATCAGCTGCTTCTCGTCGTGGAGCAGCTGCCTGATCTCCCGCAGCCATTCGAGGTGGTGCACGTGGAGCTTCTCGCGCAGTTCCTCGGTGGGCTCGGGCAGCTCCACGTCGCGGCGGGCGGCGACGGCCAGGGGCTCGGCGCTGATCCCGGTGCCGTCGGCCAGGGCCTCCTCCACGAGTTCCTCGTCGCTGACCCCGAGGCCGTCGACGACGGCCTTGACGGTGGTGAGGTCGACCACGTCGTGGCGCGACGAGAGCTTCTGGCGCAGTTCCTGCGGCAGTTCGTCCAGAGGGAAGCCCTCGCCTCCCCACTCCACGGGGCGCCAGAGGACGCGGCTTCCGTCGTCGGCGACGAGGTGCTCGACATTGCCGGTGATCTTCCCGGTGTGGAGCCGCCCGTCGGCGAGTACGCACACCGTGTCGCCGGGCCGCATCCGGGAGAGGAAGGCGTGCAGCTCTTCGACGAGCTGCGGCTTCTCGGTGTACGTCGCCGTCGGCCCGTAGTCCTCGTCGACGAAGGTGCGCAGCTGTTCCTTGCTGATGCCCTGGGTGGCGGCGGGGCGCAGGTGGGCGGCGGTCAGGGACACCCTGCCTTCGGGGAGCCACGCGCGCCGGAACAGGTCGGGGCCGGCCGAGTGCGGCCCCCGCACCAGCCAGGCGCGGCTCGGACCCGACCACACCTGGCCGAGGAAGTCGGCGAGCGGCCGGCCGTCCTCTGTCTTCCACTCCATCCACCCGTTGCTGCTGCGGCCCAGGAGGATCTCCCCCGCCGCTGAGGGCGAGTTGCACTCCACGTCCTCGACCACTTCGAGCCAGCCAGGCCACGTGGACGTTTCGCGTATCACCCCTTCCGCGATGAGCCGTTCGCGCAGGCGGTACGAGGAAGGCGTCTTCTCCGGGAACGACGGGACGACGTCGGGTCGCGCCGGGGAGCCCGCGAGCACCACCATCTTCTGGCTGCCGTTGGTCCCGCTCTCGGTCAGCAGCCGGCCTCTGGCCGTGGGCCCGCCGTACGGCAGGCGCAGCTGGAACTCCGGGTACGAATCGAGCATCGGTGTCCTCGGGTAGGAGCGTAGGGCCGGGTGCATTGTGGGGCGCTCGTGATCCACTTCGGCGTTGCTTCGCGTATTTCCGGCCAACTCCGACGCCTCGGCCGGCACAGTTCCGGCCGCGCGTTGCCGTGCACGGCGGCCGACGTCCATGATCGGGAGCGGGGCACCGGCACGGCGAGGGGGAACGGTGGGCACCGGAACGACGAGCGGACCGACCAGGCAGCGGCACACCGAGGACCTGCTGGCGGCGGTGTCCATGACGTCCGCGCAGCTTGCGCAGGCGGTCGGCCGGTTCGACGGTGACACCCTGGCCATGGTGACGGCCGCGATCCGCACGGCGGAGCGCGCCTTCGAGGAACTCGACGCCTGCTACGACGTCATCGACGACGCGTCCGCCACGGGCCGGGCGATCGCCGCCCGGCTGAGCGCTCTGCTCGCGGCGGAGGACGAGCAGGGCGTCGGCCCGGAGCTTGACGCCCTGGACGCGGTCTCCGCGCGCGTCCGCGGCACCGACCAGGCCCGAGAGCTGCTGCACCGTGTCCTCGGACGGGAGGAGGCGGCCGAGCGCGCCCTACCGGTGATGCGCCGCCTCACCGGGGCGGACCTGCCCGCTCTCCCTTCCGCGTACGCGGACGACGCGGGTTTCGACGACCTGATGGCCATGGCCGCCCGCGAGGAGGAGCTGGCGCCACGGCTGCGTGAGGCGCACGCCGAGCGCCTGCGCGAGGTGGCCGCGCACCTCGTCCACGTGGTGGAGCAGGTCGCGGCCGTGGGTTTCGCCGACGATGCCTTCGCCCGGGAATCGGTGCACGAGGCTCGCCGGGCCCACGAGCTGTGGGTCCGGTGCCTCGCGGAGCGCAGGCGGGACCTCGGATAGCCGGCCGCCTCCGCGCCCGTACAGCACCGGTCTTCGGCCGGATACCGTGTGCGGCGACCGGACACGTCAGCTCCGTCCCCCCGCTCACGAGCAGAAAGGCCCCTCGTGCACATCGCTCCCCTCAGCCCGCATGACCCCGTCGAGCTGGGCGGCTACGAGCTGCTCGGCCGCATCGGGCACGGTGGCATGGGGCAGGTGTACCTGGGCGAGTCCCCCGGCGGGGAGCCCGCAGCCGTCAAGGTGATCAAACCGTCCGTCGTGGACTCCGAGACCCGGCAGCGCTTCGCCCAGGAAGTGGAGATCCTCAAGACGATCTGGGGCGCGCGGATCGCGGCGCTGCTCGACGCCGACCCGGAGGCCGATCCGCCGTGGCTGGCCACCGAGTACATCGAGGGCCCCGACCTGAGCCGGCACGTGGCCCTGCACGGCCCGCTTCCCTCGCTACTCGCCGCCTCACTCGGGGCGACGCTCGCCGAAGCGCTCGCCACCGTGCACAAGCAGGGTCTGCTGCACCGTGACCTCAAGCCCGCCAACGTGCTGCTCGGCCCCAACGGGCCGAAGATCATCGACTTCGGGCTCGCGGTGTTCGCCGAGTCGAGCGTGTCCCTGACCGCGCCCAACACGGTGGTCGGCACCCCTGCGTGCATGGCGCCCGAACAAGCGCGAGGCGACCGGCCGCTGACGCCCGCTGTCGACGTGCACGCGCTCGGCGCCGTGATGCTGTTCGCCGTCTCCGGGCACCTGCCGTACCAGGCCGCGAACATCCACGTCCTCTTCCACCAGGTCACCGACCCGGACACAGCTCCCGACCTGTCGGGAGTCCCCGACGAGCTGGTTCCCCTGCTGACGGCGATGCTCGCGCACCGGGCCGAGGACCGGCCGGCGCTCAGCGACGTCGTCCAGCAGTGCCGGGCGGTCATCGAGGCGCAGGGCTTCAAGGTCGCCCAGGCACGGCGCCGGCTCACGACGAACACGGCGGCTCCCTCGCACCCGCTGGACAACCTGCCGCCGACGGTCACCCTCCCGCTGCCACCCACCGTCCCGGCGACCCCGGCGATTCCCGGGCCGAGCACGTCGCCGACGACAGGGCCGACCGTGACGCTCTCCCCGAACACCGTGGCGCTGTCTCCGGACGCCGTGGCGCTCTCCGCGGACGCCACCCCGCCGGCCGCCCCCGCGCCTGACGCCGACGAGCAGGCCGCCCCCGAGCCGACCCCTACGCTCGTCGACCGTCCCGCGCCGCCGTCCGGAAGCGACGCGCCCTCGTCCGCACCCGCCGCCCCGGAATCCACCTCGGGCACGGACAGCCCGTCGTCCACGCCGCCGACCGCTCCCCGCGCTCCCCGGGGCCGCTCCGGGCAGCGGCTGCATTCCGCCCAGGCCCGGATCACCGCACAGCGGCTCCGCGAGGTGTACGCGGCCCAGGCGGCGTTCTGACACCGGCGGGCTCCCGCTGCCGGCGGACCCGCGATACTGAGGGGCCTGCCACAACCGTCACGAAACACCACAGGAGGACACGGGTGACCGCCGTCCAGACCAGCCCCGAGCAGCACGGCGACGCGTCGGACGCGGCGGGGCAGGAGCAGTTCCCGGCAGGCGCGCAGGTGCTCGTACGCGACGAGGTGTGGCTGGTCAGGAACGCGGTGCCGACCGCCGACGACGGCACCAGGGTCGAAGTGGTCGGGGTGTCCGACTTCGTACGGGATCAGGAGGCCGTGTTCTTCACCGGCCTGGACACCGTCGAGCTCATCGACCCGCGCGACACCCGGCTGATCGCGGACGACTCCCCTACCTACCGGCGCTCCCGGCTGTTCCTGGAGGCCGTGCTGCGCCGCACGGCGCTGCCCCAGTCCGAGCGGCGGCTCGCGCTCGCCGACTCCTTCCTCCTGGACCCGCTCCCCTACCAGCGCCGCCCCGCCGAGCTCGCGCTCTCCGGCGCCAATCTGCGCCCCCGGCTGCTGATCGCGGACGTGGTGGGCCTGGGCAAGACGCTGGAGATCGGGCTGACGCTCGCGGAGCTCATCCGGCGCGGCCGGGGCGAGCGCATCCTCGTCGTCACGCCCCAGCACGTCCTGGAGCAGTTCCAGCACGAGCTGTGGACGCGGTTCGCCATTCCGCTGGTCCGCCTTGACTCGGTGGGCATCGAGCGGATCCAGCGCGAGATCCCCGCCGGGCGGAACCCGTTCACCTTCTTCAAGCGCGTGATCGTCTCGATCGACACGTTGAAGAACACCGACCAGTACCGCCACCACCTGGAGCAGATCCGCTGGGACGCGGTCGTCATCGACGAGTCGCACAACCTGATCAACCGCGGCTCCCTGCGCAACCAGCTCGCCCAGACCCTGGCGCCGCGGACCGACGCCCTGATCCTCGCCTCCGCCACGCCGCACAACGGGGACGCGAGGTCGTTCGCCGAGCTGATCGCCCTGCTGGACCCGGCGGCGATCCGCGACCCGGAGAACTACCGGGCGGAGGACATCGAGCACCTCTTCATCCGCCGTACGAAGGTCAGCACCGAGGTCCGCGAGCAGATGAAGGGCCAGTGGGCGGACCGCGGCCCGTCCCAGGCGGTGCACTGCCCGGCCACCCCGGCCGAGGAGCGGATCTTCGAGGAGCTGGCGGCCGTCTGGCTGCCGCGCGACGGCAGCCCGTCCGTGAGCTCGGTGCCGCTCTTCCCGTACACGCTCCTCAAGTCCTTCCTCTCCTCGCACGCGGCGCTCAAGGCCACCGTGAACGCCCGCATCAAGACCCTGGAGAAGAAGGACGACCCCCGGGCCACAGCGGCGGAGCTCGCCGCCTTGCGCAGGCTCGTGGAACTGACCGCGGACCTGACGGAGGCGGACTCGGCGAAGTTCGCCGCGCTGGTCGAGCAGCTGAAGGGCATCGGCGTCGGCCCGTCCTCCGACACCCGTGTCGTGGTCTTCTCGGAGCGCGTCCAGACCCTGGAGTGGCTCGCGACCGTCCTGCCCGCCGCCCTCGGCTTCCGGGGCCGGACCGCGAAGGACTGCCTGCGCGTCATGCACGGCGGTCTGTCCGACGAGCAGCAGATGCGCGTCGTGGAGGAGTTCGGACTGGCCGGCGCTCCGGTACGGATCCTGCTGACGGGCGACGTGGCCTCCGAGGGCGTCAACCTGCACCGCCAGTGCCACCAGCTGGTCCACTACGACGTGCCCTGGTCGCTGATCCGCATCGAGCAGCGCAACGGCCGCATCGACCGCTACGGGCAGGCCCACCCGCCGCAGTTCCGCGCCCTGATCCTCACCAGTGACACCGAGGGCGCGAAGGACGACACCCTGGTCTCCGAGCGGCTCCTGGAGCGCGAGGACCAGGCGCACCGTTCGCTCGGCACGGCGGAGGCCGTCACCGGCCTCTACCGCGCGGAGGCCGAGGAAAAGTCCCTCATCCAGGATCTGCTGCGCGGCAGGACCGTGGACGAGTCCCTCGACGGGCGCCGGTCCGGCGAGGACGCCGGCACGGATGCCATGGACGACTTCCTGGCGGACTTCTTCGGCTCGGTCGGTGACGAGCCGCAGGCGGAGGACGGCACCGCGGCCGAGGAGTCCACCCCCGAGACGGCGGCCGGAAGCACCACCGGCACCGGTACGGGCGGGGGCCCGGGCTCCGTCCTCCCCCGCCTCTTCGACTCGACCGCCCACTTCCTGGACGAGGCGCTGCGCGAGGTGTACCCAGACGCCCGCGACCGCCTGGACCTCGACCGTGACGAGCAGGGGCTGCTTTCCTTCCGTCCGCCGGCCGACCTCCTCCACCGCCTCAAGGCGCTGCCCGTGGACTACCTGCGCGAACAGCGTCTGCGCGAGCGCCTACTGGTCACCTTCAACCGCCGGCTCGCCCAGCACTCGCTCCAGCGGGCCCGCGAGGCGGGTTCCACCTCCAGCTGGCCGGAGATCTCGCTGCTGACCGACCTGCACCCGGTCGTCGAGTGGCTGACGGACAAGGTCCTCATCCGGCTCGGCCGCCAGGAGGCGCCGATGATCACGGCGGAGGTGGCGGAGCCCACCTATCTCGTCCAGGGCGTGTACTCGAACGCCCTGGGCCGGCCGACGGTCGTCAAGTGGATGGGCGTGACGCGCAGCGGGACCGTGAACGACGACATGGTGTCGCTGCTGCGCCGCTCCGGGGTCGGCCCGACGATGGCGAACAAGCTCCGCCACCGGGACCCGGCCCCGCTGGCCGCCGCCATCCCCGCCGTCCTTGAGGCAGCCGAGGGCTTCATGGAGCGGCACCGGGACGCCTGGGACCGGCCGCTGCGCGAGTCGATCGAGCGGCACAAGCTGCGCCTCGGCGACTGGGAGCAGCCCACGCTGGCGGGCGAGCACACCAAGCGGCGGCTCACCGACCTCGCCGACGACCTGCTGACCACCGGGCAGCGCCCGATGCTGCGTGTCCTAGCGGTGCTGCTGCCCGACCCCGACGCACCACCGGCCGCGTCCTCCTCCCCGTCCGCCGCACCCGCCGCCCTCTGAGAGAGCCACTGTCATGACGTACGACTCCCTGGTCAACCGCGGCGACTACTTCTCGGCCCACTACCTCGCCGAGGTGCTGCCCAAGGACCTCAAGACGGGCCTGCTCCAGACCTGGAAGGAACGGGAGGAGGCCGCCAAGCCCCCGGCCGGGACGGGCGAGGCGGCCCCCTCCGAGGGCCCCGACCTCCTGCGCGAGGACACCAAGCAGGCCCTGCCCGTCACTCCGCGGGCCGGTCTCCGGGCACTGCGCCGCGACTACTTCCGGGCCCGCTCCTTCTTCGCCCTCCCCGAGGACGCCGACGGCACCGCCTCCGTGCCCGACGCGGGCGACGACGCGGTGACGTACGACGCCCCCGCCTGGCGGGAGCAGGTACACGCGCTGAACGCCGAGGTCCTGCGCGCACTGGGCTACGACGCGAAGCCCGGCAACCTCACCGTCTGGCGGGCGGGCCAGAGCCATGAGATCACGGTCGCGCACGTCGAGAAGGGCCTCGTCGCCATCAACTGCGGCTGGGCCGCCGAGGCGGACGCCGCCCTGGACCCCGACGGCCCGGGCCGCCTTCTCGACCCCGTCGTCCTCGACGGTTCGACCAGCCTCGCCACCGGCTCCAAACTGGCCTCGTTCCTGTTCGCCTGCGACGAGGCCCCGCGCTATGTGCTGCTGCTCGTCGGCGGAGTCGTCGTCCTCGCCGACCGGATGGTGTGGGGCGAGGGCCGCTACCTCGCCGTCTCCCTCGACATCGCGCTCCAGCGCAACGACACCCGCCCGGGCGGCGAACTCGACACCGTCGCCGCGCTGTTCGGCGCCGACTCGCTCCGCACCCCGGAGGAAGGCGGCGAGAACCCGCTCGCCGAACTCGTCGGCAAGTCCACCAAGCACGCCGTCGGCGTCTCCAGCGAGCTGCGCGACGGCCTGCGGCTGAGCGTCGAGCTGATCGCCAACGAGGTCCTGGAACGCCTCCGCGAGCAGGGCGTGCAGCCGCAGGACATCGGCGAACTCCCCGAGCTCGGCCGCCAGCTGACCCGCGAGTCGCTGCGCTACCTGTACCGCATCCTGTTCCTGCTGTACGCCGAGGCCCGCCCCGAGCTGGGCATCCTGCCGTCCGACTATCCCGAATACCAGCTCGGCTACGGCCTCGGGCGGCTCGGCGAACTCGTCGCGGAGCGCGACCTCGTCGACGAGAAGTCGCGCCGCGGCTTCTACCTGTACGAGTCCCTGGACCTGCTATTCCGCAAGGTCCAGGACGGCTACCGGCCGCGCCGCACCCACGGCGAGGCGGCGGAGACGGCGGAGACGGTGGAGACCGCCGACGCGTTCGGCGCCGTCGGCGCTGTCGGCGCGAAGACCAGCGAGGACCTGGGCCTGCGCTTCGAGCCCCTGCACTCCACGCTCTTCGAGCGGGACTCGATCAAGCTGATCGGCGCGGACGCCGTCGTCGACCCCCGCCACGACGCCGACGAGGCCCTCGCCCGCGGTGAGGCCGTCCGCTACCTCGACACCCGGCTCCGCAATGCCACCCTGTACGAGGTCCTGCACAAGCTCATGCTCACCAAGGGCAAGAAGGGCGAACGCGGCGGCTTCATCTCGTACGCCCAGTTGGGCATCAACCAGCTCGGCGCCGTGTACGAGGGCCTGATGTCGTACTCCGGCTTCATCGCGGGCGAGGAGCTGTACGAGGTCGCCAAGGGCGGCGACCCGAAGGACGGCTCCTGGCTGGTGCCGAAGTCGAAGGCCGACGAGTACCCGGATTCGGTCTTCGTCCGGCGCCCGGACCGGGACACGGGCGAGGAGCTGCGCGTCCGGTACGCCCCCGGCTCGTTCGTCTACCGGCTCTCCGGCCGCGACCGCCAGACCTCGGCCTCCTACTACACCCCGGAGTCCCTCACCAAGGTCACGGTGCAGCTGGCCCTCCAGCACCGCCTGGACCAGGACGGCACGGAGACCGAGGCGCGCGAACTGCTCGACTGGAAGATCTGCGAACCGGCCCTCGGCTCGGGCGCGTTCCTCAACGAGGCGATCAACCAGGTCGCCGCCGAGTACCTGCGCCGCCGGCAGAAGGAACTCGGCCGCTCCATCGACACCGAGCAGTACGCCGTCGAGCTCCAGAAGGCCAAGGCGTACATCGCCCTCCACAACTCGTACGGCGTCGACCTCAACGAGACGGCGGTCGAACTGGCCGAGGTGTCGCTGTGGCTCAACACCATGCACCCCGGCATGGAGGCCCCCTGGTTCGGCCTCCACCTGCGGCGCGGCAACTCCCTCATCGGCGGCCGGCGCGAGGTGTACGGCCCCGAGCGCCTGAAGAAGGGCGGCTGGCTGGGAACGACGCCGGAGCGCTATCCGCTGGCGGACGCGCAGGCGGGCGTCCCGCTGCCGGAGGGCGCGGTGCACCACTTCCTCCTCCCCGCGAAGGAGTGGGGCGCTGTCGCCGCCGAGAAGGAGGCGAAGGCGCTGGCGCCGGAGGCCGCGAAGGCGCTCGGCGCGTGGCGCAAGGCGGTGACGAAGTCCCCGACGGCCAAGCAGACGGCCCGCTTGCAGGGCCTCGCCCGGCGGGCCGAGTACCTGTGGGACCTGGTGGTGCAGCGGCTGACGATCTCCGAGCGGGAGATCTCGCGGCGGGTGGACGTGTGGGAGGCGGAGCCGGAGTGGCTGCGCCGGCCGAAGGAAGCCGTGCCCCGGGAGAAGGTGCTGGCCGATCTCACGGCGGTGGACACGCCGTACTGGCGGCTGAAGAAGCTCATGGACACATGGTGCGCGCTGTGGTTCTGGCCAGTGCAGGAGGCTGCACTGCTGGACGGGACGGACGCGCGGTACCAGCGGGCGGAGGTCGTGCCCGCGCCCCGGGGCGGTGCCGTTGCGGAGTCCGGGGCGTCGGACGTGATCCGTACGTACGAGGAGGTCGACCTCCTCGGGAACGTCACCGTGAAGGAGGTCAGGCGCGGCGACATCGACAAGCGGCGGAAGGGGACGCGCAAGGGCGAGCAGTCCTTCGCGGGCCAGCGTCGAGAGGTCATCCCGCTGGCGAACCTGGACGACTGGCTGGACTTTGCGGAGGCGCTGCTGGGCACGCACGACGTGCCGGCGGAGTCGCTGGTGGCGTCGTTCGACTCGCTCGGCGACCTGGAGCGGTACGAGGACGAGCTGCCGGACTGGATGGGCATGGACCGGTCGCATTGGCTGGAGGGGCGGTTCCCGTGGGTGGGGGTTGCCGGGGATGTGGCCAAGCGGCAGGGTTTCTTCCACTGGGAGTTGGAGTATGCCCAGGTGTTTGGGGGGCGGGGCGGGTTTGATCTGCAGGTGGGGAATCCGCCTTGGGTGAGGCCGGATTGGAAAGAGGACACAGTCCTGGCTGAGCTCGAACCGTGGTTCAAGCTCAGCGACAGGCCCGGAGCGGAGGAATGGCGGCTGCGCAAAGCTGAGATGCTCAGCGTTCACGACGCTCGACGGTATCTCGTGAGCGAGCTGGCTGACCTCATCGGCCTGGCCTCTTTCCTTTCATCTCAAGCAACTTACGCTCTGCTCGTGAGCACACGGCCAGATCTGTACCGCGCGTTCATGATCCGAGTCTGGAGTAACGCATCCCCGCAGGGAATGGCTGGGCTCATCCACCCAGACACCCACTTCGCGGGCGTGCACGAGGGCAGATTGCGGGGGGCCGCGTACGCTCATCTCCGAACACACGCACACTTCTACAATCGAACTGGACTTTTTCCAGACGTTCACGCCAACCAAGAGTTCAGCATCAACATCTATGGAAATGCTTCGAACGTCAGATTCACGCACGCTAGCTGGCTCTTCTCCACAGAAACACTCATCGAGTCCTTTACACACGACGGCCTGGGAGCACTACCCGGGATAAAGCATCGAGGGAAGTGGGATACCCGCCCGCATCGCGACCGACTTGTCAACGTATCCGGACCTCTGCTGGCAAACTGGAATCGACTCACCGACAATCCGGCTATCCCATCAGCGCAAGCATCGCTCCTATATCCCGTCACCGTTGATGAACACGGAGCCATCGAGGCCCTCGCCACTACCACGTCACGAGTCGCCCAATGGGATCCACACATCTCGGTCGGAATGTTCGAAAACCTGGCGACTAAGAATCTGGGGCTATACAGGTGGCAGACATCGGACGTAGAAAGCTTCGATGAGGTAATCCTTCAGGGCCCCCACATCGGGTGCGCTACCCCACTGCTGAAGCAGCCCAATAACCAATGCAGGACCAATCGCGACTGGACTGCTCTCAATTCGCGGACGCTCCCCGCCGAAGCCGTTCCCCGCACCAACTACATTCGATCTTCCGATTCGAACCGCTACGAAGGTGCACAAGATGTATGGAACGGTCGACGGTACACGGAGCATTTTCGGCTCGTTTGGCGGAAGATGATCCCGTTTGATACAGAGCGAAGCCTCTTCGCCTCTATCATTCCACCCGGCCCTGCCCATATGGATAGCGTTTTCTCAATGGCCTTGGCCAGCAATCGCCTGACGGCACTCAATGCGGGATTCTGGGCATCCCTGCCATTGGACTACCTTCTCCGCATTACTGGCCGAGCCAACCTGGTTGCCTCTGAGGCGTTCAAAATGCCAGCCCCCGAACCACAGCACCCGCTCGCATCTGCTCTACTCATTCGAACCCTTAGACTCAACGCACTAACCAGGCATTACGCTCCCCTTTGGGAGGAACTCTTCGATTCTCGCTGGGCGGGGTACGAGGGCTGGGCCAATCCCGACTGGCCGGCACTGACACCCCTCGCTGCGGGTCTGCAGCCGACTTGGGAGTACAACACCCCGCTCCGCACCGAACACGAACGACGTGCCGCAATCGTTGAGCTGGACGCGCTCGTCTCCGTGTGGCTCGGCATTAGCGCCAACCAGCTAACGGCAATTTACAGGTCTCGCTACCCGGTCCTCTCTGACTACGAGGCTTCGATGTGGTTCGACGCGAGCGGCCGCAAAATTGCAGGAAACCACAACGCATACGGCCACGGTCAGACCAAGCAGGACTGGCTCGACTTCCAAGCCCATCTCGCCGACCCTGCCAACACCCCGCCCCCCACCGGCTACGTCGCACCCTTCTACAAGGCCGACCGTGAAGCCGAGATGCGGGCCGCGCATGCGCACTTCCAGGCGCGGCTGGACAAGGAGATCGAGCTCGGGCGTTGGACGCCTCCGGCGCGCAAGGCGGCCGTGGAGAGCGCGGCATGACATGCGGCTGCCCCGCCCCTCCGGGTCGGGGCCAGCCGCGCCTTGGTACTAGCGGCTCGCGAAGCCGACGAAGGCGGTCCACGCAGATCCGTCGATCACAAGTCCGGGACGGCGCGTGTCCTTGGAGTCGCGCACGTAGACGGTGTCTCGGCGTTCAGCCACCTCCACGCACTCCCCGCCGGAGCCCGTGCTGTAGCTGCTCTTGAACCACGCCAACTCATCCGTGGTCCCGGGGGGCTTTTCGGTGTTCATGACTCTCCCAGCAACTTCTCGACGAAGACCAGCGATGCCCGCGGAGTGAGCGCCTGGGCCCTGAGGATGCCGTACTGCTCCTCCAACTCACGGACCGGCTTGCGATCGGTGTGCAACCGACTGTCCTTGTATCCCTCCACATAGGCGATCCTCCGTCCGTCGCCCGTCTCGATCAAGGTGAAGGGGCCTTCGAGTCCAGCGTGCTCCTCCAGTTCGGTGGGCACCACTTGAATCTCGACGTTTCGGCGCTGGCCGATCAGCAGAACTTGTTCGAGCTGACCCCGCATCACCATCCAGCCTCCCAGGGGCCGCCGCAGCACCGCTTCCTCGATGACGAAGCTGATCGTCGGCAGCGGCACCCTGGCCAGAATCTTCTGTCGTGCGAGTCGTGCTGCTACCCGTTGCTCCACCGTCTCCTCAAGCAGCAGAGGACGCGACATGGTGAACACGGCTCGGGCGTAGTCCTCGGTCTGGAGGAGGCCCGGCACGGCCTTGGTCCCGTACACATGAAGCTCAACCGCCTCCGCCTCCAACTTCGCCGCGTCCCGGAAGAACGCCGGGTACTGCGCCCGCGCAACCTCCTCCTTCATCTCCTTCAGAACCTCGCCCGCGTCCAGCAACTCGTCCGCCTGGTCGATGAAGCGAGGCGGCGGCACCCGCCGCCCCTGCTCGTACGCCGCGATCGTCGACGCCGAGTACCCCAGCCACGCGCCGAACTCCGACCGCTCCACCCCGGCCCGCACCCGGAACCGTTTCAACTGGCGGCCAAAGACGCGCAGGATGCCCGAGCCCGGGTCCGGTAGGGCGGCGGCGCCGGCCGGGTCGTCGTCCTCTGCCCGCTGGGTGGATTCGTTCATGCCCGCCATCACCTCCACCGGCCAACGCCGCTCCGCGTCGGCCGTCACGCTCCGCGCCGCCTACAGGCGCCGACACCGCGCCTACCGCTGCCCCCTGTACGCGCGTCGGGTCTTACTCAGCGTAAACACCGCACGCCAGCCTGTGTCCCATGAACAGCGAAACTTCCCCCGCATCCCTTGCCCTTGAGTTCGCGATGCGCTTCACGTCCTCCCCACGCGGCGCCCGCCTCGCCCGGCGGCTCGTCTCCCATCGTCTGGACAGCTGGGGGCACCCGTACACCTCGACCGCCAACGAGACGATGACGCTGATCGCCGTCGAGTTGACCGGCAACGCCGTGCGTCACGGGCACGTGCCCGGGCGGAACTTCCACCTCCGGCTCACCGACTCGGCCGACACCCTGCGTATCGAGGTCACCGACACCCGTACCGAGCGCGTACCGCTGCTCTCCTCCCACGAGCCGCCCGGGGACGCCGAGTCGGGGCGCGGACTGCTGGTCGTGGCGCGGCTGGCGAGTCGGTGGGCGGTGGCGCCGCGCGTGGGCGCTCCCGGGAAGACCGTGTGGGCCGAACTGTGCCTTTCACGCCAATGACCAGCGGGTTTTCGGAAACGAGCCGACGGCCTGTCAGTGCGTGCCGCTAGCGTCGCCTGTCCGTGTGTGCACTGCACGGGGGAGCCCAAAGGAGAACAGCGCACGTGAGCAGCACCACCCACACCGACCCGGCCGCCGGTTACCGCATCTCCATCGTCGACGAAGATCCGCTGCGTGCCCGGCGCGAGGCCCGCGAGTTGCTCGCCGCCCTCGCCGGGGCCGACCCGCAGGCCGCGCTCGACGTTCCGGCCGCCCCCGCGACCACCGGCACCACCCCCGTCAAGGGCGGACCGGTCGCGGACCTCCTCAGTCTGGTGTTCGCCGGTGGCTCCCTGGCCGCCGCCACGCTTCAGCTGTGGCTGGCGCGCGTGCCGCAGCGGACGATCGTCGTCACGCGGCCCGATGGGGCGACGCTGACCATCTCCGGGAAGCAGGCCCGTGCGGACGACGCGCAGATCGAGCGGTTCCTCAACGGAGACTCCGGCCCCACGGAGGGCGACGGCGCGCAGGGCGGGCCGGGCGCGGCGTGAGTGACAACGACCGGTACGCCATGCTGATCGGCGTATCCACGTACGACAGCGAGCGGTACCACGATCTGCCGGCGGTGCGGGCGGACCTGCACTACATGCAGGCGGTGCTGGAGAGCACCGAGATCGGCATGTACAACGACTGCGCGATGGTCGCGGAGCCGACGCGCGCCGAGATGCTCCACGCCGTCGAGACGTTCCTGGAGGAGCGGCAGGCCAGCGAGACGGCGCTGCTCTACTTCAGCGGGCACGGGGAGTTCTGCGAGGCGGACGGGCAGCTGTACTTCCTGACGCGGGACGCCGATCCGGACGACCTGCCGGGTACGGCCGTGCCGGCCGAGTTCCTGGAGCGGATGCTCACGTCGTGCCGGGCCTCCTCGAAGGTCGTGCTGCTCGACTGCTGCTCCAGCGGCTCCGTCGTCCAGGGGTGGACGGCCAAGGGAGCGGCCGACGGCGGCGAACGGCCCGCGCCCAGCACGCTGCTGCGGCCGACCGGCGTCTACTTCATCACCGCCTCGGACGCCCTCCAGGCCGCCTCGGCACTGGCTCCGGCCGGTTCCTCGCTCGGCACGTCGCGGTTCACCGGGGAGATCGTCGAGGGGCTGCGCAGCGGGCGCATCAAGGACAGCGGCTGGATCACGCCGGACGACCTGTTCGAGTACCTGACCGCTCAGATGGTCCGCATCGGCGTGCCCGAGGAGCAGCGGCCCACGAAGTCCACCATCCGTGCGACGCATTCCCTGCCGCTGGCCCGCTCGGTTGCGCGGTCCGTCCAGCTCCCCGAGCCGCCGCCGGAGGCCGGTGGCGGTCTGCCGGTCTCCTCGGCGTTGTCGAAGGCCCGCGGCCTCGTCGCGCAGGACGAGCACGAGGGCGTGGACCGGGAACGTCTGCTGCGCTACTACGCGCACTGCCTGCGGGCGCAGGCCGAGTCGAAGATGCTGCCCGACCGGGACAGCGGCCGGAACTCCGAGTACTTCCTGCTGAGTCAGGGGCCGGAGACGATCCAGTCCGGACTGGGCTCCGGTCTTCCCGCACCCGGTGGGCTGCCCAAGGCGAAGAGCACGGGCGCGAAGGTCGACGAAGCCGGGCTGCAGGAGTACTGGTACGGGTACCCGGCCATCACGCTGCCCGAGCGCGGCGGGAACGGCGGCCGGCGGGCCGCGGTGCGCATCGCGCCGCTGCTGGTCCAGCCGATGGAGCTGGCGCCCGACGAGAACGGGCAGGACCGGCTGCGGCCGAGCGGGGTGCCGTCGCTGCACAGCGGCGTGCTCGCGGAGCTGCTGGAGGACGAGGAAGCGGCCGAGTTGCTCGGCCGCTGGCAGCCGACCTGGCAGGAGGGCAACGCCGCCCAGATGGTGAAGGCGGTACGGGAGCTCCTGACGCGGCTCGAACTCCCGGAGCTGGAACCACTCGACCTGTCCGCGCTCAGCGAGCGTTCCGTCATGGACTCGCTGCGTCCGGGCGCGCACAACGCCGCCGTTCTCCTCACGCCCTCGGGTCTGGAACGGACCGCGACCGAGGGCCTCGTGGAGAACCTGCTCCAGATGTCCACGCGCGCCGACCAGATCCCCGGCACCGCCCTGGACGCGCTGCTCACCGGTGGTGGCGACGGCGGACCGGCCGGGCTCGCGCCGCCCGTCCTGGTCTCCCCCGGGCCGTGCAACGAGAGCCAGGCGCAGGTGATCACGTCGGCGATGACCCGGCCGCTCACCGTCTCCACCGGGCCGCCCGGCACCGGGAAGAGCGAGGTGGTGGCGGCGGTCGTCGCCACCGCGGTGGCCGCCGGGCAGTCCGTCCTCGTCGCCTCCACCAACAACGAGGCCGTGAACGTGGTGGCCGAGCGCTGCGACGCCATCTCCCCAGGGCTGCTCATGCGGACGGGGAACTCCGAAGCCCTGGAGGCCGAGGCCGCGAAGCTGGAGCGGCTCCTCGCCGATCCGGTCGAGACCCCGGCGCGGGGTGCGGCGACCGTCGCGGGCGACCTCAGGAACCGGCACGCCCGGGCCGCAGCGCACGAGGCCGAGGCAGCGCGGCTGGTCGGCGAGGAGGCACGGCTGCTGGAGCTGCTGCGGGAGCGGGAGCGCCGCGCGGACGAGCTCGGGCTGCCGGCGGAGCTGCTGGAGCGGGCGTGGTCCGAGGGCGGCAGCGGGGCGCTCGCCGACTGGGAGGACCGGGCGCGGAGGGCCGCCGTCGCCCGCTGGTACTCCTTCGGCCGGTGGCGCAGAGGGCGGGCGCTGTCCGCGTTCGTCGCCTCCGCCGGGGAGGGCGGTACGGGCGCGTGGCCGGACTGGGCCGCGGAACGGCCCGTACCGTCCGAGCTGCTGCTGGCCCTCGCCGAGGCCGCCGGAGTGGAAGGCGCGCTCAGGAGTCTCGTACCCGGGCATCTCGCCCTGGACGAGCAGGCGCTGAAGCGGGCGCGGCTGGAGAGCCGGGCGGGGCTGTCGGAGGTGTCGGGCGAGCTGGCCCGGGCCGTGTCCGCCGAGGCGATGACGCGGGGGCGGTCGCTGATGGCCCAGCGGCTCCAGGCCCTGCGCCGGCGCTCCGGCTTCTGGAAGAGCCAGCGCAATCTGATGGCGCACCTGAAGGGCTGGGCCATCAGCACCCACTCGGTGCGCCAGCTCGAACTCGTCCCGGAGCTCTTCGACCTCGTCGTGATCGACGAGGCCAGCCAGTGCTCGATCCCGTCGGTGCTGCCGCTGCTGTTCCGGGCCAAACGGGCGCTGGTCATCGGGGACCCGATGCAGCTCGGGCACATTCCCGGGATCACGGCGCAGCAGGAGCGACAGGCCCGCGTGCTGGCCGGGCTGAGCGCGGCGCAGTTGGAGGATCACCGGCTCGCTTACCACGTGTACTCCGCGTACCACGCCGCGGCGCAGCACGGCGAGGAGACGCTGCTGCTCGACGAGCACTACCGGTGCCATCCGGCGATCGCCGATGTCGTCAACGGTCACTGCTACGCCGGGCAGTTGCAGGTCCTCACCGACGTCAGGAAGCAGGTTCCGGCGCTCGATCCGGTCGGGTCGGGCGGTCCGGCCCCCGCCCTCGGCTGGGTGGACGTGCCGGACGGCGTGTCCGCGCTGGGCCAGGGTGGCCGGTCCTCGCGGAACGCGGCGGAAGCCGCCCGGGTGCGGGAGACGGTGGACGAGCTGCTCGCGCGGCTTCCCGAGGACGCGACGGTGGGCGTGGTGACGCCGTTCCGTGCCCAGAAGGACGCCCTGGCGCGGGTGTGGGCGGACGACGACCGCGTGCGGGTCGGCACGGTGCACGCCTTCCAGGGCGGGCAGCGGGACGTCATGGTCCTCAGCCCGGTGGCCACCGACAATACCCCGCCCCGTACGACTCACTGGGTGTCGAGCCAGGTCAACCTGTGGAACGTGGCCGTCACCCGGGCGAAGTCGCAGCTGATCACCGTGGGCAGCCACGCCTTCTGGCAGGGGCAGGCGGGGCTTCCGGCGCTCCTCGCGGGGCGCTCGGAGGTGCTGGGAGCGGGATCGTCGGCGGACCGGCCCGGCGCGGCCTCCGGCGCGAGGCGGCGGAGCTCCTTCCGTGAGGAGCTCACGGACAGGCTCCAGGACTTCCTCGGGCGCCGTGGTGTGACCGATCTGGAGCGCGAGGCGGTGGTCGGCGGCCACGTCGTCGACCTGCTGTTCACGGTGGACTGCGCCAACACCGCCGTCCTCGTCGACACCGGGCCCGAGCACGGGCAGGACCCGGCCCGCCATCTGCGGCTGACGCACGCGCGCGGCGACCTGCTGCCCGGGCTGCCGTCCGGCGGCTCCGGCGCGAAGCCCGGACCGGTGGCGCGGACGGTCCGGGTGCCGGCGTGGCGGATCCTGGCGGGTGACGTGTCGCTGGAACCGCTCTTCGCCTGAGCGCGCACCCGGCGGGGTCAGGGCCGCAGGCTCCGGACGACGTGCGTGATGTGCTGGATGTTGCCGACGCGCAGCCAGACTCCGGCGTTTCCGGTGCCCTTGGGGCCGTGCCCGTGCGCGCAATCGCGCAGCCAGGTCTCGCCCGCGCTCGCTGCCGGACCCCGGAAGTCCGGCAGGGCGAGGATGTCCCGCGCGGCGGCCCGGACGGAGGCGGCCCGGTCGGGGCCTCGCGTCGGCACCTTCACGAGGACGTACGACTCGTCGGTGGTGTACCGCAGAACGCCCCAGGGCGGGCCGCCGCCGTTGTCGGTGGAGGGGCCGCGGGCGATCGCCTTGGTGGAGTCGATGCCGTAGTCGCCGTACGCGAGGGCCCGGACGAACTCCCGTCCGGCGCGGTGCAGATCGCGCCACACCCGCCAGTCCCAGCGGGGCTCCACGTCCGTGCCGTGCTCCGGAAGCCCGGCGGGGAAGGCACCGCCCAGGACGGCCGCCGTGCGCCAGGGGAACAGCGGCAGCAGGGTGTCGAGCGCGCGCCGTGTCTCCTTCGCGGCGTCGGTGCGGTCGGCGAGGACGGCGCCCAGGTCGAGCAGGAGGTCCGCCTCCACAGCGGGGTCGACACGGGCGAGGAGGTCGCGGACGGCATGAAGGGGCACGTCGTCCCAGTGGCCGGGCATCATGAGGCGAATGCCGACCCCGTTCCCCGTGGCACGAGCGTGCCGGAGCATCGCGTTCTGGTGAGCCTCGGAGCGGTCGGGGCCCGTCACCGGGCGCAGCGGACTCACGTCGGCGTCCGCGGACAGCGCCTCGGCCAGCGCCGACTGCTGTCCCTCGTCGGCGAACGGGCAGTCGACCCAGGCCGGATGATGGCGATGGGCCTTTCGGACGCGCCACAGGTCGTCCCGTACGCCCACGGCGAGGGCGTCGGGATGCACGCCCGGGCGGGGCGGAAGGTTCCACAGCGGCAAGACGGCCGCCTGCACCGCCGGGGTCAGCTGCCGGTACGCCTGGCAGGCGTGCTGCTTGGCCGGCAGGACGGGTACGTACAGCGGTCCGGACATGGCGGCTCCCCCTTGGCTCTGCCCGCGTCCTCTTCGCCGCGCCTGTCCTCGTCCGTTCCGTTGTCCGTTCCAGGATCCGCCGCGTCACCGCCACACGAAATGGCGTCTTTTCAGCCTTCATGACTGAAACTTCAATGAATCTGGAAGCGCTGTGATCACCGAGGTACTGTTCGTGAGGCTCGGCAGCGGTATCGGCAAGGTGAAAGGGACCGTCGTGAAGCCCACCATGGCCGCCGCCCAGTTGCGCGGCAGTCTGACGCAGTACCTCACGACGACG
Organism: Streptomyces sp. NRRL F-5727; assembly: GCF_000719555.1. Lineage (GTDB taxonomy): Bacteria > Actinomycetota > Actinomycetes > Streptomycetales > Streptomycetaceae > Streptomyces. The sequence goes on from NZ_JOGX01000008.1 coordinate 173,236, forward strand.
TACGCCCTCGCCGACGAGGGCACCCGGCGTGCCCTGGAGCGCTTCCTCGGGCATCCCGAGACGGGGATCTTCCGGGGGCCGTACCTCCGGATCCGGACACCGTTCCACGTGGCCGACGACGGCTGGCAGCGGGAGCTGGAGTGGACGGCCGGGTTCCCCGGCTTCGCCCCGTACCGGCACCAGGCCCGGGCGTGGGCGCGGTTGTCCACGCTGCACGGCCCGGCCCGGCCGACGCTGGTGACCACCGGGACGGGCTCCGGCAAGACGGAGTCGTTCCTGATCCCGGTGCTCGACCACTGCCGCCGCGAGCGGGCGCGTGGCAACCGGGGCGTCAAGGCCGTCCTGCTGTACCCGATGAACGCGCTCGCCACCGATCAGGCCGGCCGCATCGGCGACTACCTGGCCCGGCCCGAACTGGCGCAGGTGACGGCCGGTCTGTACATCGGCGACCGGCCCGACACGGACTTCCGCCGGGTGATGACCCGGCGCGAGGAGATGCGCGTGTCGCCGCCGGACGTGCTGATCACCAACTACAAGATGCTCGACCTACTGCTCCAGCGCGGCGAGGACCGCTCCCTGTGGGAGGGCGCCGACCTGACGTATGTCGTGCTGGACGAGTTCCACACGTACGACGGGGCACAGGGCACCGACGTGGCGATGCTGCTGCGGCGGCTGGCCGCGGCGACCGGTGCGTCGCGGCCGGGCCGGCCGCTCGGGTCGATCTGTCCGGTGGCGACGTCGGCGACCCTTGGCGAGGGCCCGGCGGACGCCGCGGGCAAGGAGGCGGGCGGCATCCTTGATGTGGCGTCGCGGGTGTTCGGGATGCCCTTCCCGGCCGACGCGGTGGTCGGCGAGGAGCGGATGACGGCCGAGGAGTTCACGGGTGCCGTGGACTACGAGCTGCCCGAGCCGCCGACGCCGCAGGAGGTCATCGCCTGTTCGGGCGGTCCGGGTGTGGAGGCCCAGCCCGATCTGCTGGACCTGGACGGGCTGGCGCAGCGGCTGCTCGGCCGCGCCGGCCTCGACGCCTTCCGCATCGGGCGGCTGCTCAGGCGCCACGACTTCACCCACGGCGTGCTGTCGCTGCTCGGCGGGGAGCCGCTGGACGAGTGGGGGCTGCGGGACCGGCTGGCCCGCTTCGGGTACGCGTGGGGGCGCACGGCGCGGGAGAACCCGCAGCTGGTGCTCCAGGCACTGTCGCGGTTCGTCGCCCTGCTGTCGGCGGCGCGCGACCCGGAGTCCGACGAGCGCCGGCCCAGGCCGTTGCTGCACATCGAGGCCCACCTGTGGATCCGGCCCGTCACCCGGGTGCTGCGCGGTGTGGGGGCGGCGCCGGAGTTCCGCTGGTACGAGGACGACCGCACCGCGGCGCGCCGGGCCGCGCTGCACGCCGCACCGGTCACCGACGAGGAGTCCGACGGCTCGTCCGGCGGCTGGCCGTCGGCCTCCGCCCGGCCGCAGCCGCTGCCCGGGGCCGACACCGCCGTCCGGCCCGCCGAGGTGCATCTGCCCGCGGTGTACTGCCGCAACTGCGGCCGTTCCGGCTGGGCCGCGCTGTCGCCCGAGGCGGACCCGCAGCGGCTGGTCATGGCGCAGGACCGGATCTGGCGGGCGTCCGTGGGCCGGGACAAACGGCGCCTGCGCTACTTCATCGCCGCCACGCAGGGCGAGCGGCAGCAGACGCTGGACGCGCTGACCGGTGCGCGGCCGTCGGACGGCGGCGGAGTCGACCCGCTGTCGGTGGTGGTGCTCGACGGCGGGCAGGGCACGTACCGGCTGCCGACGCCGTCGGACGCGGGCGACCTGATCGACGCCTGGTTCGCGCTGGCCGTGCTCGACAAGAAGTCGGCCGACCGGGCCGCCAAGGACGACCGCTGCCCGGCCTGCCACACCGACAACAGCATCCGCTTCCTCGGCACCGCGCAGGCGGCGCTCGCCTCGGCGACCGTCACCCAGCTGTTCACGGGCGGCGACATCGCGCTCGTACCGGAGGAGCGCAAGACGCTGCTCTTCAACGACTCCACGCAGGACGCGGCCCACCGGGCCGGATACGTCGCCAACGCCTCGTACAAGTTCTCGCTGCGCTCACTGCTCGCCCACAACCTGGACGAGTCGGGCGCGCCGACCGCGCTCAACGACCTGATCGGGCACGTCCTGGAGTCGGTGGACGACCCCGAGGCGCTGGCCGCCGTCGTGCCGCCCGACCTGCACGACGAGCCCGGCGTCGACCGGCTCCTCTCCGGACGCGGCACCGGCGACGCACGGACGTGGAAGCTCATCGGCGAGCGTCTCGCCTTCGCCACCGTCATGGAGTTCGGTCTGCGCAGCCGCATGGGCCGCACCCTGGAGCTCACGCGGACCGCCGCGGCCGAAGTGGTCGTCGCGGAGCCCGAGCGCGTCACGGCGCTCGCCCGCGACATCCACCTGTCCCTGCCGGGCCAGCTCCTCGTCACCGGCGGACTGCCCACGCCCGACCGCTACCTCGCTTACGTCCGCGGCCTGCTGGAGCGCCTGCGGCTGCGGGGCGCGGTGCACCACCGGTGGCTCGACACCTGGATGAAGGAAGCCGGCACCAACCGGTACCTCATCTCCGGCCGCAGGCCGGAAGGCATGCCCGCGTTCCCCGAAGGCGTCGCGCCGCCGCGCTTCCTGCTGGACGGACAGAAGGACAGGTCGGAGTTCGACGCGATCACCGGCCGGCTGGGTTGGTACCAGGACTGGACCCGCCGTTGTCTCGGCCTGGACGCCGCCGGTGCCACCGAGTACCTGCGGCGGCTGCTGCCCGCCCTCGCCGACGAGCGGGTGCTCGCGGTGCGCACCGCCCGGGACCGGCAGACGCGGCTCTACGGACTGCAGCCGGGGCACATCGAGGCGCGGCTGCTCGACGACGCCGTCGTCAACAAGGCCTTCGTCAGCTGTGAGGACTGCGGCTGGCAGCAGGTCGTGGCGCCGGAGCGCCGCACCCGCTGGTACGGGCACCCGTGCCCGCGCTACCGGTGCAAGGGACTGCTGACCCCGCCCCAGCCGGGCATGCCGCGCAGCGGGGCCGGCACCTCCGGGTTCGGCTCGGCGGTCCGCGAACGGGACTACACCGGCGACTACTACCGCCGGCTCTATCTGACGGGCGGGACGTTCCGCGTGGTCACCGCGGAGCACACGGGCATGCTCACCAGGCCCGAGCGCGAGCGCGTCGAGCGCAGCTTCAAGGCGGGCACGCACTACACCGACCCGAACGTGCTGTCGTGCACGCCCACGCTGGAACTCGGCATCGACATCGGCGAGTTGTCCGCCGTGCTGCTCGGGTCCCTGCCCAAGGGCCCCGCCAACTACGTGCAGCGGGCCGGCCGTGCGGGACGCCGTACGGGGAACGCGCTGGTGGTCGCCTTCGGCGGGCGTCGCGCCCGCGACCTGTACTACCTGGACGAGCCGTCGGAGATGATCGCGGGGACGATCCTTCCTCCCGGCTGCTACCTGTCGGCCGTGGAGATCCTGCGCCGCCAGTACACGGCCCGGCTCCTCGATCTCGCGGCGAGCGGCGGGCTGCGGACGTCCGACGGCGAACTCCTGCCGCCGGTGCCCCGGTTGTCCTCCGCGCTGTTCGGCACCACGGGCTGGTGCCAGGACCTGGCGGACGCCGCGCAGACCCACGGCGCCACGCTGATCGAGGAGTTCCTCGCCCTGTTCCCGGAGGGCGGCGACGATGCCGACGGTGGCGTGTCGCCGTACGCGGCGGACGAGCTCAGGGCGTACGCCACCGGCGGCATCGTCCGGGCTCTGCAGGAGGCGGAGGAGGACTGGACCGGCCGGCGCGAGGAGCTCCGGCGCAGGATCGCCGCGATCGACGAGGCGGCCGAGCACCTGGTCCGCACGGACGTCGTCCAGGACCGCGAACGCCGGGAGCTGCTCGCCGAACGGCGCAGCGCGGGAGACCTGCTGCGGGAACTCAGCCAGTCGAGTGCGCACGGCACGCTGGTGGAGCTCGGACTGCTGCCGAACTACAGCCTCACCGACACCACCACCCAGCTGGAAGCGACGCTGTACTGGACGGAGACCCCGGACGACGAGGAGGACACCCGGCCGGAGAACCCCGCGGGGGACCCGGCCAAGCGGGTGTACCGCAGCGAGACGCGGGACTACGAGCGCTCCCGCAAGCTCGCCCTGACCGAACTGGCCCCTGGGAACAGCTTCTACGTCAACGGCTACCGACACGTGGTGCGCGCGCTCGACGTCGGCACCCCGGACCGCCGGGCCTGGGCCGAGTGGCGGCTCTGCCCGGCGTGCGGGTACGTCCGTACGCACGACGCCAGGAAGGACACCAGCCCGTGTCCCCGCTGCGGCGGGCGGGAGATCGCCGACGCGGGCTGCGTGCAGTACGTGCTCCAGCCGCGGCGCGTCGTCTCCCGTGACAAGCGGGACGACGCCCGGGTGCGGGACGACCGCGACGAGCGGGACCGCCGGCACTACGCGGTGCTGACGACCGTCGACGTCGACCCGGAGCGGATCACCCCCGGGTCGTGGCGGCACGAGACGGCCGTCTTCGGCGTGGACTTCACCCGACATGCGAAGATCCGCACGCTCAACCTGGGTCTCGACCGGGAGGAGGGCAGCAGCACCGTGCCGCTCGCAGGCGCGGACGTGCGGCTCAACCCCTTTTACGTGTGCACCAGTTGCGGCGGCGCGACGGCCGAGGGCCGTCCGGTCGTGGACGTGCCCCAGCACGCGCTGACGGACTCCGGCGCGGCAAGCACCGCGGCCGCCGCCCACCACCTGCTGTGGTGCCCGCGCCGCCGGACCAGGGAGACCCCGACGGCCGAGCCGCAGGGCAAGGGTGAGGACGTGCCGCTGCTGCTCGCGCACGAGCTCACCACGGAGGCGGTGCGCATCCTGCTGCCCGCCTCCGTGGCCCGCGCCAAGGAACGCCTCGCTTCGTTCACGGCGGCCCTGTTCGCGGGCATCGCGGCGCAGTACGGCGGCGATCCCGACCACATCGACATCGCCGAGGCGACGATGCCCGACCACCTGGGCGCCGACGGCTCCGACTGGCCGCGGCGGTTCCTCGTGGTCTACGACCGCCTCCCGGGTGGCACCGGCTATCTGCACCGGCTCGCGTCCGCCGACGGCTTCCGGGACGTGCTGCTCAAGGCGCGGGACGTCATCGAGGACTGCGGGTGCCGCGAGAAGGGTCTCGACGGCTGCCACCAGTGCCTGCTGCGGCGCGTGCCGGCGGCCGACTACGACAAGGTCAGCCGCAACGAGGTGCGGCAGATGCTGGAGGACCTCCTCGGCGAGGACGGTTCGCGCTGGCGGACCTCACCCGTCGCGACGACCCGGCACATCCCGCTGGAGCGGCAGGCCGAGAGCGATCTGGAGATCCTGTTCATCGAGACGCTCCAGGAGTGGGCGAGGCTCGCCGAGTCCGCCGCCACCGCCGACGCGTACACCACGTCGGCCGGCACGTACGCGCTCGACCTGCGGCTGACGGGCGACGACGGGGCGACCGTGAGCTGGCGGGTCTCGCAGCAGCGTGCGCTGGACGGCACCCGGCCCGACATACTCCTCGAACGGCTCGACGCGCCCGGCCCTCGCGTCGCGGTGTACCTCGACGGCTTCGCCTACCACGCGACCCCCGAGCACAACCGGCTGGCCGACGACGCCACCAAGCGCACCGGTCTGCGCAGCGAGGGACTGCGGGTGTTCCAGCTGTCGTACGACGACGTCAAGGAATGGCGCGAGCGCGTACGGGACACCGGATACGCGGCGGCGGGCCCGGCCGACCCGGTCTGGCAGCCCTACCCGGCGGACGCGCAGAACCGGGCACGCGACTACTACAGCCGCATCGGCGGAGGACTGCCCGGCGAGCTGTCCGACGCCGTCTGGGTCAACCCCGCCCGGCTCCTGCTCGCCTATCTGCGGACGCCTGACGCCGCACGCTGGCAGCGGCGGGCCGAAGCCGCCGCCGCGGGGCTCGTCGGCGCGGCCGACGTCCGCGCCGCCGCCCTCGGGCCGGACGGCATCGGGCCGGCCCTGCTGTCGGCACTGGGCGGCGGGCCGGTCACGGGCCCTGCGGGACCGGTCCGGCTCGTGTACGGGCCCGACGCTTCCGGCTGCCGGCTCGTCCTGGCCGCGGACGGCCGGCGCACCCCGCCGGTCTGGACAGGTCTGACTGTGCTCGACGACAGCGCCGAGGCCATGGCCGACGCGCGGGCCCACCGGAGGCGCTGGCGGGCCTGGTTGTACTGGAGCAACGTGCTGCAGTTCCTGGACCACGGGGGCGGCGACAGCGCCCAGCTCACCACGAGCCTCGTCGACGGCTTCGCTACCGAAGCGCTGACCGTGACCGGCGGCGAGGGATGGCTGCAGTCCGCCCGGACCGAGATTCCCCGGGAGGAGTCGGCGCCGGTCGCGGCCGAGGCGGCGGCGGTCGAGGTCGGCGCCGTCCGGGACGGCGCACCGGCGGCCGTGGTCGTCGCGGCCGCGGCCTCTGCCGGAGTGGCGGCGGCCGCCGCCGAGCCGGTCGCCTCTCCGGCAACCGGCCGGGACCCGGGCTGGGACCCGGTGCTCGAACTCCTCGATCCCGACGAGGCGGGCCTGTCCGAACTGGCCTTGGCCCTGGCGGAGGCCGGGGTGCCGGCGCCCGAGGACGGTTACGAGCTCGACGAGCGGGGCTGGCAGGCAGAACTGGCCTGGCCCGCGGCCCGCGTCGGCGTGGTCCTCGCCGCCCGCGACGACGGCCCGGAGCCGGACCACGAGGCCGCCGACCGGGACAAGGCCTTCGCTGCGGCCGACTGGGACGCCCGTACGGCGACGGCCTGGGACGCCGCCGATCTGGCCGCCCGGCTGCTCGGACGGGGCCGGGACACGAACCACGACAGCACCAGTGACGGGGAGCACACACGATGACCGCCTCGGGCGTGACGCTGCGCCTGCTCGACAAGGCCGACAAGGAGATCCTCAAGCTCCCCCGCACGGTCAAGGGCGCCTTCTTCGACTTTCAGCACAAGTTCAAGACCAACCCGCACACCACCGGCCTCAAGCTCCAGCAGCTCAAGGGAGACAGCCGCCTGTGGTCGGCGCGCGTCAGCGACGACTACCGGGCGCTGCTGATCCGGCTCGCCGAGGACGACTGGCTGATCGTCTCCGTCAAGCACCGCAAGGACGTCTACGACCGGCTGTCGGCGCAGGTCAACCAGGTCACCGGTGGTATCGAGTACGTCGACCTGGAGGTCGTGGAGGAGAGCGTCCTCCGCCGGCTTCCCGCCCCGCCCGCCCCCGCGCCGGCCGCGCCTGAGGCCCCAGCGCCCGAGGCCGTCAAACCGCAGGAGCTCTTCGCGGCCTGGACCGATACCCAGCTGTCGGAGCTCGGCGTCGCCGAGCCGCTGCTCCCGGTCATCCGGACGCTCACCACCGAGGACCAACTGCTCGGCCTCGTCGAGTACGCGCCTCAGCTCACCGGCGAGGTACTGCTCGCCCTCGTCGACGGCAAGTCGTACGACGAAGTCCTCGACCAGGTGACGACTCCCGTCGCCGTCGCCGAACCGGTCGACCCCGAGGACTTCCAGGCCGCGGCGCAGCGCCCGGCCACGGTCGTCACCACCTCCGACGAGGCCCTCCGCGAGGCCCTGGAGGGCGGCGACTTCAGCCGCTGGAAGGTCTTCCTTCACCCCACCCAGGCCAAGCTCGTGGAACGGCGCTACTCGGGTCCGGCCCGGGTCGGCGGCGGGCCCGGCACGGGCAAGACCATCGTCGCCCTGCACCGGGTGCGTCATCTGGTGCGGCAGCTGCCGCCCGGCCGCGACAAGCCGGTCCTCCTCACCACCTACAACAAGAACCTCGCCGCGGACCTGCGCTCCCGGCTGCTGGAACTGGGCGGCGAGGAGCTGCTGGCCCGGGTCGAGGTCAGCCACGTCGACCAGCTGGCGCTGCGCATCGTGCGCGAGGCCGAACCGGGCAGCGGCAAGCAGGTGATGGACGACAGCCAGGCCGTACGCGAATGGCGGGCGCTGCTCGACGAGCTGGGCGAGGAAAGCTGGGACCCCGAGTTCCTGCACGACGAATGGACCCAGGTGATCCTGGGGCAGGCCGTCGCCACGCGCACCGACTACTTCCGCGCCCGACGGGCCGGCCGCGGCCGGAACGTCACCCGGGGCGAGCGCGCCGAGATCTGGCAGCTCGCGGAACGCTTCACCCAGCGCCTGGACCGGCTCGGACGCCAGACCTGGGACCAGGTCGCCGAGCGCGCCGCCCGGCTGGAGATGGGCCGCGAACAGCGGATCCTCTCCCTCGCACGGCAGCGGGAGGAGGCCGGCGGCCTCGACAACATCCACGTCGCGGACGGCTCCGGTGGCTGGCTGCGCTACCGGTACCGACACATCGTGGTGGACGAGGCCCAGGACCTGCGCCCGGCGCACTGGAAGATGCTGCGCGCGATGGCGCCCCGGGAGGCGGACGACCTGTTCCTGGTCGGCGACACCCATCAGCGCATCTACAAGAACCAGGTGACGCTCGGCAGCCTGGGCGTCAACATCCGGGGCCGGTCGTCGAAGCTGAGCCTGAGCTACCGCACGACGCGCCAGATCCTCCGCTCGGCGCTCGACGTGCTCGGTGAGACGGACTACGACGATCTCGACGGCGACAAGGAAACGCTGGCGGGCTACCGGTCCGTGCTCAGCGGACGGCAGCCGTCAGGGCACTCCTACCCGGACTGGGCCGCCGAGCGGGAAGGCATCGCGGCCCTCATCGCGGGCTGGGACGCCGACCCCGATCTGGCCATTCCGCACGAGCAGATCGCCATCTGCGTACCGACGAACCAGATGGCCGCCGAGATCGGCTACACGCTCGGCACGCACGGCATCCGGCCGGTGGAGATCCGTGCCGACGGACCCCAGGGCGACGGCGGCGTGCACATCGGCACGATGTTCCGGTTCAAGGGACTCGAATACCAGCGGATGATCATCGCGGGCGTGTCGGACGGCCTGGTGCCGCGCGAGGCGGTGAGCCGGCTGCGCACGAGCGATCCGGTGCGGTACCGCCACGAGATGCAGCGGGCCCGGTCCCTGCTGTTCGTGGCGGCCACCAGGGCTCGGGACAGCGTGGATGTCTTCTGGCATGGCAACCCCAGTCCGTTCCTGGGCCCCGGACTGACGCAACAGGAGTAGATCGGGGCTGGGCAAGGACCCACGAACACGCCCGCGGGGAGCCCTCTGGGACTTCCGGCCGAATCAACGAGCACGACCATGAAACAGCCGAAAGACGATCTGCATAGGCCAGTCACTCAGGGAGATGGATCTCGGCAGGTCACAGAATCGCCTAATTCTCCTCCAGGACATCTGACGCCCGCGCCACGACGACCGGTGTGCCGCCGCCACGGCGGCGCGCCGGTCGTCGTGCTTCCCCTCCAAGGCGAAATCGCGCCAAGGTCGACCGGCCCGCAGGGAGCGCGTTGACCTCGCCAACACGCCTCCCTACCGTGGGTGTTGCTGCGTCGGGGGCGGAGCGAGGGGGGCACGGGCTTGCGCGTGGACACGACCGGAGGGGCCGATCCGTCCGTCACGGCGGAATCCCTGCTGGACGCCGCCGTACGGGCTTTTCTGCGCGCCGAGTTCGACATCGTGCGGCCTCTTCTCCACCGGATCCGGAGCGAGTTCGGCGCGCCCGACACCGATCCCGCCGCCGTGCGGTACGACGTGCTCCTCGGCGCGCTGGCCGCGCGGGCCGGGAACTGGCCGGAAGCGGTCCGGCGCTGCCCCGACGCCCCCTACGGGGCGGAGACCGGGATCGTCCACTCCCTCGCCGTGAGCGCGCTGCGCGAACTGGCGCGGGAGGGACGGCACACCGACGCCGGCGTCGCCGCGGTCGTCATCGTGCTGTGGGCGTACCTCCTGGAGGACGAGGACCTGGGCGGCTTCCGCGCCCTGCTCCAGGAGCGGCGGGACGCGCCCGTACCGGACGAACTCTGGGAGCAGGCCCTCGGACAGCTCCGCGGCCGCGTCGCCGAGCTGCTGCGCGCCCACGACGTGCGGGCCGGGCGGGACGCGCTCGCCGCCTGGCACACGGCCTGGGAGGCCGAGTGCCAGATCGGTGCGGTCTTCCTCGCCGACGTGCCCACGGACGCGGGACCGCACGCCCTGGTCTCCGTCGAGGAGGCCGCCCGGCAGCTCGCCCACCACGGACGCGGAGACGAGCTCCTCGCGGCCTACGCCACCCGCCACCCCGGCCTCGGCACCTGGACCGAGGAGGCTCCCGCACACCGCGCGGCCGCGCCCTTCCTGCGCAGGGCCCTGGTGGACCGGGGCCGGGACCGGGTGCGGGCCGGCGCGTGGGGCGAGGCGCTCGCCGACCTCGGCGCGGCGGTACGCCTCGGGCACCCCCTCGGCGCCGACGAGCGGGCCGACGTCCTGCGCGCGGGCAAGAACGTCGGGCGCAGCCGTACCGGGCGGGACAACTCGCCCCTCGTACGGATCGACGGGCTCGAACAGGCCCTCGTCCTCCTGCCGGGCGACGAGGTCCTGACCGCCGAACTCACCGCCGAGCTGGTACGGCAGGGCGAGAGGACCGCCGGCACCGATCCCCGGGAGAGCCGGCGATGGTACGCGCGCGCCCTGGCCGTGACACCGGGTCACCCCGCCGCCCTCGCGGGCCTCGACGCGCAGCTGCGGGCGGACCTGGAGAAGGCGCTCCGGGGGACCTACACGGGGGACGGCATCCTGGCGGACGAGGTGCGCGGGCTGCTCACCCGCCACCCGGGCCACGCGCCGGCCCGGCGGTGGCTGGAGAACCACTACACCGAGCACGCCGTGGCCGCCGCCGTCGACGGACGCGTCGACGAGGCCCGGGGCGCCGTCCTCGCGCTGCTCCGCCACCAGGACCCGGCCGGCACGTACGACACCGAGCGCGTCGACGACCGGCTCGCGGCCCTCCTGGTCGGCGCGGCCACGCGCACCGTCGCGGGAGCGCCCCTCGCCGGCCCGCAGGACGGCCCCGCCCTGGAACACCGCGTCGCCCTGGAGGTCGCGGCCGCCCGGCAGCGCGGGGTCCTCCTCGTCCGCCGCGCCGAACTGGAACGCCGGGTCGAACTGCTGGCCACGGCCGCGGCGATCCCGGGGCCCGGCCGGGGCGACATCGCCGGGCTGGCCGACGGGGCGCTCCTCCACCTCGCCCTGCACCTCCAGGCCGACGCGGCCTGGACGGACATCATCGAACTGTTCCTCCGGGGCCGGATCCGGCCCGGCGCCGACCCGGCCCTCGACCGGGCCGTACGGGTCGCCTACCTGTGCCGCGCCCGGGCCCGCGAGCAGGCCGGCGACACCGACGGGGCGCGGCACGACCGCGCCCGCGCGGACGGCGTCCGCGCCGGCGTGCCCGCGCGTGCCCCGCTCTTCCGACGCGAGGGCCCCGTCCCCCGCACCTCCGACTCCGGACAGGACACCCTCTTTTGAGCACCGGCAGCGAAGCCCCGCAGACCTCCTCCGGTCCCTCCCCGCTCCCCTGGTTCGGGCCCACGCTCCACGAGCTCCTGTCCGACGCCCCGCTCGGCACCCGGCCCGTGGACCTCCGCAGGCGGGCGGCCCCGGAGCTGTCCGCCGCCGCGGCCCGGAAGGACCCGGCCCGGCACGCCCTGGTCCACCGGGCCAACCAGAACTCCCGGACGCCCGTCGCCGCGCTGGTCGCCGAGATGCTCACCCCGCCCCTGCCGCACCACGACACCGAGGAGCGCCCATGACCGGCCCAGGTCCCCTCCCCGCCGAAGCCGGCGGCCCGCCGTCCGAACTGGACAAGCTGCGCCGCCGGGTCGCCGCGCTGTCCGAGAAGCGCGACGAGGCCGAGGCCCGGCTGCACGCCCTGCTGGGCGCGCTGCTGTCGCTGGACGACGTGCTCGCCGACACCCGCCTCCGGGCCGGGGTCCTGCACGCGGCGCGGTCCGCCCGGGAGACCGCCTCGGCGGCGCTGGCCCTGGGCGAGCAGATCGACGCGGCCCACCTGATGCTGCGCGCCGAGTTCGAGCGGCACGACGTCAGCCCGATGGACGTCGTGGGCAGGGCCGTCGACCCGGCGGAGATGCGGGTCGTCGGCACGGAACCGCACCCGGACCATCCGGGCGGCACCGTGCTGCGGGAGACGGTCACCGGCTTCCGGCGGGGTTCCGACACCCTGCGGGCGGCGCAGGTGGTCGTGTCGGTGCCGGGGCCCGCGCCGGAGCCCGTGTCCGCACCGGAAACCGAACCCGGTCCCGTAACGGAGTCCGGGCCCGCGGCCGATGCCGTACGCGCCCAGCCGCGGCGCACCACCCGCGCGCAGCGGCGGCTGCTCCGCAAACCGTCGGTGCGCCGGACACGCCGCCCCCGCCGGCCCCGCCGCACCGACTGACCCGCGCCCCGCCAGACCCGACCCACCGCCCGCCCCGCCTCCGCCGGACCACGACGATCAGGAAGCGCCTTCATGCACCGGACCCTCGGCATCGATCTCGGCACCACCAACTCCGTCACGGCCTGGATGCGCGAGGGAGTCCCCGTCGTCCTGCGCAACCGGGACGGCGGCCAGGCCACCCCGTCGGCCGTCGGGGTGGACCCGCTCGGCAGCCTGCTCGTCGGACAGGAGGCCCTCAACTGGCGCTCCGCCCAGCCCGGTTCCGTGATCACGGAGGTCAAGCGGCTGATCGGGCGGCGCTGGGACGACGAGCTCGTCCAGAAGGCGCTGGCGACGCGCCCCGCCGACGCCCCGCCCGTCCGGGAGGGCCCCGACGGCACGGTGCAGGTGCGGCTCGGCACGCACTGGCTCTCCCCCGTGCAGGTCTCCGCCGTGCTGCTCCGCCGGCTCCGTAAGGACGCCGAGGACGCGGCGGGAGTGCCGTTCCGGCGGGCGGTGATCACCGTGCCCGCGTACTTCGCCGAGCCGCAGATCGCCTCGGTGCGCGAAGCGGGACGGCTGGCCGGGTTCCACGTGGCGCGGGTCGTGCAGGAACCGACGGCCGCCGCGCACGCCTTCGGCGTCAGGGCGGGCGAGGACGGGCTCAAGGAGTACGCCACCGTGCTCGTCTTCGACCTGGGCGGCGGCACCTTCGACGTGTCGCTCCTGACGATCGGCCCCGGCCACTTCTCGGTGGCCGGACTCGGCGGGGACAACCTCCTCGGCGGCGCCGACTTCGACGCGGTGCTCGACGGCTATCTGCGGGACCGGTTCGGCGGCCGGGAGCCCGACGGGGAGGGCGACGCCTTCCGGATCCGGAAGGCCGCCGAGCGGGCGAAGATCGAACTGTCCGGGCAGGACGCCTCCGAGGTCGTCCTCTCCCCGCTCGGACGCCAGGGCGGTTCCTGGGCGGGGACGGTGCGGCGCGCCGAGTTCGAGCAGCTCCTCACGGGCCACCTGCGCAGGATGCGGGAGACGGTCGAGCAGGTGCTGACCGAGTACAGCGCGACGCCCGAGGACGTCCAGCGGGTCCTGCTGGTCGGCGGCTCCACCCTCGTCCCGGCCGTCCGGCGCGGCCTCCAGGACCTCTTCGGCGCGGACACGGTGTCGGACGCGGTGGACCCCATGACGGCGGTCGCCCACGGCGCCGCCGTGGAGGCCGGGCTCCTCGACACGCTCGACTGCCCGTCGGAGACCTGCACCGGCGAGCGGATCCCCGTCGACGCCGACGCCTGCCCGGACTGCGCCACGCCCCTGCTCGGCCCGGCCACCGTCGACTGCCCGGGCTGTCACGTCCCCGCCGCCGAGTCCACCGCCGCCTGCCCCGTCTGCGCCGCGGACCTGTCCGGGCTGCGCGCCGCCGCGCCCGCCGTCGCGCTCGTCACCTGCCCGGCCTGCGGCCGCGACGACAACCCGGCCACGGCGGCCGTGTGCGGCGACTGCGACGCGCCCCTGGACACCGGCGGCCTGAAGTGCCCCAGCTGCGACATGATCAACGCCCCCGGTCTGAGCGCCTGTTCGAACTGCGGAGGCGACTTCGGCACGGCGCTCGCCGAGCAGGTCACGGCCCAGCCCATCGGCATGGAGCTGCGGGACGGCACCCTGAAGGTGCTCTTCCCCGGGGGCACCCCGTACCCGACCGAATGGCACCGGGTGGACGACCTCGAGATCCGCGGCGACAACGGCACCGCCGTCCGGTTCAACCTCTGGGAGGGCCGTCACCTCCGCTCCGCGCAGCGCAACGACTTCTGCGGCGGCTTCCTCCACGAACAGCCCGGGGGGCTCCGCGGCGAGCTGCCGCTCACCCTGTACGTACGGCTCGACGCCGACCGGACCATCGCCCTCAAGTACCGCATCGGCTCCGGCGACGAGCACGGGGCCCGGCTCCGGCGCAGCGTCGTCTCCGCGTCCGTCGGCCGGAGGGCCGCCGCCCTCCGGGCCGGCTACGCCACCTACCTGGACACCTGGCGGCAGGAGCTCACCCACGCCGAGATCGACGCGCTCACCGAGTTCACGGAGGACCTCGCGGCCCTCGGTCGCGGCGAGCCCGTGAGCCGGTCCCTCGACGGGTTCCTCGACTCCGCCCGCGACACCCTGGACCTGTGCACCCGGGCCAGGAGCGCCCAGGTGGGGGCGTGGATCATCTCCACGGGCGGCCGCGGCCTGCTGCCGCCCGCGCTCCTGGAGGATCTGCGGAAGGCGGGCGAGGCCGTCAAGGACGCGCGCGAGACGATGGACACCGACGCCCTGCGGACGGCCACGGAACGGGTGGAGACCCTGTGGCCCGGAATCGACCCGACGGTCCGCACCGCGCTGTACGCGATCCGCCTCGCCGAGCAGGAGTCCTATCCGGCCACCCTGCGCACCGAGGTGCTCGACGCCCGGGACACCCTGCGGAGCGCGATGGCCTCCGGTGACCGGGCCGCGCAGGACACGCAGCTCGTCCGTCTCGGCCGGCTCGGCGAGCAGGGCCGGGGGCAGTTCGCCGAGGACCGCGACCTCACGGCCCCGACCAGCGTCCTGCCGTCGCAGAAGTGAGGGCCGCCGGGCGGGTGCTCACCCGCCCGGCATCACCCCGCCGCCCTTCAGGCGTTCGATGTCCGAGGGGCGGACCTGGATGACGAAGAGGGCGATCAGGAAGGCGACCACCGCGAAGGCCGCGGCGACGATGAAGCCGGCCGAGACGCCCGAGGTGAGGACCTCGTCGCTCCAGGGGGGCGGGAGTTGGCCGGTCTCGGCGAAGCGGACCTTCTCCGCGGGGCTCGCCTGGGCGAGGAAGGCCGGGACCTGTTCGTCGGCCTCGTTGCGGCTGGCGGTGCCGAAGACGGTGACCAGGATGGAGAGGCCGAGCGAACCGCCCACCTGCTGGGTCGCGTTGAGCAGGCCGGAGGCCGCTCCGGACTCGGCGGGCTGGACGTTGGAGAGGGCCATCAGGGTCAGCGAGACGAACATCAGGCCCATGCCGGCGCTGAAGACGAGCATCGGGCCGAGGATCGAGCCCGCGTAGGTGGAGTGCACGTTCGTCAGGGTCAGCCAGGAGAGGCCCGCGGCCAGGCAGAGGGCGCCGAGGACCATGAAGGGCTTCGGGCCGAACTTCGGCAGGAGTTGGGAGGTGATGCCGGCCACCACCGCGATCACCGCGCTGACCGGCAGGAAGGCGAGTCCCGCCTCCAGGGCGCTGAAGCCGAGGACCTGCTGCACGAAGAGGGTCAGGAAGAAGAACATCCCGAAGATCGCCGCCGCCAGGCAGAGCATCATGCCGTACGTGCCGGCCCTGTTGCGGTCCGCGAACATGTGCAGCGGGGTGATCGGCTGCCGGCTCCTGCGCTCCACCAGGATGAAGGTGACCAGCAGGACCACCGCCGCGCAGAACGAGGCGATCGTCCACGGGTCGCTCCAGCCCTCCTGCGCGGCCCGGATGAAGCCGTACACCAGCGCCACCATGCCGAGCGTCGACGTCAGCGCGCCCGCCAGGTCGAAGTGGCCCGGGTGCCGCTCGGACTCCTTGACGTGACGTGGCGTCAGCAGGGCGATCATCAGCGCGATCGGCACGTTCACGAAGAAGATCCAGCGCCAGTCGAGCCATTCGACGAGCATCCCGCCCGCGAGCAGACCGATCGCTCCGCCGCCCGCCGAGACACCCGCGAACACGCCGAACGCCCGGTTGCGTTCCGGGCCTTCCTCGAAGGTGGTGGTGATCAGCGAGAGCGAGGTCGGCGAGGCGATCGCGCCGCCGACGCCCTGGAGGGCGCGGGCCGCGAGGAGTTGCCACGACTCCTGCGCGAATCCGCCGAGCAGGGAGGCGAGTCCGAAGAGCAGCACGCCGAAGATGAAGACGCGGCGCCTGCCGAGGATGTCGCCGGCCCGCCCGCCGAGCAGCAGCAGTCCGCCGAAGGTCAGCGTGTAGGCGTTGACCACCCAGGAGAGGCTGGTGGTCGAGAAGTCGAGGGCGCTCTGGATGTGCGGGAGCGCGATGTTGACGATGGTGATGTCCAGGACGACCATCAGCTGGCAGGAGGCGATGACGAAGAGGGCGATGCCCTTGCCGTCGCCCGCGCCGGTGGGAGTGGATTCCACCGCCGGAGTCGTCCGCTTCGGTGTACTACTCATGATCGCTCATGGCGCGTCGCGCCCTCACCCCAGGAGACGTGGGCCGGTCGGTCCACCTTTCGACACTAAGCCCGGCCTCCGGACGCGACCAGTCGATCAAGCGGCGTGCGGCACGCGCTCTCCGCACCCGCCGAGCATGCCGCGTCCGTTGGGCCCCCCGCGCCCCCGCGCCCTCCGCGCATGCCGCGTCCGCCGTGCCCGCCGTCGGGCACCGCCGTGCGCCGGTCAGACGCCGCCCGGCTCCTCCAGCACGGCGAAGCCGTCGAGTTCGACGAGCGCCCGCTCCTCCCGGAGCCGTACGACCTCCACCACCGTGAGCGCCGGATAGTCGATGCCGGCCATCCGCCGCCAGACGCGGTCCAGTTCGGCGGCCTCGGCGCGGTAGGCCGCCATGTCGGTCGTGTGGACCGTGAGCCGGGCCAGGTCGGCGGGGGCTCCGCCGGCGTGCCGCAGGGCGACGAGGAGGTTGCCGAGCGCCGCGGCGAACTGCTCGGTCAGCGTGGAGCCGACGACGGTGCCGGCGCCGTCGAGCGCCGTCTGTCCGGAGAGGAAGACCAGCCGGCTGCCGTTGGCGGTGACCGCGTGCGCGAAGCCGGCGGGCGGGGGGAGTTCCGCGGGGTTGTGGCGGTGCAGGCTCATGGGGCGGCTCCTCGACCGGAGTGGGAGGTGGGTGGAGGCCGTCAGGTCGTCCGTCGTGCCCCTGTCGGTGAATGGGGTGAGAATGCCCGCATGTGGGCCCTCTCCGACGCCCTCGGGCGTCCCGGTCGCCGTCCCCGGCCCGGACCGGGCGGTGCGACGACGCCGCCCTGTCGCGGACAGGTGACGTCCGTCATCGACACGATACGTCGCCGGGCCGCCGCCCGCCCGTCCGTGCCGCCGCTCCCCCACCCCCCACCGCCGCGCGGAGGGCGGGTCCCGTGGAGCTGACGCCCTCCGGGCACCTGGACCCCTTCGCCCGCGACCGGCTGCCGCCCGCCGCGCAGTGGCCCCGGCTGCTCTTCGAGCTGCCCGGACTCGGCTACCCCGAACGGCTCAACTGCGCCGCCGAACTCCTCGACGCGACGACGGAACGGTTCGGCGCCGCCCGTCCCGCCTTCCACGACGGCGAGGGCGGCACCTGGAGCTACGGGGAGCTGCGCGAGCACGTCGACCGGATCGCCCACGCCCTCACCGGCGACCTGGGGCTGCGGCCCGGCAACCGGGTCCTGCTGCGCGGCCCGACCACGCCCTGGCTCGCCGCCTGCTGGCTCGCGGTCGTGAAGGCCGGCGGGATCGCCGTCACCGTCCCGGCGCAGCAGCGGGCCGCCGAGCTCGCCGTCGCCGCGGAGACCGCCGCCTGCTCGCTGGCGCTGTGCGCCGCGGACGCGCTCGCCGAGCTGCGGGCCGCCGGCGTCCCGGACCTGGCGGTCGTCCCGTACGGCGGCGAGGGGCCCGGCGACCTCCTCGCCCTCGCCGGGCGCCGGACCGCCCGCCCCTTCCGGGCGGCGGACACCGCCGCCGACGACGTGGCGCTGATCGCCTTCACCTCCGGCACCACCGGCCGGCCCAAGGGCTGCGTCCACTTCCACCGGGACGTCCTGGCCGCCGCCGACACCTTCTCGGCGCACGTCCTGCGGCCCCGTCCGGACGACGTCTTCGCCGGCTCCCCGCAGCTCGCCTTCACCTTCGGCCTGGGCGGGCTGCTCGTGTTCCCGCTGCGCGCCGGGGCCAGCGCCGTCCTCCTCGACCGGGCCGGGCCGCAGCAGCTGCTCGCCGCGATCGGCCGGCACCGGGTCTCGGTGCTCTTCACCGCGCCCACCGCCTACCGGGCGATGGCCGGCCTGCTCGACGGCGGCTCGACCGCCGACCTGTCCTCGCTGCGCCGCTGCGTCTCGGCCGGCGAGAACCTGCCCGACGCCGTCTGGACCGCCTGGTACGCCAGGACCGGGCTCCGTCTCATCAACGGCATCGGCACCACCGAGCTCCTCCACGTCTTCCTCGCCGCCGCGGACGCCGACAGCCGCCCCGGCACCACCGGCCGCCCGGTGCCGGGCTGGCAGGCCGCCGTCCTCGGCCCGGACGGGCGGCCCGTCCCCGACGGCCGGGAGGGCCTGCTCGCGGTCCGCGGCCCGATCGGCTGCCGCTACCTGGCCAACCCGCGCCAGACGGAGTACGTCCGGCACGGCTGGAACATCACCGGCGACCGGTACGTCCGCGAGCCCGACGGCCGGTTCCGGTACGTCTCCCGCGCCGACGACATGATCATCTCGGCCGGGTACACCATAGCGGGCCCCCAGGTGGAGGAGGTGCTCCTCGGCCACCCGGACGTCGTCGACACGGCGGTCGTGGGCCGTCCGGACCCGCTGCGCGGCCAGGTCGTCGTCGCCTACGCGGTGGTACGGGACGGGGTGCCGCGCGACGCGGCCACCGCCGCCGCGCTGCGCGCGTACGTCCGCGCCCGCCTCGACCCGTACAAGTCCCCCCGCGCGGTCGTCTTCCTGGACGCCCTCCCCCGCACCGCCACCGGCAAGCTCCAGCGCCACCGGCTGCGCGGCCGGACGGGACCGGGGGCCGACCCGGCCGCGCGACACGGCCTAAAGTGATCACGTGGCCGAGCAGCACACCCCCCGTTCCCTGATCGTCTCGCTCTACGGCGCCTACGGCCGACCGTCCGAGGAGACGCCGATGCCGGTCGCCGCGCTCATCCGGCTGCTCGCGGCGGTCGGCGTGGACGCCCCGTCGGTGCGCTCCTCGGTGTCCCGGCTGAAGCGGCGCGGGCTGCTGCTGGCCCGCCGGACCCCCGACGGCGCGGCCGGCTACGCGCTCTCCGACGACGCCCGGCGGCTCCTGGAGGACGGCGACCGGCGGATCTACGCGAGGACGGAGCCGTCCCTCTCGGACGGCTGGGTCCTCGCCGTCTTCTCGGTCCCGGAGCAGGAGCGGCACAAGCGCCACCTGCTGCGCTCCCGGCTCGGCCGGCTCGGTTTCGGGACGGCGGCGCCGGGCGTGTGGATCGCGCCGGCCCGGCTGTACGAGGAGACCCGCCACGCCCTGGAGCGGCTGGACCTCTCCTCGTACGTGGACTTCTTCCGCGGCGAGCACCTGGGGTACGCGGCCACGGCGGAGGCGGTGGCCCGCTGGTGGGACCTGCCGGCGATCGCGCGGCTGCACGAGGAGTTCCTGGCCGGTCACGAGCCGGTGCTCGCCGCCTGGCGGGCGGCCCCGGGGACGGTGGCGGACGCCTACCGGGACTATCTGCTGACCCTGGACTCCTGGCGCCGGCTGCCGTACGCGGACCCGGTGCTGCCGGCCGAGCTGCTGCCCGCGGACTGGCCGGGCCGACGGTCGGCGGAGGTCTTCGCGGAGCTGCACGCGCTGCTGTGGGAGCGCGGCGCGGAGTACGTACGGGCCGTGGAGAAGGACCTGTAGGACGGGCCTCCCCGGGGCCCGCCCCTGAGCCCCTTCCGGGTCGTTCCCCGGGCCCTTCCCCGGGTCCCTTCCGGATGCCCTCCCCGCGCCCCGCCCCAGGTTCCCGTCCTAGGTCCTGCCCCGGCGGGGCGTCGGTCCCGGCGGGCTCGGGAGGGGGGTCTCTGTGGCCGGGAATCGCCCCCCACTATGGTTGAAACCAGGACGTCTCGGGTCGCGCCCCTCGCCGTTTCCCGTCGCCCCCCCCAAACACCGGCAAGTCGCCCGCCCCTCAACCACCGGCAAAGGGAGCCCGCCCCCATGCCCGATGTCACCGGCCCCACACCCGTCCCAGCCGTCCCGGCCGCCTCGATCGCCGCGCCCGCCGTACGTGCCGCGCCTGCCGTGCCCGGAGCCTGCTGGCGCGTCCCACTGCCGCGTACCACCGCCGCCGTGCCGCTCGCCCGCGCCCTGGTCCGTACCGCGCTCGGCGAGATCGGCCCCGACGCGCCCGAGCGGCCGGACCGGGACACCGCCGAGCTGCTCACCGCCGAGCTGGTGGCCAACGCGGTCGAGCACACCTCGGCCCAGGGGCCCATCGAGCTGATCGTGGAGCTGCTGGCCGCGCCGGGCGGCTGTCAGATCGAGGTGCACGACCCCGATCCGGCCCGGCCCGGGCAGCTGGAGTGCCCGGATCCGGACGCCGAGGTCGACCCCTGGCAGGAGCACGGCCGCGGGCTGCTGCTGATCCGGGCGCTCAGCAGCGACTGCGGCCACCGCCCGACCGCGCACGGCAAGGCGGTCTGGTTCACGCTGCCGCGGGTGCCCGCCCAGCGGAGGGCGTGAGGGCTACGCCGAGGCCGGGCCGGCGAGGGTCGCGACGAGGACCGCCTTGATGGTGTGCAGCCGGTTCTCGGCCTCGTCGAAGACGACCGAGTGCGCCGACTCGAAGACCTCGTCGGAGACCTCCAGCTCGGTCAGCCCGTAGCGGTCGTGGATCTCGCGGGCGACCTTGGTGCCCAGGTCGTGGTAGGCGGGCAGGCAGTGCATGAACTTGACGTCCGGGTTCCCGGTGGCGCGCAGGACGTCCATGGTGACGGCGTACGGGGCGAGGGCGGTGATCCGCTCGTCCCACACCTCCTTGGGCTCGCCCATCGACACCCACACGTCGGTGACGACGAAGTCGGCGCCCCGGACGCCGTCGGCGACGGACTCGGTGAGGGTGAGGGTGGCGCCGCTCTTCGCGGCGAGCTCACGGGCGGCGGCGACGACCTCGTCGGCCGGCCAGTACGCCTGGGGGGCGACGATCCGCACGTCCATGCCGAGCAGGGCGCCGGTGACGAGGTAGGAGTTGCCCATGTTGAAGCGGGCGTCGCCGAGGTACGCGAAGCTGACGTCCTCCAGCGGCTTGTCGCTGTGCTCGGTCATGGTGAGCACGTCGGCGAGCATCTGGGTGGGGTGCCAGTCGTCGGTCAGGCCGTTGAAGACGGGCACGCCGGCGAAGGCGGCCAGCTCGTCCACGGTGCCCTGGCTGTCGCCCCGGTACTCGATGCCGTCGTACATCCGGCCGAGGACGCGGGCGGTGTCGCGCACCGACTCCTTGTGCCCCATCTGCGAGCCGGAGGGGTCGAGGTAGGTGGTGGAGGCGCCCTGGTCGGCGGCGGCGACCTCGAAGGCGCAGCGGGTGCGGGTGGAGGTCTTCTCGAAGATCAGGGCGATGTTCCGGCCGCGCAGCCGCTGCACCTCGGTACCCGCCTTCTTGGCGGCCTTCAGCTCGGCGGCGAGGTCGACCAGGCCGCGGAACTCCTCGGCGGTGAAGTCCAGCTCCTTGAGGAAGTGGCGGCCGGAGAGGTCAAGGGCCATGGCGGGGCGCTCCTGAGGGTGGGTACGGTCGGGACGGGTGCTGCGGGGCACTGCGGGACGGTGGAAGTCTATACGTAACTCGGCATGCTTATACAGACTGGGGATGCGAGGCCCCTCACACCCCGCCGCCGCACGGACACCCCGCCCCCGGCGCGCCCCCTCACACCGGGTCCCGGACCACCGGGCAGCTCATGCAGCGCGGGCCGCCCCTGCCCCGGCCCAGCTCGCTCCCCGGGATCTCGATCACCTCGATGCCCCGCTTCCGCAGATGCGTGTTGGTCGTGACGTTCCGCTCGTACGCCACCACCACCCCCGGCTCCACCGCCAGCACGTTGCAGCCGTCGTCCCACTGCTCCCGTTCCGCCGCGTGCACGTCCTGCGTCGCCGTCAGCACCCGCACGTCCTGGAGCCCCAGCGCCGCCGCGATCGCGCTGTGCATGTGCTCCGGCGGATGGTCGGTGACCCGCAGCGCCTGCCCCTCGTCGCCCGGCTCGATCGTGTACGAGCGCAGCATCCCCAGCCCCGCGTACTGGGTGAAGGTGTCCCCGTCCACCATCGTCATGACCGTGTCGAGGTGCATGAACGCCCGCCGCTTCGGCATGTCGAGCGCCACGATCGTCCGCGCCGAACCCGCCGCGAACAGCCCCCGCGCCAGCATCTCCACCGCCTGCGGGGTGGTCCGCTCGCTCATCCCGATGAGCACCGCGCCGTTGCCGATGACCAGCACGTCCCCGCCCTCGATCGTCGACGGGTAGTCCGCCTGCCCCTCCGACCAGTGGTGGAACGGCCCGGCCTCCGGCCCCGTGAACAGGGGATGGTGCTTGTAGATCGCCTCGAAGTGGACCGTCTCGCGCTGCCGCGCGGGCCAGCGCATCGCGTTGATCGACACCCCGTCGTAGATCCACGCCGAGGTGTCCCGGGTGAAGAGGTGGTTCGGCAGCGGACCGAGGACGAAGTCGTCCAGTTCCAGCGCGTGGAAGCGGACCGACGTCGGCTCCCGGTGCGCGGCCAGGAACTCACGCTTCGTCATCCCGCCGACCAGCGCCTCCACCAGAGCGCCCGGGTCGAGCGAGTCGAACGCCGCCCGCAGGTGGTCGGCGGCGAGCGGACCGTACTCCTTCTCGTCGAAGACCCGGTCGAGGACGAGCGCCCGGGCCGCGGGCACGTCCAGCGCCTCCCGCAGCAGATCACCGAAGAGGTGCACCTCGACGCCCCGGTCACGCAGCACGTCCGCGAAGCCGTCGTGCTCCTGACGGGCGCGCCGCACCCACAGCACGTCGTCGAAGAGCAGGGCGTCCTTGTTGGTCGGGGTCAGCCGCTTCAGCTCCAGATCGGGGCGGTGGAGGATCACGCGGCGGAGCCGGCCGGTCTCGGAGTCGACATGGAATCCCATGCGCCCATCCTGACGGAGCGGACGGCCGTGCGCGTGGCACGCGCACGGCCGAATTCCGCACCGGGGCCGCTCCTCGGGCCCCTTGCGACCCGCTCCTCGGGCCCTTTGCCGGCCGCCCCCGCCTACGGCCGCGGGACACCGGGCCTCCAGCCGCGGGGCACCGGCCCCCTACAGCCTCAGGTCACCGGCCCCCCACAGCCTCTGGTCCACAGGCCCACCGGCCCCTAAAGCCGCGGGTCGACCGGCTCCGACTCCAGCGCCAGCACCGCGAAGACCGCCTCGTGCACCCGCCACAGCGGCTCCCCGGCCGCCAGCCGCTCCAGCGCCTCCAGGCCGAGCGCGTACTCGCGCAGCGCGAGCGAGCGCTTGTGCCCGAGGAAACGCTCCCGCAGCCGCGCCAGGTTCTCCGGACGGGTGTACTCGGGGCCGTACACGATCCGCAGGTACTCCCGGCCGCGCACCTTCACGCCCGGCTGCAGCGGACGGCCCGAGCCGTCCTTCACCAGCGCGGCGAGCGGCTTCACGACCATGCCCTCGCCGCCGGCGCCGGTCAGCTCCAGCCAC
This sequence comes from Streptomyces sp. NRRL F-5727, assembly GCF_000719555.1. Lineage (GTDB taxonomy): Bacteria > Actinomycetota > Actinomycetes > Streptomycetales > Streptomycetaceae > Streptomyces. The sequence goes on from NZ_JOGX01000008.1 coordinate 196,952, forward strand.
CAGTCGGTGCCCGCCCGGACGGACGCCTCGTCGCCCGTGTCGACGACGATCCGCCGCGTCACCTGGAGCAGCCCCGTCGGATCGTGCTCCACGAGCCGGTCCAGCCACCCCAACTGGGTGTCGTGCGGCACGTCCGCCAGCATCCGGCCGCGCCCCGCGAGCAGCTGGAACGGCGCGAACCGCACCCCGTCCAGCCCCTCCGTCGGCCAGCAGTACCGCCGGTACGCCTCGGTGAACGCGCCCGCGTCCGCCGCCCGTTCGCGCTGCGCGGCGAGCAGCCCGTCCAGGCCCTCGACCCCGCGCGCCACGGCCGACTTCAACGCCCGTACGGCCTGCGGCAGTACGGCCCCGGAGGCCGCGCCGACCGCCGCGTACTGGTGCCGCAGCAGACCGCCCGACTTCAGCGACCACGGCATCAACTCGCCGTCGAACAGCAGCCAGTCCGTGTCCAGCTCGTCCCACAGCCCGGCCGCGCCGATCGCCGTCCGCAGCCGCGCCAGGACCTGCTCGGTGGCGTCCTCGTCGTCGAAGAACGGCCGGCCGGTACGGGTGTGCAGCGCACCCGTCGGCCCGTCCACGCCGAACCGCTCCCGGGCCGCGTCCGCGTCCCGGCAGACCAGCGCCACCGCCCGCGAACCCATGTGCTTCTCCTCGCACACGACCCGCTCGACGCCGTCCGCCCGGTACTGGGCGAACGCCTCCGCCGGATGCTCCAGATAGCCCTCGGCCCGCGCGGTCGCCGTCGGCGCCATCGTCGGCGGCAGGTACGCGAGCAGCCGGGGGTCGACCGCGAACCGGCTCATGACCTCCAGGGCCGCCGCCGCGTTCTCCTCCCGCACCGCCACATGGCCCAGGTGCCGGGTCTCCACCGTGCGCCGCCCGTGGACGTCCGCCAGGTCGAGCGGCCGCCCCTGGTGCCCGCCCGGTGCCTCCGACGCCAGCGGACGGGCCGGCTCGTACCAGACCCGCTCGGCCGGCACGTCGACGAGCTCGCGCTCCGGCCAGCGCAGCGCGGTCATCCGCCCACCGAACACGGCACCCGTGTCCAGGCAGATGGTGTTGTTGATCCAGGACGTCGTCGGCACCGGCGTGTGCCCGTAGACGACCGTCGCCCGGCCCCGGTACTCCTCCGCCCACGGGTAGCGCACCGGCAGCCCGAACTCGTCGGTCTCCCCGGTGGTGTCGCCGTACAGCGCGTGCGACCGGACCCGGCCCGACGTACGGCCGTGGTACTTCTCCGGCAGACCGGCGTGGCAGACCACCAGCCTGCCCTCGTCCAGCACGTAGTGACTCACCAGACCGTCGATGAACGTCCGCACCTCGTCGCGGAACTCGGCCGGTTCGCGCTCCAGCTGCTCGATCGTCTCGGCCAGGCCGTGGGTCTGCTGGACCTTCCGGCCCTTCAGCCAACGCCCCAGCTTGTTCTCGTGGTTGCCCGGCACGCACAGCGCGTTCCCGGCCGCCACCATGCCCATCACCCGGCGCAGCACGCCCGGCGAGTCGGGCCCCCGGTCGACCAGGTCGCCGACGAAGACCGCCGTACGCCCCTCCGGGTGCACCCCGTCCACATAGCCGAGCCGGCCGAGCAGCGTCTCCAGCTCGCTCCGGCAGCCGTGGATGTCGCCGATGATGTCGAACGGGCCCGTCAGGTGCCGCAGATCGTTGAACCGGCGCTCCAGCCGGACCTCCGCCGCCTCCACCTCCTCGGCCGACCGCAGGACGTGGACCTTGCGGAAGCCCTCCCGCTCCAGACCCTTCAACCCCCGGTGCAACTCGCGCCGGTGACGGGGAATCACATGGTCGGGCATGCCGGCCCGGTCGGCCCGCAGCGCGTTCCGCGCCCGGCACACCGACTCCGGCAGGTCGAGCACGATCGCGATCGGCAGCACGTCGTGCGCCCGCGCCAGCTCGACCAGCCGGCGGCGCGCCTCACGCTGCACGTTGGTGGCGTCGACGACGGTCAGCCGGCCCGCCGCGAGCCGCTTGCCGACGATGTAGTGCAGCACGTCGAAGGCGTCCCGGGACGCCGACTGGTCGTTCTCGTCGTCCGCGACGAGCCCCCGGCAGAAGTCCGAGGACACCACCTCGGTCGGCTTGAAGTGCCGCCGCGCGAAAGACGACTTGCCGGACCCGGTCGCGCCGACGAGCACGACGAGGGACAGGTCGGTGACGGGCAGCACCCGGCGGTCCACGGTGTCCGCCGTGGCGGTGGTGGTCGTGTCGGCACTCATGCCCGATCCTCCTTCTTCTTCTCGTCGTCCTCGGTCGCCGCGCGGGTGAACACCGCCATCTGCGTGGGCGCGCCGACCTCCGGGTCGTCCGCCCCGACGGGCACGAACTCCACGCCGTACCCGTACCGGTCGGCCACGCCCCCGGCCCACTCCCGGAACTCCGCCCGGGTCCACTCGAACCGGTGGTCGCCGTGCCGGACGTGCCCGGCGGGCAGCGACTCCCAGCGCACGTTGTACTCGACGTTCGGCGTGGTCACGACGACCGTACGGGGCCGGGCCGAGCCGAACACCGCGTACTCCAGGGCCGGCAGCCTCGGCAGGTCCAGATGCTCGATCACCTCGCTCAGCACGGCGGCGTCGTACCCGCCCAGCCGCTTGTCCGTGTACGTCAGCGAGCCCTGCACCAGCTTCACCCGGGCGGCCTGCCGCTCACCCAGCCGGTCCAGCCGCAGCCGGCGCGCGGCCACGGTCAGCGCCCGGACGGACACATCCACCCCCACGATCTCGGTGAACCGCACGTCCTTCAGCAGCTCCTGCACCAACTGGCCCTGCCCGCAGCCCAGATCGAGGACACGGGCGGCACCGGCGGAGCGCAGCGCGGCCAGGATCGCGGTCCGCCGGTGCTCGGCGAGCGGCACCGGCCGCTGCTCCGTGTCGCTCGTCTCGTCCACGGCGTTGTCGACGTCCTCGACGTCGAGCCCGTCGGCCTCGGCCAGCCGCACCAGTTCGAGCCGCTCCGACGCCTCGCGGGCGAGGCTCCGGCGGCGCGACAGGTAGCGGGTGGTGATCAGCTCGCGCCGGGGATGCGACGCCAGCCAGCCGTCACCGGCCCGCAGCAGCTTGTCCACCTCGTCGGGCGCCACCCAGTAGTGCTTGGCGTCGTCGAGGACGGGCAGCAGCACATAGAGCTGGTTCAGCGCGTCCGCCAGCCGCAGCTTCTCGCTCTCCAGCACCAGCCGCACGTACCGCGAGTCGCCCCACTCGGGGAACTCCGCGTCCAGCGGCACCGGTTCGGCGTCCACCGTCGCCCAGCCGAGCGGCCCGAACAGCTCCCGGACCAGCTCGGCACCGCCCCGGGCGGGAAGCACCGGCACCTCGATACGCAACGGCAACGGCTCGGCCGCCCGCTCCGGCAGCGCCTTGCACACCCCGTGCAGCGCCGTCTTGAACACCTGCGCCAGGGCGACCGCGAGCAGCGAGGACGCGGCGTACGGCCGGTCGTTCACATACTGCCCGAGCGCCGCGTCCGGGGCGCCGCCCCGGCCCTTGCCCTTGCCGCGGCGCACGAGCGCCACGGGGTCCACCTCCAGGAGCAGGGCCGCGGTGCAATGCTCCGCTGTCGCCTCGGGGTAGAGCACGTGCGCGGTGCCGTGCGAGGTCGAGAACGCCTGCGCCCGCTCGGGATGCTTGTGCAGCAGAAATCCGAGATCGGTCGCAGGACGCTCCGGGGTGCCGGTGGTACTGATCGTCAGGAACACACGCCCGAGTATGAGCGCGCCGCCCCTACCCCGACCATTGCTTTTCCTTCCCCGGGCCGACCGCGCCGGGCGGGGCTCGGTTGGGCGGCGGAACCGACCTCGGGGGCCGGCTTCCGGGGCGGCTCCGGCGCGGGCGCTCGGGAGGGAGGGCCCGTCCGGCGACGGCCCGTCCCCCGGGCGGGCACTCGGCGACGGCGGGTCAGTCCGGCGGGTGGGCGCTCGGCGACGGCGGGTCAGTCCGGCAGGTGGGGCGTCCCGGGGCGCTGGTCGGCCAGGGCGGCGACGGTCTCGGGGCCCACGCGGCAGCAGCCGCCGACGAGGCGGGCGCCGGCGCCGGTCCAGGCGGCGGCGAGGCGCGGGGCGGCGGCCGGGCCGTACGCGGGTGCGCCGCGCCAGCCGCGGGCACCGGCGTCCCAGCGCTCCCCGCTGTTCGGGTAGACGACCGCCGGCAGGCCGGTGGCGGCGACGGCCGCCGCGACGGCGTCGGCGGCCTCCGCCGGTTCGCAGCAGTTCACCCCGACGGCGACGACCTGCTCGTTCCCCACCGCGACCGCGAACGCCTCCGCGAGCCCCTGCCCGGCCCGGGTCCGCCCGCCGGCGACCGTGTACGACAGCCAGACCGGCACCCCGCACCCCTCGACCGCCCGCAGCAGCGCCTCCGCCTCGTCGGCGTCCGGCACCGTCTCCAGCGCCAGCACGTCCGGCCCCGCCGCCGCGAGCGTCTCCACCCGCGGCCGGTGGAACGCCACCAGCTCCCGCACCGACAGCCCGTACCGCCCCCGGTACTCGCTGCCGTCGGCGAGCATGGCGCCGTAGGGGCCTACGGAGGCGGCCACCCACACCTTCCGCCGTATCGCACTCCCCGGGGGCCCCTCCCCCTCCCCCACCC
>NZ_JOGX01000009.1 GCF_000719555.1 Streptomyces sp. NRRL F-5727
CCCCCTGCCCCGCCCCGCTCCCCGGCGGACGTGACCCATGTCACCCCGGCCCTCCGTCCCGGAGCGCGGGGGCGCGTCCCTTCCGGGATGACCCCGACCCGCGCGCCCCCGTCTCCACCCAGGGGAGTACGCCGGGAGGAGCGGCGTCATCCTCCCGTAGGCCCGCAAGCCGGTACGCGGGCATGACGCCCGGGCCCCTTCCGCTCCCTAGTGTTGAGGTCATGCGGTGGGCGCGACTCTCGTCCCCCGAGGAAACGCGCCCACCGCACCGGAACCCGCACGGGAACTGGCGATACAGAGACCGACAGGAGAGGACCATGGCCTTCACGGCACACCGGTCGACCCCCCGCCCCGCGGGACGCCGTCACCCCCTGGTCGCCACCGCCATGGTCCTCCCTCTCGCGGCCCTGCTCGTGGTCGTCTTCGGCGGCTGGGAAGCGGTGGTCACACAGGCGTCGTCCGTGGGCGTGATGCTGGGGCGCTGAGCGGCGCCCCGGACCCGGGAGAGCGGCCCGGGTCGGGGACATCGGCCGACAGCCCCGTGGGGACGGGGGTGCGGCGGACGACAGCGCAGGGGCCGGTCGGCCGGGGAGCCGACCGGCCCCTCCGCGTACCCACCCCCGGTGCCGACCCCTCCTCGTGACGGCACTCCCTGTACGCACCCTCGCATCGGCCCGAGGCCCCTGCCGCCCCGTCCCGCGTGCCGCGTACGCTCACCGGATGGACCTCGCACAGACCGCGCCCCAGGCCCACGAGCCGCCGCCCGGCGACGTGCCGGCGGCGCTCGCCCGGCTCGCCCGCGAGGCCGTGCACGGTGGGGGAGCCTGCCGGTGCGACCCGGAGGCGGTCCGGGTCCTGGCGGACCGGGAGGACGGTACCGTCGTCCGGCACGGCGGGCTCGTCGCCAAGGCGCACGCCCCCGGGACCGACCACGGGGCGCACTCGGCCCGGCTCGCCCTCGCCGCCCACCCGGACCTCGGCGGGATCCTCCTTCCGCCGGTCCCGGGCCCCCGCCCGGAGCCGGTCGCCGGACGGCCGGTGACGGTCTGGCCGTACGGACCCCCGGTCGACCCGGCGGACCCCGACGCCGCCCCCTGGGAGGAGGCGGCCCGCCTCCTCGCCCTGCTGCACCGCACGCCGCCGCCGTCCGGGCCGGCCGGCCCGCCGCCCGTCATGCGCGCCCCCGAGAAGGCGGCCCTGGCCGTCGGCCGGATGCTCCGCGCCGCCCCGGACCATCCGGCCGCGGCCACCGTCCTCGCGGCCTGGCGGACCGTCACCGCGGGCGAGACCGGCGGCACGCGCGCGTACCTGTGCCACGGCGACTTCCATCTCGGCCAGCTCGTCCGGGACTTCCGCGGCGAGTGGCGCCTCATCGACGTCGACGACGCCGGACTCGGCGACCCCGCCTGGGATCTGGCCCGCCCCGCCGCCTGGTTCGCCGCCGGGCTGCTCCCGGCGGAGGTGTGGACGCGGTTCCTCGGCGCCTACGAGGCGGCGGGCGGCCCGGCCGTCGGCGCGGATCCGTGGGCGCGGCTGGACCGGCCGGCCAGGGCCCTGACCGTGCAGACCGCGGCCCTGGCGGTGGCCAAGTCCACGGCGGAGCGGCGGGAACTCGACGAGGTCGAGGGCGTGATGATCGACACCTGCGCCAGGATCTCGGACGCCCGAACCGCTTCCGCCTCCCCGGCGTCCCCATAAAGTGAGGTCATCATTCGAACGGCAACGGCAGGGAGTTGAGCCGAGCATGCAGTGTCCCAAGTGTCACGCGGCGATGCACACGTACAACCGCAACGGCGTCCAGATCGAGCAGTGCAGCGGCTGCCGCGGCATCTTCCTGGACTACGGCGAGCTGGAGGCCCTGACCCGCCTGGAGTCCCAGTGGCAGGCCCCGCCGGCGCCGCCCGCCCCGCCGGCCGCGTACCCGGCCCCGGCCCCGGCGGCACCCGCCTGGGGCGCCCAGCACGGCGGTCACCACGGCGGTCACTACCGCCAGCGCGGCTTCGGCCGCATGCTCTTCTCCTCCTGAGCCCCGCCCCGGCCCCGGAACCGCGACCCGCGGATCCGGGGCCGGCGTGCGTCCCTGCCGCACGAAGGCCCGCACGACGACGAGGCCCCCGGCTGCTCGTGGCAGCCGGGGGCCTCGTCGTTCTGTGCGCGATACTGGGATTGAACCAGTGACCTCTTCCGTGTCAGGGAAGCGCTCTCCCGCTGAGCTAATCGCGCGGGACGCACCCCGAGGGGTCGATACTGGGATTGAACCAGTGACCTCTTCCGTGTCAGGGAAGCGCTCTCCCGCTGAGCTAATCGCGCGGGGGATCCGGGGATCCAGGACCCGAGGGTCCAGTGGACGATACTGGGATTGAACCAGTGACCTCTTCCGTGTCAGGGAAGCGCTCTCCCGCTGAGCTAATCGTCCTTGGAGGTGGAGACGGGATTTGAACCCGTGTAGACGGCTTTGCAGGCCGTTGCCTCGCCTCTCGGCCACTCCACCAGGAGTGATAACGGGGGTTCGGGAAGATCCCCCACATCGAGCGGACGACGAGATTCGAACTCGCGACCCTCACCTTGGCAAGGTGATGCTCTACCAACTGAGCCACGTCCGCTTGTCGGTTCCGGTCCGCTTGCGCGTCCCGGCGACGTGTTGAACTCTAGCGGATTCCCGGGCCAGTACAAAAACGCGTTTCCGCAGCGTGCTGACCTGCGGGCCCTTCGCGGTGCCCGGCCGGGCCTCCCGGAGGGTTCGAACGGTGTTCACCCGCCGTGTCCCCGGGGTCGCGCGCAGCCCCCGCCGACCGCACGCCCCGTGCTCCCGTCCCGGCCGACCTAGACTCGATCCGTGTACGACCTTGCTCCCCTGGCCCGCTTCGGCGGCCTCGTCGCGACCGATCTCCGGGATGTCACCCATGACCCGGAGGCGCTGGACTCCGCCGGCTTCTGGGCCGTCTGCGCCGACTTCGAGGGCCGGCTCACCTGTGCCCGCTTCGGAGACGTCCGCAGGGCGCCGGTGCCCCCCGCCGTCCCCGGCGCCTGGTCCGGGCCCCGGCCCGGTGACTGGACGTCCTCGCTCGACCGCGCCGCGTACACCGCGGGCGTGCGGACGGTGCGCGAGCACATCGCGCGCGGCGAGGTCTACCAGGCGAACCTCTGCCGGGTGATGAGCGCGCCGCTGCCCGACCCGGCCGCCGCCGACGTGGACGCCCTCACCGCGCTGCTCGCGGCCGGCAACCCCGCCCCGTACGCCGGGACGATCCGGCTGCCCGCGCACGGCGTGGAGATCGCCACCGCCTCGCCCGAGCTGTACCTCCGGCGCGAGGGCGGCCGGGTCTCCTCCGGCCCCATCAAGGGCACCGGCCGCACCGCCGCCGACCTCCTGCCCAAGGACCACGCCGAGAACGTGATGATCGTGGACCTGGTCCGCAACGACCTCGGCCGCGTCTGCGAGACCGGCTCCGTCGCCGTTCCCGCCCTCTGCGACGTCGAGGAGCACCCCGGCCTCGTCCATCTCGTCTCCACCGTCAGCGGGGTGCTGCGCGAGGACGCGGGCTGGCCCGAGCTGCTGGCCGCCACCTTCCCGCCCGGCTCCGTCACCGGCGCCCCCAAGTCCAGCGCCCTGCGGATCATCGAGGCGCTGGAGACCGCGCCCCGCGGCCCCTACTGCGGCGGCGTCGGCTGGGTGGACGCGGACAGCGGCCACGGCGAGCTGGCCGTCGGCATCCGCACCTTCTGGATCGACCGCCCGGAGGGCGTCCTCCGCTTCGGCACCGGCGCCGGGATCACCTGGGGCTCCGACCCGGAGCGGGAGTGGGAGGAGACCGAGCTGAAGGCGGCCCGGCTGGTCGCGATAGCGTCGGGCGCCTATCAGTCGGGCGCCCCGGACACGGACGTTCCCGAGGCGAGCGGAAAGGCCATCTCTCGATGAAGATCTGGGTCAACGGCGGGCTGTACGACGAGGAGGCCGCCCGGGTCTCCGTCCTGGACCACGGGCTGACCGTCGGCGACGGCGTCTTCGAGACCGTCAAGGCCGAGCGCGGCGAAACGTTCGCCCTCACCCTCCACCTGGAGCGGCTGACCCGCTCCGCCCGCGGCCTCGGCCTGCCCGACCCGGACCTCGACGAGGTCCGCCGGGCCTGCGCCGCCGTCCTGGAGGCCAATCCGATGGAGCTCGGCCGGCTCCGCATCACCTACACCGGCGGCCTCTCCCCGCTCGGCTCGGAGCGCGGCGGCGCCGGGCCCGGCCTCGTCGTCGCCGTCGGCGAGACCTCCCGCCGCGCCGACACCACCGCCGTGATCACCGTCCCCTGGACCCGCAACGAGCGCGGCGCCCTCACGGGCCTGAAGACCACCTCGTACGCGGAGAACGTCGTCGCCCTCGCCCGGGCGAAGGAGGCCGGCGCCACCGAGGCCCTCTTCGGCAACACCGTCGGGCAGCTCTGCGAGGGCACCGGCTCCAACGTCTTCGTGGTCCTCGACGGCCGGATCCACACCCCGCCGGTCTCCTCCGGCTGCCTCGCCGGCATCACCCGCGCCCTCGCCGCCGAGTGGACCGGGGCCGTCGAGACCGACCTGCCGCTCGACGTGCTGCGGACCGCCGAGGAGGTCTTCCTCACCTCCACCCTGCGGGACGTCCAGGCCGTCCACCGCGTGGACGGGCGCGAGCTCACCGCCGCCCCCGGCCCGGTCACCGCCAAGGCCATGCGGATCTTCGAGGAGCGGGCCGCCGCGGACCGGGACCCGCGCCTCGGCTGAATCCGGATGACGGCGGGCCCGCCGGGTGGGTAGAACTCCGGTGATGACCACCACCCTGCGGCCGTCCGAGCCGCTCCAGCACTCCGCCGACGGCGGCCGCTCGCGCACCTACGACATCTGCGTGAACAGCCGCCGGGTCGGTTCGGTCCACGTTGCCACCGACCCCCACTTCGGGGCCGCGTCGGGGCTGATCGAACGGCTCCGGGTCGACGAGCCGGACCGGGGCCGGGGCAGGGGCGCGGTGGCGGCGCTCGCCGCCGAGGAGGTGCTGCGCGGCTGGGGCTGCAAGGACGTGCAGATATCGGTCCCCGCGGACGCGGGCGCCGCGCTGGCGCTGGCCCGCGCCCTCGGCTACACCGAGATCAGCCGGAACATGGTGAAGGAGCTGGCCGCCGAGCCTCCCGCGCCGCCGGCCGGGACCGAGTCCCGCCCGATGACGGACGAGGAGTTCACGGAGTGGGAGGCGGCCGCCAGGGACGCCTTCGCCCGCAGCTGGATCGACCGCGGCGTCCCGGAGGACCGGGCCCGCGCCAAGGCCGAGGCCAGCCACCGCGAGCTGCTGCCCCGGGGGCTCGCCACCCCCGGCACCGCGATCCAGGTGGTCCTCGCCGGCGGACGGCCGGTGGGACACGTGTGGACCGGGGTGCGGCAGCTGGAACCGGGGGTGAGCGCCGCGTACGTCTACGACGTCGCGGTCGCCGAGGAGCACCGCGGCCACGGGTACGGCCGGACGCTGATGCTCCTCGCCGAGCGCGCGGCGCGGGAGGCCGGGGAGACCCTGCTGGGACTGCACGTCTTCGCGGGCAACACCCCGGCGATCCGCCTGTACGAGTCGCTCGGCTACCGCACGACGTACCTCAACAGCGCCAAGCCGCTGCTCTGAGGCACCGCGCGGGACGGGCGGTCAGCCGGCCAGCAGCCGGTCGGCGATCTCCTCGATCCGGGCCCGCAGGCCCTCCTGGCTCTTGCCGCCGTCGAGGCGCTCCCCGCCGATGACGTAGGTCGGGGTGCCGGTGACCTTGAGGGCCTGGCCCTCGGCCTGGTCGGCGTCGACGGTGAGCAGGTGCCGGCCGTCGATCAGGGCGGTGTCGAACTCCTCGGCGTCCAGGCCGAGTCCGGCCGCCACCTCCAGGAGCACCGGCTCGCCCCGGTCGGCGAGGTCGGCGGTCCTGGCCAGCAGCGCCTCCGCGTACGGCCAGCCCTGCCCCTGGTCGGCCGCCTCCTCGGCGGCCTGGGCGGCGGCGTAGGCGTGCTTGTTCTTGGCGAGCGGGAAGTGGCGCAGCTGTACGTCGAGCCGGTCGCCGTACTTCTCGCGCAGGGCGTGGACGTCGTCGAGGGCCTGGAAGCAGTCCGGGCACTGGAGGTCGAACCACGCCTCCAGGACGACCGGGGAGGGGGATGCGGTGGTGGAGTCAGTCATGTGCCGCAGTCTTCCAGCCGGGCCGCCCGGACCCGCAATCGGCACCGGCGGATGCCGGACCGGGACCTGAGGAGGAGATCCCCGACGGGACGACCCGGAGATCTCCCTGAGACCGGGCCGCGGGCGTGGCCCCGGGCGGCCGGTGCGGTGCAGGATGGAAGGGACGTATCACCCGGGACCTGGAGGATCGCATGCTCGCCGAGACCATCTGCTCCGCGGTGTCCGCGGCGGGCCTGGGAATCGCCGCGATCACGGCCTACCGGAAGAGGTACCTGTCCGCGGCGCGGATCGCCGCCTGGTCGCTGGTGCCGCTCGGCCTGGTGATGACCGGTGCCGTCGAGTGGGCCTTCGACACCGTCTTCAGTCCGGTCGCCTGGGCCGGCTTCGGCGTGCTCGGGGTGGCCTGGCTGCTCCTGCTGACCGTCCGGGGCGTCGAGCGTCGCCGCGGTGGCCGGAAGGCGGCGGGCGGGGGAGCGGAGCCGGCGGCGGTCGCGCCCGGGGCCTCCGCGCGGGCCGGGGGCCGGGACGCGCTGGCCCGGCCCGCGTCGGGTCCGACGGCCGGCGCCACGGGTGCGGAGGACTTCAGCGACATCGAGGCGATTCTGAAGAAGCACGGAATCTGACCGGTTCTGGCCGTTGCCTGCCGGGCTGCGACCGGGCGGTGCGCCGGAGATCCACGGGAAGGGATGAACCGCCCCACCGTGGGGCGGTTTCCGGCCTTTCGGGGGCTCGCGGTGCGCGATCATCCCCCCGAGATGCTGGATACCTCGCGGGAACCCGCCCCCGCCTCCACCGAGTCCGTCCCCGCCGCCGACCCTCCGGCCGACGAACCGAGGGGCTGTCTCTTCGCGCTGTCGCAGCCGCCGCTGATGATCTTCCTGGCGGTGATCGGGGCACTGCTCCTGATGGCGGCCCTGCACGACCTGTACGTGCTGTGACGCGTCCCGCCGGCGTCCGCGCGCGGCGCGGGGTCAGCCGGCGGCCTCCTTGCGGCGGGCCCGGTAGGCGGCCACGTGGAGCCGGTTGCCGCAGGTGCGGCTGTCGCAGTAGCGGCGGGACCGGTTCCGGGAGAGGTCGACGAAGGCCCGGCCGCAGTCCGGCGCCTCGCACCGGCGCAGCCGCTCGCGCTCGCCCGAGACCACGATGAAGGCCAGCGCCATCCCGCAGTCGGCGGCCAGGTGGTCGGCGACCGAGGCGCCCGGCGCGAAGTAGTGCACGTGCCAGTCGTAGCCGTCGTGGTCGGTGAGCTGCGGCGTCGTGCCCGCGGCGGCCACCAGCTGGTTGATCAGCGGCGCCGCGATCCTGGCGTCCGGGGCGGAGAAGACGGCGGCGAAGCGGTCCCGCACGTCACGGACGGCCCGCAGGTCCTCCGGCGTCAGGTCGCCCACGTCGCTGATCCGGTGCTCGCGCACGAAGACGCCCAGCGCGGCGAGGTCCGTGAGCGTGTCCTCACGGTCGCCCTGCGCGGCGGTGTTCATGAGATCGACGACGGTGTCGAGGGCGATCCGGGTGTCGTGGGGGATGAGCACGCTACGCTCCCTGGCCGGCCGCGGGCGGGCGCCCGTGGTTTGGCGTCGACTCTAGCGCGCCCCGGAAAACCGCGGGAAAACCGCGACGGCGCCCCTCACCGCGCCGGCTGCGCGGTGAAGGACGCCGAGGTCGTGCGGGGAAGCCGCCCGCGCGGCGCCGTCTCCCCGAGTTAAGACGGCGCCGTACGGCACAGGGCCTGGCTCAGCTGTCGGCCAGGATGTGGGACAGCTCGGTATCGAGGTCGAAGTGCCGGTGCTCGGTGCCCGGTGGCACCGCGGCGTCCGTCCGCTTGAGGAACGATTCCAGGGCCCGCGCGGGGGCCTCGAGCAGGGCCTCGCCCTCGGGCGAGCTCAACGCGATGCAGACGACGCCCTGGCCGTGGCTACGGGACGGCCAGACCCGGACGTCGCCGGTGCCGGTGGGCCGGTGCAGCCCCTCGGCGAGAAGGTCGCGGGCGAAGACCCACTCGACCGTCTCCTCGGCTCCGGTGTGGAAGGTGGCGTGCACGGCGTACGGATCCGCCGTGTCATACCGCAGGCCCGCGGGTACAGGCAGTGAGGACTCGCTCGACACAACGAGGCGCAGGTGCAGCTCGCAGCTCACCACGGTGTTCATAAGCGCCAGGGCCTTTCGCTCAGTGTGCGCTCGGGGATTCGCACGTCGGCGAAATCGACATGCCACCTCCGGTGCCGTTGTAAACCCCTCTGTCGGTTTTGTGATCGTTCAGGTAGCTCGGACGGCGGTATGTAACTTTGGGTAATACCGCCATACCGGTGGGGCTCGTGTGTCGGGTAAATTGGCCCCATGAATGCGGAGAGTGACGAGCGCGCCCCCGGGTCCCCCCACGACGGCGAGGCCGAACTGGGATCCCGAGCACCGGAGTTCATCAAGGCCCGCCGGGGCCTGCATCTGAGCTGGCAGGTCGGCGTCTTCATCGTCGGACTCGCCGTGATCGGGGCGGGCATCCTCATGCTGGTCTTCCCCGGGCCGGGCTGGCTCGTCATCTTCGCCGGCATGGCGATCTGGGCGACCGAGTTCGTCTGGGCGCAGATCGTGCTCCGCTGGACCAAGCGCAAGGTCACCGAGGCCGCCCAGCGCGCCCTCGACCCCAAGGTCCGGCGCCGCAACATCACCCTCACCGTCATCGGCGTGGTGATCATCGCCGCGCTGCTCGGCTGGTACCTCTGGAAGTTCGGCATCGTCATGCCCTGGAAGATCGACGAATGACCCGGGGGTGGTTCGAAGGCCCCGCTGACATGCGGTAATGTTGGCGATGCGCCGGGGCGATTAGCTCAGCGGGAGAGCACTTCGTTCACACCGAAGGGGTCACTGGTTCGATCCCAGTATCGCCCACCACCCGGCACGAGGGCCCGGAGACGATCACCGTCTCCGGGCCCTCGGCACATCCGGGCCCGGCTACCGCATCCGGGCCAGCCGCTCCCGCAGCAGCCGCGCCTCCCGCAGCCGCCGCTCGTACGTGGCGCCCACCGCGAGCAGCAGCAGCCCCGCGGCCGCCGGCGGCAGCCAGCGCGGCAGCGCCCCGACCAGCTGCACCACGTACGGCGCCAGCTCGTGCACCCCCACCAGGGCGAGCACCGCCCCGCCGAGCAGCAGCGGCGCCCGCAGCCGGAACTGCGCTCCCAGCAGCGTCACCGCCAGCGCCCCCGTGCCCAGCAGCAGCGGGCGCACCCAGGACGGGTCCGACCAGACCGCGACCAGGCTCGGCAGCAGCGTCGCCGCGAGACCCGGGCCGTACGCGACCCAGGACGAGGCCGCCGGGTCCCGGCGCCGCCGCAGGAAGCCGACCACCAGAGCCGGCACCGTCACCGGCAGCGTGTACGCCTCCGGCACCGTCACCCCCCACACCGTCAGCCGCACCCAGGCCGCCGCCAGGAACAGCGCCCCCGCCGCCCACGAGGCCGCCCGCCGCCGCTCCGGCCGCAGCGCCGTCGCCGCCGCGATCAGCCCGCCCAGCGCCAGCGCCAGGGCCAGCACCGCCGGACGCGGCACCGTGAGCGCCAGCGCCACCGCGCCCACCACCACCCCGGTCACCTCCACCGCCGCCGACCGGAACCGCACCGCCACGGCCGCCGTGCCCGCCGGGACCAGCAGCAGCACCAGACCGGCCACGGCCGGGGCGAACCCCGCCGCCGCGGCCGCCGCGCCCACCAGCCCCGCCGCCACGAGCACCGCCGCCGACGCCGCCGCCTCACGGACCGCACCGGCCCCGAGCGCGGCCACCGCCCCGAACAGCCCGAGCAGCACCCCCAGCACCACGAAGGTCGCCGCCCGCGTGTCCAGCGCCAGAAGCAGCGCCGAGGCCGCCGAGGCGGCCCCGGCCGCCAGACCCGTCCAGGCGAGCACCGCCGCCGGCGCCACGGGAGCCGCCTGCGCCCCCGCCGTCCACGCGGCGCCCCAGGCACCGCCGTCCACGCGGCGCCCCAGGCACCCGCCGGGCGCTCCGGCGCCGGCACGGGCTCCGGCAGGCCGCGCGTGAGCGCCCCCGGCCGTACCGCCAGGGCCAGCGCCCCGCCCGTCGCCACCAGCCGGACCGCGAGCCCCGCCGCGTACGGCAGCCCCAGGACCACCGGCAGCGCCGTCAGCAGCGCCCAGCCGAGCACCACCGCGCCCCACCGGCCCCACAGCCGTCCGGCCGCCGCCGCCCCGCCCGCGGCGAGCAGCAGCACCAGGGCCGCCGTCGCCGGATACCCGCCGGGCACCGGCTCCGCGTGCACCCCGGACCAGACGCCCGCGCCCCGGGCGGCCGGGCCCAGCAGCCCGCCCAGCACCGGCGGCAGCGCCCACACCACCCCGAGCGCCGCCACCCCGCCCCCGGCGAGCCCGAACCCTGCCCGGACCGCCTCCGGGATCCGAACGGCCCGGACCGGCCGCCACAGCGCCGCCAGGGCCAGCCCGGCGACCACGTACACCGGCACCGCCCAGTCCGCCGGCAGCGCCGCCCGCACCGGACCGGCCACCGCCGCCACCAGGGCCAGACCGGCCACCGCCGCCAGCGCCCCGGCCGCCGGACGCGCCGCCCGGACCCCGTACAGGCACAGCGCCGCACAGCCGGCCAGCAGCGGAGCGCCGGTCCACGGGCTCGTCACCGAGAGCCAGCCGCCCGTCAGCAGCGCCCCCGCCGCCGGCACGCCCGCCGACGCCCCCGCCGTGATCCGCGCCGCGAGCCCCACCGGACGCGCGAGCAGCAGCAGATCCGCCGCCGCCGTCAGCACCCCGGCCCACGCCACGACCGCCGGACCGCCCCCGGCCGCCACCGCGCCCAGCAGCAGCGGAAGCTGCGCCGCCGCCACCGCCGCCGGGAACGGCAGCCGCAGCCCCCGCAGCAGACCGCCGTACCCCGCCCACAGACCCGCCAGGACCGCCGCGGCCACCGCCGCGTACCCCGTCCCGTCCGTCCCCGGCAGCGCCACCCGGTGCAGCGCGTACGCGTCCAGGACCGTCAGGACCAGACCCAGCGCGCCCACCGCCTCCGCCGTCGACGCCAGCCCCCGGCGCAGCAGCACCGCCGGCGCCGCCAGCGTCGCCGACGTCACCGCCAGCAGCACCGCCGAACGCCCCGCGATCCCCATCGAGCCCCAGCTCACCAGCGTGAACGCGAGCGCCGCCACCGCCAGCAGGACCCCGCCCAGCGTCAGCAGCGCGTTCTGCGCCCCGCGCGGCGAGGTCTCCGCCGGTGCCGCCCCGCCCCCGAACGGCGCGGCCGGCCGCCCGGCGGGGGAGTACAGCACGCCCAGCAGCCACGCCCGCCGCGCCAGCAACTCGGCCCGGCGCGCGTCGAGTCGGCCCAGCTCCTCGTCGACGAGCCGCAGCTCCTCGGCCGGAGGCAATTTCATGTTCATGACCGGAGTGTCGCGCCACGCCCGCGCCCCGGGAATGCGCGCTGCTACTCAGATCCGACCCGAGTACCCACACTGGACCCATGGACTGGTGCCGGTACCGCTTCCGCAGCGTCTGGCGGCTCGCCGCCCCTCCCGATCGCGTCTACGCCGTCCTCGCCCACGCCGAGGAGTACCCCCGCTGGTGGCCCCAGGTCCGCGCCGTCGTCCCCCGCGACGACACCACCGGCACCGCCCGCTTCCGCTCGCTGCTCCCGTACGACCTCCACGTCACCGCCCGCGCCCTGCGCCAGGACCCCGAGGCCCGCGTCCTGGAGGTCCGGCTCGACGGCGACCTGGAGGGCTGGGCCCGCTGGACCCTCACCCCCGACGGCGCCGGCACCCACGCCCTGTACGAGCAGGAGGTCGAGGTCCGCGCCCGGCTGCTCCGCCTCCTCGCCGTCCCCGGCCGCCCCTTCTTCCGCGCCAACCACGCCCTGATGATGCGCGGAGGCCGGCGCGGGCTCACCGCCCGCCTGCGCTCCGGATGAATTTGGAACCCGGCCCGGGATCCCTGTATGGTTCAACCCGTTCCCGGGCGATTAGCTCAGCGGGAGAGCACTTCGTTCACACCGAAGGGGTCACTGGTTCGATCCCAGTATCGCCCACCGGGAGAGGCCGGTCCGTCAGTACGACGGACCGGCCTCAGCCGTCTCCGGCCCCCTCACGCGGCCTTCCGCAGCTCCGGTCGCAGCGGCCACGCCGGATCCACCAGCTCCGGCGTCCCCTGCCGCGTGAACCACGCCTGCAGACCCCGCGCCTGCGCCGCGTGCCACACCGCCTGGAGGGTGTGCAGCTCCGCCGGCGACAACCGCTCCAGCCGGGACGCGAACCGCCGTCCGACCGCCCGCACCACCTCCAGCGCCGCCGTGGCGTCCGCCGCCGCGTCATGCGCCCCCGCCAGCTCCACCTCGTAGTGCGCGCACAGGTCCGTCAGCGTCCGGCGGCCCTTGCGGTACCGGTCCAGATGCTTGTCCAGCACCCGCGGATCCAGCACGCACAGCGAGGTGTGCTCCAGGTAGCGGCCCAGCGACGACGCCCGATGGCGCCTCAACTCCCGGTCCAGGATGGTGAGGTCGAACGGCGCGTT
Organism: Streptomyces sp. NRRL F-5727; assembly: GCF_000719555.1. Classification (GTDB taxonomy): domain Bacteria; phylum Actinomycetota; class Actinomycetes; order Streptomycetales; family Streptomycetaceae; genus Streptomyces. Next base: position 12,683 of record NZ_JOGX01000009.1, read on the forward strand.
CATCACCACCAGCGGCCGGCCCGCCGCGTTCTGCTCCGCCAGGGCGCGCCCCAGCTCCTCCATCACCGGCGACGGCCACCGGCCGTTCCGCTGGAGGTGATCGTCCGTCAGCCCGTGCACCGCCGTGGCCCCTTCCGGCACCGGAACGCCCGGATTGACCAGCCAGCGGGTCACCCGGGGCCGCGCCCCGGCCGCGTCCTGGACGACGAGCGCGGCGGACACGATCCGGTCCTGCTCGACGTCCACTCCGGTGGTCTCCGTGTCGAAAGCGGCCAGGGGCCCTTCGTACCAGTTCGTCGTCATCCCCGAACTCCTCGCACCCGCGCGGCAGATGGCCAACCCCCTGCCCCGATCCGGTGATACCCGCCCTGTTTGCGGCGTACGCGGACCGGTCACAACAGGGGTGACGGGGAAGGACGTTCACATGGCGCTCGCCCAGCCCGAGTCGGGAGGGCTGCCGCCCCAGCGGGCGGACCCGGCACGCGGCTCACTCGCCACCACCGCCTGCATGGAGACCCTCCAGGTGGGATACCTGCACGCCGTCGCCGCCGCGGCGGGCTGCTCGCTCGCGCAGCCCTTCCCGGACAACGGCGTCGACTGGCACGTGAGCCACGGCTCGCCCGGACACACCGTCGACGACGAGGTCACCATCAAGGTGCAGCTCAAGTGCACCTACCAGCTTCCGGCCCGCCCCACGGGGAGCACCTTCCCCTTCACCCTCGACAACGACCACCTGGTGAAACTCGCCCGGACCCCCGTGGCCGTGCACAAGATCCTGGTCGTGATGATCGTCCCGAGAGACCCGGAGGACTGGCTGAGAGCGAGCCACGACCGGCTCGACCTGCGGCACTGCTGCTACTGGATGAACCTGGCCGGGCACCCGGTCACCGGACGCCACCGGACCACCGTGCGCGTCCCCACGGCGCGGATCTTCGACGACCGGGCGCTCTGCGAGATCATGACCCGGGTCGGCCGGGGAGGGAGACCCTGATGCACCGACCGATCGACGAACCCGGACGCGGGGACGGGGCCGCGCGCGGCCCCGTCCCCGTACCGCCGCCCCACCGGCCCCACCCGGTGCCCGCCGCCGAACCCGCCGGCCCCTGGACCGCCGCCGCCGGCGACGGCGTGCCCGACCCCGGCCGGGTGGACCCGCGCGTACTCGGCGCCCTCCTCGCCCGGCACGGCTGGCAGCGCCGCGGCGGCGCCGCCGGCCGCTACGGCCGCTGGACACCGCCCGGCGGCGGGCCGGGAAGCGGCGGCACCAGCCTCCTCGTCCCCGACAGCCTCGCCTTCCCCGACAGCGAGGACCTGATCGGCGAGGCCCTCACCGCCCTCGCCCGCAGCGCCACCCCCTCCGCCCGCGAGGTCCTCACCGGGCTCGCCGTCCCCAGCGACGAGATCCGCTGGTGGCGCGAGGTGCCCCAGGGCCCGGCCGGCACCGTGCCCTGGCCGGAGCAGGAACGGCTCCGCTCCGCCGCCCGCAAGATCCTCCTCGCCGGCGCCCTCGCCGTCCGCGGCCGGGCCGGCTACCACGGCTCCCGGCACCGCGCCGCGGCCCAGGCCGCCCTCGAACCCGTCGTCGTCGGCACCGACCCCGGCGGCCGCGCCCTCACCGCCTTCCTGCCGGTCCCGCCCGGCCGCCCCGTCGCCGTCCGGCTCCACCACGCCCTGCACGCCGCCCGGGAGGCCGTCGACTACCAGCGCGCCACCGGCGGCATGGAGGCGTTCGACTCCGCCGTCGAGGCCGGCGTCAGCCGCGAACTCACCGACGCGCTCGTCGCCCTCGTCCGCGGTACGGAAGGCGCCCGCATCGCCCTCGCCTGGGCACCGGCCGCCGGCGTCCCGGAGGGCTGCGCCGCCCGGCCCGAGCCCGTCGAGTTCTCGCCCGGCGACCTGCCCGCGCTGCGCGAGGCGGGCGCCCGCTACCTCACCGACGAGCCCTCCGTCCCGGTCCGGATCACCGGCGCCGTCGTCCGGCTCCGCCGCTCCGGGCCGCGCGGCGAGGGCACGGTCAGGCTCCGGGTCCTCGGCGGCGCCGACGTCGGCCACGTCCGCGTCACCCTCGACGAGGAGGCGTACCGCACCGCGGGCCACGCCCACCTCGTCGGCCTCCCGATCCGGGTCGTCGGCCGGCTGGAGAGCCGTGGCGGCTTCCGGCGCCTGGCGGACGCCACCGGGGTGGTCCCGGTGCAGGTGGACGAGGCCGAGCGGGACCGGCTGATGAAGTCCCTCCACGAGAACCTCGACTTCTTCGAGGAGGCGTGCGGGCCGGAGGAGGAGAGGTGAGAGCGGCGCGGCCGGGCCCGTAAGATCGAGGGGACGCGGCACCTCGTCTCTGCCGCGCGCCGCCGGCGCCGGCACCTCGTGTCTGCCAGCGCCCCGATGCATGGAGTACCCGTGTCCGAAGTCCGTGTGACCGTCCAGACCGCCTCAGGACCCGAGGAGAGGACGGTGAGCGCGGGCACCACGGCCGGCGCCCTGTTCGCCGACGACCGCACCGTCATCGCCGCCCGTGTCGCGGGCGACCTCAAGGACCTCTCGTACGAGCTCGCCGACGGCGACGCCGTCGAGGGCGTCGAGATCTCCTCCGAGGACGGCCTGAACATCCTGCGCCACTCCACCGCGCACGTCATGGCGCAGGCCGTGCAGGAGCTCTTCCCCGAGGCCAAGCTGGGCATCGGCCCGCCGGTCCGGGACGGCTTCTACTACGACTTCGACGTCGAGAAGCCGTTCACGCCCGAGGATCTCAAGGCCATCGAGAAGAAGATGCAGGAGATCCAGAAGCGCGGCCAGCGCTTCGCCCGCCGCGTCGTCACCGACGAGGCCGCCCGCGAGGAGCTCGCCGACGAGCCGTACAAGCTGGAGCTCATCGGCATCAAGGGCGCCGCGTCGACCGACGACGGCGCGAACGTCGAGGTGGGCGGCGGCGAGCTGACCATCTACGACAACCTGGACGCGAAGACGGGCGAGCTGTGCTGGAAGGACCTCTGCCGCGGTCCCCACCTGCCCACCACCCGGAACATCCCGGCGTTCAAGCTGATGCGCAACGCGGCCGCCTACTGGCGCGGCAGCGAGAAGAACCCCATGCTCCAGCGCATCTACGGCACCGCCTGGCCGTCGAAGGACGAGCTCAAGGCGCACCTCGACTTCCTCGCCGAGGCCGAGAAGCGCGACCACCGCAAGCTGGGCAACGAGCTCGACCTCTTCTCCATCCCGGACGAGATCGGCTCCGGCCTCGCCGTCTTCCACCCCAAGGGCGGCATCATCCGCCGGGTCATGGAGGACTACTCGCGCAAGCGCCACGAGGAGGAGGGCTACGAGTTCGTCTACTCGCCGCACGCCACCAAGGGCAAGCTGTTCGAGAAGTCGGGCCACCTCGACTGGTACGCCGAGGGCATGTACCCCCCCATGCAGCTCGACGAGGGCGTGGACTACTACCTCAAGCCCATGAACTGCCCGATGCACAACCTGATCTTCGACGCGCGCGGGCGCTCCTACCGTGAGCTGCCGCTGCGCCTGTTCGAGTTCGGCACCGTGTACCGGTACGAGAAGTCCGGCGTCGTGCACGGTCTGACCCGGGCCCGCGGCTTCACCCAGGACGACGCGCACATCTACTGCACCCGTGAGCAGATGGCGGAGGAGCTCGACAAGACCCTCACCTTCGTCCTGAACCTCCTCCGGGACTACGGTCTGACCGACTTCTACCTGGAGCTGTCCACCAAGGACCCGGAGAAGTTCGTCGGCTCCGACGAGGTGTGGGAGGAGGCCACCGCGGTCCTCCAGCAGGTCGCCGAGAAGCAGGGCCTGCCGCTCACCCCCGACCCGGGCGGCGCCGCCTTCTACGGCCCGAAGATCTCGGTGCAGGCGCGGGACGCCATCGGCCGTACCTGGCAGATGTCGACCGTCCAGCTCGACTTCAACCTGCCGGAGCGCTTCGACCTGGAGTACACCGCCCCGGACGGCACCAAGCAGCGCCCGGTCATGATCCACCGCGCGCTCTTCGGCTCCATCGAGCGCTTCTTCGCGGTGCTCCTGGAGCACTACGCGGGCGCCATGCCGCCGTGGCTCGCCCCCGTCCAGGCGACCGGCATCCCGATCGGCGACGCCCACGTCGACTACCTCCAGGAGTTCGCCGCCAAGGCGAAGAAGAAGGGCCTGCGTGTGGAGGTCGACTCCTCCTCCGACCGGATGCAGAAGAAGATCCGCAACGCGCAGAAGCAGAAGGTCCCCTTCATGATCATCGCCGGTGACGAGGACATGGCCGCCGGCGCCGTCTCCTTCCGCTACCGCGACGGTTCGCAGGAGAACGGCATCCCCGCCGACGAGGCCATCGCCAAGATCGCCAAGATCGTCGAGGAGCGCGTCCAGGTCTGACGGCCCGCGCGTCCTTCAGGAGGCCCCCGGGGAATCCCCCCGGGGGCCTTCCCCGTTCCCCGGCTTCTCGTCCTCCCGCGTGAACGCCTGGATCAGCCAGGACGAGAACGAACCCGTCACCGCGCCGAGCAGCCCCAGCCCGCAGGCCATCAGGCCCACCGCGACCACCCGCCCGATCGGGGTCACCGGGCTCACGTCGCCGTAGCCGACCGTCGACAGGGTGGAGCAGGCCCACCACACCGAGTCGCCGAAGGTGCGGATCGAGGCGCCGGGGGCGTCGGCCTCGTAGTGGTAGACGGTGAGCGCGGCGGCGAAGCCGAGCAGGGAGACCGAGAGGCCGGCGTAGACCATGACCCGGGCGTAGAGGCCGAGCCGCGGCTTGTCCCGGCGGCGCTGCACGCGGTCGTAGAGGGTCACCATCCGGACCGGGCGCAGCAGCGGCAGCAGCACGACGACCGTGTCCAGGAGGTGGGTGCGGACGAAGCGGAGGGGGTGGAGGCCGCTGAGCCGGAGCCGTACCCCGTAGTCGGCGGCGAAGAACGCCCAGGCCCCCAGGACGGCCGCGAGGCACAGGTCCGCGCCCAGGCGCGGCAGGTGGTCCTCGGCGAGGACCCGGACCGCGTACCCCGCGAGGTAGACGAGGGAGGCGACCGCGAGCGGCACCTCCATGCGGCGGTCCCACCGTTCCTGGCGGGGCGGTTTCGGGGGCCTGTCGCTCATCCGGTCAGCATCTCCCGGGGCGGCTTCCGTCGCCCCGCCGACACGTTCCGAACGGGCGACGCCATATGCTGCACAGCATGACGACTGAGCCGGAGCAGCAGATCGGAGTCGGGGCGCCGGACGCGTTCCAGCGCCTGTGGACGCCTCACCGGATGGCGTACATCCAGGGTGAGAACAAGCCGACCGGGCCGGGGGCCGACGACGGCTGTCCGTTCTGCTCGATCCCCTCGAAGTCGGACGAGGACGCGCTGGTGATCGCCCGCGGCTCCAGCGTGTACGCGGTCCTCAACCTGTACCCGTACAACGGCGGGCACCTGATGGTCGTCCCGTACCGGCACGTGGCCGACTACACCGACCTGGACGCGGCGGAGACGGCCGAGCTGGCCGACTTCACCAAGCGGGCGATGATCGCCCTGCGGGCGGCGTCGGGGGCGCACGGCTTCAACATCGGCATGAACCAGGGCGCCGTGGCCGGCGCCGGGATCGCGGCGCACCTGCACCAGCACGTGGTGCCGCGCTGGGGCGGGGACACCAACTTCATGCCGGTCGTCGGGCACACCAAGATCCTGCCGCAGCTGCTCGCCGACACCCGGAAGATGCTGGCCGACGCCTGGCCGGCCACCGTCTGACCCGTCGTGTCCGTACGGCCCCGGGGCGCTCGCCCCGGGGCCGTCGGCGTGCTCCGCCGGGGAGGTCAGGCATCGTAGACGTCGGCCTTCTTCGGGCCCGGGTCCTGCACGCTCCCGCCGAGGACGAGCGACCGACTGGTGAAGCGCTCGGTGTCCACGTTGTGCGCGTCGAGGAAGCGGATCGTCGCGGTGTGGACGGCGCGGAGCACGGGCGTGGCCATGCGGATGGCGTCGTCGGCCATGAAGCGGTTCTTCCAGAGCGGGCCGGCCCAGACGTGCCGGAGGCCGAAGGGCTCCGGGAGGGTCATCTTGCCGCCGAGGAACTCCAGGACCGGCGGGTACCAGGTGAGCGGGGCGCGGACGGCGAGCCGGACGATGTCGTCGGTGCCGAGGAGCGGCTGCGGGATCTCCTTGGTCTCCCAGAAGCGGACGGTCTTGGAGACCTCCTTGGTCTTCGCCTTGGGCTTGGTGGTGAAGAGGCCGTGGACGGGGCCGAGCGCGTGGCCGGTGACCTCGATGCGCAGGGTGTGGTGGAGGGAGGTGACGGTGACCATCATCGTCAGCACCACGTTCCCGTCCCAGAGGATGAACTGGACGCCCAGGTAGTGGCGGTTGCCGGCGCCGAACTGCTGCTCGTTGCAGATGCGCTGTATCTCGTGCGGCTTGACCTGGAAGTGGACGACGTTGTCGCCCTCGGGGCGGGTGACCTCGTCGGCGCCCTCGCCGACGGGGGAGACGATCCAGTGCTTCACGGTCGGCTTGGGGAAGCCGGACTTGAGGGAGCCGCGCTCGAGCAGGGTGAGCTGGTCGTGGATCTTGCGGACCAGGTCCCAGGCGCGGAAGTCGTGCATCTCCAGGCCGTCGACGGGGACCAGCTCCTCGGCGAGGGTCCAGCTGCCCCAGCGGGTGCCGAGGCCGAGGATGCCCTTGGTGCCGGCGTAGAAGACCACGTTGGACTGCTGTTCGGCGGAGAGCTTCTCCAGGTTGAGCCGCAGCTCCTCCGCGGACTTCTCGCCGGGGTCGGTCGGGACGGACTTCGGGACGTGGGCGCCGACGCCGCCGCCGCTGAGCAGTCCGGTCCAGCGCTCGCGGAGGTCCACGGCGGCGTTGAGGCAGACCCGGCTCGCGAGGTACCAGCCGACGACCGGGGCGACGAGCATCGCCCGCAGGTAGTTGGGGAGCAGGCCGTCGAAGGGGAGGCGGAGGAGGACCAGGGCGGCGACGAGGACGGCGGCCCAGAGCAGGACCGTGCCGATGAGGCTGGTCTTCCTGTTCTCCGAGCCGGCGGCGGTGCGGCGCAGGTGGATCACGCCGAGCCAGAGCAGCAGGCCGGGCAGGAAGAGGACGCCGCAGAAGAAGGTGATCAGGGTCAGCTTGACGTCCCGGCGGCGCCGGATGTGGGTGGCGGCCAGGCAGTGCTCGACGACCGGCTGGGGCTCGGCGCCGAAGGACTGGACGAGCGCCTTGCGGCCGCCGCCGAGCATGCGGACCTGCACGGCGCGGGAGAACGCCTCGCCCAGGTCGGGGCGGAAGAGCTTCTCCCACTTCCCCTTCTTGAGCGTGGTCTTGTAGTGCTCGTTGTCGGCTTCCTGGATGGTCTCCAGGGGGCTGTCCCGGTACGCCGCCGACGCCAGCGCGTTCGTCGCCCCGGTCAGGCCGCTGCCGCCCTGGAGCGGGATCTGTGCCCCCGGTCCGAAACCGTCGATCGCCACTTCCGCCCCCATCACCGCGAGTACCTGTGCGGGCTGTTCCCGACTGCCGTGCCCGGCACACCTTCCGAGCTGGGCACCACAGCGTAACCGGGCGGCGTGGTATGCGTCACCGCCTGTGGACAACCGCGACCGGAACCCGTCCGCCCGGTCGGGGCCGGGCGGACGGGAACCGCTGTCGTCGCGTCAACTAGGGGTGCTTTCCAGCTTGTTCGCGGAGGCGTTCGGCGACCTGAGGGGGCATCGGTTCGTGCCGGGCGTAACTGCGGTCGAAGCGGCCGGTGCCGTGCGAGACGGACCGCAGGTCGATGGCGTACCGGCCGATCTCGATCTCCGGGACCTCGGCCCGGACGACCGTGCGGCCCGGTCCGGCCTGGTCGGTGCCGACGACGCGGCCGCGCCGGCCGGACAGGTCGCTCATCACCGCGCCGACGTACTCGTCGGGGACGAGCACCCGTACCTCGGCGACCGGTTCCAGGAGGTGGACGGGGACCTCGGCGGCCGCCTCGCGCAGGGCGAGCGCCCCGGCGGTCTGGAAGGCGGCGTCCGAGGAGTCCACCGAGTGCGCCTTGCCGTCCTTGAGGGTGACCCGGACGTCGACCAGCGGGTGCCCGGCGGCGACCCCGCGCGCGGCCTGCGCGCGTACGCCCTTCTCGACGGAGCCGATGAACGGGCGGGGGACCGCGCCGCCGACCACCTTGTCGACGAACTCGATGCCGCTGCCCGGCGGGAGCGGTTCGACGTCGATCTCGCAGATGGCGAACTGGCCGTGCCCGCCGGACTGCTTGACGTGCCGTCCGCGGCCGGAGGCGGGGGCGCCGAAGGTCTCGCGGAGCGGCACCCGGTACGGCACGGCGTCGACGCGCACCCCGTAGCGGCCGCGCAGCCGCTCCAGGACGACGTCCTGGTGGGCCTCGCCCAGGCACCACAGCACGACCTGCCCGGTGTCCTGGTTCTGTTCCAGGCGGAGGGTCGGGTCCTCGGCGACCAGCTTGGCCAGGCCCTGCGAGAGCCGGTCCTCGTCGGCCTTGCTGTGCGCCTCGACGGCGAGCGGCAGCAGCGGTTCGGGCATCGGCCACGGCTCGATGAGGAGCGGGTCGTCCTTGGCGGAGAGGGTGTCGCCGGTCTCGGCGCGGCCGAGCCGGGCCACGCAGGCCAGGTCGCCGGCGACGCAGTGCGCCATCGGCCGCTGCTGCTTGCCGAAGGGGGAGGTGAGGGCGCCGACCCGTTCGTCGACGTCGTGGTCCTCGTGGCCGCGGTCGGCGAGGCCGTGCCCGGAGACGTGCACCGTCTCGTCGGGGCGGAGGGTGCCGGAGAAGACCCGGACGAGGGAGATGCGGCCCTGGTAGGGGTCGGCGGCGGTCTTCACCACCTCGGCGACCAGCGGCCCGTCGGGGTCGCAGGAGAGCGGCGGCCGGGGGGTGCCGTCGGGGGTGGTGACGGCCGGCGGCTCGTGCTCCAGCGGCGAGGGGAAGCCGCCCGTGATCAGCTCCAGGAGTTCGACGGTGCCGAGGCCCTGCCCGCCGCCGTCGGCGGCGGGGGCGGCGGCCAGCACCGGGTGGAAGCCGCCCCGGGCGACCGCCTTCTCCAGGTCGCCGACGAGTGTCCCGACGTCGATCTCCTCGCCGCCGAGGTAGCGGTCCATCAGGGTCTCGTCCTCGCTCTCGGCGATGATCCCCTCGATGAGCCGGGCCCGGGCCGCGGCGATCGGCTCCCGGTCGGCGTCCCCGGGCGGCAGCTCGCGCCGCCCGCCGGTGGCGTAGTCGAGGACCCGCTCCGAGAGCAGGTCGATCAGACCGGTGGCGGGGGCGTGCCCGTCCGGGCCCTCGGGGCCGTACACCGGCAGGTAGAGGGGGAGGACGGCGTCGGGGTCGTCCCGGCCGAAGAGCCCGGCGCAGACCCCGGTCAGCTCGTCGAAGCCGGTGCGGGCGGTGTCGAGGTGCGTGACGACGATCGCGCGGGGCATGCCGACGGCCGCGCACTCCTCCCAGACCATCCGGGTGGAGGCGGCGACCGCGTCGGCCTCCTGGGCCGCCGAGACGACGAAGAGGGCCGCGTCCGCCGCGCGCAGACCGGCCCTCAGCTCCCCGACGAAGTCGGCGTATCCGGGGGTGTCCAGCAGATTGATCTTGAAGCCCTGCCAGCCGACCGGCACGAGGGAGAGCTGGACGGAGCGGTGCTGCCGGTGCTCGATCTCGTCGTAGTCGGAGACGGTCGCCCCGTCCTCGACCCGGCCGGGCCGGGTCAGCGCCCCGGCGGTCTGGGCGAGCGCCTCGACCAGTGTGGTCTTGCCCGATCCGGTGTGGCCGACCAGCACCACGTTCCGTACCTCCGAGGGCCGGTCGGCCGTCGGTGCCCTGCCGGCGGCCCCGGCGGGGGTGTGCGCCTTGTCGCCCATGGTGGTCCTCCCGGCTGCGAGGCGGTGAGGGATCGAGCGGGCGCGGGGGAGTGGCGTCGCGGCGCTGCTCCGGCGCTGCCCGCGGGTGCTTCCCTTCGAGCTTTGCACCGACGCCGGGACGCGTCCATACGTCGTACACCGGTGGGCCCCCGCGGGGTACGCCGACGCGACGGGGCGGGTGCGCTCCCGTGCGGCGCCACGGGCGTGGCTACGATGGGCGAGCCGGTGGTCATGGGACCGCGCGGCCCGCCGAAACCTCGGGAAGGCCATGCTGAACAAGTACGCGCGTGCGTTTTTTACGCGTGTCCTCACACCGTTCGCCGCGTTTCTCCTCCGCCGGGGCGTCAGTCCCGACGCCGTGACGCTGATCGGCACGGCGGGAGTGGTCGCCGGAGCGCTGGTCTTCTTCCCCAGGGGCGAGTTCTTCTGGGGCACGATCGTGATCACGCTCTTCGTCTTCTCCGACCTGGTCGACGGCAACATGGCCCGCCAGGCCGGGATCTCCAGCCGCTGGGGCGCGTTCCTCGACTCGACCCTCGACCGGGTCGCCGACGGGGCCATCTTCGGCGGCTTCGCCCTGTGGTACGCGGGCCAGGGCGACGACAACGTGCTCTGCGCGGTGTCGATCTTCTGCCTGGCGAGCGGCCAGGTCGTCTCGTACACCAAGGCGCGTGGCGAATCGATTGGCCTGCCGGTCGCGGTGAACGGCCTGGTCGAGCGGGCCGAGCGGCTGGTGATCTCGCTGGTCGCCGCCGGCCTCGCCGGACTGCACGCCTTCGGCGTGCCGGGGGTCGACGTGCTGCTCCCGATCGCGCTGTGGATCGTCGCCGCCGGCTCGGCCGTGACCCTCGGACAGCGGGTGGTGACGGTACGCAGGGAGGCCGCGGAGGCCGACGCCGCCGCGGCGGCCGGGGGAGGCGGGGCGACCACGTGAGCGCGCTGAAGGACAAGGTGACCGACGGGCTGTACGGGCTCGGCTGGGCGACCGTCAAGAAGCTCCCGGAACCGGTGGCCAGGGCCCTCGGCCGGAAGATCGCCGACACCGTGTGGAAGCGGCGTGGCAAGGGCGTGCTGCGGCTGGAGGCCAACCTCGCGCGCGTGGTGCCGGACGCCACGCCCGAGCGGCTCGCCGAGCTGTCGCAGGCCGGCATGCGCTCGTACATGCGCTACTGGATGGAGTCCTTCCGGCTGCCGACCTGGAGCAGCGAGCGGGCCGCGAACGGCTTCGCGCCCAAGGACGTCCACCACCTGAAGGAGGCGCTCGCCTCCGGCCGGGGCGTCATCATCGCCCTGCCCCACATGGGCAACTGGGACCTGGCCGGCGTGTGGGTGACCCGCGCCCTCGGCGTGCCCTTCACCACCGTCGCCGAGCGGCTCAAGCCCGAGACGCTGTACGACCGCTTCGTCGCCTACCGCGAGTCCCTCGGCATGGAGGTGCTGCCGCACACCGGCGGCGCCGCCTTCGGCACCCTGGCCCGGCGGCTGCGCGCCGGCGGCCTGGTCTGCCTCGTGGCCGACCGGGACCTGTCCGCCTCCGGCGTCGAGGTCTCCTTCTTCGGCGAGCCCACCCGGATGCCTGCGGGGCCGGCCATGCTCGCGCTCCAGACCGGCGCGCTGCTGCTGCCGGTGACCCTCTGGTACGACGACTCCGACACCATGCGGGGTCAGGTGCACGCGCCGCTGGACGTGCCCGAGTCAGGCAGCCGGGCCGAGAAGGCGTCCCTGATGACACAGACCCTCGCGGACGTCTTCGCCGGGGCCATCGCGGACCACCCGGAGGACTGGCACATGCTCCAGCGCCTCTGGCTGGCCGACCTGGAGGAGCGCACACCGTGAAGATCGGGATCGTCTGCCCGTACTCCTGGGACGTACCGGGCGGCGTCCAGTTCCACATCCGCGACCTCGCCGAGCACCTGATCCGGCTCGGCCACGAGGTCTCCGTCCTCGCCCCCGCGGACGACGACACCCCGCTGCCGCCGTACGTCGTCTCCGCCGGCCGCGCGGTGCCGGTGTCGTACAACGGCTCGGTGGCCCGGCTCAGCTTCGGCTTCCTCTCCGCGGCCCGGGTCCGCCGCTGGCTGCACGACGGCACCTTCGACGTCGTCCACATCCACGAGCCGACCTCCCCCTCGCTGGGGCTGCTCACCTGCTGGGCGGCGCAGGGCCCGATCGTGGCCACCTTCCACACCTCGAACCCGCGCTCGCGGGCGATGATCGCCGCCTATCCGATCCTCCAGCCGGCGCTGGAGAAGATCAGCGCCCGGATCGCGGTCAGCGAGTACGCGCGCCGGACGCTGGTGGAGCACCTCGGCGGCGACGCCGTCGTCATCCCCAACGGCGTCGACGTCGACTTCTTCGCCGGCGCGGAGCCGAAGGCGGAGTGGCAGGGCGAGACGCTGGGCTTCATCGGGCGGATCGACGAGCCCCGCAAGGGCCTGCCGGTCCTGATGAGGGCGCTGCCCCGGATCCTCACCGAGCGGCCGGACGCCCGGCTGCTCGTCGCCGGGCGCGGCGACGAGGAGGAGGCGGTGGCCTCGCTGCCGGCCGAGATGCGCTCCCGGGTGGAGTTCCTCGGCATGGTCAGCGACGAGGACAAGGCGCGGCTGCTGCGCAGCGTCGACGTGTACGTGGCGCCCAACACGGGCGGCGAGTCCTTCGGCATCATCCTCGTCGAGGCGCTGTCGGCCGGCGCGCCGGTCCTCGCGGCCGACCTGGACGCGTTCGCGCAGGTCCTCGACCAGGGCGCGGCGGGCGAGCTCTTCGCCAACGAGGACGCGGACGCGCTGGCGGAGGCGGCGATCCGGCTGCTCGGCGACCCCCGCCGGCGCGCCGAGCTGAGCGCGCGCGGCTCGGCCCACGTACGGCGCTTCGACTGGTCCACGGTCGGCGCGGACATCCTGGCGGTCTACGAGACGGTCACGGACGGCGCGGCGGCGGTGGACACGGACGAGAAGGCAGGCGGCCTCCGCGCCCGCCTGGGCCTGTAACCCACGCCCGAGCGAGCCCCCGGTCCCTGCCGGGGCGCCCCGGCGTCCCTGTGGGCCTGCGCCCCCGTCCCTGCCGGGCCCGCAACCCGGCGTCCCTGTGGGCGCTCGTCCCGCTGGGGCGGGACGGGTGGGCGCAGGGGCGGCGCCCCTTGCCGGGCCCGGGCTTCCGCGCCTGGACCCGCACCCCGGGTGCGGTGCCGTGCCGGTGCGGGCCCAGGCGTGGGACGTTCCGCGTGGTCCGGGTTCCGCTGTGCCCGCCCTCCCCCGGGCTCTCGGCTTCGCGCGAGCAGGGGGACCCCGATCGCCCCTGGCGAAACGCGCGCCCACAGCGGGGGCGGCAAGCGCAGCCTGGTCCCCATGATTCACGTCACGCGGCTCGACCTAGGTCGCTTCACCCGCCCCGCCGAGGAGTACGGCGGCGCCCACGCGCGCGTGGAGCCCGCCCTCGCGTACCTCGTCCGGCATCCCTCCGGCACCCTCCTCTTCGACACCGGCATGGGCGAGGGCTCGCCCGAGACCGACGCCCGCTACCGGATCGTCCGCCGGCCCCTCACCGTCCGCCCCCACGAGGTGGACCTCCTGGTCAACTGCCACCTCCACTTCGACCACATCGGCGGCAACCAGCGCTTCCCCGGCACCCCCGCCCTCGTGCAGCGCCGTGAGCTCGCCACCGCGCGGGCGGGTGCGTACACCATCGACGGCCTGCTGCCCGGTGTCGCCTGGACGGAGATCGACGGCGAGCACGAGATCGCCCCGGGGATCCGGATCGTGCCGACGCCCGGTCACGTCGACGGGCACCAGTCGCTCGTCCTCGACCACGGCGACCGGCTGACGGTCCTCGCGGGACAGGCGTACGACAGGGCGGGCGAGTTCGGGACGCCGCACCGGCCCTGGCTCGGACGGCTCGCCGCACTCGCGGACGGGCGGCCGGTCCGTGTCCTGTTCGCCCACGACCACGACCTTTGGGAAGGTGTGCTGCCCCCGCCCGGGTAGCCTGTGCGCCCGTGACCGAAACCCTGATCTGGACCGTCGTCGCGCTGATCCTCATCGGCGTCTACCTCAGCTGGACCGCCGGCCGGCTCGACCGGCTGCACACCCGCATCGACGCGGCCCGCGCCGCGCTCGACGCCCAGCTGCTGCGGCGGGCCTCGGTCGCCCAGGAACTGGCCACCTCCGGCGTCCTCGACCCCGCCGCCTCGATCGTCCTGTACGAGGCGGCGCACGCGGCCCGGCAGGCGGAGGAGGACCAGCGGGAGGTCGCCGAGAGCGCGCTGAGCCAGGCGCTGCGGGCCGTCTTCGGTGAGCCCGAGCAGGTGGAGCTCGTCCAGGAGGCGCCCGGCGGCGAGGAGGCCGCCGGCGAGCTGGCCGCCGCGGTCCGCCGGGTCCCCATGGCCCGCCGCTTCCACAACGACGCCGTCCGGGCCGCCCGCGCCCTGCGCCGCCACCGCAAGGTCCGCTGGTTCCGGCTCGCGGGCCACGCCCCCTTCCCCATGGCCTTCGAAATGGACGACGAACCGCCGGTGGCCCTGGCCGATCGCCCCTCCTGAGCCGCCGCGGCCTCCGATTCCCGCGAAAAGGATCCACAGCCTGCACATTGGCCCTTGCTGTGGACCGCTCGTGGACTGTTTCCTCGCTCTAGTCGTCAACGTCCCGTTGAACCCGTTGTCACGAGTGAGGTTTCCGTGTCCAGCTCCACCACTCCCCAGACCCCCGAGACCGGCACCGCCCGCGTGAAGCGCGGCATGGCCGAGCAGCTCAAGGGCGGCGTGATCATGGACGTGGTCAACGCCGAGCAGGCGAAGATCGCCGAGGACGCCGGCGCCGTCGCCGTCATGGCCCTGGAGCGGGTCCCCGCGGACATCCGCAAGGACGGCGGCGTGGCCCGGATGTCCGACCCGAACATGATCGAGGAGATCATCGGCGCGGTCTCCATCCCGGTGATGGCCAAGTCCCGCATCGGCCACTTCGTCGAGGCCCAGGTCCTCCAGTCCCTCGGCGTCGACTACATCGACGAGTCCGAGGTCCTCACCCCGGCCGACGAGATCAACCACTCCGACAAGTGGGCCTTCACCACCCCCTTCGTCTGTGGCGCCACCAACCTGGGCGAGGCCCTCCGCCGCATCGCCGAGGGCGCGGCCATGATCCGCTCCAAGGGCGAGGCCGGCACCGGCAACGTCGTCGAGGCCGTCCGCCACCTGCGCCAGATCAAGAACGAGATCGCCAAGCTGCGCGGCTTCGACAACAACGAGCTGTACGCCGCCGCCAAGGAGCTGCGCGCCCCGTACGAGCTCGTCAAGGAGGTCGCCGAGCTCGGCAAGCTCCCCGTCGTGCTGTTCTCCGCCGGTGGCGTCGCCACCCCCGCCGACGCCGCGCTGATGCGCCAGCTCGGCGCCGAGGGCGTCTTCGTCGGCTCCGGCATCTTCAAGTCGGGCGACCCGGCCAAGCGCGCCGCCGCCATCGTGAAGGCCACCACCTTCTACGACGACCCGAAGATCATCGCGGACGCCTCCCGCAACCTCGGCGAGGCCATGGTCGGCATCAACTGCGACACCCTCCCCGAGTCCGAGCGCTACGCCAACCGGGGCTGGTAACCACCATGAGCACCACCCCCGTGATCGGAGTCCTGGCCCTCCAGGGCGACGTCCGGGAGCACCTGATCGCCCTGGCCGCGGCGGACGCCGTGGCCAGGCCGGTCCGGCGCCCCGAAGAGCTCGCCGAGGTCGACGGCCTGGTCCTCCCCGGCGGCGAGTCCACCACCATCTCCAAGCTGGCCGTCCTCTTCGGCCTGATGGAGCCGGTGCGCGAGCGGATCGCCGCGGGCATGCCGGTCTACGGCACCTGCGCCGGCCTGATCATGCTCGCCGACAAGATCCTCGACCCGCGCTCGGGCCAGGAGACCTTCGGCGGCATCGACATGATCGTCCGCCGCAACGCCTTCGGGCGGCAGAACGAGTCCTTCGAGGCGGGCGTCACCGTCGCCGGAGTGGACACGCCCGTCGAGGGCGTCTTCATCCGCGCCCCCTGGGTCGAGTCCGTCGGCGCCGAGGTCGAGGTGCTCGCCGAGCACGAGGGCCACATCGTGGCCGTCCGGCAGGGCAACGCGCTCGCCACCTCGTTCCACCCCGAGCTCACCGGTGACCACCGCGTCCACGGGCTCTTCGTCGACATGGTGCGCGCCGCGCGGTGAACGAGTCCCGGTAGGATCACTGGGGTTCGTTCAAGAAAATGGTTACGCGAAGGAGACAGGCAGATGTCCGGCCACTCTAAATGGGCTACGACGAAGCACAAGAAGGCCGTGATCGACGCCAAGCGCGGCAAGCTCTTCGCGAAGCTGATCAAGAACATCGAGGTCGCGGCCCGCACCGGCGGCGCCGACCCCGAGGGCAACCCCACCCTCTTCGACGCCATCCAGAAGGCGAAGAAGCAGTCGGTGCCCAACAAGAACATCGACTCCGCGGTCAAGCGCGGCGGCGGCCTGGAAGCCGGCGGCGTCGACTACGCGACGATCATGTACGAGGGCTACGGCCCGAACGGCGTCGCGGTGCTCATCGAGTGCCTCACCGACAACCGCAACCGCGCCGCCTCCGACGTGCGCGTCGCCATGACCCGCAACGGCGGCTCGATGGCCGACCCGGGCTCCGTCTCGTACCTGTTCAACCGCAAGGGCGTCGTCGTGCTCCCCAAGGGCGAGCGGACCGAGGACGACGTCCTGGAGGTCGTGCTCGACGCGGGCGCCGAGGAGGTCAACGACCTCGGCGAGTCCTTCGAGGTCATCAGCGAGGCCACCGACCTGGTCGCGGTCCGCACCGCCCTCCAGGAGGCCGGCATCGACTACGACTCGGCCGAGTCCAGCTTCGTCCCGACCATGCAGGTCGAGCTCGACGAGGAGGGCGCGCGCAAGATGTTCAAGCTGATCGACGCGCTGGAGGACAGCGACGACGTGCAGAACGTCTTCGCCAACTTCGACGTCAGCGACGAGGTCATGGAGAAGGTCGACGCCTGAGTCCGGCCTTCCGCGCAGCGGGCCGACGGGGACACACCCCCGTCGGCCCGCTGCGTTGTCAGTGGCACCCGATAGCCTGCACGAATAGCCGAGCGAAGGATCAGAGGGAGGGGCGGCGTGCGCGTACTGGGGGTGGACCCGGGACTCACCCGGTGCGGTGTCGGCGTCGTCGAAGGCGTCGCGGGGCGGCCGCTCACCATGCTCGGCGTCGGCGTGGTCCGCACCCCCTCCGACGCCGACATCGGCCCCCGCCTGGTCGGCATCGAGCGCGGCATAGAGGAGTGGCTCGACCGCTTCCAGCCCGAACTGGTCGCCGTCGAGCGGGTGTTCAGCCAGCACAACGTGCGCACGGTGATGGGCACCGCCCAGGCCAGCGCCGTCGCCATGCTCTGCGCCTCCCGGCGCGGCATCCCCGTCGCCCTGCACACCCCCAGCGAGGTCAAGGCGGCCGTCACCGGCTCCGGCCGCGCCGACAAGGCCCAGGTCGGCGCCATGGTCACCCGGCTGCTCCGGCTCGCCGCCCCGCCCAAGCCGGCCGACGCGGCCGACGCCCTCGCCCTCGCCATCTGCCACATCTGGCGCGCCCCCGCGCAGAACCGCCTCCAGCAGGCCGTCGCCCTGCACGCCTCGAAAGGCCGCACGTCATGATCGCCTTCGTCAGCGGCCCGGTCGCCGCCGTCGCCCCCACCACCGCCGTCGTCGAGGTCGGCGGCGTCGGCATGGCCGTCCAGTGCACCCCGAACACCCTTGCGGGCCTCCGCGTCGGCGAGCACGCCCGGCTCGCCACCTCCCTCGTCGTCCGGGAGGACTCCCTCACGCTGTACGGCTTCGCCGACGACGACGAGCGCCAGGTCTTCGAGCTGCTCCAGACCGCCAGCGGCGTCGGACCCCGGCTCGCCCAGGCCATGCTCGGCGTGCACAGCCCCGACGCGCTGCGCCTCGCCGTCTCCACCGGCGACGAGAAGGCCCTCACCGCCGTCCCCGGCATCGGCAAGAAGGGCGCCCAGAAGCTGCTCCTGGAGCTGAAGGACAAGCTCGGCCAGCCCCTCGGCAGCAGCGGACTCGTCGGCCAGCAGCGCGCCGTCGCCGCCGGCCCGGCCCCCTGGACCGAGCAGCTCGCCGCCGCCCTCGTCGGCCTCGGCTACGCCTCCCGCGAGGCGGAGGAGGCCGTCGCCGCGGTCACCCCGCAGGCCGAGGCCGCGCTCGCCGAGACCGGCTCCGCGCCCGTGCCCCAGCTGCTGCGCGCCGCCCTGCAGACGCTCAACCGCGCCCGCTGACCGCCGGCGACCCCGCCCGTACGAAGGAAGACACCACCGTGAACTGGGACGACGAGACGGCATCCGCCCACGAGGAGCGGATCGTCGGCGCCGCCGCCGAGGGCGACGACCAGGCCGTCGAGGCCGCCCTGCGCCCCAAGGACCTCGGCGAGTTCATCGGCCAGGAGAAGGTCCGCCAGCAGCTCGACCTCGTCCTCAAGGCCGCCCGCCAGCGCGGCGCCACCGCCGACCACGTGCTGCTCTCCGGCGCCCCGGGCCTCGGCAAGACCACCCTGTCGATGATCATCGCCGCGGAGATGAACGCGCCGATCAGGATCACCTCCGGCCCCGCCATCCAGCACGCCGGCGACCTCGCCGCGATCCTCTCCTCCCTCCAGGAGGGCGAGATCCTCTTCCTCGACGAGATCCACCGGATGTCCCGGCCCGCCGAGGAGATGCTCTACATGGCGATGGAGGACTTCCGCGTCGACGTCATCGTCGGCAAGGGCCCCGGCGCCACCGCCATCCCGCTCGACCTGCCGCCCTTCACCCTGGTCGGCGCCACCACCCGGGCCGGCCTGCTGCCGCCCCCGCTCCGTGACCGCTTCGGCTTCACCGCCCACATGGAGTTCTACGAGCCGCACGAGCTGGAGCGCGTCGTCACCCGCTCCGCCGGGCTCCTCGACGTGGAGATCGACCCCGCCGGCGCCGCCGAGATCGCCGGCCGCTCCCGCGGCACCCCCCGCATCGCCAACCGGCTGCTGCGCCGCGTCCGCGACTACGCCCAGGTGAGGGCCGACGGAGTGATCACCCGCGAGGTCGCCGGCGCCGCCCTCGGTGTGTACGAGGTGGACAGCCGCGGCCTCGACCGCCTCGACCGGGCGGTCCTGGAGGCCCTGCTGAAGCTCTTCGGCGGCGGCCCCGTCGGCCTGTCCACCCTCGCCGTCGCCGTGGGGGAGGAGCGCGAGACCGTCGAGGAGGTCGCCGAACCCTTCCTCGTACGCGAGGGACTGCTGGCCCGTACGCCCCGTGGCCGGGTCGCCACGCCGGCGGCATGGACCCACCTCGGACTGGTCCCGCCGCAGGCAGCGGGCCCGGCGGGCGCCGGACCGGGACAACAGGGGCTGTTCGGCTCCTGAGGCGGCTGTGACGGGTGGGTGACGGCGCGGAGTCTCGCCCGACCAGGAACCACGGTGCCATGCTGGGCGTTGTTCCATCGATGCGGACTCGCCTAGACTCCGCCGATGCCGCCCTTTCTGGTCGGCGTACCCACCCCCGAAGATCAGGCCGCGGGTTCTCCGTGACCGTGCGAAGGATTTCCGTCCCGTGAATAACATCGGCATGCTCCTCCCGTTCATCGTGCTCATCGGGGCGATGTTCCTGATGACCCGCTCTGCCAAGAAGAAGCAGCAGCAGGCGGCGGAGATGCGCAACCAGATGCAGCCCGGCACCGGCGTACGCACGATCGGGGGAATGTACGCCACCGTCAAGGAGATCCAGGACGAGACCGTCCTGCTCGAGGTCGCTCCCGGCGTGCACGCCGTCTACGCGAAGAACGCCATCGGCGCGGTCCTCGACGACGCCGAGTACAACCGGATCGTCCACGGTGACACCGACGAGGACGTCGCCGACGACGCGGGCGCCGTCGTCCCGGACGACGCCTCCTCGCTGACCGACGCCGACGAGGCCCCCAAGGCCGATCTGACCAAGAAGTCGGACGCGGCCGAGGCCGAGGTCGAGAAGGACGGCAAGGCCGACGGCGAGACCGAGGCGAAGTAACGCCCACCCGGCCCGGCGGCCCACGCCCACCGGCGTGGCCGCGGCCGGGAACGGTCCGACGTCTGCGGGGGAAGGTCCCCACACACACTTCGTGGCCTCCGTGCGCCCACCCGGCGCCCGGACGGTTTGGACAGGGAGAAACGACAGGTGGCAGCACCGAAGAAGGGCCGAAGGCCGGCGGGGGGACAGAGCCGGCCGGGCCGCGCCCTGGCACTCATTCTGATCGCCATGGTCGCGCTCACCGGCGGCATGTTCTGGTCGGGGCACACCACCCCGCGCCTCGGCATCGACCTCGCCGGCGGCACGTCGATCACGCTCAAGGCCAAGGCGGAGCCCGGCCAGGAGTCCGCGGTCAACGAGACCAACATGAACACGGCGGTCGGCATCATCGAGCGCCGTGTCAACGGTCTCGGCGTCTCCGAGGCCGAGGTCCAGACGCAGGGCCGCGAGAACATCATCGTCAACATCCCCAAGGGGACGAACGAGAAGCAGGCCCGCGAGCAGGTCGGCACCACCGCCCAGCTCTACTTCCGGCCCGTGCTCACCGTCGCGGCCGCCGCCCCCGAGGCCGCGCCCACCGCGACCCCCTCGGGCTCGGCCACGCCGAAGCCCTCCGCGTCCGCCTCCGTCGGCGAGAAGAAGTCGGCCACGCCGACCGCCACCGCCTCCACCCAGGGCCGCGCGCTCTCCGAGGCCCTCAAGGCCCCGAACGCGACCGGGACGCCCACCCCCACCGGCAGCGCCTCCGCCACGCCGAAGGCGAGCGCCACCCCGCAGCCGACGCCCAGCGCCGACGCCGCGACCGCCGCGCTCCAGCAGAAGTTCACCACCCTGAACTGCCTGGACCCCAAGCAGCGCACCGCCGCCGCCGCGGGCACCAAGCCCGGCGACTCCATCGTCGCCTGCGGCAAGAACGCGATCGGCCAGTGGGAGAAGTACCTCCTCGGCCCCGCCGAGGTCGAGGGCCGTGACGTCGACGACGCCAAGGCCGCCATCGACCAGCAGAGCGGCCAGTGGATCGTCGACATGACGTTCACGGACGCCGGCTCGAAGAAGTTCCAGTCGATCACGAGCAAGCTGTCGCAGCAGGCCGAGCCGCAGAACCAGTTCGCCATCGTCCTCGACGGCGAGGTCGTCTCGGCGCCCCGCGTCCAGACCACGCTCAGCGCCAACGCGCAGATCTCCGGCAGCTTCAACCAGCAGTCGGCCCAGGACCTCGGCAACATCCTCGCCTACGGCGCCCTGCCGCTCTCCTTCGACACCCAGAGCGTCGACACCGTCACCGCCGCCCTCGGCGGCGAGCAGCTGGAGGCCGGCCTCATCGCCGGCGCCATCGGCCTCGCGCTGGTCATCCTCTACCTGGTGGTCTACTACCGCGGCCTGTCGTTCATCGCGATCCTCAGCCTCGGCGTCTCCGCCCTGCTCACCTACGTGATCATGTCGCTGCTCGGCCCGGCCATCGGCTTCGCGCTGAACCTGCCGGCCGTCTGCGGTGCCATCGTCGCCATCGGCATCACCGCCGACTCGTTCATCGTCTACTTCGAGCGCATCCGTGACGAGCTCCGCGAGGGCCGCACCCTCCGCCCGGCCGTCGAGCGCGCCTGGCCGCGCGCCCGCCGCACCATCCTGGTCTCCGACTTCGTGTCGTTCCTGGCCGCGGCCGTGCTCTTCATCGTGACCGTCGGCAAGGTCCAGGGCTTCGCGTTCACGCTCGGCCTCACCACCCTGCTCGACATCGTCGTGGTGTTCCTCTTCACCAAGCCGCTGATGACGCTGCTCGCCCGCACCAAGTTCTTCGGCGACGGACACCCGTGGTCCGGCCTGGACCCGAAGCGCCTGGGCGCCAAGCCGCCGCTGCGCCGCACCCGCCGTAACGCCCCCGCCGCCGGCGCCGCCGGCACCGTCGAACCGAAGGAGGCGTGAGATGTCGAAGCTCGGAGATCTCGGCGCCCGGCTCCACCGCGGTGAGGTCGGCTACGACTTCATCGGGAACCGCAAGATCTGGTACGGCCTCTCCGTCCTGATCACCATCACGGCCATCGTCGCCCTGGCCGTCCGCGGCCTCAACATGGGCATCGAGTTCCAGGGCGGCGCCGTCTTCACCACCCCGAAGTCGGACGTCAGCGTCAGCCAGGCGCAGGAGTACGCGGAGGAGGCGTCCGGTCACGACGCCATCGTCCAGCAGCTCGGCAACGGCTCCCTGCGCATCCAGGTCGGCGGCCTCGACACCGAGCAGTCCGACCAGGTCCGCACCGAGCTGGCCAAGGACCTGAACGTCCCCGAGGACAAGATCGCCGCCGAGCTGGTCGGCCCCAGCTGGGGCGAGCAGATCGCCAACAAGGCATGGACCGGCCTCGGCGTCTTCATGATCCTCGTGGTGATCTACCTGGCCATCGCCTTCGAGTGGAGAATGGCCGTCGCGGCGCTCATCGCGCTGATCCACGACCTCACGATCACGGTCGGCATCTACTCGCTGGTCGGCTTCGAGGTCACGGTCGGCACGGTGATCGGTCTGCTGACCATCCTCGGCTACTCGCTGTACGACACCGTCGTCGTCTTCGACTCCCTCAAGGAGCAGACGAAGGACATCACGAAGCAGACCCGCTTCACCTTCAGCGAGATGGCCAACCGCTCCATCAACGGCACCCTGGTCCGCTCCATCAACACCACCGTCGTGGCGCTGCTGCCCGTCGCGGGCCTGCTCTTCATCGGCGGCGGCGTCCTCGGCGCCGGCATGCTGAACGACATCTCGCTGTCGCTCTTCGTGGGTCTGGCCGCCGGTGCCTACTCCTCGATCTTCATCGCCACCCCGCTCGTCGCCGACCTCAAGGAGCGCGAGCCGGCCATGAAGGCGCTGAGGAAGCGGGTGCTGGCCAAGCGCGCCTCCGCCGCCGCCCGCGGCGAGGACGGCCTGGACGAGGGCACCGGCGTCGCCGAGACCGCCGTCGTCGGGCCGCGTGCCGCCCGCCGCGGCCGAGCCCAGGAGCCGCGCCGGTGACGGCCGAGGCCCAGGACGCGACCGGCCTGCTGCTCAGCCGGATCCGTGACGTCCCCGACTACCCGAAGCCGGGCGTGCTGTTCAAGGACATCACCCCGCTGCTCGCGGACCCGGAGGCGTTCACGGTCCTCACCGACACCCTCGCCGCGCTGTGCACCGCGCACGGCGCGACGAAGATCGTCGGTCTGGAGGCCCGCGGCTTCATCCTCGCCGCGCCGGTCGCCGTCCGCGCGGGCCTGGGCTTCATCCCGGTCCGCAAGGCCGGCAAGCTGCCCGGGGCCACGCTCCGCCAAGCGTACGAGCTGGAGTACGGCACCGCCGAGATCGAGGTGCACGCCGAGGACCTGGCCGCGGGCGACCGCGTCATGGTCATCGACGACGTCCTCGCCACCGGCGGCACCGCCGAGGCGTCCCTCGAGCTCATCCGCCGCGCGGGCGCCGAGGTGGCGGGCGTCGCGGTCCTCATGGAGCTCGGCTTCCTCCCGGGCCGCGCCCGGCTGGAGCCCGCCCTCCGGGGCGCTCCGCTCACCGCGCTGATCACCGTCTGAGACGCGTCCGGAACGGATCCATCGGATTCCGGCCAGGGGCGCCCCGGGAATTCCCGGGGCGCCCCTCGCGTTTGTCCCGGTACGTCCCCGCGAGGGGCCGGAGAAGCGGCCCCGGGCCCCGGCCCGTCCCCCGGCCGCGTGAGCACGGGCCGTCATGGCTCGATACGATGGCCTTTCCGGGCCTGACCGGGGGACCCGGAACCTCCCCCAGACCCCGTCCGGGGGGACCCCAGAGGAGCGCTCTTTGCCAGACGAGGCCCAGTCACTCTCCGCCGCGCAGCCCGACCCCAAGGCCGACCAGGCCGCGCAGGGAACCGGCACGCCCCAGAACAAGCCCGCGGAGAACAGGCCGAAGCCTGCTGCGCCCGCTCCCGCGCCGGCCCCCGCGCCGACCCGCTCCGGCGGCTCCTCGAACCGGGTGCGCGCCCGCCTGGCCCGGCTCGGAGTGCAGCGCTCGTCGCCGTACAACCCGGTCCTCGAACCGCTCCTGCGGATCGTCCGCTCCAACGACCCCAAGATCGAAACGGCCACTCTGCGCCAGATCGAGCGGGCCTACCAGGTCGCGGAGCGCTGGCACCGCGGCCAGAAGCGCAAGAGCGGCGACCCGTACATCACCCACCCCCTCGCCGTCACCACCATCCTCGCCGAGCTCGGCATGGACCCGGCGACCCTGATGGCCGGCCTCCTCCACGACACCGTCGAGGACACCGAGTACGGCCTGGAGGACCTGCGCCGCGACTTCGGCGACCAGGTCACGCTCCTCGTCGACGGCGTCACCAAGCTCGACAAGGTCAGGTTCGGCGAGGCCGCGCAGGCCGAGACCGTCCGCAAGATGGTCGTCGCCATGGCCAAGGACCCCCGGGTCCTCGTCATCAAGCTCGCCGACCGCCTGCACAACATGCGCACCATGCGCTACCTCAAGCGGGAGAAGCAGGAGAAGAAGGCCCGCGAGACCCTCGAGATCTACGCGCCCCTGGCCCACCGCCTGGGCATGAACACCATCAAGTGGGAGCTGGAGGACCTCGCCTTCGCGATCCTCTACCCCAAGATGTACGACGAGATCGTCCGGCTCGTCGCCGAGCGCGCCCCCAAGCGGGACGAGTACCTCGCCATAGTGACCGACGAGGTCCAGGCCGACCTGCGCGCCGCCCGCATCAAGGCGACCGTCACCGGCCGCCCCAAGCACTACTACAGCGTCTACCAGAAGATGATCGTCCGCGGCCGTGACTTCGCGGAGATCTACGACCTGGTCGGCATCCGCGTCCTCGTGGACACCGTCCGCGACTGCTACGCGGCCCTCGGCACCGTCCACGCGCGATGGAACCCGGTCCCCGGCCGGTTCAAGGACTACATCGCGATGCCGAAGTTCAACATGTACCAGTCGCTGCACACGACGGTCATCGGACCCAACGGCAAGCCCGTCGAGCTGCAGATCCGCACCTTCGACATGCACCGCCGCGCCGAGTACGGCATCGCCGCGCACTGGAAGTACAAGCAGGAGGCCGTCGCCGGCGCCTCCAAGGTCCGCACCGACGTGCCCAAGGGCGGCGGCAAGGACGACCACCTCAACGACATGGCGTGGCTGCGCCAGCTGCTCGACTGGCAGAAGGAGACCGAGGACCCGGGCGAGTTCCTGGAGTCCCTCCGTTTCGACCTCTCGCGCAACGAGGTCTTCGTCTTCACGCCCAAGGGCGACGTCATCGCGCTGCCCGCCGGCGCCACCCCGGTCGACTTCTCCTACGCCGTCCACACCGAGGTCGGGCACCGCACCATAGGGGCGCGGGTGAACGGCCGGCTGGTGCCGCTCGAATCCACCCTCGACAACGGCGACCTCGTGGAGGTCTTCACCTCCAAGGCCGCCGGCGCCGGGCCCTCCCGCGACTGGCTCGGCTTCGTCAAGTCGCCGCGCGCCCGCAACAAGATCCGCGCCTGGTTCTCCAAGGAGCGCCGGGACGAGGCGATCGAACAGGGCAAGGACGCCATCGCGCGGGCCATGCGCAAGCAGAACCTGCCGATCCAGCGGATCCTCACCGGCGACTCCCTCGTCACCCTCGCCCACGAGATGCGGTACAACGACATCTCCTCGCTGTACGCGGCGATCGGCGAGGGCCATGTCACCGCCCAGTCCATCGTGCAGAAGCTGGTGCAGGCGCTCGGCGGCGAGGAGGCGGCCACCGAGGACATCGAGGAGGCCGCGCCGCCCACCCGGGGCCGCTCCAAGCGCCGCTCCAACGCCGACCCGGGCGTGGTCGTCAAGGGCGTCGAGGACGTCTGGGTCAAGCTGGCCCGCTGCTGCACCCCGGTGCCCGGCGACCCGATCATCGGCTTCGTCACCCGCGGCAGCGGCGTCTCCGTCCACCGCAGCGACTGCGTCAACGTCGACTCCCTCTCCCGGGAGCCGGAGCGGATCCTGGAGGTCGAGTGGGCCCCGACCCAGTCCTCGGTCTTCCTGGTCGCGATCCAGGTCGAGGCACTGGACCGCTCCCGGCTCCTCTCGGACGTCACCCGGGTCCTCTCGGACCAGCACGTCAACATCCTCTCGGCGGCCGTCC
Organism: Streptomyces sp. NRRL F-5727; assembly: GCF_000719555.1. Lineage (GTDB taxonomy): Bacteria > Actinomycetota > Actinomycetes > Streptomycetales > Streptomycetaceae > Streptomyces. The sequence continues at coordinate 38,639 of NZ_JOGX01000009.1, forward strand.
AGACCTCCCGCGACCGCGTCGCCACCTCCCGCTTCACCTTCGAGATGGGCGACCCCAAGCACCTGGGCCACGTTCTCAAGGCGGTCCGGGGCGTGGAGGGCGTGTACGACGTCTACCGGGTGACGAGCGCGCGCAGGCCGTAGCGGGAGACCGGGGGGGAAGGGATGACGGACGGGAACCTGACGGGGCAGACCCTCAGGGACCGCTACGAGCCGATCGAGCAGATCGGCGGCGGCATGGGCGAGGTGTAACCGAGACCGGGCACGAACGGGAGGCCGTCGAGATCCTGGAGCTCGCCTTCCAGCAGACCCACAAGCGCTTCGGCCCCGAGGCGGTCATGATCTGCCGGCGCCTCGCCGAGCTCCTGGAGGCCGCCGGGAACCACGCCCAGGCGTGCGAGGTCCTCCGCCACGCCCTCGACACCCTGGAGGGCGGGGAACGGCCCCCGGCCGTCTCCTAGCCGCCGCGCACGGAGCCACGAGGAAGGGCCCCCGGCACACGCCGGGGGCCCTTCTCGCAGCCGTACGTCGGACGGGTCAGCCGCCGAACTCCTGGAGACCCTTCAGGGCCTGGTCCAGCAGGGCCTGGCGGCCCTCCAGCTCCTTGGCGAGCTTGTCCGCCTTGGCGTCGTTGCCGGCCGCGCGGGCCGCGTCGATCTGCTTGCGCAGCTTCTCGACGGCGTCCTGGAGCTGGCCGGTCAGACCCGCGGCACGCGCGCGTGCCTCCGGGTTGGTGCGGCGCCACTCGGCCTCCTCGGCCTCCTGGATCGCCCGCTCCACCGCCTGCATCCGGCCCTCCACCTTCGGGCGGGCGTCGCGCGGCACGTGGCCGATGGCCTCCCAGCGCTCGTTGACGGCGCGGAAGGCGGCGCGGGCGGCCTTCAGGTCCGTCACCGGGAGCAGCTTCTCGGCCTCGCCGGCCAGCTCCTCCTTCAGCTTCAGGTTCTCGGTCTGCTCCGCGTCACGCTCGGCGAAGACCCCGGAACGGGCGGCGAAGAAGACGTCCTGGGCGCCGCGGAAGCGGTTCCACAGGTCGTCCTCGTGCTCGCGCTGGGCCCGGCCCGCCGCCTTCCAGTCGGCCATCAGCTCGCGGTAGCGGGCCGCGGTCGCACCCCAGTCGGTCGAGTTCTGCAGCGCCTCGGCCTCGGCGACCAGACGCTCCTTCGCCTTCCGGGCGTCCTCGCGCTGCGCGTCGAGCTGGGCGAAGTGCGCCTTCCGGCGCTTGGAGAAGGCCGAGCGGGCGTGCGAGAAGCGGTGCCACAGCTCGTCGTCGGACTTCCGGTCGAGCCGGGGGAGGCCCTTCCAGGTGTCCACCAGCGACCGCAGCCGCTCGCCGGCCGCCCGCCACTGCTCGCTCTGGGCCAGCTCCTCCGCCTCGGTGACCAGCGCCTCCTTGGCGGCACGCGCCTCGTCGGCCTGCTTGGCCTTCTGCGCCTTGCGCTCCTCGCGGCGCGACTCCACCGACTCCGCGAGCTTGTCCAGGCGGGCCGAGAGCGCGGCCAGGTCGCCGACGGCGTGGTGCTCGTCGACCTGGTGCCGGATGTGCTCGATCGCCGTCTGGGCGTCCTTCGCCGAGAGGTCGGTGGTCTTCACCCGCTTCTCGAGGAGGCCGATCTCGACAACCAGGCCCTCGTACTTGCGCTCGAAGTAGGCCAGCGCCTCCTCGGGAGTGCCCGCCTGCCAGGATCCGACGACCTTCTCACCCTCGGCCGTCCGCACGTACACGGTGCCCGTCTCGTCGACACGGCCCCACGGGTCGCTGCTCACAGCGCCTCCTCACCATGATGCCCTCCACGGGTGGTGACCCCCGGGCATCGTCCACAGTTCCTGGGCGGGCCTCGCCCGCCTTCGCGGCGCGCCCGACGGATCGGACCGCACCGCACAACGCCAATCTAGGCGAACGGCGGCCCGGCTGTCCGCACTCAGCGCGACCGAAATTCCACGGTCACGTGCGTGCGGACCTCCGGGCCGCCGTCCTGCGGAGCGCCCCGCCTCACTTCGCGGAGACGGTCGCCTTCTCGATGGTGACCGGCTTCTTCGGGGCGCCGTCGCCCTGACCGCCCTCGACGCCGGCCGCGCCGACCTTCTGCACCGCCGCCAGACCGGCCGCGTCGATCGTGCCGAAGGGGGTGTACTGCGGCGGCAGCTTCGAGTCCTTGTAGACGAGGAAGAACTGCGAGCCGCCGGTGCCCGGCTGCCCGGTGTTGGCCATGGCGACCGTGCCCGCCTTGTACGTGACCTTGCCGTCGGCGCCCGGCTTGCCCAGGGCGTCGAGGTTCTCGTCCGGGATGGTGTAGCCGGGGCCGCCCATGCCGGTGCCCTCCGGGTCGCCGCACTGGAGGACGAAGATCCCGGCGGTGGTGAGCCGGTGGCACTTCGTACCGTCGAAGTACTTCTTGTCGGCGAGGTGCTTGAAGGAGTTCACCGTCCGCGGGGTCTTCGCCGCGTCCATGCTGACGGTGATGGCGCCCTCGTTGGTCTTCAGGGCGAAGTCGTACGTGCCCTTCGCCTCGATGCCCATCTTCGGCTCGCCGCTCGCCGCCTCCGTCTCGGTGCTCTTGGCGTCGTCCCCGAGGAACTGCACCGAGGCGTACACCGCGCCGCCGGCCGCGAGCACCACCGCGAGGGAGGCCGCGATCACCGTGTTGCGCCGCTTGGTCTTGCGCTGCGCCTCCGCCCGTCGCTGCTGCTGGCGCGCGTACTTGTCCCTGGCGAGCTGCCGCCGCCGCTGATCGCTGGTGACCACCGGGTCCGCTCCCTCTCGTTCGTGTGTTCCTGTCCTGGCCGGATGTGCCCGTACCGTATACGGGTTGGCTGTGGAATACGCACCGCCGGTAGGCTCTGATCTGCTGCATTCCGCGAGACCGCAGCCAACTGCCGGACGACACAGAAGGACGATCGTGCTGATTGCCGGGTTCCCCGCCGGGGCCTGGGGCACCAACTGCTACGTGGTCGCCCCCGCCGCAGGCGAGGAGTGCGTCATCATCGACCCGGGCCACCAGGCCGCCCAGGGAGTCGAGGAGACGCTGAAGAAGCATCGGCTCAAGCCCGTCGCGGTGGTCCTCACCCATGGCCACATCGACCACGTCGCCTCCGTCGTCCCGGTCTGCGGCGCCCATGACGTACCCGCGTGGATCCACCCCGCCGACCGGTACATGATGAGCGACCCGGAGAAGGCCCTCGGCCGCTCCATCGGGATGCCGCTCATGGGCGAGCTGACCGTCGGCGAGCCGGACGACGTGCACGAGCTCACCGACGGGGCCGCGCTGAAGCTCGCGGGCATGGACTTCTCGGTCGCCCACGCGCCCGGCCATACCAAGGGGTCGGTGACCTTCCGGACGCCGGAGACCTCGGAGATCCCCTCCGTGTTCTTCTCCGGCGACCTGCTGTTCGCCGGCTCCATCGGACGCACCGACCTGCCCGGCGGTGACATGGACGAGATGCTCGCGTCGCTGACCCGTGTGGTCCTGCCGCTCGACAACTCGACCGTCGTCCTGTCCGGCCACGGTCCCCAGACGACCATCGGCCAGGAGCGCGCCACCAACCCGTATCTGCGGCAGGTGGCCTCCGGCTTCGGGAGCACGGACGCTCCCCGACGAGGAATGTGACGAGACTTCCGTGAGCACCTTCAAGGCCCCCAAGGGCACGTACGACCTGATCCCGCCGTTCTCCGCGACCTACCTGGCGGTCCGGGACGCGATCGCCGCCCCGGTGCGACGGGCCGGCTACGGCTATGTCGAGACCCCCGGCTTCGAGGACGTGAACCTCTTCGCCCGCGGTGTCGGCGAGTCCACCGACATCGTGACCAAGGAGATGTACGCCTTCGAGACCAAGGGCGGCAGCAAGCTGGCCCTCCGTCCCGAGGGCACCGCCTCCGTGCTGCGCGCGGCCCTGGAGGCCAGCCTGCACAAGCAGGGCAACCTGCCGGTCAAGCTCTGGTACTCGGGCTCCTACTACCGGTACGAGCGTCCGCAGAAGGGCCGCTACCGCCACTTCTCGCAGGTCGGCGCCGAGGCGATCGGCGCCGAGGACCCGGCCCTGGACGCCGAGCTGATCATCCTGGCCGACGAGGCGTACCGCTCGCTCGGCCTGCGGAACTTCCGCATCCTGCTGAACTCGCTCGGCGACAAGGAGTGCCGCCCCGTCTACCGCGAGGCCCTGCAGACCTTCCTGCGCGGCCTCGACCTCGACGAGGAGACCCTGCGCCGCGCCGAGATCAACCCGCTGCGGGTCCTCGACGACAAGCGGGCCGACGTGCAGAAGCAGCTCGTCGACGCGCCGCTGCTCCGCGACTACCTGTGCGACGCCTGCAAGGAGTACCACGAGCAGGTCCGCGAGCTGATCACCGCCGCCGGCGTCGTCTTCGAGGACGACCCGAAGCTGGTCCGCGGCCTCGACTACTACACCCGGACCACCTTCGAGTTCGTCCACGACGGCCTCGGCTCCCAGTCCGCCGTCGGCGGCGGCGGCCGGTACGACGGCCTCTCCGAGATGATCGGCGGCCCCTCGCTGCCGTCCGTCGGCTGGGCACTCGGCGTGGACCGCACGGTCCTGGCCCTGGAGGCGGAGGGCGTCGAGCTGGACCTGCCCGCCACCACCAGCGTCTTCGCGGTGGCCCTCGGCGAGGAGGCGCGCCGCGTCCTCTTCGGCAAGGTCACCGAGCTGCGCCGGGCGGGGATCGCCGCCGACTTCGCCTTCGGCGGCAAGGGCCTGAAGGCGGCGATGAAGGCGGCGAACCGCAGCGGCGCCCGCTTCGCCCTCGTCGCGGGCGAGCGGGACCTCGCCGAGGGCGTCGTCCAGCTCAAGGACATGGAGTCCGGCGAGCAGCGCGCGGTCGCCCTGGACGGTGTCCTGGACGCGGTCCGCGAGCAGCTCGGCTGAGCTTCGCACCCGCGGGAGGGGCCCGGTCCGCCGTGCGCGGCCGGGTCCCTCCCGTGTCCGGTCCTCCCGCCGGGCGACCCGCCGGGACCTCCGGCCGCCGACCGGGGCCGTCCGGCCCTTATCCCGTACGAACGCTCGCCCGTATACCCCTTGTTGCAGAATGTCCGTGGCCACAAGGCCGGCGAGCGAGTGAGAAGGCGACAGGCATGACGAAAGCCGACGCGGAGGCGACGGGCACGGCGGGCACGATCGGCGCGAGCAAGGGCCTCGCCTGGCTGCTGGTGATCACCGGGGCGGCCGGACTGCTCGCCGCCTGGGTCATCACCCTCGACAAGTTCAAGCTCCTGGAGGACCCGAACTTCGTCCCCGGGTGCAGCCTGAACCCCATCGTGTCCTGCGGGAACATCATGAAGAGCGAGCAGGCGTCGGTCTTCGGCTTCCCGAACCCCATGCTCGGCCTGGTCACCTACGGCATGGTGATCGCGATCGGCGTCGGCCTCCTCGCCGGCGCCCGCTACCGCCGCTGGTACTGGCTCGGCCTCAACGCCGGCACCCTCTTCGGCGTCGGGTTCTGCGCCTGGCTGACGCAGCAGTCCCTGTACGAGATCAACTCGCTCTGCCTGTGGTGCTGCCTCGCCTGGGCCGCCACCATCGTCATGTTCTGGTACGTGACCTCGCACAACGTCCGCGCCGGAGTCATCCCCGCCCCGGCCGGGGTGCGGACCTTCTTCGCCGAGTTCACCTGGATCCTGCCCGTCCTGCACCTCGGGATCATCGGCATGCTGATCCTCACCCGCTGGTGGGACTTCTGGACCGGGTGACCGCGCCCGCCCGGCTTGTCGGTGGCGTGACCTAGGCTTCATGGACGTGGAGCCCGACCTCTTTACCGCAGCCGCCGAAGAACGCCAGGAGAAGGACCCGTCCAGCAGCCCGCTGGCGGTCCGGATGCGCCCCCGCACCCTCGACGAGGTGGTGGGCCAGCGGCACCTGCTCAAGCCCGGCTCGCCGCTGCGGCGGCTCGTCGGGGAGGGCACCGGCCCCGCCGGCGCCTCCTCGGTGATCCTCTGGGGCCCGCCCGGCATCGGCAAGACCACCCTCGCGTACGTGGTCTCCAAGGCCACCGACAAGCGCTTCGTCGAGCTCTCCGCGATCACCGCCGGCGTCAAGGAGGTCCGGGCCGTCATCGACGGCGCCCGCCGCGCCTCCGGCGGCTACGGCAAGGAGACCGTCCTCTTCCTCGACGAGATCCACCGCTTCTCCAAGGCCCAGCAGGACTCGCTGCTGCCCGCCGTCGAGAACCGCTGGGTCACCCTGATCGCCGCCACCACCGAGAACCCGTACTTCTCGGTGATCTCCCCGCTCCTCTCCCGCTCCCTGCTCCTCACCCTGGAGCCGCTCACCGACGAGGACCTCAGCGGCCTCATGGACCGGGCCGTCACCGAGGAGCGCGGCCTCGGCGGCGCCGTCGAGCTCCTCGACGACGCCCGCGCCCATCTGCTGCGGATCGCCGGCGGCGACGCCCGGCGTGCCCTCACCGCCCTGGAGGCCGCCGCCGGCGGCGCCCTCGCCAAGGGCGAGCGCGAGATCACCCTCCAGACCGTCGAGGAGGCGGTCGACCGCGCCGCGGTGAAGTACGACCGGGACGGCGACCAGCACTACGACGTCGCCAGCGCCCTCATCAAGTCCATCCGCGGCTCCGACGTCGACGCGGCACTGCACTACCTGGCCCGGATGATCGAGGCGGGGGAGGACCCGCGCTTCATCGCCCGCCGTCTGATGATCTCCGCGAGCGAGGACATCGGACTCGCCGACCCGCAGGCCCTGCCGCTCGCCGTCGCCGCCGCCCAGGCCGTCGCCATGATCGGCTTCCCGGAGGCGGCGCTCACCCTCAGCCACGCCACCATCGCCCTCGCCCTGGCCCCGAAGTCCAACGCGGCGACCAACGCGATCTTCGCCGCCCGCGAGGACGTGCGGAACGGCCTCGCCGGACCCGTCCCGCCCCACCTGCGCGACGGCCACTACAAGGGCGCCGCCAAACTCGGCCACGCTCAGGGGTACGTCTACCCGCACGACGTGCCCGGCGCGATCGCCGCCCAGCAGTACGCCCCCGACGCCCTGCACGGCAAGCGGTACTACGAGCCCACCCGCTACGGCGCCGAGGCCCGCTACGCGGACGTGGTGGAGAAGGTCCGCGAGCGCCTGAAGGGCGACGGCTGACCGACCCCCCCTGGCCGACCCGGCCCCGGGGCGGCGGCGCTCCGGGGAGCCGGTACACTGGTCGGGATCGCTGCGTCCCGTGTCCGGCCCAGGCCGGCACCACCAGAGCGGGACAGTCAGCAGGAGACCCGGCCCCCGGGCAGGGTTTCCAGGAGCGTCGCGCACCTCGAAGGTGTCGCGTGCCACCCACCACCCCCCGGGTTCCCGGGACCGGCGGTGGGTCGTTCGCGTGCTGCACGTACGTGCCCAGACCGGGAAGCGGCTGCCCGACAGGTCCCTCACGGACCCGGAGGGTTTTCCCGGCTGCGGATTGCGACCTCCCTAACCACTGGTGAAGCCGTATTCGTTCAGATAGAGAGGTTGGTTCATGGCGAACCAGGCCCGCCCCAAGGTCAAGAAGTCGCGTGCCCTCGGCATCGCGCTGACGCCGAAGGCCGTCAAGTACTTCGAGGCCCGCCCCTACCCGCCGGGCGAGCACGGCCGCGGCCGCAAGCAGAACTCGGACTACAAGGTCCGTCTGCTCGAGAAGCAGCGTCTGCGTGCCCAGTACGACATCAGCGAGCGCCAGATGGCGCGCGCCTACGACCGCGCCAAGAAGGCCGAGGGCAAGACGGGCGAGGCGCTGGTCGTCGAGCTCGAGCGCCGTCTCGACGCCCTGGTCCTGCGTTCGGGCATCGCCCGCACCATCTACCAGGCCCGTCAGATGGTCGTCCACGGCCACATCCAGGTCAACGGTGGCAAGGTCGACAAGCCGTCCTTCCGCGTCCGTCCCGACGACGTCGTGATGGTCCGCGAGAAGTCCCGCGCGAAGACCCTGTTCCAGGTCGCCCGCGAGGGTGGCTTCGCCCCCGACGGCGAGACCCCGCGCTACCTCCAGGTCAACCTGAAGGCCCTGGCCTTCCGCCTGGACCGCGAGCCGAACCGCAAGGAGATCCCGGTCATCTGCGACGAGCAGCTGGTCGTCGAGTACTACGCCCGCTGATCGCAGCACGTAGGACTCACCCCCGCGGTGTTCAGCCCGCCGCTTCCCCGCCCTTTCCGGTGGGGGAGCCGGCGGGCTTCCGCGTTCCCGGCACCACCGGCGGACGCGCGGTACGGAACGGCCGCGGCGCCGCCACGCCGGACCGCCCGCCCGGGACCGCGCCCGGCCGCTCGGCCACCGCCCGCTCCACCGTCTCGTCCAGCGACAGCCCCTGCCCCAGCCGGAACGCCTCCTCGTACCGCTCGGCGCCCAGCTCCTCCACCGCCCGCCCCGCGCACAGCGCCCGCGGCCCGTCGAAGGAGCCCGACCCGAAGAGCTGGATCCCCACCGCGTCCCACACCGGCAGCGCCGCGCCCTGGAGCACCGCCGCCTCCACCGGATCCCCCTCGCTCACCGTCACCAGCGCCAGCAGCTCCACCGCCAGCACCACCCCCACCAGGTCGCGGAAGAGGTGGTTGATCGTCACGCACTCCACCAGCAGCTCCCGCGCCTCCGGCAGGGCGTCCCGCGTCCACGCCGAGTACGCCAGCACATAGAGCGCGTACGCCCGCGTCCAGCGCTCCCCGCGCTCCTCGCAGACCTCCCGCACCTCCCGGCAGATCGCCGTCGCCCCCTCCAGGTCGCCCCGGAAGGCCCGCGCCATCGCCAGCTCCACCTGGCCCATCAGCACGTTGCTGTTCAGCTCGCCCAGCTCGCCGTACGCGTCCAGCGCCCGGCCCAGCAGCTCCTCGGCGCGCGGGAAGTCGTCGGAGAGCAGCGCCAGACAGCCCAGCCGGTGCGTCGCGTACGCCTCCGCCAGCCGGTTCCGGGAGGCCCGGGCCCGCTCCCGGCAGGAGTGCAGCGCGGCCACCGCCGCCGTCGGGTCGCCCTGGAGGACCGCCACGTAGCCGAGCACCCACAGCGCCTTCAGCCGGGCCTCCTCGTGCCCGGAGTCGAGCGCCAGCGCCCGGTCCAGCCAGTGCCGCCCCTCCGACAGCCGCCCGCACCCCACCCACGCGAACCAGAGCGTCCCCGCCAGGTGCTGCGCCAGGTGCGCGTCGTCCGGCACCTCCAGGCACACGTCGAGCGCCGCCCGCAGGTTCGGCAGCGCCGCCGCCGTCCGGGCCGCCACCTCCGCCTGCCGGGGGCTGAACCACTCCAGCTCGCACCAGGTCGCCAGGCCCATGTACCAGTCGCGGTGCCGCCGCCGCATCCGCTCGGTGTCCCCGAGCGCCGCCAGCCACTCCGCCCCGTACGCCGCCACCGTGTCCAGCATCCGGTAGCCCGGGCCCGCCGCCGTGTCCTCCCGGGTCACCAGCGACTGCGCGAGCAGCCCGCCCAGCAGGTCGAGGATCCCGTCCTGCGGCAGACCGGTGCCCCCGCACACGTACTCCACGGCCTCCAGGTCGAACGGACCGGCGAAGACCGAGAGCCGCGCCCAGAGCAGCCGCTCCTCCGGCGTGCACAGCTCGTGGCTCCAGCCGATGGCGGTGCGCAGCGTCTGATGGCGGGGGAGGGTCCCGCGCCCGCCGTCGCCGAGCAGCCGGAAGCGGTCGTCGAGCCGGGCCAGCAGCTGCTCCACGGAGAGCAGCGGCAGCCGTCCCGCGGCCAGTTCGAGCGCGAGCGGGATCCCGTCGAGTCGCCGGCACAGCTCCCGTACCGCCGCGTCGTCCGCGAGAGCGGGCGCGCCGGCCCGGGCGGCCCGCTCGGCGAGCAGCGACAGGGCGTCCGGCTCGTCCATCGGCGCCAGCGTCAGCACCGTCTCGCCCGGGATCCTCAGCGGGCGGCGGCCGGTGGCCAGCACGGTCAGCCCCGGGGCCGCCGTGAGCAGCTCGTGGACGAGCGGGGCGCAGACGTCCACCAGGTGCTCGAAGCCGTCGAGGACGAGCAGCAGCCGGCGCTCGGCGAGATGGTCGAGCAGGACCTCGCGCGGTCCACGGCGGGTGTGGTCGGTCAGGCCGAGCGCCTCCACGACGGCGTGCTCGGCCAGCTCGGGGTCGCGCAGCGGGGCCAGCTCCGCCAGCCGTACCTCCTCGCCGGAGCGTTTCTGCACCGCCGCGGCGGCCCTCAGGGCCAGCCGGGTCTTCCCCACCCCGCCCACGCCGAGGACCGTGACGAGACGTGATTCGGCCAGGAGCGCTGCCAGTTCGGCCTGCTCGGCGGCCCGGCCCACGAACCGGTTGAGCTCCGCCGGGAGATTGCTGCGTCGCATGGGACACGGAGCGTACTCATCCGCACGCGCTCCGTACAATCTGATCGCGTAACTCCCGCCCCACGGGCGGTAATGCGGTACGGCGTGACAGCCCGGGCGCGATAGGGTCGGGGGACGACTTTTCGCATGACCCGAACGACCGATGACGACAGCAGAGAGCGGTGCGCAGTGACCGGTGGAGAGGTTGCCGGGATCCTGGTGGCCGTGTTCTGGGCGATCCTCGTCTCCTTCCTCGCCGTGGTGCTGGCGAGGCTGGCGCAGACGCTCCGGGCGACCACCAGACTCGTGGCGGACGTGACCGAACAGGCCGTTCCCCTGCTCGCCGACGCGTCGGCGACCGTCCGCTCGGCCCAGACCCAGCTCGACCGGGTCGACGCCATCGCCTCGGACGTCCAGGAGGTCACCGCCAACGCCTCCGCGCTCTCGACGACCGTCGCCTCCACCTTCGGCGGCCCGCTCGTCAAGGTCGCCGCGTTCGGGTACGGGGTCCGCAGGGCGCTCGGCCGCGGCCGGGACCGCGAGGAGGTGCCGCCCGCCACCGGGCGCCGTACTGTGATCGTCGGCCGTACCGTGCCCCGCGCACGGCGCCGGAAGCAGAAGGGCTGAGCCGCGATGTTCCGCCGCACGTTCTGGTTCACGGCCGGCGCAGCCGCCGGCGTCTGGGCCACCACCAAGGTCAACCGCAAGATCCAGCAGCTGACCCCCGAGTCCCTCGCGGCCCAGGCCGCGAACAAGGCGATCGAGGCGGGCCACCGGCTCAAGGACTTCGCCCTCGACGTGAGGGCGGGCATGGTCCAGCGCGAGGCGGAGCTGGGCGAGGCACTCGGCCTCGACGCAGCGCCTCCCGCGGACCGGGAGCTCCCGGAGCCCCGCCGCCGGGCCGCCCTCGGCCCCACCCCGCACAAGACCACGACCACGTTCTCGTCGCGTCCCTCGCGCACGATCTCGTACAACCGGAATGAGGACCACTGATGGAGTCGGCTGAAATCCGCCGCCGCTGGCTGAGCTTCTTCGAGGAGCGCGGGCACACCGTCGTCCCTTCGGCGTCGCTCATCGCGGACGACCCGACTCTGCTGCTCGTCCCCGCCGGCATGGTGCCCTTCAAGCCCTACTTCCTGGGTGAGGTCAAGCCGCCCTTCACGCGCGCCTCCAGCGTGCAGAAGTGCGTCCGCACCCCGGACATCGAAGAGGTCGGCAAGACCACCCGCCACGGCACGTTCTTCCAGATGTGCGGCAACTTCTCCTTCGGCGACTACTTCAAGGAAGGCGCCATCAAGCTCGCCTGGGAGCTGCTGACCACCCCGGTCGAGCACGGTGGCTACGGGCTCGAGCCGGAGAAGCTCTGGATCACCGTCTACCTGGAGGACGACGAGGCCGAGCGCATCTGGCGCGACGTCGTCGGCGTCCCGGCCGAGCGCATCCAGCGCCTCGGCAAGAAGGACAACTACTGGTCGATGGGCGTCCCCGGCCCGTGCGGCCCGTGCTCCGAGATCAACTACGACCGCGGCCCCGAGTTCGGCGTCGAGGGCGGCCCGGCCGTCAACGACGAGCGGTACGTGGAGATCTGGAACCTGGTCTTCATGCAGTACGAGCGCGGCGAGGGCTCCGGCAAGGAGGACTTCCCGATCCTCGGCGAGCTGCCGTCGAAGAACATCGACACGGGCCTCGGCCTGGAGCGCCTGGCGATGATCCTCCAGGGCGTCCAGAACATGTACGAGACGGACACCCTCAAGGTCGTCATCGACAAGGCCACCGAGCTCACCGGCGTCGCCTACGGCAAGGCCCACGACAGCGACGTCTCGCTGCGCGTGGTCGCCGACCACATGCGCACCTCCGTCATGCTCATCGGCGACGGCGTCACCCCGGGCAACGAGGGCCGCGGCTACGTGCTGCGCCGCATCATGCGCCGCGCCGTCCGCAACATGCGCCTGCTCGGCGCCACCGGCCCGGTCGTCGGCGCGCTCGTCGACACGGTCATCAGGACCATGGGCGAGCAGTACCCGGAGCTGGAGACCGACCGCAAGCGGATCGAGACGGTCGCCCTCGCCGAGGAGGCCGCGTTCCTGAAGGCCCTCAAGGGCGGCACCAACATCCTCGACACCGCCGTCACCGAGACCAAGGCCGCCGGCGGCACGGTCCTCGCCGGCGAGAAGGCGTTCCTGCTCCACGACACCTGGGGCTTCCCGATCGACCTCACCCTGGAGATGGCCGCCGAGCAGGGCCTCTCCGTGGACGAGGCCGGCTTCCGCCGCCTGATGCAGGAGCAGCGGGACCGCGCCAAGGCCGACGCCAAGGCCAAGAAGACCGGCCACGCCGACGTCTCCGCCTACCGCGAGATCGCCGACACCTCCGGGGCCACCCAGTTCACCGGCTACACCAACACCGAGGGCGAGTCCACGGTCGTCGGCCTGCTGGTGAACGGCGTCCCGTCGCCGGCCGCCTCCGAGGGCGACGAGATCGAGGTCGTCCTCGACCGCACCCCCTTCTACGCCGAGGGCGGCGGCCAGATCGCCGACCAGGGCCGGATCCGGCTGCACTCCGGTGCCGTCATCGAGGTCCGCGACGTGCAGCAGCCCGTCCCGGGTGTCTCGGTGCACAAGGGCTCGGTGCAGGTCGGCGAGGTGACCGTGGGCTCCACCGCCTACGCCACCATCGACGTCCGCCGCCGCCGGGCCATCGCCCGTGCCCACTCGGCCACCCACCTGACCCACCAGGCGCTGCGCGACGCCCTCGGCCCGACGGCCGCCCAGGCCGGTTCCGAGAACCAGCCCGGCCGCTTCCGCTTCGACTTCGGTTCGCCGAACGCCGTCCCCGGCACGGTCCTGACGGACGTCGAGCAGAAGATCAACGAGGTCCTCGCGCGCGAGCTGGAGGTGCACGCCGAGGTCATGCCGATCGACGAGGCCAAGCGCCAGGGCGCCATCGCCGAGTTCGGCGAGAAGTACGGCGAGCAGGTCCGCGTCGTCACCATCGGCGACTTCTCCAAGGAGCTGTGCGGCGGCACCCACGTCCACAACACCGCCCAGCTGGGTCTGGTGAAGCTGCTCGGCGAGTCCTCCATCGGCTCCGGCGTGCGCCGCATCGAGGCCCTGGTCGGCGTCGACGCGTACAACTTCCTCGCCAAGGAGCACACGGTCGTCGCCCAGCTCCAGGAGCTGGTCAAGGGCCGTCCGGAGGAGCTGCCGGAGAAGATCTCCTCCATGCTCGGCAAGCTGAAGGACGCCGAGAAGGAGATCGAGAAGTTCCGCGCGGAGAAGGTCCTCCAGGCCGCCGCCGGGCTGGTCGACTCCGCCAAGGACATCCGCGGTCTGGCCCTGGTCACCGGCCAGGTCCCGGACGGCACCGGCGCCGACGACCTGCGCAGGCTGGTCCTCGACGTGCGCGGCCGGATCCCCTCCGACCGCCCGGCCGTCGTCGCCCTGTTCACCACGGCCAACGGCAAGCCGCTGACGGTCATCGCCACCAACGAGGCCGCCCGCGAGCGCGGCCTCAAGGCCGGCGAGCTGGTCCGCACCGCCGCCAAGACCCTCGGCGGCGGTGGCGGCGGCAAGCCGGACGTCGCCCAGGGCGGCGGCCAGAACCCGGAGGCCGTCGGCGAGGCCATCGCCGCCGTCGAGCGCCTCGTGGTGGAGACGGCGTGACGATGCGCCGCGGCCGCCGTATCGCGGTCGACGTCGGGGACGCCCGGATCGGGGTCGCCTCGTGCGACCCCGACGGGGTCCTCGCCACGCCGGTGGAGACCGTGCCGGGACGTGACGTCCCGGCGGCCCACCGGCGGCTCCGCCAGATCGTCGAGGAGTACGAGCCGATCGAGGTCGTCGTGGGCCTGCCCCGCTCGCTCAGCGGGCGGGAGGGCCCGGCCGCGGCCAAGGTCCGCGCCTTCGCCCGGGAGATGGCGAAGGGCGTCGCCCCGGTGCCGGTCCGGCTGGTCGACGAGCGGATGACCACGGTGACCGCGACCCAGGGGCTGCGGGCCTCCGGGGTGAAGTCCAAGAAGGGGCGGTCCGTCATCGATCAGGCCGCCGCTGTGATCATCCTTCAGAACGCTCTTGAGTCCGAACGGGTATCAGGTAATCCGCCCGGTGAGGGCGTCGAAGTGGTCATCTGATCGCGATACGGTAACGTTCCGCGCGATGCGGCGGTGTTCGAACAGCTTGCCGCACTACGTAGAGGCGGATCGTCCGGAAGCCTCGCGGCTGTTTGGGGATCGATGACTGAGTATGGCCGGGGCCAGGGCTCCGAACCGTGGCACCCCACGGACCCGCTCTACGGGGACCAGGGGTGGGAAGGTCAGCAGCAGTACCAGCAGCCGCAGCAGGCCACGCCGTACGCGCAGGGTGGCCAGGGGTACCAGGACCCGTACGCCCAGCAGGGCTACGGGACCGACCCGTACCAGCAGCAGGCCGCCTACCAGCAGCAGTACCCGCAGCAGGGGTACGCCGACCCGCACGCACAGGTGTACGGGGACCAGGGTCAGGCGGCGGCGCAGTCGTACGGTCAGACCGGCTGGAACCAGGGGTACGACACGCCCGGGCAGCACGGACAGACGTACGACGGCAACTGGGAGACCGGCCAGGCCGCCATGGCCTACAACGCGCCGCCCGCCGACCCCTACGGCGGCCAGCAGCCCGACCTCTACGGCACGCCCGAGGCGTATCCGCCGCCCCAGCCGCCCGGCCGCCGGCAGCACCCGCCGCAGCCGGTCGTCGACTGGGAGCCCGAGCCGGAGCCCGAGCCCGCCCCCGTCCCGCACGAGCCGGAGGAGTCGCACCCCTTCTTCACCGGTGACGACGACGAGGACGGCTACGAGGACGACGCACCGTCCTCGCGCCGGGGCCGGGGCGGCCGCGGCGACGACCGCGACCGCGAGCGGCGCGGCAAGGAGAAGAAGCGCAAGGGCAAGAACGGCGTCGCCTGCCTCGTGGTGGCCGCGGTCCTCGTCGGCGGCGTCGGCGGCATCGGCTACTTCGGCTACCAGTTCTGGCAGGGCCAGTTCGGCGAGGCCCCCGACTACGCGGGCACCGGCACCGGCGAGGTCCAGGTCGAGATCCCCAAGGGCGCCTTCGGCAACGAGATCGGCAACATCCTCAAGCAGGCCGGCGTCGTGAAGAGCGTCGACGCCTTCGTGGCGGCGCAGCAGAAGAACGCCAAGGGCAACTCGATCCAGGCCGGCGCCTACACGCTCAAGAAGGAGATGTCGGCGGAGAGCGCCGTCGCGCTGATGCTGGACCCGGCGAGCCAGGCCAACCTGATCATCCCCGAGGGCAAGCGCAACGCCTGGGTCTACGAACAGCTCGACACCCGTCTGAACCTCAAGCCCGGCACGACGAAGGAGATCGCCTTCGAGAAGGCGGACTCCCTGGGCCTGCCGGACTGGGCGAAGAACCACGACAAGCTCAAGGACCCGCTGGAGGGCTTCCTCTTCCCGGCGAGCTACCCGGTCGCCAAGGGCGGCAAGCCCGAGGACGCCCTCAAGAAGATGGTCAGCCGGGCGAACGCCGAGTACACGAAGCTGGACCTGGAGGGGCAGGCGAAGAAGCACGGCGTCGAGAACGCCTGGCAGCTCCTCACCGTCGCGAGCCTCGTGCAGGCGGAGGGCAAGACGCACGACGACTTCCGCAAGATGGCGGAGGTCATCTACAACCGCCTCCAGCCGGACAACACGGAGACGAACCGGAAGCTCCAGTTCGACTCGGCCCTGAACTACCTGAAGGGCCAGTCCGAGATCAAGATCTCGGAGCAGGAGGCGAACACCAACCAGGACCCGTACAACACGTACACCCAGGTCGGCCTCCCGCCCGGTCCGATCAGCAACCCCGGCGTCGAAGCCCTGGCCGCCATGCTCGATCCGACGAAGGACGGCTGGATGTACTTCGTGGCGACCGACGGCATGAACAAGACCGAGTTCGCCAAGACCTACGCCGAGTTCAAGACGCTGAAGGACAAGTTCAATGCCAACACGGACTAGCGGGGCGGGCCGCCGCGCCGCCGTCCTCGGTTCGCCGATCGCCCACTCGCTCTCCCCGGTCCTGCACCGGGCCGCGTACGCGGAGCTCGGTCTGGACGACTGGTCCTACGAGCGCTTCGAGGTCGACGAGGCGGCGCTGCCGGGCTTCGTCGCGGAGATGGACGACGCGTGGGCCGGCCTCTCGCTGACCATGCCGCTCAAGCGGGCGATCATCCCGCTGCTCGACGAGATCAGCGGGACGGCGGCCGCCGTGGAGGCGGTGAACACGGTGGTCTTCCGCGAGGACGGCCGCCGGGTCGGCGACAACACCGACATCCCCGGCATGATCGCCGCCCTGCGCGAGCGGGGCGTCGAGAAGGTCGAGTCCGCGGCGATCCTCGGCGCGGGCGCCACCGCCTCCTCCGCGCTCGCCGCGCTGTCCCGCGTCTGCGCGGGCCCGGTCACGGCGTACGTCCGCAGCGAGGCCCGGGCGGAGGAGATGCTCGGCTGGGGCGACCGGCTCGGCGTGGACGTCCGCACCGCGGCCTGGGACGACGCGGCGGACGCCTTCGCGGCCCCGCTGGTGATCGCGACGACCCCGGCCGGCACCACCGACCCCCTCGCCGCGGCGGTCCCGGACCACCCCGGCACCCTCTTCGACGTCCTCTACGACCCCTGGCCCACCCGGCTCGCCGCCGCCTGGTCCGCACGCGCCGGTAAGATCGTCGGCGGCCTGGACCTCCTGGTCCACCAGGCGGTCCTCCAGGTCGAACAGATGACGGGCGTCCCGAAAGCCCCGCTGGCCGCCATGCGCGCCGCCGGCGAGGCCGCGCTCGCCGCGCGCTGACCCCGCGCGGCCGCCCCGGGACGCCATGACCCAGGGGGAACGGGGATGGACGGGGACATCACGCTCGCGTCGAAGGCGGATCTCGCCTTCGACGCGTTGCGCTTTCTGTACGTGGGATTCCTCAGCTCGCTGCCGGCGTGGGCGCGGTACACGGTGCTCGGGCTCTTCGGACTGACCGTGGTGTACGGCTTCGTCAGCTGGCTGCGGAAACGGTCCGCCGACCAGCCCGAGGCCCCCGCCGACGTCCACGAGGACGAGGCGCGCGTCCGATAGCTGGACCGGAGGCCGAGGCCAGGGCCCGGACGTGGGAGGATCGGGGGGTGGCGGGTCCGGGCCGCGCGTCCGGGCCTGTCGTCGCAGTGCCCAGGCGAGCATGAGGAGCATCGTTGAGCAGGTTGCGTTGGCTGACCGCTGGGGAATCCCACGGACCCGCGCTGGTCGCGACGCTGGAGGGTCTTCCCGCCGGCGTCCCGGTCACCACTGAGCTGGTGGCGGACCACCTCGCGCGGCGGCGCCTCGGCTATGGGCGCGGCGCCCGGATGAAGTTCGAGCAGGACGAGGTCACCTTCCTCGGCGGCGTCCGGCACGGACTCTCCCTCGGGTCGCCGATCGCGGTGATGGTCGGCAACACCGAGTGGCCCAAGTGGGAGAAGGTCATGTCGGCCGACCCGGTCGACCCCTCGGAGCTGAAGGAGACCGGCCGCAACGCGCCGCTCACCCGGCCCCGTCCCGGCCACGCCGACCTCGCCGGCATGCAGAAGTACGGCTTCGACGAGGCCCGGCCGATCCTGGAGCGCGCCAGCGCCCGCGAGACCGCCGCCCGCGTCGCCCTCGGCGCCGTCGCCCGGTCCTTCCTCAAGGAGGCCGCCGGCATCGAGATCGTCTCGCACGTGGTCGAGCTGGCCGCCGCGAAGGCCCCGTACGGCGTCTACCCGACCCCCGCCGACGTCGAGAAGCTCGACGCCGACCCGGTCCGCTGCCTCGACGCCGACGCGTCGAAGGCGATGGTCGCCGAGATCGACCAGGCCCACAAGGACGGCGACACCCTCGGTGGCGTCGTCGAGGTCCTCGCCTACGGCGTGCCCGTCGGCCTCGGCTCGCACGTGCACTGGGACCGCCGCCTCGACGCGCGGCTCGCCGCCGCCCTCATGGGCATCCAGGCCATCAAGGGCGTCGAGGTCGGCGACGGCTTCGACCTCGCCCGGGTGCCCGGCTCCCAGGCCCACGACGAGATCGTGAGGACCGAGGACGGCATCAAGCGCACCTCCGGCCGCTCCGGCGGCACCGAGGGCGGCCTCACCACCGGCGAACTGCTGCGCGTCCGCGCCGCCATGAAGCCGATCGCGACCGTGCCGCGCGCCCTCGCCACCGTCGACGTCGCCACCGGCGAGGCCGCCGCGGCCCACCACCAGCGCTCCGACGTCTGCGCCGTCCCGGCCGCCGGCATCGTCGCCGAGGCCATGGTCGCCCTCGTCCTCGCCGACGCCGTCGTCGAGAAGTTCGGCGGCGACTCCGTGCCCGAGACCCGGCGCAACGTGCGGTCGTACCTCGACAACCTGCACATCCGGTGACCGGCGGCCCCCTGGTCGTCCTCGTCGGCCCGATGGGCTCCGGCAAGTCGACGGTGGGCGCGCTCCTGGCCGAACGGCTCGGCGCGCCCTACCGGGACACCGACGCCGACATCGTCGCCGCCGAGGGCCGTGAGATCTCCGACATCTTCGTCGAGGACGGCGAGGAGCGCTTCCGCGCCCTGGAGAAGGCCGCCGTCGCCAGGGCCCTCGCCGAGCACGAGGGCGTCCTCGCGCTCGGCGGCGGCGCGATCCTCGACGCCGGCACCCGCGCCCTGCTGGCCGGGCGGCCCGTCGCGTACCTCTCGATGGACGTCGAGGAGGCCGTGCGCCGGGTCGGCCTCGGCGCGGCCCGCCCGCTGCTCGCCGTCAACCCGCGGCGCCAGTGGCGCGAGCTGATGGACGCCCGCCGCCCCCTGTACGAAGAAGTCGCCCGTGTCGTGGTCGCCACCGACACCCGCACCCCCGAAGAGGTCGCCGCGGCGGTCCTCGACGCACTGGAGTTGAAGGACGCATGACCACGGACCAGGAAGTCACCCGCATCCACGTCGGCGGCAGCGCCGGCACGGATCCGTACGAGGTGCTGGTCGGCCGGCAGCTGCTCGGCGAACTCCCCGCCCTCATCGGCGACAAGGCGAAGCGGGTCGCGGTCATCCACCCCGAGGCGCTCGCCGAGACCGGCGAGGCGCTCCGCGAGGACCTCGCCGAGCAGGGGTACGAGGCCGTCGCCATCCAGGTGCCGAACGCCGAGGAGGCGAAGACCGCCGAGGTCGCCGCGTACTGCTGGAAGGCGCTCGGCCAGACCGGCTTCACCCGCACCGACGTCATCGTCGGCGTCGGCGGCGGCGCCACCACGGACCTGGCCGGCTTCGTCGCCGCGACCTGGCTCCGGGGCGTCCGCTGGGTCGCCGTGCCGACCACCGTCCTCGGCATGGTCGACGCGGCCGTCGGCGGCAAGACCGGCATCAACACCGCCGAGGGCAAGAACCTCGTCGGCGCCTTCCACCCGCCGGCCGGCGTCCTCTGCGACCTCGCCGCCCTCGACTCGCTGCCCGTGCACGACTTCGTCAGCGGCCTCGCCGAGATCATCAAGGCCGGCTTCATCGCCGACCCGGTGATCCTCGACCTCATCGAGGAGGACCCGCAGGCGGCCCGTACGCCGGCCGGACCGCACACCGCCGAGCTGATCGTCCGCTCCATCCAGGTCAAGGCCGACGTCGTCTCCGGCGACCTCAAGGAGTCCGGCCGCCGCGAGATCCTCAACTACGGGCACACCCTCGCGCACGCCATCGAGAAGAACGAGCGGTACAAGTGGCGGCACGGCGCCGCCGTCTCCGTCGGCATGGTCTTCGCCGCCGAGCTGGGCCGGCTCGCCGGCCGCCTCGACGACGCCACCGCCGACCGGCACCGCTCCGTCCTGGAGTCCGTCGGCCTGCCGCTCACCTACCGCGGCGACCAGTGGCCCAAGCTCCTGGAGACGATGAAGGTGGACAAGAAGTCCCGCGGCGACCTGCTGCGCTTCATCGTCCTCGACGGGCTCGCCAAGCCGTCCGTCCTGGAGGGCCCCGACCCGGCCGTCCTCATCGCCGCCTACGGGGAGCTCTCCGCATGAGCGCACCGCGCCGCGTCCTGGTGCTGAACGGCCCGAACCTCGGCCGGCTGGGCTCGCGCGAGCCCGACATCTACGGCGCCACCTCCTACCAGGGGCTCGTCGAGTCCTGCCGGACCCTCGGCGCCGAACTCGGCTTCGCCGTCGAGGTCCGGGAGACCAACGACGAGGGCGAGATGATCCGCTGGCTGCACGAGGCCGCCGACGGACGGGTGCCGGTCGTGCTCAACCCGGGTGCCTTCACCCACTACTCGTACGGGATGCGGGACGCGGCCGCGCAGCGCACCGCCCCGCTGATCGAGGTGCACATCTCGAACCCGTACACCCGCGAGGAGTTCCGGCACACCTCGGTGGTGGCCGCCGTCGCCACCGGCACGATCGCCGGCTTCGGCATCGGCTCGTACCGGCTCGCGCTGCGCGCCCTCGCCGAGGAACTCGACCCGCAGGTCTGAGGGCCGGGCACTTTCGGCGGGGTCCCGCCCGTTCCCCTAGCGGGGGGACGGGGCGGTAACGTTTTGGCATCCCCGGCGACCGGAGGAACGGGCCGACGGAGGCTCCGCTCCGGCCGCCCTCACCGCACCAGGCCGACGAGACGGAGTGGCACCGGATGCAGCACGCAGTGGGGGGACCGCTGCCATCGCCCGAGCAGCCGGGCCGGGCGCCCGGCCCGGCCCCGGCCGGCGCACACGGACCCGTACCCCCGCCCCCGCAGGCCGCGCCCTACCCGGGGCCGCCGTCCGGCGCGCCCGGCGGCCGGCTCGGCGTGCACCCCGCCGTGCAGCCGGGCCCGCCCTCGCCGCCGCCCGCCCAGGGACCCGGCGGCGCGGGCTGGGGCGCCGCCCCCGGAGCCGTACCGCCGCCCGGAGCCGTACCGCCGCCCGCGCCCGGGGGGATGTCCGCGCACGTCACCGGGGCCGTGCCGCTGGCGCCTCCGATGCCGCTGTACGAGCAGGGGCCCGGCACCGGGACGGCGACCCTCGCCGTCCTGCTCATCGGGCCGGCCGGCGCGGGCAAGACGACGGTCGCCCGGCACTGGGCGACCCGCCGGCCCGTCCCCACCGCCCACATCAGCCTCGACGACGTCCGGGAATGGGTGTGCTCCGGCTTCGCCGACCCGCAGTCGGGCTGGAACGAGCACTCCGAGGCGCAGTACCGGCTGGCCCGCCGCACCTGCGGCTTCGCCGCCCGCAACTTCCTCGCCAACGGCATCTCCTGCATCCTCGACGACGCCGTCTTCCCCGACCGGCCCGTCGTCGGCCTCGGCGGCTGGAAGCGGCACGTCGGCCCCGGCCTGCTCCCGGTGGTCCTCCTCCCCGGCCTGGAGGTCGTCCTGGAGCGCAACGCCCAGCGCTCCGGCAACCGGCGCCTCTCCGACGAGGAGGTCGCCGCGATCCACGGCCGGATGGCCGGCTGGTACGGCTCCGGGCTGCCGATCATCGACAACTCCGCGCTCGACGTGGAGGCCACGGCCCGGCTCCTCGACGAGGCCCTGGCCCGGGCGATAGCCGCGCCGCCCGGCGGCTGACCCCCGGCGTTCCACGGTCGGACGCCGCCGACAGGCCGGGGCGGGGCCGCGCTCGTAGGCTCGGAGACATGTCACAGGTGTATGCGGACCGCCGGGTCCGGCTGCGCGACCGGGTCGCCGCAGCGGGCAGCGCGGCGGCCCTGGTGTCCCGTCCCGCCAACGTCCGCTATCTCGCCGGCGGCGCCCCGCCGGGAGCCGTCCTGCTGGTCGGCCCCGAGCCGGGCGCCGACGTGCTGATCCGGCCCACCGCCGTCGAGGGCGAGCCCCTCGACGGGCGGCTGGACGAACAGCTCCGGCAGCAGCAGCTCCCGCTCGGCGGCGGGGACCCGGCCGTCGCCGCCGCGGAACTCGCCCGCCGGTCCGGAGCCGACGGCCTCGCCGTCGAGGAGCACGACCTGACGATGGCCCGCCACCGCACCCTCGGCGCCGCCGCGCCCGGACTCCGCCTCGCCGACCTCTCCTGCGCCGTCGAACAGCTCCGGGTGGTCAAGGACGAGGACGAGATCGGCTGTCTGCGCATCGCCGCCGAGATCGCCGACCAGGCCCTCGGCGAGCTCCTGGAGTCCATCCTCGTCGGCCGCACCGAGCGCCACCTCGCCCTCGAACTGGAGCGGCGGCTGGTCGACCACGGCGCCGACGGCGCCGCCTTCCCCACCTCCGTCGCCACCGGACCCCACTCCGGCCGGCGCGGCCACCGCCCCACCGACCGCCGGGTCGAGGAGGGCGACTTCCTGTCGGTCTGCCTCGGCGCCGACTACCGCGGCTACCGCTGCGAGATCGGCCGGACCTTCGTCATCGGCACCGCCCCGGCCGACTGGCAGATCGAGCTGTACGAGCTGGTCTTCGCCGCCCAGCGGGCCGGCCGGGAGTCCCTCGTGCCCGGCGCCGAGTACCGTGACGTGGACCGCGCGGCACGCCAGATCCTCGACGCCGGGGGCCACGCCGCGACCGCCGTACCCCTCACCGGACACGGCGTGGGGCTCGAAATCGACGAGGACCCGCAGCTCTCCCCCTCGGCCATGGGTAAACTGGACGCTTGTGTGCCGGTCACCGTCGAACCGGGGGTCCACCTCCCGGGCCGGGGCGGGGTCCGGATCGATGACACGCTCGTCGTGCGCCAGGAGGCGGACGGCGGACCCGAGCTACTCACCATCACGACCAAGGAGCTGCTCGCGCTGTAGGGCGCGTACGCCTCCTCGGTCCCACGTCAGTCCAGGAGATTCCGCAACCGTGGCTTCCACGAACGACCTCAAGAACGGCATGGTGCTCAAGCTCGAAGGCGGCCAGCTCTGGTCCGTCGTCGAGTTCCAGCACGTCAAGCCCGGCAAGGGCCCGGCCTTCGTGCGCACCAAGCTCAAGAACGTGCTGTCCGGCAAGGTCGTCGACAAGACCTTCAACGCCGGCGTGAAGGTGGAGACCGCGAACGTCGACAAGCGCGACATGCAGTTCTCCTACATGGACGGCGACTACTTCGTCTTCATGGACATGGACACGTACGACCAGCTGCACATCGACCGCAAGGTCGTCGGTGACGCCGCCAACTTCCTCATCGAGGGCTTCACCGCCCTGGTCGCGCAGAACGAGGGCCAGGTCCTCTACGTCGAGCTGCCGGCCGCCGTCGAGCTCACCATCGCCGAGACCGAGCCGGGCGTCCAGGGCGACCGCTCCACCGGTGGCACCAAGCCCGCCACCCTGGAGACCGGCCACCAGATCCAGGTCCCGCTCTTCATCACCACCGGTGAGAAGATCAAGGTCGACACCCGTGACAGCAGCTACCTCGGCCGGGTGAACAGCTAACCGTGGCCGCCCGGAGCAAGGCCCGCAGGCGGGCCTTCCAGATCCTGTTCGAGGCCGACCAGCGCGGCGCTTCGGTGCAGGAGGTCCTCGCGGACCAGATCCGGCTCCACCGTGCCGACGCGCAGCAGCCGCCGGTCGGTGACTTCACGATGCAGCTGGTCGAGGGGTACGCCCGGTACGTGGCCCGGATCGACGAGCTCATCGCCACCTACGCGGTGGACTGGGACCTCGACCGGATGCCCGCCGCCGACCGGAACATCGTGCGCCTCGGCGCCTACGAGGTGATCTGGGAGGACGGCACCCCGGACGCGGTGGCGATCGACGAGGCCGTGCAGCTGGCCAAGGAGTTCTCCACGGACGACTCCCCGGCCTTCGTCAACGGCCTCCTGGGGCGCTTCAAGGAGCTGAAGCCCCGACTGCGCCGGGACGTGGACGCCTAGTCCCCGAACGGCTCGTCGAAGGGGCCCGCGGCACTTCCGTGCCGCGGGCCCCTTCGCGTTTCGCGGGCGTTCCGCCGAACGGGTGAAAGGGAACGCGAAAGCGCCGGGCCCGTGGCGTCGAATGACGTCCACGGGCCCGGCGGCACGTTTCTGCAATGCGGAACTCGGGAGGCGCTCAGTTCTCCTCGTGGGCGACCGCGCGGCGCGCGTCCGCGTCGAGCACGCCCCAGCTGATCAGCTGCTCGGTCAGGACCGAGGGGGACTGGTCGTAGATGACGGCCAGGGTGCGCAGGTCGTCCTGGCGGATCGACAGCACCTTGCCGTTGTAGTCGCCGCGCTGCGACTGGATCGTCGCCGCGTAGCGCTGGAGCGGGCCGGCCTTCTCCTGCGGGACGTGGGCCAGGCGCTCCAGGTCCAGGACCAGCTTCGGCGGCGGCTCGGCGGCACCGCCGGGGGTCGTACCGGGCAGCAGCTCCTGCACCGGCACGCCGTAGAAGTCCGCCAGCTCGGCCAGGCGCTGCACGGTCACGGCGCGGTCGCCGCGCTCGTACGAGCCGACCACGACGGCCTTCCAGCGGCCCTGGGACTTCTCCTCCACCCCGTGGAGGGACAGGCCCTGCTGGGTGCGGATCGCGCGGAGTTTGGCCCCGAGCTGCTTTGCGTATTCGCTGGACATAACGCTCCCGGACGCTGTGACGACATGCGGCTGCGCCGCGCGGCTGGTAACTCACTGTGAGGTTACGCAGCGTTACTCTTTCCCGTCAAGCCGAAAGGGGCCCGCCACCCCCTCCCGGGGGACGGTCCGCCGCAGGTCGGAACGGGGGAGGGGGGAGCCCCGGAAAGCCCGTACGCGCGCCCCTGCTAAAGTGGACGCCGTACATCCGACGTCCTTTAAAGACCGTCCCGTGAGGCGGAGAAGGAGGTCCTTTCTTCATGGACACGCAAGCGCACACCGATGAGGCGCGGCCCGTTCTCGAGGCCCCCGACATCGCCCGGGTCCTGACCCGGATCGCCCACGAGATCGTCGAACGCGCCAAGGGCGCCGGCGACGTGGTCCTGCTCGGCATCCCCACCCGCGGCGTCTACCTCGCCCGCCGGCTGGCCGAGAAGCTCGAATCGATCACCGGCACCGAGGTCCCGGTCGGTTCCCTCGACATCACCATGTACCGCGACGACCTGCGGATGAAGCCGGCGCGCGCCATCGGCCGCACCGACATCCCCGCGGACGGCGTCGACGGCCGCCTCGTCGTCCTCGTCGACGACGTCCTCTTCTCCGGCCGCACCATCCGCGCCGCCCTCGACGCCCTCGGCGACATCGGCCGCCCCCGCGCGGTCCAGCTCGCCGTCCTCGTCGACCGCGGCCACCGCGAGCTGCCGATCCGCGCCGACTACGTCGGCAAGAACCTCCCCACGTCGCTGCGGGAGACCGTCAAGGTCCAGCTCGCCGAGGAGGACGGTCGCGACACCGTGCTGCTCGGCGGCAAGTCCGCCTCCTAGCCGGACCGGCCGTCCCGCGGGGCCACGGCACCTCCGTGTGCCCCCGCATGCCCTCACGCCTCCCCACCCCGGAGAGAAACCCCGATGATGCGTCACCTCATCTCGGCCGCCGACCTCACCCGCGACGACGCCGTCCTCATCCTCGACACCGCCGAGGAGATGGCCCGGGTGGCCGACCGGCCCATCAGGAAGCTGCCGACCCTCCGCGGCCGGACCATCTGCAACCTCTTCTTCGAGGACTCCACCCGGACCCGGATCTCCTTCGAGGCCGCCGAGAAGCGCCTCTCCGCCGACGTCATCAACTTCGCGGCCAAGGGCTCCAGCGTCTCCAAGGGCGAGTCCCTGAAGGACACCGCCCAGACCCTGGAGGCGATGGGCGTCGACGCCGTCGTCATCCGGCACAGCGCCTCCGGCGCCCCCTTCCGCCTCGCCACCTCCGGCTGGATCGACGCCCCCGTCATCAACGCGGGCGACGGCACCCACCAGCACCCCACCCAGGCCCTCCTGGACGCCTTCACCATGCGCCGCCGCCTCGTCGGCCGCGACGCCGGACTCGGCAGGGACCTGGCCGGCAAGCGGATCACCCTGGTCGGCGACGTCCTGCACAGCCGGGTCGCCCGCTCCAACGTCGACCTGCTGCACACCCTCGGCGCCGAGGTCACCCTGGTGGCCCCGCCCACCCTCGTCCCCGTCGGCGTCGAGAGCTGGCCCTGCGACGTCTCGTACGACCTCGACAGCGTGCTGCCGAAGTCCGACGCGGTGATGATGCTGCGTGTGCAGCGCGAGCGGATGAACGCCGCCTTCTTCCCGACCGAGCGCGAGTACTCGCGCCGCTACGGGCTCGACGGCGACCGGATGGCGAAGATGCCCGAGCACGCCATCGTCATGCACCCCGGCCCGATGGTCCGCGGCATGGAGATCACCGCCGAGGTCGCCGACTCCGACCGCTGCACGGTCGTCGAGCAGGTCGCCAACGGCGTCTCCGTCCGGATGGCCGTCCTCTACCTGCTGCTCGGCGGCTCCGAGCCCGCCGTCGCCCCCGCCACCACCCGCACCGAGGAGAGCAAGTAACGATGAGCAAGATCCTGATCCGCGGTGCGAAGGTGCTGGGCGGCGAGCCGCAGGACGTCCTGATCGACGGCGAGACCATCGCCGAGGTCGGCACCGGGCTGTCCGCCGAGGGCGCGACCGTGATCGAGGCCGACGGGCAGATCCTCCTCCCGGGCCTCGTCGACCTCCACACCCATCTGCGCGAGCCCGGCCGCGAGGACTCCGAGACCGTCCTCACCGGCACCCGCGCCGCCGCCTCCGGCGGCTACACGGCCGTCTTCGCCATGGCCAACACCCACCCGGTGGCCGACACCGCCGGCGTCGTCGAGCAGGTCTACCGGCTCGGCAAGGAGGCCGGCTACTGCGACGTGCAGCCCATCGGCGCCGTCACCGTCGGCCTGGAGGGCAAGAAGCTCGCCGAACTCGGCGCCATGCACGACTCCGCGGCCGGCGTCACCGTCTTCTCCGACGACGGCAAGTGCGTCGACGACGCCGTGATCATGCGCCGCGCCCTGGAGTACGTGAAGGCGTTCGACGGCGTCGTCGCCCAGCACGCCCAGGAGCCCCGCCTCACCGAGGGCGCCCAGATGAACGAGGGCGTCGTCTCCGCCGAGCTCGGCCTGGGCGGCTGGCCGGCCGTCGCCGAGGAGTCGATCATCGCCCGCGACGTCCTCCTCGCCGAGCACGTCGGCTCCCGCGTCCACATCTGCCACCTCTCCACCGCCGGCTCCGTCGAGATCGTCCGCTGGGCCAAGTCCCGCGGCATCGACGTCACCGCCGAGGTCACCCCGCACCACCTCCTCCTCACGGACGAGCTGGTCCGCACGTACAACCCGGTCTACAAGGTCAACCCGCCGCTGCGCACCGAGAAGGACGTCCTCGCGCTGCGCGAGGCGCTGGCCGACGGCACGATCGACATCGTCGCCACCGACCACGCACCGCACCCGCACGAGGACAAGGACTGCGAGTGGGCCGCCGCCGCCATGGGCATGGTCGGCCTGGAGACCGCGCTCTCCGTCGTCCAGCAGACGATGGTGGAGACCGGCCTCCTCGACTGGGCCGGCGTCGCCGACCGGATGTCCTCCGCCCCGGCCCGCATCGGCCGCGCCACCGGCCACGGACGGCCCGTCTCGGCTGGTGAGCCCGCGAACCTGGTCCTGGTCGATCCGGCTTACCGTGGGACGGTGGACCCCGCGGACTTCGCCTCCCGCAGCCGCAACACCCCCTACGAGGGCCGTGAGCTGCCGGGTCGCGTCACCCACACCTTCCTGCGGGGCCGGGCAACGGTCATGGACGGGAAGTTGGCGTGACACACCACATCGCAAGCGCGGCCCTCGCCGCGGAGCAGAAGTCGGCAGAGGTGACCGACTGGGCCGGCCGGATCGGCTGGGTCGTCGGACTCCTGCTCTTCGTCGCCTTCGTCTACTGGCTCATGCGCCAGGGCTGGAAGTGGCGCGGCAGCCTCCAGTCGGACCTGCCCGCGCTCCCCGAGGTGCCGGAGGCGCCCGGCGAGGCCAAGCTGACCCTGGACGGGCGCTACCACGGCTCCACCACCGCCGGGCAGTGGCTCGACCGGATCGTCGCGCACGGCCTCGGCACCCGCAGCCGCGCCGAGCTCACGCTCACCGACGCCGGGATCTCGGTCGTCCGCCCCGGGGCGAACGACTTCCTGATCCCCGCCGCCGCCCTGCGCGAGGCCCGTCTCGACAAGGGCATCGCCGGCAAGGTCCTCGCCGAGGGCGGGCTCCTGATCGTCACCTGGGAGCACGGCTCCACCCTCCTCGACTCCGGCTTCCGCTCCGACCGGGCCGCCGAGCACACCGCCTGGGTCGAGACCATCAACTCCATGATCGACACGACGGAAGGCATCGCACGATGACGACCTCCACAAGGGGAGCCCACGCTCCCGCCGTACTCGTCCTGGAGGACGGCCGCATCTTCCGCGGCCGCGCCTACGGGGCCGTGGGGGAGACCTTCGGCGAGGCCGTGTTCTCCACCGGCATGACCGGCTACCAGGAGACCCTCACCGACCCGTCGTACGACCGCCAGATCGTCGTCGCCACCGCCCCCCAGATCGGCAACACCGGCTGGAACGACGAGGACGACGAGTCGAGCCGCATCTGGGTCTCCGGCTACGTGGTCCGCGACCCCGCCCGCATCCCGTCGAACTGGCGCGCCAAGCGCAGCCTCGACGACGAGCTGGTCGCCCAGGGCGTCGTCGGCATCTCCGGCATCGACACCCGCGCCCTCACCCGCCACCTGCGCGAGCGCGGCTCCATGCGCGCCGGCGTCTTCTCCGGCGAGGCCCTGGCCCCCGAGGCCGAGCTGCTCGCCCGGGTGCAGGCCCAGCCGCACATGAAGGGCGCCAGCCTCTACGAGGAGGTCGCCACCAAGGAGCCGTACGTCGTCCCCGCGATCGGTGAGAAGAAGTTCACCGTCGCCGCCATCGACCTGGGCATCAAGGGCATGACCCCGCACCGGATGGCCGAGCGCGGCATCGAGGTCCACGTGCTGCCCGCCACCGCGAGCGTCGAGGACGTCTACGCGGTCGACCCGGACGGCGTCTTCTTCTCCAACGGCCCGGGCGACCCGGCCACCGCCGACGGCCCGGTCGCGCTCATGACCGCCGTCCTGGAGCGGAAGACCCCGCTCTTCGGCATCTGCTTCGGCAACCAGATCCTCGGCCGCGCGCTCGGCTTCGGCACATACAAGCTGAAGTACGGCCACCGCGGCATCAACCAGCCCGTCCAGGACCGGACGACCGGCAAGGTCGAGGTCACCGCGCACAACCACGGCTTCGCCGTCGACGCGCCCCTCGACAAGGTCTCCGAGACCCCCTTCGGCCGCGCCGAGGTCTCCCACGTCTGCCTGAACGACAACGTCGTGGAGGGCCTCCAGCTGCTCGACCAGCCGGCCTTCTCCGTCCAGTACCACCCCGAGGCGGCCGCGGGCCCGCACGACGCCGCGTACCTCTTCGACCGCTTCGTTTCTCTCCTGGAGGCCGAGCGTGCCTAAGCGCACCGATATCCAGTCCGTCCTGGTCATCGGCTCCGGCCCGATCGTCATCGGCCAGGCCGCCGAGTTCGACTACTCCGGCACCCAGGCGTGCCGCGTCCTCAAGGCCGAGGGCCTGCGGGTCATCCTGGTCAACTCCAACCCGGCCACGATCATGACCGACCCGGAGATCGCCGACGCCACCTACGTCGAGCCGATCACCCCCGAGTTCGTCGAGAAGATCATCGCCAAGGAGCGCCCCGACGCCCTCCTGCCCACCCTCGGCGGCCAGACCGCGCTCAACACCGCGATCTCCATGCACGAGCAGGGCGTCCTGGAGAAGTACGGCGTCGAGCTGATCGGCGCCAACGTCGAGGCCATCCACAAGGGCGAGGACCGCGACCTCTTCAAGGGCGTCGTCGAGGCCGTCAACGCCAAGATCGGCCACGGCGAGTCCGCCCGCTCGGTCATCTGCCACTCGATGGAGGACGTCCTCCAGGGCGTCGAGACGCTCGGCGGCTACCCCGTCGTCGTCCGCCCCTCCTTCACCATGGGCGGCGCCGGCTCCGGCTTCGCCCACGACGAGGAGGAGCTGCGCCGCATCGCCGGCCAGGGCCTCACGCTCTCCCCGACCACCGAGGTGCTCCTGGAGGAGTCCATCCTCGGCTGGAAGGAGTACGAGCTGGAGCTCATGCGCGACAAGCACGACAACGTCGTGGTCGTCTGCTCCATCGAGAACTTCGACCCGATGGGCGTCCACACCGGCGACTCCATCACCGTCGCCCCGGCGATGACGCTCACCGACCGCGAGTACCAGATCCTCCGCGACGTCGGCATCGCGATCATCCGCGAGGTCGGCGTCGACACCGGCGGCTGCAACATCCAGTTCGCGGTCAACCCCGACGACGGCCGCGTGATCGTCATCGAGATGAACCCGCGCGTCTCCCGCTCCTCGGCCCTCGCCTCCAAGGCCACCGGCTTCCCGATCGCCAAGATCGCGGCCCGGCTCGCCGTCGGCTACACCCTGGACGAGATCCCGAACGACATCACGGAGCAGACCCCGGCCTCCTTCGAGCCCACGCTCGACTACGTCGTGGTCAAGGCTCCGCGCTTCGCCTTCGAGAAGTTCCCCTCGGCCGACTCCACGCTGACCACCACCATGAAGTCGGTCGGCGAGGCCATGGCCATCGGCCGGAACTTCCCCGAGGCCCTCCAGAAGGCCCTGCGCTCCCTGGAGAAGAAGGGCTCGCAGTTCGCCTTCACCGGCGAGCCCGGCGACAAGGCCGAACTCCTCCGCGAGGCGGTCCGCCCGACCGACGGCCGCATCAACACCGTCATGCAGGCGATCCGCGCCGGCGCCACCCCGGAGGAGGTCTTCGAGTACACGAAGATCGACCCGTGGTTCGTCGACCAGCTCTTCCTGATCAAGGAGCTCGCCGACGAGCTCGCCGGCGCCGAGAAGCTCGGCCCCGAGCTGCTCGCCGAGGCCAAGCGCCACGGCTTCTCCGACGCCCAGATCGCGGAGATCCGCGGCCTGCGCGAGGACGTCGTCCGCGAGGTCCGGCACGCGCTCGGCGTCCGCCCCGTCTACAAGACGGTCGACACCTGCGCCGCCGAGTTCGCCGCGAAGACGCCGTACTTCTACTCCTCCTACGACGAGGAGTCCGAGGTCGCGCCGCGCGAGAAGCCCGCCGTGATCATCCTCGGCTCCGGCCCGAACCGCATCGGCCAGGGCATCGAGTTCGACTACTCCTGCGTCCACGCCTCCTTCGCCCTGAGCGACGCCGGCTACGAGACCGTGATGGTCAACTGCAACCCGGAGACCGTCTCCACCGACTACGACACCTCCGACCGGCTCTACTTCGAGCCGCTCACCCTGGAGGACGTCCTGGAGATCGTCCACGCCGAGTCCCTCGCGGGCCCGATCGCCGGCGTGGTCGTCCAGCTCGGCGGCCAGACCCCGCTCGGCCTCTCCCAGGCCCTCAAGGACAACGGCGTGCCGGTCGTCGGCACCTCCCCGGAGGCCATCCACGCCGCCGAGGACCGCGGCGCCTTCGGCCGCGTCCTGGAGGAGGCCGGTCTGCCGGCCCCCAAGCACGGCACCGCCACCACCTTCGCCGGCGCCAAGAAGATCGCCGACGAGATCGGCTACCCGGTCCTGGTCCGCCCCTCGTACGTGCTCGGCGGCCGCGGCATGGAGATCGTCTACGACGAGGCCCGCCTGGAGGCGTACATCGCCGAGTCCACCGAGATCAGCCCCACCCGGCCGGTCCTGGTCGACCGCTTCCTCGACGACGCCATCGAGATCGACGTCGACGCCCTCTACGACGGCGAGGAGCTCTACCTCGGCGGCGTCATGGAGCACATCGAGGAGGCCGGCATCCACTCCGGCGACTCGGCCTGCGCCCTGCCCCCGATCACCCTCGGCGGCTTCGACATCAAGCGGCTGCGCGCCTCCACCGAGGCCATCGCCAAGGGCGTCGGCGTCCGCGGACTGATCAACATCCAGTTCGCCATGGCCGGTGACATCCTCTACGTCCTGGAGGCCAACCCGCGCGCCTCCCGGACCGTGCCCTTCACCTCCAAGGCCACCGCCGTGCCGCTCGCCAAGGCCGCCGCCCGCATCTCGCTGGGCGCGACCATCGCCGAGCTGCGCGCCGAGGGCCTGCTGCCGAAGACCGGCGACGGCGGCACCCTGCCGCTCGACGCGCCGATCTCCGTCAAGGAGGCCGTGATGCCGTGGTCGCGCTTCCGCGACGTGCACGGCCGCGGCGTGGACACCGTCCTCGGCCCGGAGATGCGCTCCACCGGCGAGGTCATGGGCATCGACGCCGTCTTCGGCACCGCCTACGCCAAGTCGCAGGCCGGCGCCTACGGCCCGCTGCCCACCAAGGGCCGCGCCTTCATCTCCGTCGCCAACCGCGACAAGCGCTCGATGATCTTCCCGGCGCGCGAGCTGGTCGCCCACGGCTTCGAGCTGCTCGCCACCTCCGGCACCGCCGAGGTCCTCAAGCGCAACGGCATCAACGCCACCGTCGTGCGCAAGCTCAGCGAGGGCGAGGGCCCGAACGGCGAGAAGACCATCGTCCAGCTCATCCACGACGGCCAGGTCGACCTGATCGTCAACACCCCGTACGGCACCGGCGGCCGCCTCGACGGCTACGAGATCCGTACGGCGGCGGTGGCCCGCGGCGTCCCGTGCCTCACCACGGTCCAGGCGCTCGCCGCGGCCGTGCAGGGCATCGACGCCCTCAACCACGGCGACGTCGGCGTCCGTTCCCTCCAGGAACACGCCGAACACCTGACCGCGGCCCGCGACTAGCAGCCACCGAGGGGGACACCGGAAACGGTGTCCCCCTCTTCATGAGGACACCACCATGTACAAGCTCTTCTTCCAGCTCGTCTTCCAGCGCATGGACCCCGAGAAGGCCCACTACCTGGCCTTCCGCTGGATCCGGCTCGCGGCCCGCACCCCCGTCCTGCGCACCTTCGTCGCGGCCGTCCTCGCGCCCCGGTACAAGGAGCTGCGCACCGAGGCCCTGGGCCTCCGCATGCACGGCCCCTTCGGCCTCGCCGCCGGCTTCGACAAGAACGCCGTCGCCATCGACGGCATGGCGATGCTCGGCTTCGACCACGTCGAGATCGGCACCGTCACCGGCGAGGCCCAGCCCGGCAACCCGAAGAAGCGGCTCTTCCGCCTCGTCCCCGACCGGGCCCTGATCAACCGCATGGGCTTCAACAACGAGGGCTCCGCCGCCGTCGCCGCCCGCCTCCACGCGCGCGTGCCGGTCTTCAGGACCGTCGTCGGCGTCAACATCGGCAAGACCAAGGTCGTCGAGGAGGCCGACGCCGCCGCCGACTACGTGAAGTCCACCGAGCGGCTCGCCGCCCACGCCGACTACCTCGTCGTCAACGTCTCCTCGCCGAACACCCCCGGCCTGCGCAACCTCCAGGCCACCGAGTCGCTGCGCCCGCTGCTCACCGCCGTCCGCGAGGCCGCCGACCGCACGGTCACCGACCGTCGCGTCCCGCTCCTGGTGAAGATCGCCCCCGACCTCGCCGACGAGGACGTGGACGCCGTCGCCGACCTCGCCGTCGAGCTCGGCCTGGACGGCATCATCGCCACCAACACCACCATCGCCCGCGAGGGCCTCGGCCTGCGCTCCGCCCCGGCCCTCGTCCAGGAGACCGGCGGCCTCTCCGGCGCCCCGCTCAAGGAGCGCTCCCTGGAGGTCCTGCGCCGCCTGTACGCGCGCGTGGGCGACCGGATCGTCCTGGTGGGCGTCGGCGGCATCGAGAACGCCGAGGACGCCTGGCAGCGCATCCTCGCCGGCGCCACCCTGATCCAGGGCTACAGCGCCTTCATCTACGAGGGCCCCGGCTACGCCCGCGCCATCCACAAGGGCCTCGCCGCGCGCCTCGCGGCCTCCCCGTACGCCACGATCGCCGAAGCCGTCGGCGCCGACCACCGAAAGGCCGTGAAGTGACCCTCTCCTTCGGCACCCGCCTGCGCTCCGCCATGGACGAGCGCGGCCCGCTCTGCGTCGGCGTCGACCCGCACGCCTCCCTGCTCGGCTCCTGGGGCCTCGGCGACGACGTCGCGGGCCTGGAGCGCTTCACGTACACCGTGGTCGAGGCGCTGGCGGACACCGTCGCGGTCTTCAAGCCGCAGGCCGCCTTCTTCGAGCGCTTCGGCTCGCGTGGCATCGCCGTCCTGGAGCGCGCCACCGCCGACCTGCGCGCGGCCGGCGGGCTGGTCGTCATGGACGCCAAGCGCGGCGACATCGGCTCCACCATGGCCGCCTACGCGGAGACCTTCCTCCGGAAGGACTCCCCGCTCTTCTCCGACGCCCTCACGGTCTCCCCGTACCTCGGCTACGGCTCCCTGAAGCCGGCCGTCGACCTGGCCCGCGAGTCCGGCGCCGGCCTCTTCGTCCTCGCGCTGACCTCCAACCCGGAGGGCGCCGAGGTCCAGCGGGCGGTCCGGGAGGACGGCCGCACCATCGGCGCGACCATGCTCGCCCACCTCGCCGAGGAGAACGCGGGGGAGACCCCCATGGGGTCCTTCGGCGCGGTCGTCGGCGCCACCCTCGGCGACCTCTCCTCCTTCGACCTGGACATCAACGGCCCGCTGCTCGCCCCGGGCATCGGCGCCCAGGGCGCCACCCCGGCCGACCTCCCGGTCGTCTTCGGGGCCGCGGTCCGCAACGTCGTCCCGAACGTGAGCCGGGGCGTGCTGCGCGCCGGACCGGACGCGTCCGCCCTGCGGGACGCGGCGGCGCGCTACGCGGACGAGATCCGGGCGGCCGTCGCCGGCTGACCGGTCCCCGCCGCCGTCCGGGCATCCCCGCAGGTGGGAGCGGACGGCGGCCCCGGACGGTCGCCCGCGGCTCTACTTGACGAAAACTTGGCAGAAATCCGGGTCGATATGCCGGAAAAGTCCTGGTCGAGCGAGGCTGACCAGGACTTTTCCGCTGTTCTCGCTGACTGGAGCGGCCATGCCCGCTAGTCTCCGGGGCAGGGCAGACGTCCAACGGTCACGTCGTTGGACGTTGCTCCACTGGTGTGGGTCGACCAGGTCCCTCACCGGTCCGTATCCGACAGATCGACATCCGAGGTGACGTAGGCGTGGCTCTTCCGCCCCTTACCCCTGAACAGCGCGCAGCCGCGCTCGAAAAGGCCGCCGCGGCTCGCCGGGAGCGGGCCGAGGTCAAGAATCGACTCAAGCACTCCGGCGCCTCCCTCCACGAGGTCATCAAGCAGGGCCAGGAGAACGACGTCATCGGCAAGATGAAGGTCTCCGCCCTCCTTGAGTCCCTTCCCGGCGTCGGCAAGGTCCGCGCCAAGCAGATCATGGAGCGGCTCGGCATCTCCGAGAGCCGCCGTGTCCGGGGTCTCGGCTCCAACCAGATCGCCTCCCTGGAGCGCGAGTTCGGCGGCGCCGGCGCCTGATCCGGCGCCGGGGCCGGGGGCCGTACCGGGACATGCGTCCCGGGCACCCCGTCGATACTGGAATAATCGCTGCATGGCAGCAGAAGTACGTCCGCGGCTGACCGTGCTCTCCGGCCCCTCAGGGGTCGGCAAGAGCACGGTCGTCGCTCATATGCGCAAGGTCCACCCCGAGGTCTGGCTCTCGGTGTCGGCCACGACACGAAAGCCCCGCCCCGGCGAGAAGCACGGCGTCCAGTACTTCTTCGTCACGGACGACGAGTTCGACAAGCTGATCGCCAACGGTGAGCTCCTCGAGTGGGCCGAATTCGCGGGCAACCGCTACGGCACGCCCCGCAGCGCGGTCGTCGAGCGCCTGGAGAAGGGCGAGCCCGTCCTCCTGGAGATCGAACTCCAGGGCGCACGCCAGGTGAAGGAGTCCATGGCCGACTCCCGGCTGGTCTTCCTGGCCCCGCCCAGCTGGGAGGAGCTGGTCCGCCGGCTCACCGGCCGCGGCACCGAGTCGCCCGAGGTCATCGAGCGGCGGCTGGCGGCCGCCAAGGTCGAGCTCGCCGCCGAGTCGGAGTTCGACACCACGCTCGTCAACACCTCCGTCGAGGACGTCGCGCGTGAGCTGCTAACGTTGATGCACGTAGTCTGATCTTTTATCCATCTTCGGAAGGTAGAGCGTGTCCTCTTCCATCACCGCGCCCGAGGGCATCATCAACCCGCCGATCGACGAGCTGCTCGAGGCCACGGACTCGAAGTACAGCCTCGTGATCTACGCGGCCAAGCGCGCGCGTCAGATCAACGCGTACTACTCGCAGCTCGGTGAGGGCCTGCTGGAGTACGTCGGTCCCCTCGTCGACACCCACGTCCACGAGAAGCCGCTCTCGATCGCCCTGCGCGAGATCAACGCGGGTCTGCTGACCTCCGAGGCCGTCGAGGGCCCCGTTCAGTAAGCGTTGCGTTCGTCACCACAGGCCCGGCGGTCCTTCCGCCGGGCCTGTGGTGTCTCATGGAGCCGTCCGCCAGCCGAGAACACGCCGCCGTGTGGGGAGAGACAACCGTGACCAAGCCGAAGGTCGTCCTGGGGGTGAGCGGCGGCATCGCCGCCTACAAGGCGTGCGAGCTGCTGCGCCGGCTCACCGAGTCGGGCCACGACGTCCGCGTCGTCCCCACCGACTCCGCGCTCCACTTCGTCGGCGCCGCCACCTGGTCCGCGCTCTCGGGCAACCCGGTCTCCACCGAGGTCTGGGACTCCGTCCACGAGGTCCCGCACGTCCGCATCGGCCAGGCGGCCGACCTCGTCGTGGTCGCCCCCGCCACCGCCGACATGCTCGCCAAGGCCGCCCACGGCCTCGCCGACGACCTCCTCACCAACACGCTGCTCACCGCGCGCTGTCCGGTCGTCTTCGCCCCCGCCATGCACACCGAGATGTGGGAGCACCCGGCCACCCAGGAGAACGTGGCCACCCTCCGCCGCCGCGGCGCCGTCGTCATCGAGCCCGCCGTCGGCCGCCTCACCGGCGTCGACACCGGCAAGGGCCGGCTCCCCGACCCCGGCGAGATCTTCGACGTCTGCCGCAGCGTCCTCGCCCGCGGCGTCACCGTCCCGGACCTCGCCGGGCGCCACGTCGTGGTCTCCGCCGGCGGCACCCGCGAGCCCCTCGACCCGGTCCGCTACCTGGGCAACCGCTCCTCCGGCAAGCAGGGGTACGCCCTCGCCAAGGCCGCCGCCGCGCGCGGCGCCCGGGTCACCCTCGTCGAGGCCAACACCGCTCTGCCCGACCCGGCCGGCGTCGACGTCGTCCACGTCGGTACCGCCGTCCAGCTCCGCGAGGCCGTCCTCAAGGCCGCCGCCGACGCCGACGCGGTCGTCATGGCCGCCGCCGTCGCCGACTTCCGCCCGGCCACGTACGCCACCGGCAAGATCAAGAAGACGGACGACGGGGGAGCGCCGACCATCGAGCTGGTCCGCAACCCCGACATCCTCGCCGAGCTCTCCGCCGACCGCGCCCTGCCCGGCCAGGTCGTCGTCGGCTTCGCCGCCGAGACCGACGACGTGCTCGCCAACGGCCGCGCCAAGCTCGCCCGCAAGGGCTGCGACCTCCTCGTCGTCAACGAGGTCGGCGAGCACAGGACCTTCGGCTCGGAGGAGAACGAGGCCGTGGTCCTCGCCGCCGACGGCACCGAGACCCCGGTCCCGTACGGCCCGAAGGAAGCCCTCGCCGAGACCGTCTGGGACCTCGTCCTGCCGCGCCTGCGGGAGCGGACGACCTGACAGAGGATCCGGACGGGATCCGGACCCGATCCGGGCCGGGGGGCGCGCGAAACGCCGGGGCGCGAGTGATATGCGCCCCACCCCGCGGCCCCCTCCGGCCCCGTGCGTGGCCGGTTCGGCCCGCCACCGGCCATTCGCCAGTCGAGACACCTGGTCCAAGGTCCGACCTGGCCCGATAGACTGTCCGTGGAACGTCGCGGGGCGCAGCCCCCTGCCGGTCCGCGAAGAGAGTAGCCAGCAGCCGCTGCAACCCCAGGGAGCGTTGTGTCCCGTCGTCTGTTCACCTCGGAGTCCGTCACCGAGGGACACCCCGACAAGATCGCTGACCAGATCAGCGACACCATCCTCGACGCGCTGCTCCGGGAGGACCCCACCTCCCGCGTCGCCGTCGAGACGCTGATCACCACCGGCCTCGTGCACGTCGCCGGCGAGGTGACCACCAAGGCGTGGGCGGACATCCCCACCCTCGTCCGCAACAAGATCCTCGAGATCGGGTACGACTCCTCGAAGAAGGGCTTCGACGGCGCCTCCTGCGGCGTGTCGGTGTCCATCGGGTCGCAGTCCGCGGACATCGCGCAGGGTGTCGACACGGCCTACGAGCAGCGGGTCGAGGGCGACGAGGACGAGCTCGACAAGCAGGGCGCCGGCGACCAGGGCCTGATGTTCGGCTACGCCTCGGACGAGACCCCCGAGCTGATGCCGCTGCCGATCCACCTCGCGCACCGGCTCTCCCGCCGCCTCACCGAGGTCCGCAAGAACGGGACCATCCCGTACCTGCGCCCCGACGGCAAGACCCAGGTCACCATCGAGTACGACGGCGACAAGGCCGTCCGCCTCGACACGGTCGTCGTCTCCTCGCAGCACGCCTCGGACATCGACCTCGACTCGCTGCTCGCGCCCGACATCCGCGAGTTCGTCGTCGAGCACGTCCTGAAGCAGCTCGTCGAGGACGGCATCAAGCTCGACACCGACGGCTACCGCCTGCTGGTCAACCCGACCGGCCGCTTCGAGATCGGCGGCCCGATGGGCGACGCCGGCCTCACCGGCCGCAAGATCATCATCGACACGTACGGCGGCATGGCCCGCCACGGCGGCGGTGCCTTCTCCGGCAAGGACCCGTCCAAGGTGGACCGCTCGGCCGCCTACGCCATGCGCTGGGTCGCCAAGAACGTGGTCGCCGCGGGCCTCGCCTCCCGCTGCGAGGTCCAGGTCGCGTACGCGATCGGCAAGGCCGAGCCCGTCGGCCTCTTCGTCGAGACCTTCGGCACCAACACGGTGGAGACCGAGAAGATCGAGAACGCCATCGGCGAGGTCTTCGACCTCCGCCCGGCCGCGATCATCCGCGACCTCGACCTGCTCCGCCCGATCTACTCCCAGACCGCCGCCTACGGCCACTTCGGCCGCGAGCTGCCGGACTTCACCTGGGAGCGCACCGACCGCGTCGACGCCCTGAAGAAGGCCGCCGGTCTGTAAGGCGCACCGGAACACCGCCGAGGCCCGGCACCCCGTCACGGGGTGCCGGGCCTCGGCCTTCCCCCGTTGTCCGAGCGGTCTGGTAGGTATGGGGCTGTGAGCAGCGAGAAGGAGAATCCCGAGGGGCCCGAGCAGCTCGCGCTCATCCGGGAGACCGTGCGGAGGGCGAAGGTGCCGCGGGCCAAGCCGCGGACCTGGCGGGATGCCGCGCTCGCCAAGGAGCTGCCGGTCGCGCGGGTGGTGGTGAACAAGGGGGCGCTCCATCTCGACCAGTTCTTCGACTATGCGGTGCCCGAGGAGCTCGACGAGGTCGCCCGGCCCGGGGTGCGGGTGCGGGTGCGGTTCGGGGCCGGGGCCGGGCAGGTGCGGGGCGGGCGGCGGGAGGGCGGGCGGCTGATCGACGGGTTCCTCGTCGAGCGGCGGGCCGTCTCCGACTACTCCGGACCGCTGGCCGCGCTCGCCGACGTGGTGTCGCCCGAGCCCGTGCTCGGGCCCGAGCTGCTCGGTCTCGCGCGGGCCGTCGCCGACCGGTACGCGGGGAGCCTCGCCGACGTGCTCCAGCTCGCCGTGCCGCCGCGCAGCGCCGCCGCCGAGCGCCGCTCCTCGCCCGCGCCGCTGCCGCCGCCCCCGCCGCCCGCCGCGGGCAGCTGGGGGCGGTACGAGCAGGGGGCGGCGTTCCTGGAGTCGCTGGCCCGCGGCGGGACGCCGCGGGCGGTCTGGACGGCGCTGCCGGGGCCGTACTGGGCCGAGGAGATCGCCCGCGCGGTGGCCGCCACCCTCGCCTCCGGACGCGGCGCGCTCGTCGTCGTGCCCGACGGGCGGGCCGTCGGCCGGGTCGACGCGGCGCTCACCGCCGTCCTGGGGGAGGGGCGGCACGCGGTGCTCACCGCCGAGGCCGGGCCGGAGAAGCGGTACGGGCAGTGGCTCGCCGTGCGGCGCGGCTCCGTGCGGGCCGTCGTCGGCACCCGGGCCGCGATGTTCGCGCCGGTCGAGGACCTGGGCCTCGTCGTCATCTGGGACGACGGCGACGGCAGCCACAGCGACCCGCATGCCCCCCAGCCGCACGCCCGCGAGGTGCTGCTGCTGCGCGCCGCCCACGACCGGTGCGCCTTCCTCCTCGGCTCCACCGGCTGCACCGTGGAGGCCGCGCAGCTCGTCGAGTCCGGCTGGGCCCGGCCGCTCGCCGCAAGCCGCGACCAGGTCCGCAGGGCCGCGCCCCTCGTCCGTACCGTCGGCGACGACCTCCTCGCCCGGGACGGGGCCGCCCGGGCCGCCCGGCTGCCGTCGCTCGCCTGGGAGACCCTCCGGGACGGGCTGCGCACCGGCCCGGTGCTGATCCAGGTGCCCCGCCGGGGGTACGTGCCCCGGCTCGCCTGCCAGCAGTGCCGGACGCCCGCCCGCTGCCGCCACTGCGCCGGACCGCTGGAGGCGCCCGACCAGCGCGAGCTGCACTGCGGCTGGTGCGGGCGCGAGGCCCCCGCCTGGCACTGCGAGGCGTGCGGCTCGACCCGGCTGCGCGCGCAGGTGGTCGGCGCCCGGCGGACCGCGGAGGAGCTCGGCCGGGCCTTCCCCGCCGTGCCCGTACGGACCTCCGGACGCGACCACGTCCTGGACCGGGTCCCGGACCGCCCCGCCCTGGTCGTCTCCACCCCCGGCGCCGAACCGGTCGCCGACGGCGGCTACGCGGCGGCCCTGCTGCTCGACGGCTGGGCGCTGCTCGGCCGCCCCGACCTGCGGGCCGGCGAGGAGGCGCTGCGCCGCTGGATGGACGCGGCCTCGCTGGTCCGGGGGCAGGAGGAGGGCGGCACCGTGGTGGTGGTCGCCGAGCCCACGCTGCGGCCCGTGCAGGCCCTCGTCCGCTGGGACCCGGTCGGGCACGCCCAGCGGGAGCTGGCCGAGCGCGCCGAGCTGGGCTTCCCGCCGGTCTCCCGGATGGCCGCGGTGAGCGGCCCGCCCGAGTCGGTGGAGACCTTCCTGGCGGCCGCCGCGCTGCCGATGGACGCGGAGATCCTGGGGCCGGTGCCGCTGCCGGTCGTCCGCCCCGGGTCCGCCCGCCGGCCCGGCGACCCGCCGCCCGGCGAGCAGTGGGACCGCGCCCTGGTCCGGGTGCCGCCGGGCAGCGGCGCGGCCCTCGCGCAGGCCCTCAAGCACGCCCGGGCGAGCCGCCAGGCCCGCGGCACCGGCGACACCGTCCGGATCAGGGTCGACCCGCCGGACATCGGCTGACGTCCCGGAGGAGCGCCGGACACCCGGCACCCGGCAGCGGACACGACGACGGCCGCCGCCCCCTTCGGCCAGGGGGAGGCGGCCGGTCGTCGGCTCCGCGAGGTCAGCCGTTGCGCGGGCTGGGGAAGGCGGGCGAGCGGGGCTCGTCGCGGAGGGTGGCGCTCCCCGAGGTGGGCTGCGGCGGCATCGAGCGGGCGGCCGGCACCGAGGGAAGCGTGCGGGTCACGCCCGGCTCGGCGCCGCGCTCCGGCTCCACCACCGGCTGCTGGGGCGCCCGGCGGGCACCGTAACGGCGGTGGACGGCCTGCTTGGTGACGCCGAGCGCGGAGCCCACGGCGTCCCAGGAGAAGCCGAGGGAGCGGTCGAACTCGACGGCGGCGGTCACCAGGGTCTCGACGCTGTCGCGGAGCTCCTGGGCGAGCCGTACGGTGGGGGCGGGCGCGCGGCCGTAGACGACGAAGCCCGTGGACGGGCCGGAGCGGCGAGGGCGGTAGACATTGCCCAGCTGGGCCGTGAGCGTGCGCAGTGCGTCCACCTGCCGCCGGACCCGCTCGATGTCCCGCACCAACAGATGCAGGCTCGCCCGGGCTTGGGCGTCGTGGGTTGCGTGGTCGGCCATGTGAAAGCCTCTCGAACCGGCGATGGAGGGCCCGCCGCGGGGAGACGGCGGCCCTGTACGGTCAATCTCTCTTGACCAACGCGCCACCGGGAGTTGGGTCACGCTGCGGGGGCGTACACGCATATGCGCGGGGCGCTCGCCGCCGCGTACGCCCCCTCCCGGCCGGACGCCTAGACTGGTGCGTCGCCCGCAACGCCCCCGGACAGACAGGCAGTCGCCACCCATGAAGCTGGTCTTCGCAGGCACCCCCGAGGTCGCCGTCCCCGCCCTGGACGCCCTGCTCGCCTCCGGCCGCCACGAGGTCGCCGCCGTGGTCACCCGGCCGGACGCGCCCGCGGGCCGCGGCCGCCGTCTCGTCGCCAGCCCGGTCGCGCAGCGGGCCGAGGAGGAGGGCATCGAGATCCTGCGGCCCGCCCACCCGCGCGACGAGGACTTCCTCGCCCGGCTGCGCGAGATCGCCCCGGACTGCTGCCCGGTCGTCGCCTACGGCGCGCTGCTGCCGCAGAAGGCCCTCGAGATCCCGGCGCACGGCTGGGTCAACCTGCACTTCTCGCTGCTCCCGGCCTGGCGCGGCGCGGCGCCCGTGCAGCACGCGCTGATGGCGGGCGACGAGGTGACCGGGGCGAGCACCTTCCAGATCGAGAAGGGCCTCGACTCCGGCCCCGTCTACGGCGTGATCACCGAGGAGATCCGGGCCACCGACACCAGCGGCGACCTCCTCACCCGGCTCGCCTTCGCGGGCGCGGGGCTGCTCTCGGCCACCATGGACGGCATCGAGGACGGCACGCTCAAGGCCGTCCCGCAGCCCGCCGACGGCATCACCCTCGCCCCGAAGATCGAGGTCGAGGACGCCCACGTCGACTTCGCCGCCCCCGCGCTCCGCGTCGACCGGGTGATCCGCGGCTGCACCCCGGCCCCCGGCGCCTGGACCCTCTTCCGCGGCGAGCGCCTGAAGCTGATCCAGGCCGCCCCCGTCCCCGGCCGCGACGACCTCGCCCCCGGCGAGCTGGCGGCCGGCAAGAACAACGTGTTCGCGGGCACCGGCTCGTACGCCGTC
Organism: Streptomyces sp. NRRL F-5727; assembly: GCF_000719555.1. Lineage (GTDB taxonomy): Bacteria > Actinomycetota > Actinomycetes > Streptomycetales > Streptomycetaceae > Streptomyces. Next base: position 81,770 of record NZ_JOGX01000009.1, read on the forward strand.
GAGCTGCTCTGGGTCCAGCCGCAGGGCAAGAAGCCCATGAAGGCCGCCGACTGGGCCCGCGGCGTCCGCATCACCCCGGGCGAGCGCCTGGGCGCGTGACCTCGTCGCCGGCCGGGCGCGTGCCCCCGCCGCTGCTCCCCGACGGCCCTTGGGACGCCTGGGAGATCCGCCGGTACGACGGCAGCCGGCTCACCCTGGCCGCCGGGGCCGACCTCACGTACCACCACGAGCTGGAGGTGGAGCTGACGGACGTGCTCTATGTCCGGTGCCCGACGGCCTTCATGGACCCCGTCTTCCGCGAGCCCACGGCGGAGGAGTGGGCCGAGGCCGTCCGGACGGTCGGCGAGGAGCCGCCCGTGCTCCTGGCCTTCGACGCGGACGGCGGCGGCACCGCGCCCGTCGCCTGCCTGATCGCCGCCGAGGCGTGGGCGGTGCGGCGGGGGCGTTTTCCCCGGTAGGGGCGGGCGGACGTAGGCTGGACGGGTTCGACCCCTCATTTCGTCACGCGGAGCACCTTTGAGCGAGCAGGCACGTCGCCGTCCCCCCAAGCCCCACCGCCGGCCCAAGAAGGACCCCGTGCGGATGCTCGCCTTCGAGGTGCTGCGGGCGGTCGACGAGCGGGACGCCTACGCCAACCTCGTGCTGCCCCCGCTGCTGCGCAAGGCGCGTGAGAAGGAGGGCTTCGAGGCCCGGGACGCGGCGCTCGCGACCGAGCTGGTCTACGGGACGCTGCGGCGCCAGGGCACGTACGACGCGATCATCGCGGCCTGCGTCGACCGGCCGCTGCGCGAGGTCGACCCGCCGGTGCTCGACGTGCTGTCGCTCGGCGCGCACCAGCTGCTCGGCACCCGGATCCCGCCGCACGCCGCCGTCTCCGCCACCGTAGAGCTGGCCCGCGTGGTCCTCGGCGACGGGCGGGCCAAGTTCGTCAACGCCGTGCTGCGGAAGATCGCGCGGCAGGACCTCGACGGCTGGCTGGCCGAGGTCGCCCCGCCGTACGAGAAGGACGCCGAGGACCACCTCGCCGTCATGCACTCCCACCCCCGCTGGGTGGTCTCCGCGCTCTGGGACGCGCTCGGCGGCGGCCGCGCCGGCATCGAGGCGCTCCTGGAGGCCGACAACGAGCGGCCCGAGGTCACCCTCGTCGCCCGGCCCGGCCGGTCCACCGTCGAGGAGCTGGCCGGGGCCGCCGAGACCGAGCCGGGGCGCTGGTCGCCGTACGCCCTGCGGCTCACCGACGGCGGCGAGCCCGGCGCCATCGAGGCGGTCCGGGACGGCCGGGCCGGCGTCCAGGACGAGGGCAGCCAGCTCGTCGCCATCGCGCTGGCGAACGCGCCGCTCGACGGCCCCGACACCCGCTGGCTCGACGGCTGCGCGGGCCCCGGCGGCAAGGCCGCCCTGCTCGGCGCGCTGGCCGCCGAGCGCGGCGCCGCCCTGCTCGCCTCCGAGAAGCAGCCGCACCGCGCCCGGCTCGTGGAGCGCGCGCTGGCCGGCAACCCCGGCCCGTACCAGGTCATCGCCGCCGACGGCACCCGCCCGCCGTGGCGCGAGGGCTCCTTCGACCGCGTCCTGGTCGACGTGCCCTGCTCCGGACTCGGCGCCCTGCGCCGCCGCCCCGAGGCCCGCTGGCGCCGCCGCCCCGAGGACCTGGACGGCTTCGGCCCGCTCCAGCGCGGGCTGCTCACCGAGGCGCTGAAGGCGGTCCGGGTCGGCGGGGTCGTCGGGTACGCGACCTGCTCGCCGCACCTCGCCGAGACCCGGGTCGTCGTCGACGACGTCCTCAAGAGGCTCGGCGGCGGCGAGCTGATCGACGCCCGCCCGTACTTCCCCGGCGTGGACGACCTCGGAGACGGTCCCGACGTCCAGCTGTGGCCGCATCTGCACGGTACGGACGCCATGTACCTGGCGCTGATCCGCCGGACCGCCTGACGGTTTCCACTGGTCCGTACCAGTACGTCCGGTGCCGGAACGACCGCGTACCGGTCCGCGGCGTAGAAGTCCCCGAGAACGTGGCAGGCTTGGCACATGGCGCAGATCAATCCCAGCATCCTCTCCGCAGACTTCGCCCGCCTCGCGGACGAGGCCAAGGCCGTCGACGGCGCCGACTGGCTGCACGTCGACGTCATGGACAACCACTTCGTGCCCAACCTGACGCTGGGCGTGCCGATCGTCGAGTCGCTGAGCCGGGCGACCGACATCCCCCTCGACTGCCATCTGATGATCGAGGACCCGGACCGCTGGGCGCCGCAGTACGTGGAGGCCGGTGCGGGCTCGGTCACCTTCCACGTGGAGGCCGCCGCCGCGCCGGTCCGGCTCGCCCGGGAGATCCGCGCCAAGGGCGCCCGGGCGTCCATGGCGCTCAAGCCGGCCACCCCCGTCGAGCCCTTCGAGGACCTGCTCCCCGAGCTCGACATGCTGCTCATCATGACCGTGGAGCCCGGCTTCGGCGGCCAGGCGTTCCTCGACATCATGCTGCCCAAGATCCGCCGCACCCGTGAGCTGATCGCCAAGCACGGCCTGGAGCTGTGGCTCCAGGTCGACGGCGGCGTCTCCGAGGCGACCATCGAGCGCTGCGCCGAGGCGGGCGCCGACGTCTTCGTGGCCGGCTCGGCGGTCTACGGGGCGGCCGACCCGGCCGCCGCGGTGGCCGCGCTGCGGGCCAAGGCGGACGCGGCGACGGCCGGTGCCGCCTGGGCGTGTGGCCACTGAGCCTCCGGCCGGTGAACGCGGTCCGACGGGCCGCCGACAGGACTGATCAAGGCCCGCGGTTTCTGACAGGATGAACAGCGGGTCCAGAGTGTGAACGAACACGGATCGTGGACAGCGGTGCGTGAACAGCAGTGAGGAGATCGCGGTGGCGGGAATGTCGGCGGGACGGTCAGCCCTGCGGATGGGCCCCGCGGAGCTGGTGCAGGCGGCGGCCATGGCCCGTCGCTTCTACCTGGAGGGGAAGTCCAAGATCCAGATCGCCGAGGAGTTCGGCGTGAGCCGCTTCAAGGTGGCCCGGGTCCTGGAGACCGCTCTGGAGCGGGATCTCGTGCGCATCGAGATCCGGGTACCGGCCGAGCTGGACGCCGAACGCTCCGACGCGCTGCGCGCCCGTTACGGGCTCCGCCACGCCGTCGTGGTGGAGTCCCCGGCGGAGGACGACGAGTCGCCCGACCCCGAGAACCTGGGCGAGGTCGCCGCCGACCTGCTCGGCGAGCTGGTCACCGAGGGCGACGTCCTCGGCCTGGCCTGGGGCCGCTCGACCATCCACATGGCGGCCGCCCTCGACCGGCTGCCCCCGTGCACGGTGGTCCAGCTCACCGGCGTGTACGACGCCGGGACCGCCGAGCGCGGCTCGGTCGAGGCGGTCCGGCGCGCCGCCCAGGTCTCCGGCGGCGAGGCCCACCCCATCTACGCGCCCATGCTGCTGCCGGACCCGGCGACCGCCGCCGCGCTGCGCAGCCAGACCGGCATCGCCCGGGCCTTCGAGTACTTCGACAAGGTCACCGTCGCCTGCGTCTCCATCGGCTCCTGGGAGCCCGGCATCTCCACCGTCCACGACATGCTCTCCGAGGAGGAGCGCGCCCACTACGCCTCCCTGGGCGTGGCCGCCGAGATGTCCGCGCACCTCTTCGACGCCGAGGGCCGCCGGGTCGGCCGCGACCTGGGCGAGCGGTGCATCACCGTCGAGGCGGACCGGCTGCGCCGGATCCCCGAGGTCGTCGCCATCGCGGGCGGCCAGCGCAAGGCGGCGGCGATCGGCGCGGTGCTCCGCTCCGGCCTCGTCACCAGCCTGGTCACCGACCGCTCGGCGGCCGACTACCTGCTCACCGCGTCCAGCCCGGGCCCGCGCCCGGCCCTGGAGCGCGCCGACCCGGACACCACTGCCGGCGGCCGCTGACCGCACGACCGCCCGGAGGGCACCGGCCGCACCCGCGGCCGGTGCCCTCCGGCCGTCCGGGCGCGTCCCCGGGCGGCGCCGCGCGGCCGGTGACAGCATCGGGGCATGATCGCTCGCTGCGTCCGGCCGGCGCTCGCCCTCCTGGCCGGGCTGTCGCTGCTGCTCACCGGCTGTTCCGCCGGGACGGGCACGTCCACCGCCACCGCCGCCGCCCCCTCCGTCACCGCCACCGCCTCGCGCGCCTCGGGGCTGCCCACCGTCCGCGAGGCGGAGCTGCCGCCGGAGGCCCGGCACACGCTCGCCCTGATCCGCGCCGGCGGCCCCTACCCGTACGCCCGGGACGGCGCCGTCTTCTCCAACTTCGAGCGGATCCTGCCGCGGCGGAAGCGCGGCTACTACCACGAGTACACCGTCCGCACCCCCGGCGAACGCGACCGCGGCGCCCGCCGCATCGTCACCGGTCAGGAGGGGGAGACGTACTACACGGACGACCACTACGCGAGCTTCCGGGAGGTGGTCGCGGATGGGACTCGATGACGCCGTCGTCCTCGACCTGCACGGGGTCACCGACAAGACGGCCTTCATGAACCGCTGTGTACGCACCCTCCCGCTGCCGGTCTGGTTCGGCCGCAACTGGGACGCCCTCGCCGACCGCCTCGCCGATATGCGCGAACCCATGGCGATCGTGGTGACCGGCTGGCAGGCTTATGCCGAGGCCGAACCGGACGACTGGGCCATCGCGCAGGAGGTCTTCTCCGCGGCGGCCCGCACCAGCCGTCAGGGCCTCGCGGTCCTCCTCGCACTCGGGGGTTGGGAGGATCGCACAAGTACCCCCACGCAAGGCTCGGACGATCCGCCCGCGGCATCCCACGCCCCTGACGTGGGAGAATGAACTACGTGCTTTTTCCCCTGGCTGAAATGCCTAGGGGCCGATCCGAACGACTGGGATGTCAGCACGTGCGTTTCCTCAATGACGTCAAGCCGCCGTACGACCTCACGTACGACGATGTGTTCATGGTGCCGAGCCGGTCGGCCGTCGGCTCCCGTCAGGCCGTCGACCTCTCCGCCCCCGACGGCACCGGTACGACGATCCCGCTGGTCGTCGCCAACATGACCGCGATCGCCGGCCGCCGCATGGCCGAGACCGTCGCCCGCCGGGGCGGCCTCGTCGTCATCCCCCAGGACATCCCGATCGAGGTCGTCACCGAGGTCATCTCCTGGGTCAAGGGCCGCCACCTGGTCCTCGACACCCCGATCGTGCTGGAGCCGCACCAGACCGTCGCGGACGCCCTCGCCCTGCTCCCCAAGCGGGCGCACGAGGCCGGCGTCGTCGTCGACGAGGACCGCCGCCCCGTCGGCGTCGTCACCGACGCCGACCTCACCGGCGTCGACCGCTTCACCCAGCTCTCCGAGGTCATGTCCAAGGACCTCCTCCTGCTGGACGCGGACATCGACCCCCGCGAGGCGTTCACCACCCTCGACGCCGCCAACCGCCGCTACGCCCCCGCCGTGGACGCGGACGGCCGGCTGGCCGGCATCCTCACCCGCAAGGGCGCCCTGCGCGCCACCCTGTACACCCCGGCCGTGGACGCCGACGGCAAGCTGCGCATCGCCGCCGCCGTCGGCATCAACGGCGACGTGGCCGGCAAGGCCAAGCAGCTCCTCGACGCGGGCGTCGACACCCTCGTCATCGACACCGCCCACGGGCACCAGGAGTCGATGATCTCCGCGATCAGGACCGTCCGGGCGCTCGACCCGCAGGTCCCGATCGTCGCCGGCAACATCGTCGCCGCCGAGGGCGTCAGGGACCTCATCGAGGCCGGCGCCGACATCATCAAGGTCGGTGTGGGCCCCGGCGCCATGTGCACCACCCGCATGATGACCGGTGTCGGCCGCCCGCAGTTCTCGGCCGTCCTGGAGTGCGCCGCCGAGGCGAAGAAGTACGGCAAGCACGTCTGGGCCGACGGCGGCGTCCGGCACCCGCGCGACGTCGCCATGGCGCTCGCCGCCGGCGCGTCCAACGTGATGATCGGCTCCTGGTTCGCCGGGACGTACGAGTCCCCCGGCGACCTCCAGCACGACGCGCAGGGCCGCGCCTACAAGGAGTCCTTCGGCATGGCGTCCGCCCGCGCGGTGCGCAACCGGACCTCCGAAGAGTCGTCCTACGACCGGGCCCGCAAGGCGCTGTTCGAGGAGGGCATCTCCACCTCGCGGATGTTCCTCGACCCGCAGCGTCCGGGCGTCGAGGACCTGATCGACTCGATCATCGCCGGTGTGCGGTCCTCCTGCACCTACGCCGGTGCCGGGTCGCTCGCCGAGTTCGAGGAGAAGGCGGTCGTCGGCATCCAGTCCGCCGCCGGTTACGCCGAGGGCAAGCCGCTCCACGCCAGCTGGAGCTGACGCCTCCCCGTGACGGCCGGGGCCCCGGGACTCCTCCCGGGGCCCCGGCCGTTTGACGTACACCGCCGGCGGCGGTCTGATCGAGACATGGGCCGTGCCAGGGACGGGGGTCGCCGGGGCCGGGACGTCACGCCCAAGGCCGCCGCGTGCTGCGCCTGGCTCGCGGGCGTCGGGTTCGGAGCGCCGTGCGTGTACGCGCTCGTCCACTTCGGCCGCCACGGCGAGGTGTGGACCTTCCTCGGCTTCCCCACGTACGGCGGCGGCCCCTTCGAACGGATCGGCCTGAGGACGAGCCTGCCGCTGCTCGGCGGGTTCCTGGCGGTCTGCGCGGCGGAGACCTGCACGGGATGGCTGCTGTGGCGCCGCCGCCCCGTCGCCCGGCCCCTCGCCCTCGCGATCCTGCCCGCGGAGGTGGCCTTCTGGGCGGGCTTCGCGCTCCCGCTCGGCTTCGTCCTGGGCGCCGCGCGCACCGCGCTCGTGCTCATGGGCCGCCCCGGCCGGACCGGGTGACGGCCCCGCGCGGCACGAAGCCCTTCTCGCGCAGCGCACGGGCCACCGCCGCGCCCAGCACGGCGTGGCCCTCGTCGTCGGGGTGCAGCCCGTCCGCGAGGTGGGCGGGGGTCAGCAGGTCGCGACCCGGGAGGACGGCGAGCCGGCGGTCGCCCGCCGCGGCCAGGTCCCGTACGGCCGTCTCCATGGCCGCCCGCAGCTCGGCGAGCGTGGCCCCCAGGGCGTTGCCGGTGTGCTCCGCCGCCGGGCGCAGCACGGGGGAGAGCAGCAGCAGCGGGGTGTCCGGGTGGCCGCGCCGCACCAGGGCGAGGAACGCCCGGGTGGTCTCGTAGAGCAGGGGCGCCGAACAGGGCACGGCCGCCCAGCAGTTGGTGCCGAACGCCAGGGTGATCAGGTCGCCGGGGAGGCGGGCGAGCTGCTCGGCGAGGGGGAGTTCGCCGCGCGCCCCGCCCGCGTACCCCAGGTTCACCGGATCGAGGCCGAGCAGCCGGCCCGCCACCGCGGGCCAGGAGTGGGCGGGGCGGGTCGCCCACCAGCCCTCGGTGATCGAGTCGCCGTGGACGAGCCAGCGCGGGCGGCGCGGGGCGGGGGAGAGGGCGCCGCCGACGCCCCTCAGACCGCGTACCACGGGCGCCTGGCCCTCCGGCAGATGGAGCGTGAAGGTTCCGCCGCCGGGCGGGAGCGGGACGCGTACCGTGCCCTCCTCCGCGGGCTCCGCGAACACCTCCGTCAAACACCGGGTGCCCTGCCAGAGCGCGAAGCCGTGCCGCAGCGCGCGCAGGGGGTCGCCGGGGGCCGGGAGCGCCGCCCGGTAGCGCAGCCGCACCGCCCGGGTGCCGGGCGCGGCGGTGAACTCCAGGCGCACCCCGACCGGCAGCTCGGCCCGCCGGGCGATGTCCCAGGGCAGCCGTTCCAGGTCGGCCGGGTCGGCCCGGACCGGGCGGTCGCCGTCCCGCCAGGCCGTTCCGCGCAGAAAGGGTTCGGGCTCCAGCCAGCTCACCGACGACCTCCGATCGGAGGGTGCAGCGTGCAATCTGCGGCCCGAGGAGTCAAGGCGCGCGCGTCGCCCGTACGCCCCTGATGTGTCGATTTTTGCGGCGGAGCGCAATGTTTCCCCGTCTGCGCCCCAAGCGCGCAATGATCATCCGACACTGCGCAACAACCCTGCATTACGAGTGCGAAGCTTCAGCCCTTAGGCTCATGCCTCGTACCAGGAGTGGCGGCGACCGCCTGCTCGGCGGTCTCCCCTTCCCCTGTGGGCTTCTCCGGCCTGCCCGGGTACCGCCGCGGTCCCCGCCCCACCGACAGGCAGCGATAAGGAGCCTCCGCAGTGCTGGATCACGGCGCAGCCCCGCCGGTCGTCGACACGACCGCGCCCAAGACCTCCGGGCTCTCCGCCCTCACCCGCCGCAAGCCGGTGGAAGTGCTGGTCGCGGAGGGTGGACAGGGTGAGGGCGGCACTCTCCGCCGCTCGCTCACGATGTGGCAGCTGACGATGATCAGCATCGGTGCGACGCTCGGCACCGGCATCTTCGTCGTCCTCGGCGAGGCCACCCCGCTCGCCGGCCCCGCGGTGGCGATCTCCTTCGTCATCGCCGGCCTCACCGCTCTCTTCTCGGCGCTCTCCTACGCCGAGCTGGCCGGCTCCATACCGGTCTCGGGCTCCTCGTACTCGTATGCGTACGCAACGATGGGTGAACTCATCGCCTGGGTCTGTGGCTGGTGCCTGGTCCTGGAGTACGGCGTCTCGGTCTCCGCCGTGGCGGTCGGCTGGGGCGAGTACCTCAACGAGCTGCTCGACGGCACCCTCGGGGTGACCATCCCCGAGGTCGTCTCCGCGCCGCTCGGCGAGGGCGGGTTCGTCAACCTCCCGGCTCTCGTCGTGGTGCTGCTGGCGATGGTCTTCCTCATGGGCGGCGCCAAGGAGAGCGCCCGCGTCAACACGATCATGGTCGCGGTGAAGATCATCACGCTGCTGCTCTTCATCGGCATCGGCTTCCTGGGCATCAAGGCGGGCAACTACGCCCCGCTCGCCCCGCTCGGCGTCACCGGCATCAGCGCCGCCGCGGCCACGCTGTTCTTCTCGTACATCGGCTTCGACGCCGCCTCCACCGCCGGCGAGGAGGCCGAGAACCCCAAGCGGGACCTGCCGCGCGCGATCATGCTCTCGCTGGTGATCGTCACCGTGCTGTACTGCCTCGTCGCCCTGGTCGCCGTCGGCGCCATGCCGTGGCAGGACTTCGAGGGCACCGAGGCGGCCCTCGCCCAGATCATGAAGGACGTCACCAGCCAGAGCTTCTGGGGCGTCGTGCTCGCGGCGGGCGCGGTCGTCGCCATCGCCAGCGTCGTCTTCGCGGTCCTCTACGGCCAGACCCGCATCCTCTTCGCGATGTCGCGCGACGGCCTCGTCCCCAAGGTCTTCGCGAAGGTCGACCCGAAGACCGGGGCGCCGCGCGCCAACGTCGTGATCGTCTCGCTCTTCTGCGGTGTCCTCGCCGCGTTCATCCCGCTGGGCGAACTGGCCAACGCGACCAGCATCGGCACGCTCTTCGCCTTCGCCCTGGTCAACGTCGCCGTGATCATCCTGCGCTACACGCGGCCCGAGATGAAGCGCACCTTCAAGGTGATGCTCTTCCCGGTCACGCCGATCCTCGGCTTCCTCTTCTGCGCCTACAACATGTACAGCCTTCCGGCCGTCACCTGGCTGTGGTTCGGCGGCTGGATGATCGCCGGGCTCGTGTTCTACTTCCTGTACGGCATGCGCCGCTCCCGACTGGCCACGGCACCGGCCCTGGCCGAGGCAACCGCAGAGAAGTGATCCACCCGTAGTGCGACTCAACGACCTCGACGAACGCATCGTCCACGCCCTCGCGGAGGACGCCCGCCGCAGCTACGCCGACATCGGCTCGCTCGTCGGACTCTCCGCCCCCGCCGTGAAACGGCGCGTGGACCGGCTCCGGGCCGAGGGCGCCATCACCGGCTTCACCGTACGGGTGGACCCGGCGGCGCTCGGCTGGGAGACGGAGGGCTTCGTCGAGATCTACTGCCGCCACAACACCTCGCCGGACGACATCCGGCGGGGGCTGGAGCGGTACCCCGAGGTGGTGTCCGCGTCGACCGTCACCGGCGACGCGGACGCCGTCGTCCAGGTCTTCGCCTCCGACATGCGCCACTTCGAGCGCGTCCTGGAGCGGATCGCGGGCGAGCCCTTCGTGGAGCGCACCAAGTCCGTGCTGGTGCTCTCGCCGCTGCTGCGGCGCTTCTCCTCGGGCTCGCCCGCCTGACGCGCCACCCGGCCACGCCGTCGTGGATCCACGGCGGCACCCGGAAGTCCCCGCCGCCCCGCACGACCTTCTCGTGCGGGGCGGCGGCCTTGTGCGGCGGCACCTCGTCGGCGGGTCCGTCTTCGGGTCGCCCGGCGCGTACGACCCGGGTCCGACCCCGGCGCAACGAATCGCTGCCATGGGCGCACATCGCGCAACGGTTCGACGGTCGGTCCGCAACGGTCCCGTCTTGTCCGGGCCGAGCCCGGAACCGTACCGTTTTGAACGTCTCCCGCAGACATCCCTCCCTCCCCTCCGCCCCCACGAGGACCGCCATGCCCGCGTTGCGCACCGCCCTGCTCCAGAGCTCCGGCCGGCTCGGTGACGTGACCGCCAATCTGCGGATCCTCGACGAGGCCGCCGCCCGGGCCGCGTCCGCCGGAGCGGACGTGCTGCTGGCCCCCGAGCTCTTCCTCACCGGCTACGCCATCGGCGCCGACATCGCCCGCCTGGCCGAGCCGTCCGACGGCCCCTCCGCCCGCGCGGTCGCGGAGATCGCCGCCCGACACGGGCTCGCCGTGGGCTACGGCTACCCGGAGCGGGACACCGAGCGGCACGGCGTGGTCTACAACGCCGCCGCGCTCTTCGGCGCCGACGGAGCCCCCCTCGCGCACTACCGGAAGACCCACCTCTTCGGCGACTTCGAGCTGAAGTGGTTCACCCCGGGCGACCGCCCGCTGGTCCAGGCCCGCGTCGGTGACGTCACCGTCGGCCTGATGATCTGCTACGACGTCGAGTTCCCCGAGAACGTCCGGGCGCAGGCCCTGGCCGGCACGGACCTCCTCCTCGTGCCGACCGCGCTGATGCACCCCGCCGAGATCGTCCCCGAGTCGGTGGTCCCGGTGCGCGCCTTCGAGAACCAGCTCTACATCGCGTACGCCAACCGCGCCGGGGCCGAGGGCGACTTCGAGTTCGTCGGCCTCTCGGTGCTCGCCGGCCCCGACGGCACCGCCCGGGCCCGCGCCGGGCGGGGCGAGGACCTGGTGATCGGCGACGTCGACACCGACTTCCTGGCGGCCTCCCGCGCGGAGAACCCGTACCTCCGCGACCGCAGGCCGGGCCTGTACGGCTCCCTCGTCTGAGCCGCCCCCTCCTCTTCTCCCACCCGCTTTCCGTGCAAGGAGTCCGTACCCCATGACGTCCACCGTGCCCAACGCCGTCGAGCACGCCGACGAGCAGCAGCCGCCGATCACCATGTTCGGCCCGGACTTCCCGTACGCCTACGACGACTTCCTGGCCCACCCGGCCGGCCTCGGCCAGATACCCGCGACCGAGCACGGCGCCGAGGTCGCGGTCATCGGCGGCGGCCTGTCCGGCGTCATCGCGGCGTACGAGCTGATGAAGATGGGCCTCAAGCCCGTCGTCTACGAGGCCGACCAGATCGGCGGCCGGCTCCGCACGGTCGGCTTCGAGGGCCCGGAGACCGAGGGCCTGACGGCGGAGATGGGCGCCATGCGCTTCCCGCCCTCCTCCACCGCGCTCCAGCACTACATCGACCTGGTCGGCCTGGAGACCACGCCGTTCCCGAACCCGCTGGCCGAGGCCACCCCCTCGACCGTCGTCGACCTCAAGGGCGAGTCGCACTACGCCGAGACCGTGGACGACCTGCCGCAGGTCTACCGTGACGTCGCCGCCGCCTGGAACAAGTGCCTCGACGAGGGCGCCGACTTCTCCGACATGAACCGCGCCATGCGCGAGCGCGACGTGCCGCGCATCCGCGAGATCTGGGCGAAGCTGGTCGAGAAGCTCGACAACCAGACCTTCTACGGCTTCCTCTGCGAGTCCGAGGCGTTCAAGTCCTTCCGGCACCGCGAGATCTTCGGCCAGGTCGGCTTCGGCACCGGCGGCTGGGACACCGACTTCCCCAACTCCATCCTGGAGATCCTCCGGGTCGTCTACACCGAGGCCGACGACCACCACCGCGGCATCGTCGGCGGCTCGCAGCAGCTGCCGCTGCGCCTGTGGGAGCGCGAGCCGGAGAAGATCGTCCACTGGGCGCAGGGCACCTCGCTGGCCACGCTGCACGAGGGCGGCCGGCCGAAGCCGGCCGTCACCCGGCTGAACCGCACGGCGGGCAACCGGATCACCGTCACCGACGCCTCCGGCGACATCCGCACCTACCAGGCGGCGATCTTCACCGCCCAGTCCTGGATGCTGCTCTCCAAGATCGCCTGCGACGACTCGCTCTTCCCGATCGACCACTGGACGGCGATCGAGCGGACCCACTACATGGAGTCCTCCAAGCTCTTCGTGCCCGTCGACCGGCCGTTCTGGCTGGACAAGGACGAGGAGACCGGGCGGGACGTCATGTCGATGACGCTCACCGACCGGATGACCCGCGGCACCTACCTCCTGGACGACGGCCCGGACAAGCCGGCCGTCATCTGCCTCTCGTACACGTGGTGCGACGACAGCCTGAAGTGGCTGCCGCTCTCCGCCAACGAGCGGATGGAGGTCATGCTGAAGTCGCTCGGCGAGATCTACCCGAAGGTCGACATCCGGAAGCACATCATCGGCAACCCGGTGACGGTCTCCTGGGAGAACGAGCCCTACTTCATGGGCGCCTTCAAGGCCAACCTGCCCGGCCACTACCGCTACCAGCGGCGCCTCTTCACCCACTTCATGCAGGACCGCCTCCCCGAGGACAAGCGCGGCATCTTCCTCGCCGGCGACGACATCTCGTGGACGGCCGGCTGGGCCGAGGGTGCGGTGCAGACGGCGCTCAACGCGGTGTGGGGCGTGATGCACCACTTCGGCGGCGCGACCGACGCCACCAACCCGGGTCCGGGCGACGTCTACGACGAGATCGCCCCGGTCGAGCTGCCGGAGGACTGACTCCCTCCGCGTGTGAGCCGCCCCCCGGCGGGGGATCCGACCCCGACGGGGCGCTGCGCGGGCTGATCGGCACCCCGGGATCACGGTCCGGGACGTCCTCACGCGGTGGTCCTAGGGGCGGGCGAGCGGGGTGAGCAGCATCCGGCCCACCAGCCCCACCGAGCGGTCGAGCCGCTCCGTGAACTCGCCCGCGAGCCCCGGCAGCGCCCGCAGCTGCCAGAGCGAGCGGGCGGCCAGCCAGGCCCCGTCGCGGGCCCGGTCCAGGCTCCAGCAGCCGAGCAGATGCGTCAGCGGGTCCGCGATCTCCAGGAGGTCCGGGCCCGGCATCAGCTCCTCGCGGATCCGCTCCTCCAGGAGGACGAGGACGTCGCCGACCCGGTCGAACTCGTCCTCCAGGTCCTTGGGACCGCACTCCAGGGTGGCGCACGCGTCGACCACGGCGAGTGCCAGGTCGTGCCCGATGTGCGCGTTGATCCCGGCCAGCGCGAACTGCAGCGGGGTGACGCCGGGGTGGCGGCGGTAGTGGAAGAGGGGCCGCCAGCAGGCCGGGCCGGGGCCGCCGGAGGCGTAGGCGTCGACGGCGGCGAGATAGCGCTCGGCGAAGCGCACGTCCAGGGTGGCGGCGGCCCGCCGGTCCCCGAAGGCGCCTGCCTCGATGGCGTGGCCGATCTCCTCGGTGACCGTCAGGTACACCCGGTTGAAGACGGCGACCCCGTCGGCCGGGTGCCAGGCCGCCCGCAGCGACCGCATCCGGTCCACCACGGGGTCGACCGCCACGAACTGCCCGATCCGATCGTCCGTCCACTGGGTCTGCGCCATGGGGGCAGACTTCCAGCCGCCGGGCCCGGGAGGGAGTCCCTGCGGCCCGGCTTCGCCGGAACGGGCGAATACGTCAGTTCTTCGCCGTGTCGCCGGAGCCCTTCTCGTACGAGCTGGTGCCGGCGTCGAGCAGCGGCTCCTGCTCCGTGGGGGCGGCCTTCAGGTGGGCCGGGGCGAAGGCGCGCAGCACGTGGTAGCCGGTGATGACGACGATCGTGCCGAGCGCGATGCCGCCCACCTCGAAGGTGTCGGTGAAGGTGAGCTTCACGCCGCCGACGCCGATGATGATGCCGGCGGCGGCCGGGACCAGGTTGAGCGGGTTGCGCAGGTCGACCTTGGCGTTGATCCAGATCTGGGCGCCGAGCAGGCCGATCATGCCGTAGAGGATCACCGTGATGCCGCCGAGGACGCCGCCGGGGATGGCGGCGACGACCGCGCCGAACTTGGGGCAGAGGCCGAAGAGCAGCGCGAAGCCGGCGGCGGCCCAGTAGGCGGCCGTGGAGTAGACGCGGGTGGCGGCCATGACGCCGATGTTCTCGGAGTACGTGGTGTTCGGCGGGCCGCCCACGGCGGTGGAGAGCATCGACGCGGCGCCGTCGGCGGCGATCGCGGTGCCCAGCCTGTCGTCGAGGTTGTCGCCGGTCATCTCGCCGACGGCCTTCACATGGCCGGCGTTCTCGGCGATGAGGGCGATGACGACGGGGAGCGCGACCAGGATCGCGGACCACTCGAAGCTGGGGCCGTGGAAGGAGGGAAGACCGATCCAGTCGGCCTCGGCGACGCCGGAGAGGTCGAGCCGCCAGTGGTCGGTGACCTCGCCGCCCGGGGACATCGAGTGGATCTTCCCGAAGACCAGGTCGAAGACCCAGGAGATCGCGTAGCCGAAGACCAGGCCGAGGAAGATCGCGATCCGCGACCAGAAGCCGCGCAGGCAGACCACGGCGAGACCGGTGAAGAGCATCACCAGGAGCGCCGTCCACTGGTCCTGCGGCCAGTACGTGGAGGCGGTCACCGGCGCCAGGTTGAAGCCGATCAGCATGACGACGGCACCCGTCACCACCGGCGGCATCGCCGCGTGGATGATCCGCGCGCCGAACCGCCGCACCGCGAGGCCGGCCAGGAAGAGCACCGCGCCCACGACGAGGACGGCGCCGGTGACGGTGGCGCTGCTGCCGCCGGAGGCCCGGATCGCGGCGGCCACGCCGACGAAGGAGAGCGAGCAGCCGAGGTACGAGGGGATGGTGCCGCGGGTCGCGAGCAGGAAGACGACCGTGGCGACGCCGGACATCATGATCGCGAGGTTCGGGTCGAGGCCCATCAGCACCGGGGCGACGAAGCTGGCCCCGAACATGGCGACCACGTGCTGTGCGCCGAGCCCGGCGGTACGGGGCCAGGAGAGGCGCTCGTCGGGGCGGACGACGGCCCCGGGGGCGGGCGTTCTCCCGTCCCCGTGCAGGGTCCAGCGCACGCCGAGGTTCATGAGGTCGCTCCCGTTCTCCGGTTCCGGCGGCCGCGGGGGGCCGTCGTGGGGGCCGTCGTGGCACGGCCGTAAAAGATCAGCCATATGGTATGCGCCGGAACCGGCCGGGGGAGGGGGTGCCGCGGCGCCCCCGGTACGGGCTCAGCCGACCGGGCCCGCGCTCTTCGCCGCGTCCGTGCCGGCGGGCGCCGCCGACGCCGCGCGCGGGGCGGTCCGCAGCACGCCCGCGCCCAGCACCAGGCCGAAGGAGAGCGCGGTGACCAGGCCGAAGGAGAAGACCAGCGAGGTGGCGTCCGCGATGCCGCCGATCGCGGAGGGGGCGATCAGACCGGAGGTGTACGTGATGGTGGCGACGCCCGCGATGGCCTGGCTCGGGTTCGGGCCGCTGCGGGCGGCGGCGGCGAAGGCCAGCGGGACGACGACCGCCACCCCGAGGCCGATCAGTCCGAAGCCGGCGGTGGCGGCGACGGCGTTCGGGGCGATGACGACCAGGATCCCGCCGAGGGTGGCGGCCACGCCGCCGACCCGCACGGTACGGACCGCGCCGAAGCGGTCCACGACCCGGTCGCCGGCCAGCCGGGCCAGGGCCATGGTGAGCGCGAAGGCGGTGGTGGAGGCGGCGGCGAGGCCGGCCGAGCCGCCCAGCTCGTCGCGGAGGTAGACGGCCGACCAGTCGAGGCTGGCGCCCTCGGCGAAGACCGCGCAGAAGCCGATGGCGCCGATGACCAGCGCGGACCTCGGCGGCAGCGCGAAGCGCGGCGGGGCCTCTTCCTCCTCGGCGGGCGCCGGGTCCAGGACGCCCTGGCAGAGGGCGAGGCCGAGGGCGGTGAGGACGAGCGCGGCGATCAGGTGGTGGAGGCGGGCGTCGCCGCCGAGGTGGGCGGCGACGGTGCCGGCCGCCGAGCCGAGCAGCGCGCCCACGCTCCACATGCCGTGCAGGCTGGACATGATCGAGCGGCCGAGCCGGTTCTCGGTCTCGACGCCGAGCGCGTTCATCGCCACGTCGGACATGCCCGCCGTGGCGCCGTAGACGAAGAGCGCCGCGCACAGGCCCCAGATGTTCGGGGCGAGTGAGGGCAGGGTGAGCGAGAGGGTCCACAGCGCGAGCAGGCCGCGCAGGGCGGTGCGGGCGCCGAAGCGGTGGCTGATCCGGCCGGCCAGCGGCATCGCGAGCGAGGCGCCGAGGGCGGGGAAGGCGAGCGCCAGGCCGAGCTGGCCGGCGCTGACCCCCGCGTGCTCCTGGATCCAGGGGATCCGGGTGGCGAAGCTGCCGGTGACGGCGCCGTGGACGCAGAAGACGGCGGCGACGGCGAAGCGGGCCCGCCGAAGCCGTTCGGAGCTGAGGACGGTCTCCGCCGCCATGGGTCCCTCCCGGAGTCGCGTGGTGTGTCCCGTAAACTATCAGGAACCCTGCCTGATAAATAGTGGTCCGGAGAGAAGACGGCGGGGAAGCGTCTGAGAGGATCACCGCATGGCCGCATCCCCGAGCACCGCCCGGGCCATCAACGACCGGCTCGCCCTGCGCCTGCTCCAGGACGAGGGCCCGTTGACGGCAGCCCAGCTCAAGACCCTCACCGGGCTCTCCCGGCCCACCGTCGCCGACCTCGTCGAGCGGCTCAGCGGCTCGGGCCTGGTGCACGTCGTCGGCGAGGCCGGCGCCGAGCGCCGCGGCCCCAACGCCAAGCTGTACGGACTCGTCGCCGACCGCGCCCACCTCGCCGCGCTCGACGTCCGCACCCGCTCGGTCTCCGTCACCGTCACCGACCTGCTCGGCACCCCGCTCGCCGAGGCGGCCGCCCCGGTCGGCGAGGACGCCGGCACCGGCCCCGCCGTCGAGAAGGCGGTCGCCCTCCTGGAGCGCACCGCGCGGGAGGCGGGCGTCCAGCGGCTGCACACCGTGGCCGTCGGCGCGCCCGGCCTGATCGACCCGGCCACCGGGGAGCTCCGCGACTCCACCGGGCTGCCCGCCTGGCACCGCCGGCTCGTCGGCGTGCTCCAGGAACGGCTCCCCGCCCATGTGCTCGTCGAGAACGAGACCAACCTCGCCGCCGTCGCCGAGCTGCGCGAGGGCGCGGCCCGGGACCGGGAGGACTTCGTCCTGCTCTGGCTCGGCCAGGGGGTGGGCGCCGCCGTCGTCCTCGGCGGCCGGGTGCGCCGCGGCGCCTCCGGCGGCGCCGGCGAGATCGGCTTCCTGCCGGTGCCCGGCACCTCCGGGCTGCCCTCGTCGACCGGCTGCGACGGCGGCTTCCACGAGCTGGTGAGCACCGTCGCCGTCGAGGCCCTCGCCGCCGAGCACGGCCTCGACCCGGCAGGCGCCCTCGCCTCCGGGCACACCGCCTTCCTCGACGCCTACGCCCGCCGGCTCGCCGTGGGCGCGGCGGCCGTCGCCTCCGTCCTGGACCCGGGCTGTGTGGTCCTCGCCGGCGAGACCGGCCACCAGGGCGGTCCGGAGCTCGCCGCCCGCGTCGAGGCCGAGCTGGCCGCGCTCTCCCCGCTCCGTACCGAGGTCCGCGCCACCGTCCTCGGCGACGCGGCCGTCCTGCGCGGCGCGCTGCTGCGCGCCCGGGACACGGCGCAGGACGCGCTCTTCCCGTAGGAGCGCCCCGGAGAACGCGACCGCGCCGCGCCCCGGACAGGGGGGCGCGGCGCGGAGCGGGCGGCCCGGCGGCGGCCAAGGGCCGTGAGACCGCCGCCGGGGGTTCTTCAGGAGGGGATCAGCGGGCCGGAGGGATCAGCAGGCGCCCAGGTCCTGCCAGACGCCCCACTCGCCGGTCGTGCCCGGCTCCTCGTTCTGGGTCCACCACTTCGCCTTCCACTTGCGGCTCTTGTGGGAGACCTCGTTGCCCGCGTTGTAGACCTGGCCGGCCACGTACGCCGGGGCGGTGCAGCCCGCGGGCGGCGTCGTCGGCGGGGTGGTCGGGGGAGTGGTCGGCGGGGTCGTCGGCGGCGTGGTGGGCGGCGTGGTCGGCGGGGTGGTGCCCGTGCCGGGCTCCACGGTCGTCGTGCCGCGCGCCAGGTCGCCGGCGAGGGCGTACGTGGTGCCGTTGATGTTCACCGTCCAGTTGGAGGGGGTGGACACCGGCAGGTAGTAGTTGAAGGCGAGCTCGACCGTCGCGCCCGGGGCGAGGCTCTGCCAGGCCGGGAGCTTCAGGGAGACCCGGTGGAAGTCGCCCTTCAGGCCGCCCACGTTGGAGCCCGTGTGGTCGCTGCTGATGACCTTGGTGCCGAAGCCGGACTGGTCGGAGGCGTTGGCCGGGGCCGAGGTGCCGTAGTCGAACTGGAACTCCGTGCCGCCGGGCAGCGTGGTGTTCGTCCGGTTGGTGATCTTCACCTTGGGCGTGATCGGGTAGTTCGAGTCGCCCAGCTTGAACTCGGTGAAGGCGGTCTCGATGTTCACGGCCTGGGTGGGCAGCGCCTTGTTCGACTTCTTGGCGCCGTACGGGGTGGCGGCCTTGAACTTGTCGTACATCAGCGAGGTGAGCGTGGAGCCCATCTCGTACTGGCCCTTGGCGGCGTTCCAGGAGTAGTCGCCGGCCATCTCCCAGACCATGGTGCCGCCGATGCCGCGGTCGACCACGTAGTCGGCCTTGGCGGCCACGGACTGCTCGTCCTCGGTGGAGAGGAAGACCTTCTTCTCGGCGTTCCACAGCCACGGCGCGACCAGGGTCGAGTCGTACTTGCGGGCGTAGGTGCCGGTCAGGGTGGTGTTCGCCGGGAAGCCGTACCGCGTGACGTAGTCGCCGACGATCCCCTTCTCCAGGTTCTTGGCGTGCCACATCGGGTTGGAGCCGGCGGGCGACTCCTTGCCCGCGGTGTCCTTGTCGTGCCACAGGTTGTCGATGCCGACGGCACCGTCGCCGCACTTGGTCAGACCGGCGCCGGCCGGGCAGGTGGCCGCGGTGGCCTTGCCCCAGAGGCCGTCGGTGCCGCCCTGCACGTTCTTGTGGCCGCGGGTGTAGTAGGGCAGGCCGATGTTGATCCGGCCGGCCGGCATGGAGCCGCGGAAGTAGTGGTACGCCCAGTCGGTGTTGAGGTAGCCGATGCCGCCGTACTGGGAGGAGCCGTAGACGTTGGCGGCGGCGAGCTCGCCGTCCTTGCCGTCGTCGAAGAGCGAGGCGTTCGGGCCGACGTACTCGTTCCAGGCGCCGTGCAGGTCGTACGACATGATGTTGACGTAGTCCAGGTACTTCTGGACCTGGAAGGTCTCCATGCCGCGCAGCAGGTAGCCGGAGGACGGGGCGGCGACGGTCAGCAGGTAGTGCCTGCCGTCGGCGGCGCCGGCCGTGTCCAGCTTCTCGCGCAGGGTCTTCATGAGGGCCGCGTAGCCCTGGACCAGGCCGGCGCGGCGCGCGTTGGCGAAGGTCCAGTCGAGCGGGTTGCCCGCGTCCTTCATGGTGGTCGGGTACTCGTAGTCGATGTCGACGCCGTTGAACCCGTACTTCCGGATGAAGTCGACCGCCGAGGTGGCGAAGGTGTCGATGCCGGCCTGGTTGACCGAGCCGTCGGCGTTGGTGGCCATCGAGTAGAAGCCGCCGGAGTTCACCCGGTCGCCGTTGTCGGCGAAGTAGCCGCCGGTCTCGGCCCAGCCGCCGACGGAGATCAGCGTCTTGACGTCGGGGTGCTGCTTCTTGAACTTGTTCAGCAGGTTGAAGTGGCCCTTGTAGGGGAGGGCCGGGTCCATCTCGGCGCCCGCCACGCCGGGCCAGGTCATGCCCGTGGCGGCGTTGTCCGGGCCGTCCGTGCCGACCGAGAGCCTGTTGTCGCCGCCGATGTGGCCGAAGGCGTAGTTGATGTGGGTGATCTTGTCCCACGGGATGTTGTTGGCGAGGTACGCGGGCTCGCCGTTCTTGCCGGTGCGCCAGCCCGTGAAGTAGCCGATGACGCGGCGCTGGTGGTCGGCGCCCATCTTCTCGCGGCCCTCGGTGTCGTAGACCGAGCAGTACGGGACGTCGACGCCGGGCGTCTTGTACAGGCCGTCGGGGCGACAGCTCTCGTTGTCGGCGGCGTACGAGACGCCGCCGGCGAGCGAGCTGAGCAGCAGACCGGCGACGGCGGCACCGGACGCGAGCAGCGACGCTCTCTTGGTCGTGGGGGACAGCACGATCGGGTCCTCCTCGGGGAGGGTGAAGAAACACGCAACGAACAAGGGGGTGGTACGTGTTGGGCCCGGGGCGTGCGCACACCGGCGGGCCGTTCCGCGGAGGTGACACGGACATTAAGAGGACTAGACCAGTGCGTCAATAGGTCTGGACCAACCGGGATTTCCGTGGGATCGTGTGAGTCATCGCACAGGGTTCGTGTGCATGCCCGTTGACAGGGCGTGGCACACTGGCCGTGTATCAGCAGCAGCGCACTCCGGGGTCGGTGTAATTCCGAACCGGCGGTATAGTCCGCGACCCGTCCGCAGCCAGCGGCCGGTTGACCAGGTGAGATTCCTGGACCGACGGTGAAAGTCCGGATGGGAGGCAGTGCGCGGCGGGCGACCCCTGACAGGGGTGTGCCGGCCGTACGTCCGCTGGTCGCCGCGGTCTCCGCCGGCGCACCCGTGGACCTCCGGCCGTTCCGGCACACCCTCTGCGCAGCCGTCGTACCCGCTCCCTGTCGACATCGACAGGCCCCGGAGTCCGTGCCCGAAGAGGCAGGAGGACCCGGTGGCCACGCCAGCCGACATCACCGCCATGCGACGCGCGATCGCGCTCGCCGCCCGCGGTCTCGGCTCCACCAGCCCCAACCCCGTCGTCGGCTGCGTCATCACCGACGCCTCCGGCCACCAGGTCGGCGAGGGCTGGCACCAGCGCGCCGGCGGCCCGCACGCCGAGGTCCACGCCCTGCGCGCGGCCGGCGTCCTCGCCCGCGGCGGCACCGCCTACGTCACCCTCGAACCCTGCAACCACACCGGCCGCACCGGCCCGTGCGCCCAGGCCCTGATCGAGGCCGGCGTCGCCCGCGTCGTCTACGCCGTCGGCGACCCGAACCCGCAGGCCACCGGCGGCGCCGACACCCTCCGCGCGGCCGGCGTCGAGGTCGGGGCCGGCCTCCTGGCGGACGAGGCCGAGGCCGGCAACCTCGCCTGGCTCACCTCCGTCCGCACCGGCCGCCCCTTCGTCCGCTGGAAGTACGCCGCCACCCTCGACGGCCGGACCGCCGCCGCCGACGGCACCTCCCGGTGGATCAGCTCCGCCGAGTCCCGCGCCGACGTCCACCGGCTGCGCGCCGAGGCCGACGCCGTCCTGGTCGGCGGCGGGACGCTCCGCACCGACGACCCGCACCTCGCCGTCCGGGGCGTCGAGGGCGCCACCCAGCCGCTGCGGGTCGCCCTCGACACCCACGCCGGACTGCTGCCCACCGCCCGGATCCTCGACGACGCCGCACCCACCCTGCTGGTCGTCGGCGAGGACGCCGACACCCGGCACCTGCCCGGCGTCGACATCCTCCGGCTGCCGCTGCACGACGGCCGCGTCGGCGTGCATGAGCTGCTCACCCAGCTGTACGCGCGCGGCATCCGCTCCGTCCTCCTCGAAGGCGGCCCCACCCTCGCGGGCGCCTTCCTCGCCGGCGGGGCCGTCGACCAGGTCGTCGGCTACCTCGCCCCGGTCCTCCTCGGCGCGGGCCCGAACGCCCTCGCCGACGCCGGAATCACCACCATCACCCAGGCGTTGCGGCTCGACATCACCGAGACCACGCCCATCGGACCCGACCTCCGCATCACCGCCACCCCCAAGGGAGCCTGACCGTGTTCACCGGAATCGTCGAAGAACTGGGCGAGGTCGTCGCCGTCGAGCAGCTGGAGGACGCCTCCCGCTTCCGGCTGCGCGGCCCCCTGGTCACGGAAGGCGCCCAGCACGGCGACTCCATCGCCGTCAACGGTGTCTGTCTCACGGTCGTCGAGTTCGGCGACGGCGAGTTCACCGCCGACGTCATGGCCGAGACCCTGAAGCGGTCCAGCCTCGGCGCCCTCGAGGTCGGCTCCCGGGTCAACCTGGAGCGCCCCATGGCCGTCGGCGGCCGCCTCGGCGGCCACATCGTCCAGGGCCACGTGGACGGCACCGGCACCATCCTGGAGCGGACCCCCTCCGAGCACTGGGAGCTCGTCAGGGTCGGCCTCCCCGCGCAACTCGCCCGCTACGTCGTCGAGAAGGGCTCCATCACCGTCGACGGCGTCAGCCTCACCGTGGTCGAGGTCGGCGACGACTGGTTCACCATCAGCCTCATCCCCACCACGCTCGCCCTGACCACCCTGGGCCACAAGCAGCCCGGCGCCCCGGTCAACCTCGAGGTGGACGTCATCGCCAAGTACGTCGAGCGGCTGCTCGGCCCGAACGCGCAGGAGAACGTCAAGTGAACTGGCTCAACTCCGAGGCGTTCACCCTCTTCGGCCAGCACATCATCTGGTCGGACATGGTCGGGAACATCTTCGGCCTCATAGCCCTCACCCTCGGCTGGCGCCGCTCCGTGTGGACCTGGCCCGTCCAGTTCCTCGCCGGCCTCATCCTCTTCGGCGCCTTCTTCGGACACCTCACCGGCAGCGCCGGCAAGCAGGTCGTCGTCATGCTGGTGGCCCTCTACGGCTGGTGGCAGTGGCAGCGCGGCAAGGACGGCGGCGCCGACGGGCACATCGCCGTCCGCTTCGCCACCTGGCGCGAGCGCGCCGCCATGGTCGGCGCGGCCGCCGCGGGCACCGTCGCGGTCGCCCTGCTCTTCGAGGCGTTCCCCACCCTCTCCTGGGACCCCTGGCCCGACGCGTACATCTTCGTCGGCACCGTGGTCGCCATGTACGCCCAGGCCCGCGGCATGGTCGAGTTCTGGTTCGCCTGGCTGCTCGTCGACCTCGTCGGCGTCCCGCTGAACTTCGCCAACGGCTACGCCTTCTCCGGCTTCGTCTACGTCCTCTACGGCGCGCTGGTCCTGTGGGGCCTGCGCGACTGGTGGCTCCGCACGCGCACCGCCCCCGCTCTGGAAGGAGCCCCCGCATGAACGCCTGGGACCTCGAAGAGAGCCTCGCCCTCGACCCCGTCGAGCAGGCGATCCGCGACATCGCCGCAGGCCGCCCCGTCGTCGTCGTCGACGACGAGGACCGCGAGAACGAGGGCGACCTCGTCATCGCCGCGGAGAAGGCCACCCCCGAGGTCGTCGCCTTCATGATGAGCGAGTGCCGCGGCCTGATCTGCGCCCCCATGGAGCACGACGAACTGGAGCGGCTCCACCTCCCGCAGATGGTCGACCACAACACCGAGTCGATGCGGACGGCCTTCACCGTCTCCGTCGACGCGGGCCCCGAGCACGGCGTCACCACCGGCATCTCCGCCGCCGACCGCGCCACCACCCTCCGCATGCTGGCGAGCGGCCGGCACGAGCCCACCGACTTCGTCCGCCCCGGCCACATCTTCCCGCTGCGCGCCCGCGAGGGCGGCGTCCTCGCCCGCCCCGGCCACACCGAGGCCGCCGTCGACCTGGCCCGCCTCGCCGGCCTCCGCCCGGCCGGCGCGATCGTCGAGATCGCCGGCGAGGACGGCGTGATGCTCCGCCTGCCCGAACTCGTCCCCTTCGCCCGCAAGCACGGCCTGACGATCATCTCCATCGAGGACCTGATCGCCTACCGCCGCTCCGCCGAGCCCACCGTCCGCCGCGAGGCCGAGGTCCACCTCCCCACCGCCCACGGCGACTTCACCGCCTACGGCTACCGCTCCACCGTCGACGGCGTCGAACACGTCGCCCTCGTCCACGGCGAGATCGGCGACGGCACCGACGTCCTCGTCCGGGTCCACTCCGAATGCCTCACCGGCGACGTCTTCCACTCGCTGCGCTGCGACTGCGGCCCCCAGCTCCAGGCGTCCATGGACCGCATCCAGGAGGCCGGCCGCGGCGTCGTCGTCTACCTCCGCGGCCACGAGGGACGCGGCATCGGCCTGCTCTCCAAGCTGCGCGCGTACGAACTCCAGGAGCGCGGCCGCGACACCCTCGACGCCAACCTCGAACTCGGCCTGCCCGCCGACGCCCGCGACTACGCGGCCGGCGCGCAGATCCTCGCCGACCTCGGCGTCCGCAGCCTCCGCCTGATGACCAACAACCCCGACAAGATCGACGCCCTCACCCGCCACGGCCTCGCCGTCGAGGGCCGCGAGCCGATGCCCGTCACGGCCGGCGAGCACAACCTCCGGTACCTGCGCACCAAGCGGGACCGGATGGGCCACGACCTGCCCTGGCTGGACGGCTCCCCGGCCCCCACCTGCGGCAACCAGTAACCCCGATCGTCTACGCACCGAGCAAGGAGAACCATGAGCGGCAAGGGCGCACCCGTCCTCAGCGTGAAGAACTGCGGCGACCTGCGGGTCGCGGTCGTCGCGGCCCAGTGGCACGAGAAGATCATGGACGGCCTGGTGGACGGCGCCCTGCGCGCCCTGTCCGAACTCGGCATCGACGAGCCCACCCTGCTCCGCGTCCCCGGCAGCTTCGAGCTCCCGGTCGTGGCGAAGGTCCTCGCGGAGCGCGGCTACGACGCGATCGTCGCCCTCGGCGTGGTCATCCGCGGCGGCACCCCCCACTTCGACTACGTGTGCCAGGGCGTCACCCAGGGCCTCGTCCAGGTCTCGATCGACACCGGCGTCCCCGTCGGCTTCGGCGTGCTGACCTGCGACAACGAGGAGCAGGCGCTGGACCGCGCCGGCCTGGAGGGGTCGAACGAGGACAAGGGACACGAAGCGGTCACCGCCGCCGTCGCCACCGCCACCATCCTCCGGACGGTCAGCGAGCCCTGGCGCAAGTCCACGGAGTGAACCCTGGCGACGGGGCCGCCGGGTGAAGCCGTACCCTAAGGACATCATGGCGAACAAAACCTTCGAAGAGCTCTTCACCGAGCTTCAGCTCAAGGCCGCCAACGGCGACCCCAGCACCTCCCGCACCGCCGAGCTGGTCGGCAAGGGCGTCCATGCCATCGGCAAGAAGGTCGTCGAGGAGGCCGCCGAGGTCTGGATGGCCGCCGAGTACGAGGGCAAGGAAGCCGCCGCCGAGGAGATCTCGCAGCTGCTGTACCACGTCCAGGTGATGATGGTCGCCCGCGGGATCTCCCTCGACGACGTCTACGCCCACCTCTGAGCACACACACCCCCCAGCTCCCACCACTCCCAGGCAAAGGAAGCCCACCCCATGCTGCGCATCGCCGTCCCCAACAAGGGTTCCCTCTCCGGACCTGCGTCGGCCATGCTCCATGAGGCGGGCTACCGCCAGCGCAAGGAGTCCAAGGAGCTGGTGGTCATCGACCCCGACAACGAGGTCGAGTTCTTCTACCTGCGGCCGAAGGACATCGCCCTCTACGTGGCGTCCGGGAAGCTCGACATCGGCATCACCGGCCGTGACCTGCTCCTCGACTCCGGCGCGAGCGCCGAGGAGATCCTGGCGCTGAACTTCGGCCGCTCCACCTTCCGCTACGCCACCCGCCCGGGCACCGCGAACGGCCCGGAGGACTTCGGCGGCATGACGATCGCCACCTCCTACGAGGGCATCGTCGCCAAGCACCTCGCCGACCAGGGCATCGACGCCTCCGTCGTCCACCTCGACGGCGCGGTCGAGACCGCCATCCAGCTCGGCGTCGCCCAGGTCATCGCCGACGTGGTCGAGACCGGCACCAGCCTGCGCAACGCCGGCCTGGAGGTCATCGGCGAGCCGATCCTGAAGTCCGAGGCGATCGTCGTCCGCCGCCACGGCGCCGAGACCGACCAGCCGCAGGTCCAGCAGTTCCTGCGCCGCCTCCAGGGCGTCCTGGTCGCCCGCAGCTACGTGATGATGGACTACGACTGCCGCGCCGAGCACCTGGAGCAGGCCGTCGCCCTCACCCCGGGCCTGGAGTCGCCGACCATCTCCCCGCTGCACAACGAGGGCTGGGTCGCCGTCCGCGCGATGGTCCCCGCCAAGGAGGCGCAGCGGATCATGGACGACCTGTACGAGATCGGCGCCCGCGCGATCCTCACCACCGCGATCCACGCCTGCCGTCTCTGACCCCGCCGCACCACTTCTGGCACCGAGGTACCCCGATGTCCGAGCCGCTCACGCCCGCCCTCCCGGTCACCTTCCGGCCGGGCCGCACCCGCGCCGTCCTGCTGACCGTGGGGGTCGCCATGTTCGCGGCGATCACCGCCGTGGCGCTGATGCTGGAACGGCTCGGACCGGGGGAGCGGGTCAGCTTCGTCTTCACCGCCGCGCTCTTCCTCGGCGTCCTGGTGCTGCTGAGCCGCCCCAAGGTCGTCGCCGACGACGAGGGCGTCACGGTCGTCAACATCACCCGCACCCGGCGCCTCGCCTGGGCGGAGATCCTCCGGGTCAACCTCCGCCCCGGCGACCCGTGGGTCTTCCTGGACCTCAGCGACGGCACCAGCCTGCCCGCCCTCGGCATCCAGCCCGGCATCGCCAAGGAGTCCGCCATCAGGGACGCCCGCGCCCTGCGGGCCCTCGCGGACAGCCACGGCACGGGCGCCGAGACGGCCTGAACCCCGGTCCGGACGTCAGGGTTCAGCCCGGTCCGTCCCCCATCCGGGGCGTCCCCCTGCCACGCGGGGCGTCGGCGTGGCTAATCTGGAGGCGGTGGTGCCCGGCGCACCACCGCCTCGCGTGCACAGGGCCGCCGCCGGCGGCCTGCGAGGCCACCCTTCGACCCGAGGAGTGACTCCCTCCGGCAATGGACGGATCGTCCGGTAGTACCTGCGCCGCCCCCTCGTCCGAGGCGGCGGCATGATCGTCTCCCTGCTGCTCCTGCTGGCAGCCTTCCTCCTCATCCTCGCCAACGGCTTCTTCGTCGCCGCCGAGTTCGGTCTCGTGACCGTCGAGCGCGCGGAGGCCGAGCGGGCCGCGGCCGCCGGCGACCGGCGCGCCCGCACCGTCGTCTCGGCGCTGCGCGAGCTGTCCTTCCAGCTCTCCGGCACCCAGCTCGGGATCACCCTCACCTCGCTCGTCGTCGGCATGCTCGCCGAGCCCGCGCTCGCCGGACTGCTCAGCGCCCCGCTGGCCGCCACCGGGCTCCCCGCGGGCGCCGCCTCCGGCGTCGCCGTGGTGATCGGCATGCTGCTCGCCTCGGCGGTGCAGATGGTCGTCGGCGAACTCGTCCCCAAGAACTGGGCGGTCTCCCGGCCGCTCCAGGTCGCCCGCTTCGTCGCCGCCCCGCAGCGCCGCTTCTCCGCCCTCTTCCGGCCGGTGATCGCCCTGCTCAACCGGGTGGCGAACGGACTGGTCCGCGCCCTCGGCGTGGAGCCCACCGACGAGCTGGACTCGGTCCGCACCCCCGGCGAGCTGGAATCGCTCGCCCGGCACTCGGCCCGCGCCGGCGCCCTCGAACAGGACACCGCCGACCTCTTCGTACGGACCCTGTCCCTCGCCGGCCTCACCGCCGAACAGGTCATGACCCCGCGCGTGAAGGTCAGCGCCCTCCAGTGGGACGCCACCGCGGCCGACGTCCTCAACCTCACCCGCGCCACCGGCCTCTCGCGCTTCCCCGTCTACCGGGACCGCATCGACGAGGTCGTCGGCATGGTCCACCTCAAGGACGCGCTCGCCGTCGCCCCCGACGCCCGCCCGCGGACCCCGGTCGGCCGGATCACCGTCCCGCCGCTCCTCGTCCCCGAGTCACTGCCCGTCCAGGCCCTGCTGGAGCGGCTGCGCCGCGAACAGCCGATCGCCGTCGTCGTCGACGAGTACGGCGGCACGGCCGGCGTGGTCACCCTGGAGGACATCGTCGAGGAACTCGTCGGCGAGGTCCGCGACGAGCACGACACCGCCGCCGACGCCCGCCCCGAGCTGGCCGCCGCGCCCGCCGAGGACGGCCGCCCCGCCTGGGAGGCCGACGGCTCCTGCCGCGTCCACACCCTGCGCCGGATAGGACTCGACGTGCCGGACGGCCCGTACGAGACCGTCGCCGGGCTCGTCGCCGACCTCCTCGGCCGCATCCCCGCCCCCGGCGACCGCGCCGAACTGCCCGGCTGGCGGCTCTCGGTCCGCCGCGTCGACCGCTTCCGGGCCGAACGGGTCCGGATCGTGCGCACCGCCCCGGTGCCGATGGCGGAGGCGGCCCGATGAGCACCCTGCAACTCCTCCTCGCCGTCCTCCTCGTCCTGGCCAACGGCTTCTTCGTCGGCGCCGAGTTCGCGCTCGTCTCCGTCCGCCGCAGCCAGATCGAGCCGCTCGGCGGCGCCCGCGCCGCCCAGGTGCTGTACGGCCTGGAGAACCTGCCGCGGATGATGGCCGCCGCCCAGTTCGGCATCACCGTCTGCTCGCTGACGCTGGGCGCGGTCGCCGAACCGACCGTTGCCCACCTCCTGGAGCCGGCCTTCCACGCCGTCGGCGTCCCCGCCGGGCTGATCCACCCGCTCGGCTATGTGATCGCCCTCGCCGTGGTCGTCTTCCTCCACCTCGTCATCGGCGAGATGGTCCCGAAGAACCTGGCGATGGCCGCGCCGGAGCGGACCGCGCTCTGGCTCGCCCCCGCCCTGGTCGGCTTCGCCCGGCTCTGCCGGCCCGTGACGGCCGCCCTGGGCGCCTGCTCGCGGCTGGTGCTGCGGGCCTTCCGGGTCGAGCCCAAGGACGAGATCGAGGCCGTCTTCACCAGCGTCCAGCTCGGCCGCCTCGTCGAGGACGCCGGGCAGGCCGGACTCCTCGACCCGGCCGAGCAGGAGCGCCTGGAGGACGCCCTGGAGCTGGGCAGCCGCCCGGTCACCGACGTCCTCATCCCGGCCGCCGCGCTGGTCACCGTCCCGCCGTCGGTCACCCCCCGCCAGATCGAGGAGCTGACCGTACGGACCGGCTACTCGCGCTTCCCGGTCCGCGCCGAGGGCCGGCACCCGGGCGTCTTCATGGGCTTCGTGCACGTGAAGGACGTCCTGGACCTGGAGGAGCGGGAGCGGGCGGTGCCGCAGCAGCTGTGGCGCCCGATGGCGACGCTCCGCGCCGAGCTGCCGCTCGACGACGCCCTCACCGTGATGCGCCGGGCGGCCACCCACCTCGCGCAGGTGGCCGACGCCTCCGGGCGGGTCCTCGGCCTGGTCGCCCTGGAGGACGTCCTGGAGATGCTGGTCGGTGAGGTCCGCGACCCCGCCCACCGGCTGTCGCCCGTGCCGGCCTAGGTCAGAACGGGGGGTCCTGCTGGGGGCCGCGGTCCGTCGGACCGCGGCCCGACAGGACCTCCCCGTACGCCTGCATGAGGTCACCGAGCCGGAGCGTGGCCAGGTCGTCGCGGGTGAGGGTACCCGGGTAGCCGGAGAGCCGCAGGTCCCGGTAGGCGCAGGACTTCTCGTACAGGGTGCGCAGGAAGCGTCCGTTGCCCAGCTCGTCGATCCAGCCCTGCTCGACCACGTGGGCGCTGATCGAGCGCAGCTCCTCCAGCGCCTCCTCGTCCCAGCCGTCGCCGTTGGCCGCGGCCAGCACCTCGCCGATCGAGGTCAGTTCGGCCGGCCGGTAGGAGGGGAAGTCGACGCGGGTGGTGAAGCGGGAGGAGAGCCCGGGGTTGGCGGCGAGCAGCCGGTCCATCCCCTCCGGGTAGCCGGCGAGGATGACGACGAGGTGGTCCCGGTTGTCCTCGGCCCGCTTCAGCAGCACCTGGAGGGCCTCGTCGCCGTAGGCGTCGCCCTTGCTGTAGCCGGAGTTGGAGAGCGCGTACGCCTCGTCCACGAAGAGCACCCCGCCGACCGCCGAGTCGATCAGCTCGTTCGCCTTCACCGCCGTCTGGCCGAGGAACTCGCCGACGAGGTCGGCCCGTTGGGCCTCGACCAGATGGTCGCCGCCGAGCAGGCCGAGCGCGTAGAAGACCCGCCCCAGGATCCGGGCCACCGTCGTCTTCCCGGTGCCGGAAGGGCCGGAGAAGACGAAGTGCCGCTTCGGCGGCTGCACCGGCAGTCCCTGCCCGGCCCGCAGCCGGGCCATCTCCAGCTGTGCCGAGAGCGCCTTGACCTGCCGCTTCACCGGCTCCATCCCGACCATGCCCTCCAGTTCGGCGAGGGCCTCGGCGAGCAGCACCGGGTCGGTCGGTCCGGCCGGGAAGCGCGGCGGCCCGGCCGGCGCGGGCACCGGCGAGCTGTGCCGTACGACCTCCGGCGGCGCGGCCGGCACCGGGTCGGGGGAGCGGCGCAGCCCGTCGCCGGGGGCGCCGGGCTCCGTCTCGGGCCCGGCCGCGGTGTCCGTGCCGTCCTGGCCGGGGCCGCCGCCCACCGTGCCGAGGGCGACGGCGGCGAGCCCGGCCTGCTCGTCCATGCCGTCGAGCCCGTCGAAGCCGTCGTACTCGGCGATGGCGGCGAGCCGGGCGGCGGTGTCCATGAAGGCGGGGTCGACGCGGTGCACCGCGCGGTAGAGGGGGAGGGCGGCGGCGCTGCGGCCGGTGCCCTCGTGGGCGCGGGCCAGCCAGTAGCGCAGCTCCTTGCGCTGCGGCTGCTCGCTGCGGCAGCGCATCAGGGCCGCCGAGAGGAGCGGCTCGGCCTGCCCGTACATCTCCAGCCGGACCCGGGCCATGCCGCCGAAGAGACCGGCCTCGATGCCGAGCAGCGGGTCGTCGACGAGCGGCTCGGTGTGCCGGACCAGCTGCTCCCAGTCCTTGACCAGGTAGGCGCGGCAGGCGTGCAGGAAGCGGACCTGCGGGTCGGTGTCGACCGGCGGCAGCTCCGCGAGGGCGCGGTCCAGCTCCGGCACGTGCCGCCCGTCGAGCCAGTGGGAGGCGTGCGCGAGCAGCAGGTCGCGCGGGCTCTCCAGCACCGGCTGAACCCACCAGCCCAGCCAGTACCAGGAGTTGAGGGTGCGGCGGTGCCGGGCGCGCTGTTCCCCGAAGCGCTCGCGGTTGCGGTACATGCGCAGCAGCGCGGCCGTCGTGTCCACCCGGAGCGCGTGCAGCCCCAGCCAGGCGTCCGCCATGCCCGGATCGATCCGGACCGCCGCCCGGAACTCCTCCTCGGCCTGCGGATAGGCGCCCATCGTGTAGGCGTCCACTCCGCGCAGCCAGGCGAGCTCGGCGGGGGCCTGCGCGCCCTGCGTGCCGATGTCCATCGGGTCCCCCACAACCGTCGGCGTATGGACGGGATTTGACCGCACCTGCGGGCATCGTACCTGCGCAGGGGTGGTGCGCTTAAGAAGAAGCGCAAGATCCGGAATCGGTGACCCTGGGTGAGCGCGAGGGCCGGAAGGGGGTCCGGAGGGGTGGGGGAAGGGCAGAACGAAGCCCCCGATCACGGGGGAACAACCGGGGGCTTCGTGTCCGCGGCGGCTGTCGAAAAGCCGCACATTGAGAACGTAAGACCTGTACGCCCCCGGGGTCAAGCGCCGTCGAGGCACTTGCGGAAGCGGAACTCCGAGGGCTCAGTCCGCCACCATCAGGCCGTCACGGTGGGTGATGATCTGGTCCGTGCCCGCTGTCACGGCAGGCCCGGGAAGCCAGTCGTACCCCTCGCCCCGCTCCCGTACCAGGGTGTCGGCGAAGGGCCGCGAAGGGTCCTCGGCGAAATGGCGAGTCTCCGCCACCACCCAGCCATCCCAGAACGCCGCCTGCTCCGGTCCGTCCCGGCGCCGGCCCCGCTCCCAGGACGCCCCGGCCGGCCGCTCCATCCACAGCAGCCACGCCAGATGCGGGCGCAGCTCCCGCCGCCCGGCCCCCACGCCCTCCACCAGCACCACCGGCGCCGGCGGCAGCGCGCGGGCGGGCCCGAAGCGCCGCAGGTTCCAGTCGTACGGCCGGTAGCGCGCGGTCGCGCCGCGGGCCAGCGGCTCCAGGACCTGGTCGCGCAGCCGGCCGGTCCAGGAGAAGAGCTCGTCGTGGCTGGCGAGGTCGTCGAGGCGCAGGACGGGGGCGCCGCCGAGCGCGGCGGCGAGCCGGCCGGCGAGGGTGGACTTGCCGGAGCCGGCGTGGCCGTCGACCGCGACCAGCCGGACCGGTCCGAGCGAGGGCGGCAGCCGGCGCAGCGCGCGCGCCGCGCGGTCGAGGTCGTCCATGCGGCCCAGCGTAGGTCAGGGGCGCTGCCGCAGGTCAGCGAGGTGCCACCGTCAGTGGTCCATACCCATGACGATGGCGGCGACGCGGGCCGAAGTGCTGGCGGAGGCCCCGCGAAGCCGGGATAGTGGGCCCGCGCAGCCCGCCCGATCGCCGTTCCGTCCTCGACTGGGGGTCCTCGCCATGCCCGGATCAGCCTCACGCCGGACCGTCCTCGCCGCAGCGCTCGCGGCCGCCGCGGGCACGGCCGCGGCCGGAGCCGTACCGGCCTCGGCGTCCGAACCCGGCGGCACGGAGGAGGGGGCCGGCCTCCTGGCCCCCGGGACCGTCGCCAACCGCTTCTGGTCCACGTACACCGACTGGCGGTCCGGGGACGCCGACGGCACCCGGGCCGTCGCCGGGCGCCGCCCGGGCCTGGTCCTGGACGCCCCCCTGGGCCGCACCGACTACACCGACCCGCACACCGGGCGCACCTCCGCCTGGGAGTACGCCCGCTGGACCTCGCCCGCACACACCCCGTCCGTGCCCGCCACCGAGGTGATCGCCTCCTGGAACGCCCGCACGCCGGCCGGCACCTGGCTCCAGGTCGAGCTCTCCGGCACCTACGGCGACGGCACCGGCACCCCGTGGTTCGTCATGGGCCGGTGGGCCTCCGGCGACACCGACATCAAGCGCACCTCGGTCGACGACCAGACGGACGGCCGGAGCACCGTCTGGACGGACACCCTCGCCGTGGACGACCCGGCGAGCGGCCTCCGCCTCACCTCGTACCGCCTCCGGCTCACCCTCTACCGCCGCTCCGGCACCACGCTCACCCCCACCGTCTGGCGGCTCGGCGCGATGGCCTCGGACGTCCCGGACCGCTTCACGGTCCCGGCCTCCGAGCCCGCCCTCGCCCGCGAGCTGGCCGTCCCGCGCTACTCGCAGAACACCCACGTCGGCCAGTATCCCGAGTACGACAACGGCGGCGAGGCGTGGTGCAGCCCGACCTCCTCGCAGATGATCGTCGAGTACTGGGGCCGTGCGCCCTCGGCCGCCGACCTGGCCTGGGTGAACCCGGACTTCGCCGACCCGCAGGTCTGCCACGCGGCCCGGCACACCTACGACCACCAGTACTCCGGCTGCGGCAACTGGCCCTTCAACGCCGCCTACGCGGCCGCCTACCCCGACCTGAACGCGGTGGTGACCCGGCTTCGCTCGCTCACCGACCTGGAGACCCTGATCCGGGTCGGCATCCCGGTGATCACCTCCCAGTCCTTCCGCAAGGAGGAGCTGACCGGCGCCGGCTACGGCACCTCCGGCCACCTGATGACGGTCATCGGCTTCACCGCCGACGGCGACGTGATCGCCAACGACCCGGCCTCCCCGACCAACGAGGCCGTCCGCCGGGTCTACCGCCGCCGCGAGTGGGAGAACATCTGGCTCCGGACGAAGCGGTACGACGCGAACGGCAAGGTCAGAAGCGGCACGGGGGGTGTCTGCTATGTCTTCTGGCCGGTCGAGCCGGTGCCGGCTCAGCGACTCGTACTGCGGTCGGTGGGGCTGCTCTGAGAGCGGGGCCCCGGGGCGTCAGCGGCGCTCCGGGATCTCCGGGTAGCGGGCGGCGATCAGGTCGCTCGCCCGGGGGCCGCGGGCGAAGACGAAGTCGGGGGTGTCCAGGGGGCGGCCGGTGAGGCGGTCCACCACGAGCGGGTCGGCGGCGACGCCCGTCGCGGCGTCGACGAGGACGAGGCTCCGCTCCTCGGGGGCCAGCCGGTGGTTGCCCCAGGCCGCCATGACCAGGAGGAGCGGACGCAGGGCGCGGCCGCGGGCGGTCGGCCGGTACCGCGGGTCGCCGGGGTCCGGGTCGGTGTCCTCGGTCTCCAGCAGGCCCTTCGCCGTGAGGGCGGCGATCCGTTCCGTCAGGACCTCGGGGGAGAGGGCCAGGTTCCGGCGGATCTCCGTGAAGCGGGTGTGGCCGTCGAAGACCTCGTGCAGGAGCTCCAGGGTCCACCAGGGGCCGATGGCCTCGGCCGTGCGGGCCAGGGGGCAGTCGGGGATGCGCGGCTTCGGGCCGGCCGCCGGCGGCGGGTCCGTGCGCCCGCTGTCGCGCGCTTCCGGGGAGGGGCTGTTCACCGTCGGCTCCGATCGGCTCGGCGGGCGGAAGGGTCCGATGCCGATTCTGCGCCCTGGCGTCCGCCGGGACGGGCGACCGGAAAGGAAGGGGAAAGATCCGGGCGGAGCCGGGGGCACGTGTGGATTGCGGTGCCGCTCTGTGCAATCGGCATGATCGGCTGGTTGATCTTCACCAGGGCGGTCTCCGGGCCCGGTCAAGTCCACGACGCACGGGTACAGTTGGGCCGCCGCCGCCTCGACGAGCAGCCGGGACGGGTGCGTGCCGACCGGGTCGTTCTCGCAGCGCCGGACGGGTGAACCGTCCACGGTGGGAAGCCGCTACGGGCTCCTGTACGGCGGCGGCCGATACGCCGAGTTCTGGAACATCGCCATGGCCTCCGCGGCCAGGAAGTGAGCGACATGTCCGTTGAACCGATGAAGCGCGACGGCCGCACCGGCAAGTTCCGCCGCATCGCCGAGCGGCCTTACGCCCGTGCCCGGGTGGTGCTGTTCCCGCACGGCGGCGGCAGCGCCAGCTACTTCCGGTCCTGGGCCGCGGCCGTGCCCTGGGACCTCGACTTCCTCGTGGCGCAGTACCCGGGGCGCGAGGACCGCTACTCCGATCCGATGCCGGACGACATCCAGACCCTGGCCGCCGTGCTGGCGGACGGGCCGCCGGTCGACGGTCCGGAGCTCCCGACGATGCTGTTCGGACACAGCATGGGGGCCCTCGTCGCCTACGAGGTGGCCCGCGAGATCTCCGCGGCCGGCCACCACCCGCTGCGGCTCGTGGTCTCGGGCCATCCGGCGCCCGAGCTGAGCAGGCCGGGCACGGTGCACCTCGGCACGGACGAGGAGCTGGTCGAGGAGCTGCGCCGCACCGAGGCGACCCACCGCGACGTCCTCGACAACGCCGACCTCGTCGAGGCGTTCCTGCCCACCATCAGGACCGACTACCGGTTGAGCGAGACCTACCGGCACCGGCCCGGCGCGCGCCTGATCGCCCCGGTCACCGTGCTGTACGGCGACCGGGACCCGGAGATCTCCCCGCGGGAGGCCGAGGCGTGGAGCGACACCACCGAAGGGACGTGCGACGTCCGCGTCTTCGAGGGCGGTCACTTCTACCTGGACCACCACCGCGACCAGGTCGTCGAACTCATCACGGCGTACGCCCGCGCGGCCTTCGACACGTCGGCGGCCCCCTGGCCCTCGGCCCCGTGACCGCCCGCCGACCGCAGGCACCGCACGCACTTCACCCGAACGAGACGAGGGCAGGAGCCCAGTGACCACCGAAGCAAGCCCGCAGCGCCTGGACTTACGCATGAGCCCCCGGGATCTCATCAACATCGGAATCTTCGGGGCTCTCTATCTCGTGACCGTGGGGGTGTTCACCTCCCTGGAGTTCCTCGGCCCCGCGGCGACCCTGGTGACGAGCGCGGTGAGCATCGTCGCGGCGGGCGTGCCGTTCATGCTCTTCCTCACCCGCGTACGGCACGCCGGCATGGTCACCGTGCTGGCGGTCATCGTGAACAGCTTCATGCTCCTCATCGGCAGCCCGCCGATCGGCCTCGTCATCGGCGTGGTGGCCGCGGTGATCGCCGAAGCGCTGCTGTACGCGGGCCGGTACCGCTCGCGGAAGATGAGCGTGCTCGCCTACGCCGTGTTCAGCACCTGGTTCGCCGGGCTGTTCATGCCGATGCTGTACGCCCGTGAGGAGTTCCTCTCCAGCCCGTACATGGAGAGCATGGGCGAGGAGTACACCCGTCAGCTCGACGACCTGCTGTCCCCGGCGGTGCTGATCGCGTTCGACTTGTCCACGCTGGTCTTCGGCGTCATCGGCGGTCTGCTGGGCGTCCGGCTGCTGGACAAGCACTTCCGGAAAGCCGGTCTGGTGTGACCCCGTCCCCGTCGCGGACGGCCCCGGCCGGCTCCCCGGACGCCCACGCGCCGTCCGGGGAGCCGCCCCGGGGGAGGACGCTGGACCCCCGTACCGGCGTGGTGCTCCTGATGGCCGCGAGCATCTCCATCACGGCGCCCGGCGGCCTGTGGTACGTCCCCGCGGCGCTGGCCGCCGGCGTGCTGCTGGCGCTGGTGGAGCGCGCGTGGAAGCGCGTGCTCGCCCTGCCGGCCGCCGCGGCCCTCGCCGCCGCCGTCGCGTTCCTGCTGCCGGCGGCCGCCCCGTGGCCGGTGCTCGGGGTCATCGGCGTCACGGCCGAGTTCACCCTGCGTCTGATCGCGGTGGGCGGCATCGCCGTCCACCTGGTGCGCACGATCCCGCCGACCCGGTTCACCGCCGCGCTGCGCGCGGCGCGGGTGCCGTCCGCCTTCACCGTGTCGGGCGCGGTGATGCTGCGGTTCGCGCCCACGATCGTCAGCGAGGCCCAGGCCGTGCGGGACGCGATGCGGCTGCGCGGGCTCGGCGGCTGGGCGGCCATGCTCCGCCGTCCGCTGCGCGCCATCGAGTACTTCACCGTCCCGCTGATGGCGTCGAGCCTCCGGGCCGCCGAGGACCTCTCGGCGTCGGCGCTGCTGCGCGGGCTCGGTTCCGAGGCCCGGCCGACGGCGATGCACCCGCCGCGGCTCGGCCCGATGGACGCGGCGGCCGCGGGCGTCGCCGTGCTGCTGGCCGTGGCGACGCTGATGTGGAGGGCCGCGGCGTGATCCAGCTGAAGAACGTCCGATGGACCTACCAGGGGCACGACCGCGTCGTGCTCGACGGACTCGACCTGCACGTGCGGCAGGGCGAGACCGTGGTGATGTGCGGGCCGAGCGGCTCGGGCAAGAGCTCGGCGCTGCGGCTCATGAACGGTCTCATCCCCCACTTCCACGAGGGGACCCTCGAAGGCGAGGTCCGCGTCGCGGACGCGCCGATCACCGACCTGGCGCAGGTCGGCAAGGTGACGGGGACGGTGCTCCAGCACCCCCGCCGCCAGTTCTTCACCGACGCCGTCGACACCGAACTGGCCTTCGCGCTGGAGAACTTCGGCACCCCCTCGCCGCGGATCCGGGAACGCGTCGGCGAGGTCGTCGCCGCCTTCGGGCTCGGCGGGTTCACCGGCTCCCTCCGGCAGCTGTCCGGCGGGCAGCAGCAGCGCGTGGCGTGCGCCGCGGCCATCACCCACGGGCCGCCGCTGCTGCTCTTCGACGAGCCCACCTCCAACCTGTCGCCGGAGGGCATCGACGAGCTCACCGGCGCGCTGCGCCACCTCCGCGAGCTGGGCGCGACGCTCGTCATCGCCGAGCACCGGCTGCACTACCTGCGCGACCTCGCCGACCGGATCGTGGTGCTCCAGGACGGCCGTGTCAGCAGGGAGTGGACCAGGGCCGAATTCCCCTCGCTGACCGAGGAGACGCTGCGCGGCGAGGGTCTGCGCGGCCTCGACCCGCCTCGCCGGCCCCCGGTCGCGCCCGCCGACGCGTACGGACCCAGCGTCGCCACCGGGGAGCGGGACGCGGCCCCGGCCGGGCCCGGATCCGGCAGCGACCTGGTGCTGCGCGGCGTCCGCTGCGGCTTCCGCGGCCGGCCCGTGCTCGACATCGCGGAGGCGCGGCTGCCCGCCGGCGCCATCACCGCCGTCACCGGACCCAACGGGGCGGGCAAGACCACCCTGGCGCGGGTCCTGGCGGGCCTGCAGCGCCACTCGGGCGAGGTGCTGCTCGACGGGCGCCCGCTCTCCCGCGCCCGGCGGCAGCGCGAGACCGCGCTCGTCATGCAGGACGTGCAGCGGCAGCTCTTCACGGACAGCGTCACCGCCGAACTGCGCCTCGGCGCGCTCCCGGAGCACGCGGGAGAGGCCCCGGCCGTCCTGGCCGACCTCGGCCTGGAGGGCTTCGGCGACCGGCATCCGCTGTCGCTGTCCGGAGGGCAGCAGCAGCGCCTGGTCGTCGCCACGGCCCGGCTGAGCGGCCGCCGCGTCGTCCTCTTCGACGAGCCCAGCTCCGGCGTCGACCGGCGCCATCTGCGGTCCATGACGCGCACCATGCGCGAGGTCGCCGAGGCGGGTGCCGTGGTCGTCCTCATCAGCCACGACGCCGATCTCCTCACCCTCGCCGCGGACCGGGAACTGCGCCTCACCGCCCTGTGAGGAATGCACGGGGGCGTGGGTGGGGCGCACATTGTGACGCGAAGTCACCGGACGCTAGGTTGGCGATACCGGTGCGGGCCGCGAATGTCTTTCACGTTGGTTTTGCGAATTCCGCGGGACAGCGCGGGAAATGAGGTCTCCACATGTGCGGAATTTCTGGCTGGGTCTCCTTCGAATCCGATCTGACGCGCCGGCGTGACGCCCTCGACGCCATGACCGGGACGATGGCGTGCCGCGGACCGGACGCCTGCGGCACGTACGTGGACACCCATGTCGGGCTGGGGCACCGGCGGCTCGCCATCATCGACCTGCCCGGCGGCACCCAGCCGATGAGCGTGCGCACGCCGGCCGGCGCCGTCGTCCTGGTGTATTCCGGCGAGGCGTACAACTACCGCGAGCTGCGCGACCGCCTCCGGGGGCTGGGGCATTCCTTCACGACGGAGAGCGACACCGAGGTCGTGCTCCACGCCTATCTCGAATGGGGCGAGAGCCTCGTCGACCACCTCGACGGCATGTACGCGTTCGCCATATGGGACGAGCGGGAGCAGAAGCTGGTCCTCGTGCGCGACCGCATGGGGATCAAGCCGCTCTTCTACCACCCCACTCCGGACGGCGTGCTGTTCGGCTCCGAGCCCAAGGCGATCCTGGCCAACCCGCTGGTGCGCAAGGCGGTCGACACCGACGGCCTGCGCGAGCTCTTCGCCCAGACCAAGACCCCCGGCTGGGCCCTGTGGAAGGGCATGCACGAGATGCTGCCCGGCACGGTGATCACCGTGGACCGCGACGGGCTGCGGCAGCGGACCTACTGGAGCCTGAAGGCCGTCGAGCACACCGACAGCCGCGAGGACACCGTGGCGCGGATCCGGGAGATGCTCACCGGGATCGTCGACCGGCAGATGATCTCGGACGTGCCCCAGGGCGTGCTCCTCTCGGGCGGGCTGGACTCCAGCGCGCTCACCGGCCTGGCGGCCGAGCGGCTGGCCCTCCGCGGCGAGCGGGTGCGCACCTTCTCGGTGGACTTCGCCGGCCAGGAGGAGAACTTCGTCCCCGACGAGATGCGGGAGACCCCCGACTCGCCCTTCGTCCGTGACGTGGTGGCCCACGTGGGCTCCGACCACCACGACGTCGTGCTGAACCCCGCGGACCTCTCGGACCCCGCGGTGCGGCGCGCCGCCGTGGCCTCCCGGGACATCCCGAACGGCTTCGGCGACCTGGACAACTCCCTCTACCTGCTCTTCAAGGCGATCCGCGAGCGCTCGACCGTGGCGCTGTCCGGGGAGTCGGCCGACGAGGTGTTCGGCGGCTACCCCTGGTTCCACGTCGAGGCGCTCACCCGGGTCCCCACCTTCCCCTGGATGACGGTCATCCCGCCGCTGAGCCTGGAGTCCCGCACCGACCACATCGAGCCCGGGCTGCGGAAGCGGCTCGACGTGGGCGCCTACACCGCCGACCAGTACGCGGCGGCGCTCGCCGAGGTCGAGCACCTCGACGGCGAGTCGGAGCAGGACCGCCGGATGCGCTCGATCTTCCACCTGCACCTGACGCGCTTCGTCCGCAACATGCTGGACCGCAAGGACCGGCTCTCCATGGCCGTCGGCCTGGAGGTGCGGGTGCCCTTCTGCAACCACGAGCTGGTCGAGTACGTGTACAACACGCCGTGGTCGATGAAGACGTTCGACGGCCGGGAGAAGAGCCTGCTGCGCCACGCGGCCGCGCACGTGATGCCGAGCTCGGTGGTGGAGCGGGTCAAGAGTCCGTACCCCTCGCCGCAGAACCCCGAGTACGCGGCCAACCTCCAGCAGCAGGTGAAGGAGATCCTCGCCTCCCCGGAGACCGAGCTGTTCGCGCTCGTCGACCGGGCCTGGGCGCAGCAGGTCGTGGCGCAGGACCCGGCGGGCATGCCGATGGGCGTGCGGGCCGGCCTGGAGCGGGTGCTCGACCTGAACACCTGGCTGGAGCTGCACGCGCCGGAACTGCTGCTGGACTGAGCGCGCCCGGTCTCCGTCGCGGACGGGTCGGCGGGGGAGTGGCGTGCGGCACACGGGGGTCCGCCGTCCCCGCGGCCCGGCCGGCCGACTGCCGTGCCGCGCGGGGGGCTTCGGGCCCTCGGCGTGTCCCGGGCGGTCCGGGGCGCGGCCGGGGTGTGAGGGACGTCTCTGGTCCGGGGCGGCACCGGTGCCCCATGGTGGTGGGCATGAGCGCCACCACCACCCTCGCCGGCCGTCTCCTCTCGCGCACGCGCACGGGCGGCCCTCAGGACGACCGGGGTCCCGAGCTGCTGGAGCACGTCCTCGGCTGGACCCTCGTCGTCCTCCTCGCCGTCCTGGTCACCCGCGCGGGTCTCATGTGACCGGGCGGCCGGTCAGCGCGCCCCGGCCCACGGGGCCAGGATCCCGCTGACCCGTACGGTCCGGTCGGCCCAGACGGGCCCCGCGGCGAGCCGCGTCCACTCGGCGTCCCGGCGGCCGGGCAGCGTGCGTCCCTGGCTGGCCCAGAGCGAGTACAGCGCCTGGTAGATCGGCGGGTCCGGGTGGACCTGCACGGGTACCGGCGCGGGCAGCGGCACGGAGACCATCGTGGGCACCGGTACGACGGCGGTGGGCGCGGGCGCGTCCGCCGGGGCCGCCGGCGCGGGGACGGGCAGGGGCGCGGCGGCGGGGCGCGGCCCCGGCGCGGGCGTCTCCTCCGGGGCCGGGGCCCGCGCGGGGAGCGGTGCCGGCGCGGAGCCGTCGGGGGCGGGGCCCGATGCGGCCGTCCCTGCCGGAATCCATTGCGGAACCGATTCTTCGCCGCCCGGTTCGGTCTGCCGATGCCGACCGACTCCGCTGGGTGTGGAGTACAGCGTGGTCATGCCGGGACCAACGCGCCCCGCCCCCGCCGGGTCACCGCCGGACGCATTCGAGCGACAGTTCGCCTCTTACCCGGCGCGCCCGGCGGCGCACCGCCCCGCCCGCGCGCCCGCGCACGCCTCTGGTCCTCGCCCCGGAGTCTGACGTACCGTCAGATCTCCTTCGAGG
Organism: Streptomyces sp. NRRL F-5727; assembly: GCF_000719555.1. Lineage (GTDB taxonomy): Bacteria > Actinomycetota > Actinomycetes > Streptomycetales > Streptomycetaceae > Streptomyces. Next base: position 123,167 of record NZ_JOGX01000009.1, read on the forward strand.
ACCAGGAGGTCAGCCGTGGACGACGACCGGCCCGTCGCGCTCGACGAGTACCCCGTGCACCAGGCCCCGCTCTCCATGAAGCACCACGTCAGCGGCGACCGGAACGCCTACGACCGCTGCATCTTCCACGTCTTCGACCACGCCGGCCGCGCGCTGCTCATCGCCGGGCTCGGCGTCTACCCCAACACCGGGGTCGTCGACGCCTACGCCACCCTGCGCACCGGCGACCGGCTGCACGCCGTCCGCGCCTCCGACGCGCTCGGCGACGACCGGATGCGCCTGGAGGTCGGTCCGCTGCGGATCACCGTCGACGAACCGCTCCGCCGCTTCACCCTGAGCTGCGCCGCCGACCCGGCCGACCCCGACGGGCTCTCCTTCGACCTCACCTGGACCGGCGACTTCCCCGCCCTCTGGGAGCCGCACCACCTGCAGCGCACCGGCGGCCGGCTCACCCTCGAAGGGCGCCGCTTCGTCCAGGCCGGCCACTGCGCGGGCACCGTCCGGGCCGGCGGCGAGCGGTTCGAGGTCACGGCGGGGGAGTGGACCGGCACCCGCGACCGCAGCTGGGGCGTCCGCCCCATCCCCGGTGAGGAGCCCGGCCGCGCGGCCGAGTCCCGCCCCGAGGGCTTCCACTGGCTCTGGATCCCCATGCGCTTCGAGGACCGCTTCGTGATGGTCGTCGCCCAGGAGGACGCCGACGGCTACCGCACCCTCAACCAGGCCCAGCTGGTCCGCAACGGCCACCGGGACGTCCAGCTCGGCTGGCCCCGCACCGAGATCGCGTACCGGCCCGGCACCCGCCACCCCGAGAGCGCCGTCGTCCACCTCACCGACCCGAGCGGCAAGCCCCTGGAGATCGGCGTCGAGATCCTCGCCTCCTCCCCGCTCGCCGTCGGCGCCGGCTACCCGCCCGCCGGCGACTGGCAGCACGGCACCTGGCAGGGCCGCGACTGGACCGACCGGCGCGTCTACGACCTCTCCGACCCGGCCGCCCACCCGCTCGCCGCGTACGGCGTCACCGACCACGCGGCCCGCTTCACCCTCGACGGCCGCACCGGCCACGGCATCTTCGAGCACGGCTCCTTCGGCCGCCACGACCCCAGCGGCTTCACCGGCTGACCGTTCGGAAAGGAGGGACGCGATGGCCACCGCCCCCCGTCCCCGCACCACCACCCGCGACCCCGAGGAGCTGGCCGCCCGGCTGACCGCCTGGCTCGACCGCAGGCTGCCCGGCGCCACCGTCTCCGGGCTCGCCGTGCCCGGCTCCAACGGCATGTCCAGCGAGACGCTGCTCTTCGACCTGGAGCACCCGGACGCCCCGGTGCGCGGCTGCGCCCTGCGGCTGGCCGCCGACCCCGCCGCGTACACCGTCTTCCCCGTCTACGACATGGCCCGCCAGCACCGGGTGATGGGGCTCGTCGCCGACCACACCGACGTGCCCGTCCCGCGCGTGCTGTGGCTGGAGGAGGACCCGGAACCGCTCGGCGCCCCCTTCTTCGTGATGGCCCGCGCCGAGGGGCGCGTGCCGCCGGACGTCATGCCGTACACGTACGAGGGGAACTGGCTGCACGCCGCCACCGACGCCCAACGGGCCGTGCTGGAGGCGGAGTCGGTGGCGGTCCTCGCCCGGCTCCACGACCAGTTCCCGGCGAAGGAGGCCGAGTTCCTGCTCCCGGACGGCACCGGCAGCCCGCTGCGCCGGCACGTCGACGCCCAACGCGCCTACTACGCCTGGGTGGTGGACGGACTCGCGCCCTCACCGCTGATCGAGGCCGGCTTCGCGCGCCTGGAGGAGCTGTGGCCGGACGACGAGGGGCCGGCCGTGCTCTGCTGGGGCGACGCCCGGATCGGGAACATCGTCTACGACGGCTTCACCCCGGCCGCCGTCCTCGACTGGGAGATGGCGGCCTGCGCGCCCCGCGAGGTCGACCTCGGCTGGACCGTCTACCTGCACCGCTTCTTCCAGGACCTGACCGTGGGCTTCGGCCAGCCCGGACTCCCCGGCCTCCTGCGCCGCGAGGCGGTCGAGCGGCGGTACGCCGAACTCACCGGGCACACCCCGCGCGCGATGGAGTTCCACACCCTGTACGCGGCGCTGCGGCACGCGATCGTGATGCTGAGGATCGCGTACCGCCAGGCGTACTTCGGCGAGGTCGAGGTCCCCGCGGACCCCGACCGGCTCATCCTGCACCACGCCGCCCTCGCGGCGATGGTGCGCGGCGCCTACTGGACCGAAGTGGGCTGAGGCTCAGGCCGCGCGGCGCAGCTGGGCCGCGCGGATCGGCCGCGAGCCCGGACCGCCGATGTGCGAGAAGGGCTGCGTCCGCCAGTCGAGGCCCTGCGGCAGCGTCAGGAGCAGCGCGGTGTCCTGCTCCTGGACGCCGGCCTCGTCGTCGGCGGAGGGCGCCTCGGCGGCGGGCCGACCGGTGCCCGGGCAGACCGTGAGGGTGAAGGGGTTCCACGCCGACGGGCACAGCGCGTGCTCGGGCAGCGCGTCCTCGTCCGCCAGCAGCGCGATCGGCTGATCGCACTCCGGGCAGATCACGCGGAACATCTCGAACGTGTCGTACGCGTCGAACTCATCGGACGGCTCGACGGAATCAACGGGCTCCAGCATGGAGAACTCCCCCTCGGACAGGTCGGCCGGTACTGTGCGGCCGGGACCACAGCAAGCCCTTCCCATACGGAACTCCGCATAACCGTGAGCGGGCCCCCGACGGCGCCCGCAAACCTGTGGCGTTCGTCACATGCCCGTCGCAGGTGCCGCGCGGAAGCCCATAGCGGTGCATACGGCCCGCACCCGGCTGGGCCCCGGACCCTTCGGCGCAATAGGGTCGGCGCATGGAGGAGCTGGATCGTCAGATCGTGGAGTTGCTCGTCAAGGACGGGCGCATGAGCTACACCGACCTGGGCAAGGCCACCGGCCTGTCCACGTCGGCCGTGCATCAGCGCGTCCGCAGGCTGGAGCAGCGCGGTGTCATCCGCGGCTATGCCGCCGTCGTCGACCCCGAGGCGGTGGGCCTGCCGCTGACGGCCTTCATCTCGGTCAAACCCTTCGACCCCAGCGCCCCCGACGACACCCCCGACCGGCTCGCCGACATCCCCGAGATCGAGGCGTGCCACAGCGTCGCCGGCGACGAGAACTACATCCTCAAGGTCCGGGTCGCCACCCCCCTGGAGCTGGAGCACCTGCTCAGCCGCATCCGCTCCCAGGCCCACGTCTCCAGCCGCACCACCGTCGTGCTGTCCACCCCGTACGAAGCCAGGCCGCCGCGCATTTAGCCTGGTCGCATGAGCGAAAGCCTGAACTCCGGCGAACACCGCACCGTGCTCCTGCGCGGTGGAGAAGTCCACAGCCCCGCCGACCCCTTCGCCACCGCCATGGTGGTGGAGCGCGGTCACATCGCCTGGGTGGGCGAGGAGGGCGCCGCCGACGCCTTCGCCTCCGGCGTGGACGAGGTGGTCGACCTGGAGGGCGCGCTCGTCACCCCGGCCTTCGTGGACGCCCATGTCCACACCACGGCCACCGGCTTCGCGCTCACCGGCCTCGACCTCTCCTCCGCCGCCTCGCTCGCCGAGGCGGCGGAGCTGGTCCGCGCCCACGCCGCCGCCCGCCCCGGGGACCGCATCCTCATCGGGCACGGCTGGGACGCCTCCCGCTGGCCCGAGCGGCGCCCGCTCACCCGCGAGGAGCTGGACGGGCTCACCGGCGGCCGGCCGCTCTACCTCACCCGGATCGACGTCCACTCGGCCGTCGTCACCACCGCGCTCCTCGACCTCGTCCCCGGCGTACGGGAGCTGGACGGCTTCCACGACGGGCGCGCGCCGCTCACCGGCGACGCCCACCACGCCGTCCGCGCCGCCGCGTTCGCCGCCGTCTCCCCGGGCCAGCGCACCGAGGCCCAGCGCGCCGCCCGCGCGCACGCCGCCTCCCTCGGCATCGGCACCCTCCACGAGTGCGGCGGACCGCGGATCTCCTCCGAGGACGACTTCACCGGCCTGCTGGACCTCGCCCGCGCCGAGCCCGGCCCCCGCGTGGTCGGCTACTGGGCCGACCTCGACATCGAGCGGGCCCGCGCGCTCGGCGCCCTCGGCGCGGCCGGCGACCTCTTCGCCGACGGCTCCCTCGGCTCGCACACCGCCTGCCTCCACGAGCCGTACGCGGACGCCGCCGGCCACACCGGCGCCGCCCACCTGGACGCCGCCACCGTCGCCGCCCACGTCACGGCCTGCACCGAGGCGGGCCTCCAGGCCGGCTTCCACGCCATCGGCGACGCCGCCGTGACCGCCGTCGTGGACGGCGTCCGGGCCGCCTCCGAGAAGCTCGGCCTGGCCCGGATCCGCGCCGCCCGGCACCGCATCGAGCACGCCGAGATGCTCACCCCCGAGACGGTCGCCGCCTTCGCCGAGCTCGGCCTCACCGCCTCCGTCCAGCCCGCCTTCGACGCCCTGTGGGGCGGCGACGAGGGCATGTACGCCGAGCGCCTCGGCGCCGAGCGGGCCCGCACCCTCAACCCGTACGCGGCCCTGCTGCGCGCAGGCGTGCCGCTCGCCTTCGGCTCGGACAGCCCGGTCACCCCGCTCGACCCGTGGGGCACCGTCCGGGCCGCCGCCTTCCACCGCACCCCCGAGCACCGGATCTCGGTCCGGGCCGCCTTCACCGCCCACACCCGCGGCGGCTGGCGCGCGGTCGGCCGGGACGACGCGGGCACCCTCGTCCCCGGCGCCCCCGCCGACTACGCGATCTGGCGGACCGGCGACCTGGTCGTCCAGGCGCCCGACGACCGGGTGGCCCGCTGGTCCACCGACCCCCGCTCCGGGACGCCCGGTCTGCCCGATCTGTCCCCCGGTGCCGACCTCCCCGTCTGCCTCCGGACGGTCGTGTACGGACAGACGGTGTTCGTACGGCCGAACGAGTGATGTCCGGTTGACGGCCACCCGGATGTACGCACCACGGGTTCGCCCCCGACCTGCGGATCTTCCCGCCCGGCCTGCGGCTTCTCGGGAACCCCGCAGGTCAAACGGGTGTTGACAGCCGACCGGCCCGGCCCGGTAGGTTCTCCCGCGTCCACCACAGGACGTCCGACCGGACCACACCTCCTCGCCGACGCCGACCGCCGCCCGCGCCTCGGCCGCGAGGGAAGGTTTCACCGGCGGAAGGTGCGACCCGGGTGGGGCCCGGACGTTCAGTAGACAACGGCCTTCGGTCGATCCGCAGCCAGCGGGTCCCGGGTCGGACCGAAGGACGTCGGGCCCCGCACCGCACGCTCCCGCGCCGGCGTCGCACGTCTCACACCCCGCAGGACCAGACCACGCCGGAGACCTCGCTAAGGTGGGGGCCTGTGTCTGTATCCGAAGGGGCAGTAGTGAACGACGGTGGCGTGAGGCGTTACGGCCCGCTCGGCAAGGCTTTGGTGATCATTCCGACCTACAACGAGGCGGACAACATCAGGCCGATCGTCGCGCGCGTACGGGAGGCCGTCCCCGAGGCGCACATCCTCGTCGCCGACGACAACAGCCCGGACGGCACCGGCAAGTTCGCCGACGAGCTCGCGGCCGACGACGACCACGTCCACGTCCTGCACCGCAAGGGCAAGGAAGGGCTGGGCGCCGCCTACCTGGCGGGCTTCCGCTGGGGCATCGAGCACGGCTACGAGGTCCTCGTCGAGATGGACGCCGACGGCTCCCACCAGCCCGAGGAGCTGCCCCGGCTGCTCACCGCGCTGAAGAGCGCCGACCTGGTCCTCGGCTCCCGCTGGGTGCCGGGCGGCCGGATCGTGAACTGGCCGAAGTCCCGCGAGTTCATCTCCCGCGGCGGCAGCCTCTACTCCCGCGTCATGCTCGACGTCCCGATCCGCGACGTCACCGGCGGCTACCGCGCCTTCCGCAAGGAGACCCTGGAAGGCCTGGGCCTGGAGGACGTCGCCTCGGCCGGCTACTGCTTCCAGGTCGACCTCGCCCGCCGCGCCGTCGCCGCCGGCTTCCACGTCGTCGAGGTCCCCATCACCTTCGTCGAGCGCGAGGTCGGCGACTCCAAGATGAGCCGCGACATCCTCGTCGAGGCCCTCTGGCGGGTCACCGGCTGGGGCCTCACCGCCCGCGCCGAGAAGGTGGGCAGGCTCCTCGGCCGCAAGCGCGGCTGACCCCCCCTCCGCACCCCCGGCCCGGACCGCCCCGCGCGGTCCGGGCTGATCTTTTCCTTACGACGTTCCTGCGGGGCGCCAGGCACACTGGACGGCATGACGACCGGCGCACCGCCCCCTCACGCCCCCCAGCGCTCCCGCGCGCGCACCCTCCTCCCGCTCGGCCTCGCCGCCTGGCTGGTCGTGGAGATCTGGCTGCTCACCGTCGTGGCGAACGCGGCGGGCGGACTGACCGTGCTGCTCCTCCTCGTCGGCGGCGCCGTCCTCGGCGCCACCGTCGTGAAGCGGGCCGGCCGCCGGGCCTTCGCGAACCTCGGCTCCACCTTCCAGCAGGCCCAGGCCGCCGCCCAGAGCGGTACGGTGCCGGGCGCGGCCGACCGGAAGGGCGCCGAGGACCGCAACGGCTTCCTGATGCTGGGCGGCCTGCTCCTGATGATCCCCGGCCTGATCTCCGACGTCGCCGGACTGCTGCTGCTCGTGCCCCAGGTCCGTACGGTCCTCGGGCGCGCCGCGGAGAAGGCCGTCGAGCGCCGGATGGCCGCCGCGCCTCCCGGAAGCCTCCAGGACGCCTTCCAGCAGGCCCGTATCCACCGGCCGGACGGGAAGGTGGTCCAGGGCGAGGTCATCCGCGACGACGCGCCCCAGGGCCCGTACGGGCCCGGCGACGCACAGCGCCCGCCGCTGACGCCCTGAGCGGGGGCGTCCGGGCGGGGAACGCCGAGGGGCCCGGTACACGGATCGTGTACCGGGCCCCTCGGCGTTGCTCCTGCCGTGGCGTCCGTCAGGCGGACTTGCGGCTGTCGCGCGGGTGCACCGCGATGTTCATGGCGCCGGAGCGCAGGACGGCCAGCCTCTCGGCGAGGACCTCCTCCAGCTCCTCGCGGGTACGACGCTCCATGAGCATGTCCCAGTGCGTACGCGCCGGCTTGCCCTTCTTCTCCTCGGGTCCGTCGCCGTCCACCAGAAGCGCCTGGCTTCCGCAGACCTTGCATTCCCACTCCGGCGGAATCTCCGCCTCCACCGAGAAGGGCATCTCAAAACGATGGCCCTTCTCGCATGCGTACTCCACGGCCTGGCGCGGGGCCAGATCGATGCCGCGGTCGGTCTCGTAGCTGGTCACCACGAGGCGCGTGCCGCGAAGAGCTCGCTCACTCATGAATCGTGCCTCCCGGGCTTGTCGCCCACAGGACAGGTGTCGCTGTCGTCGTCATCCGGTCAACGTCCGGTCGGCGATAAAGATTCCCGTTCCGGGTCATGCGTCGCCCGTCGTGCCGCCCCTTGTTGTACCCACCAGTGCCCGTTTTGTCACATCTGGCGGCAGATGTGACACGGCGTCTTCACCAAAGCAGCACGCAGTAACGGTCCGCCTGGCAGGCCAAACGCGTACACTACCGGCCTTTCACTTCCGCGTCTAAATTCGCTCGGGTACGACATTGCCCGCCTCGTGCGCGGCGTCCCGTACGGGGACCCTGGCGAGCAGGGCGAAACCGGCCACGAAGAAGATCACGAGAGAGATGATGGCAGCTCGATAGCTGTCCGTCAGCTGATACACGAGGCCGAACATCAGCGGACCCAGCCAGCTCAGTCCGCGGTCGCTCAGCTCGTACGCCGAGAAGTACTCCGCCTCCTTCCCCTCCGGCACCAGGTGCGAGAACAACGAGCGGGACAGCGCCTGGGTGCCGCCCATCACGAGCCCGATCGCCGCCGCCAGGCAGTAGAAGAAGACCGGCGCCCCGGCCGGCAGCAGGTAACCGGCCACGAGGATGACCGTCCAGACCACCAGTGCGCCCAAGATCGTCCGCTTGGCGCCGTACGTCCGGGCGAACCGCGCCATCAGCAGGGCGCCCGCCACCGCGAGCACCTGCACCAGCAGCACCGCCGTGATGAGCGTGGTCTTCTCCAGGCCCAGCTCCTCCTCGCCGAAGATCGCCGCCTGCGAGATCACCGTCTGCACCCCGTCGTTGTAGACCAGGTAGGCGAGCAGGAAGGCCAGCGTCAGCGGGTGCGCGCGCATGTCCCTCAGCGTCGACCGGAGCTGGCGCCACCCCGCGCCGACCGCCCCCTCGCCCGCCGGCCGGCCGGCGCCGGCGGGAGCGGTCGGCAGCCGCCGGTCGCGCAGCCGCTTCAGCGGGATCAGCGCGAAGGCGCCCCACCAGAGCCCCGCCGAGGCCAGACAGATCCGGACGGCCTCGCCCTCCTCCAGTCCGAAGGACTCGTGGCCGGAGTACAGCACCAGGTTCAGTACCAGGACCAGGGCGCCCGAGGTGTAGCCGAAGGCCCAGCCGCGCGAGGAGACCTCGTCGCGCTCCTCCGGGCCGGCGATCTGCGGCAGATAGGCGTTGTAGAGCATCATCGCCACCGCGAAGGATGCGTTCGCCACGATCAGCAGGAAGGCGCCCAGCAGGTAACGGGTTCCCTCCAGGAAGAACATGCCGGTCGTCGCGCCCGCCCCCAGGTACGCCGCCGCCGCGAGCAGCGGCTTCTTGCGCCCCCGGCGGTCCGCCGCCGCGCTCACCAGCGGCATCGCCACGATGGCCACCACCAGCGAGACGGAGACGGCGTACGGGAAGAGCGACCCCGGCGCCACGGGTATGCCCAGCGGGTACACCAGCCCGTCCTCGCCGCCGGCGGCGTTCTCGGCCACCGACTTGAGGTACGGCCCCAGGAACACGGTCACGACACTGGTCGAGTACACCGAGCAGGCGAAGTCGTAGAAGTACCAGCCGCGCTGTTCCCGTCTGCGTCCGGCAGGATCGGTGGTGGGCCCCTCAGGACCGGTCGTCTCGGCGGTCACGGCCGCACGCCCCCTCGTTCGTCCCCGTCGCCGGGACGCCCGCGCGCCCTCAGGCCCAAGTCCCGCGGGCGACGAGGACCTCGCGCAGCGTCTCCAGATGATCGGTCATGATGCCATCGACCCCCAGGTCCAGCAGAGAGTCCATGCGCTCCGGATCGTTCACGGTCCACACGTGCACCTGGAGCCCGCGCGCGTGCGCCGCGCGGACGAAGCGGCGGTCCACCACCCGGATCCCGCCCTGCGTCTCCGGGACCTGCGCGGCGACCGCGCCGGCCCGCAGCGGGGCCGGCAGCCCGAGCGAGCGCATCCGCAGCGCCGCGACCCCGCTCACGCCGTACGAGGTGGCCAGCCGGGGGCCCGCGAGCCGCTGCGCCCGGGCCACCCGGGCCTCGGTGAAGGAGCCGACCAGGACCCGGTCCCAGGCGTCGGTGCGGGAGATCAGGTCCACCAGCGGGGCCAGCGCCGACTCGGTCTTGAGGTCCACGTTCCAGCGGGCCTCGGGGAACTCCTGGAGCAGGTCCTCGAAGAGCGGCAGCGGCTCCTTGCCGGCCACCCGGGCCTCCCGGACCGCCGCCCACGGCAGGTCGCGGATCAGACCGGTGGCGTCCGTCACCCGGTCCAGGGTCGCGTCGTGGAAGGCGACGAGCACGCCGTCGGCGGTGGTGTGCACATCGGTCTCGAAATAGCGGAAGCCCGCCGCGGCGGCCCGGCGGAAGGCGGCCGCGGTGTTCTCCAGGCCGTCCGCCGTGCCGCCCCGGTGGGCGAAGGGCAGCGGGTGCGGGTGGTCGAGGTAGGGGTGGCGTACGCGAGTCACCGCCGCAGTATGGCGCCTTCCGGTGACTCCGCGGCGACCCCGGTGCCGACGGCGGCCGGCTCCGGGACGGCGAAGAGGCGCAGGAAGAGCTGGGCGAGCGGGCCGATGGACAGCGCGTAGAGGACCGTGCCCACGCCGACCGAGCCGCCGAGCAGGAAGCCGGTGGCGACGACCGTGATCTCGATCAGGGTCCGGATCAGCCGGATCGACTGCCCGGTGAGGCGGTGCAGACCGGTCATGAGGCCGTCGCGGGGCCCCGGGCCGAAGCGGGCCGCGATGTAGAGACCGGTCGCCACCCCGTTCAGCGTGATGCCGAGCACCAGCAGGGCGATGCGCACGGCCGGCCCGTGGCCCCCGGGCAGCAGGGCCAGGGTGCCGTCCATCGCCGCGCCGATCACCAGGACGTTCGAGACCGTGCCCAGGCCCGGCCGCTGCCTCAGCGGGATCCACAGGAGCAGGACCAGCGCGCCGACGATCGTCAGGACGACACCCATGGAGAGACCGGTGACCTCCGACAGGCCCTCGTGCAGCACGTTCCACGGCTCCAGGCCCAGGCCGCTGCGGACGAGCATCGCCGAGCTCACGCCGTAGAGGGCGAGGCCGGTGTAGAGCTGGACGAGCCGGCGGGTCAGATGCCGGCCGCGCGAGCCGGAGGCGATGGACATGGACGTGCCCCCCTGAGGTGGTGACGGGTGTCGGGTTCGCGGCCCGGTGTGGTGACGGTGGACCGACTCATGACACTCTGTGGCGGGAGAACGGATGCCAACCATGGCCAATTCGAGGAAGGTGGACTGATTTCCATGGCTCAGTGGACTTCGGCCGTCGGGGCCGCCCAGCTGGCGCGGCAGCTCCAGGCCCAGTCGCCCCGCCCCGCGGGCCCCGGCGCGCGGAAGCCGCCCGCCTACCGCGCCCTCGCCGACGGCATCCGCCTGCTCGTCCTGGAGGGCCGGGTGCCGGTGGCCGCCCGGCTGCCCGCCGAGCGCGAGCTGGCCCTCGCCCTCACCGTCAGCCGCACCACCGTGGCCGCCGCCTACGAGGCGCTGCGCACCGAGGGCTTCCTGGAGTCCCGGCGCGGCGCCGGCAGCTGGACCGCGGTCCCGGCCGGCAACCCGCTGCCCGCGCGCGGCCTCGAACCGCTGCCGCCGGAGACCCTCGGCTCCCTGATCGACCTCGGCTGCGCCGCCCTGCCCGCCCCCGAACCCTGGCTGACCCGCGGCGTGCAGGGCGCCCTGGAGGAGCTGCCGCCGTACGCCCACACCCACGGCGACTACCCGGCGGGGCTCCCCGCGCTGCGCGCCATGCTCGCCGAGCGCTACACCGCCCGCGGCATCCCGACCATGCCCGAGCAGATCATGGTCACCACCGGCGCCATGGGCGCCATCGACGCCATCTGCCACCTCTTCGCCGGGCGCGGCGAGCGGATCGCCGTCGAGTCCCCGTCGTACGCCAACATCCTCCAGCTGATGCGGGAGGCCGGCGCCCGGCTGGTCCCCGTCGCCATGTCCGAGGGGCTCGGCAGCTGGGACCTCGGCCGCTGGCGCCAGGTGCTGCGCGACGCCGCGCCCCGCCTCGCGTACGTGGTCGCCGACTTCCACAACCCGACCGGGGCCCTCGCCGACGAGGACCAGCGGCGGGGGCTCGTGGAGGCGGCCCGCGCGGCCGGCACGGTGCTCGTCGTCGACGAGACCATGTCCGAGCTCCACCTCGACGACGACATCGAGATGCCCCGCCCGGTGTGCGCCTTCGACCCGGCCGGCTCCACCGTCCTCACCGTCGGCTCGGCCAGCAAGGCGTTCTGGGCCGGCATGCGGATCGGCTGGGTCCGCGCCGCGCCCGACGTCATCCGCTCCCTGGTCGCCGCCCGCGCCTACGCCGACCTGGGCACGCCCGTCCTGGAACAGCTCGGCGTCAACTGGCTGATGCGCACGGGAGGGTGGGAGGAGGCCGTCACCCTGCGCCGGGCGCAGGCCAAGGAGAACAGGGACGCGCTCGTCGCGGCGGTCCGCAAGGAGCTGCCGGAGTGGGAGTTCGAGGTGCCGCGCGGCGGGCTGACGCTCTGGGTGCGCACCGGCGGGCTGTCCGGCTCCCGGCTGGCAGAGGCGGGCGAGCGGGTCGGCGTCCGCGTGCCGTCCGGTCCTCGGTTCGGCGTCGACGGCGCCTTCGAGGGGTACATCCGGCTCCCGTTCACCGTCGCGGGACCGGTCGCCGAGGAGGCCGCGAGCCGGCTCGCGGCGGCGGCCCGGCTGGTGGAGTCGGGGCTCGGCGGGGGAGTGGAGCCGCCCCGGACCTTCGTGGCCTGAGCCGCCGGCCGGCCGGCGGGTCGCTGCCGGCCCACGCGCGCGTGGGCCGGGGCCGGGCTCGGGGCGATGGTTCCCGCGCGCGCGTGGGGACGGCGAAGGCCGGTACGGACCTCCGGGGCCGTACCGGCCTTCGCCGTGCGCGCGGGATGCGCCGTCAGCCCTCCGCCGGGACCGGGGCGTGCCGGGGGAAGGGGCCGGGGGTCGGCTCGGCCGCCGCCTCCGGGACCTTCTCCAGGGCCATCGTGGCCGCCGCCCGCCGCTCCGGCAGCAGGTCGAGGACGGCCTGCCGGTCGGTGTCGCCGACGGCGTCGTCGTACGGGTCGGGGGTCGCCGGCACCTGGAGCCGGAGGACCGGCCCGGTGCCGAGGCGGGCGTAGCCGCGGCCCGGCGGGACCTGCGGGGCCGGCGTGGTGTGCGGCTCGACGCCCAGGACGGCGGCGATCTGTCCGGGGGTGGCGGGGCCGAGCACCACGCGGGCGCGGGTGTGCGCGCGTACCCCCTCGTGCAGCCCGTCGGCGGTGTCGAACTGCTCCGTCACCACCACCGTCACCTGGGCGGCCCGGCCGTGCCGCAGCGGCACCTGGAGCAGCTCCTGGGGGTCGGGGCGGCCCTCGGAGGCGGCCAGGTGCCCGAGGACGCCGGGGCGGTCGAGGAGGATCCACAGCGGGCGGCGGGTGTCCGCGGGGGCGGGGTGGCCGGCCTGCCGGGCGCGGTTGGCGGAGATCAGCCGCCGCTCGGTCTCCTGGGCGGCCCATTCCAGGCTGTCCAGGGCGCCGGACAGCTCGGTCTCGACACCGAGGACGCCGTCGCGGCCGACCAGGCAGGCGTACTCGCCGGCGCCCGCGCCGTCCACGATGAGCACGTCGCCGTGTTCGAGGGCCTGGAGCGCGAGGGAGCGCAGCAGGGTGGTGGTGCCGCTGCCGGGCTGGCCGACGGCGAGCAGGTGGGGCTCGGTGGAGCGGGGGCCGGTGCGCCAGACGACGGCCGGCGCGTCCTCGGAGCCGTCCGAGGAGACGACGGGCACGGTCCGCTGCACGGCGTCGGCGTCGGTGAAGCCGAGGACGGTCTCGCCCGGGGCGGTGACGAACCGCTGGGCGGCGATGGTGGTCGGCAGGGCGGGCAGCACCTGCATGACGAGCCGGTTGCCCTCCTCGTCCCAGTCGAAGCGGTACTCGCGGCCGCGCCCCGACTTGGCGTGCAGCAGCTGCTCGATGCGGGCGCGGGAGGCCGGCTCCCCGTCCGGGAAGTACGGCGGGTAGGAGATCCGCAGCCGGGTGGGGCGGCCGCTCTCGTCGAAGGCGTGGTCGGCGAAGGCCCGGCTCCAGTCGCCGCCGTGGGCGAAGAGCGGGTCGGGGTCCTCGGGGACGGAGAAGTACGGCACCAGGGCCTCGTACAGGCCCTTCAGCCGGGCGAGCTCCGTCTCGTCGGGGCCGGTCCTCACGACCGGTTTCTCATGCCCCTTCCACGCGGCGGCGCCCATGAGCGCGACGAGCGCGAGCAGCGGCCCGTACGGCACGAGGGCGACGACCAGGACGCAGGCCGCGACCAGGAACAGCGTGGGACCGCGCCGTTCCTTGGGGGTCGCGGCCCACTTGGCCCGCGCGGACGCGGCCAGCTTCCGCAGACCACGGGAGACCGTGATCAGCGGATGGAGCACGTCGGTGGCGCTGTCGGCGGCCGACCGCGCGATCTCTCGGCTGCGCGCCAGCTGCGCGGTGCCGCTGCTCAGAATGCGGGGGAGTGGTCGCCGGGCCACGTCGTACTCCTGGAGTGGTGGAAGGGGGTGAGAGGCGTCAGAACTTGATTCCGCCCAGCAGGCCGGCCAGGCTCTGGCCGCCCGCGGTGATGCTCGGTGCGATGGCGGTGCCCGCCAGGTAGAAGCCGAAGAGCGCGCAGACGAGCGCGTGCGAGGCCTTGAGGCCGTCCTTCTTGAAGAACAGGAAGCAGATGATGCCGAGCAGGACGACGCCTGAGATGGACAGGATCATGGGGTGTTCTCCTGGTTGAGGGGACAGTCACGATCAGTCCTTCCAGATTCACGGCAAGTATCTATGTGACTAAAGGTGCAATCGGGTGAATAGCGGGCGTTTTCACTTGACCGGCGGACGGCGGTGGCCGTCCCGGGTGGCGAAACCGCCGAAGTGGGGTATGGGGGGACCGAGAGGCGCTGCTCACGCGTGACGGACGCGGTGATCCTTGCCTCGGCCGGACGCGGTCATGTCACCGCGCGGGCAGTACCCTGTCGATTCACTCGTACGGCCGCGCTTGCCGTGCGCAGGTCAAGGGCAGGCGGTACCGGGCGGCACGCGCGCGGGACGCAGGCGGAGCACGGAAGGCGGTTGTGAAGATGAGCGAGACCCCGGACCCCGAGGTCGTCGAGCTGGCGTCGAAGGTCTTCGACCTGGCGCGCACCGGCGACGCCGCGGCCCTCGCCGCCTACGTCGACGCCGGCGTGCCCGCGAACCTCACCAACGACCGGGGCGACTCCCTCGTCATGCTCGCCGCCTACCACGGCCACGCCGCCGCGGTCACCGCCCTCCTGGAGCGCGGCGCCGACGCCGACCGCGCCAACGACCGCGGCCAGACCCCGCTCGCCGGCGCCGTCTTCAAGGGCGAGGACGCGGTGATCCGCGCCCTCCTGGCCGGCGGCGCGAATCCGGAGTCCGGCACTCCGTCCGCCGTGGACACCGCCCGCATGTTCGGGAAGGCCGAGCTCCTGGAGCTCTTCGCCACCCGGTGAACAACGACTGAACCCCAGGTGGGAGCGGTGACGTAAATGTGGTCGCGGCGGTGGAAACGGTCGGTCATCATGACGACGAGCCCGGCCGTACGACCGGGTCACGGACGAGAGGCAGAGGAAGATGAGCAGCGCGCACAAGCGACGTACGACGGACGGCCCGACATGTTGTCCCGCGGCCTACTAGGGCGGCCACCGCGCCGACGGGCCCAGCGCCCGACGCGGTCCACCCCGGTCCACCCCGTCGTGTCGACAGCTTGATGTGAGGCGTCTTCCCATGTTCGATCCAGCCATAGCGCCGAGCGGCACCCTGCTCGGCCTCCTGCAGAGGGGCCGCGGCGACGGCACCCTGCACGCCCTCGCCGCCCCACGCGCCGAGGCCCTCGCCGCCCTCGACCGGTGCGTTCTCGCCGACCCCCGCCACGACTGGCGCGTCGAGAACCGCTCCCTCTACTACGCCCGGCTCTACCTCGACCTCCACGGAGGTCTGGAGGCCATCGAGGCGCACCTCTTCGCGCCCGAGGACCACCTCGACACCGAGGAGCACCGCACCGGGCTCGCCCTCGCCGTCCTCGGCCACCTGGCCTCCTACGGACGCCACGACGCCCTGCTCCTGCTGCGGCGCTACGCGGCCACCGGAGCCAACTGGGCCTGGGCCCTCGACGAGCTCGCCCTCCGCGACGACGACGCCGGACTGCGCGCCCTCGCCGAGCCCGTCCTCGCCCGCTTCCCCCGGGACGAGGCCGGTGAAGCCGAGCTCGCCGGCACCGTCCGCGACGCCTTCGAGCCCCGCCCCTGGCGGCTGTGGGCCGAGGACCAGCGGGACGCCGTCGGCGCCCGCGTCCGCGCCGCCCAGGAGAGCGGCTCCTTCGACCGCTGGCAGCGGCAGCTGCGCCCCACCGGGCCCCGCCCCGGCTGGAGCGTCCGCGCCGTCCTCGACTGGGCCCAGGAGGGGTACGAGCGCGGCGCCGACCTCGCCGGCCCCGCCGCCCGCTGCCTGGCCGCCGTCGCCGGGCCCGAGGACCGCCCCGAGCTGCTGGCCGCCGGCCGCGGCGGCGCCCCCGGCGCGCGTGCCGCCGTCCTGCACCACCTGGCCGCCCACCGGGACCCCGCCGTCCTCGACCTCGTCGAGGCCGCCGCCGACGCCGTCCACCCGCTCGACGCCGCGGCCGCCGCCGACGCGTCCGCGCAGGGGACCCCGTACGGCGACGTCCCCGGGGCCGTCGACCGGGACGCCCTCCACGTGGCCCGGGCCGCCGTCACCGCCTACCTCCGCATGTGCGGCGAGGACGCCGTCGCCCGCGCCCGCGCGTGGGTCCGGCGCACCGACCCGCTCGGCGCCGCCGCCGGCGAACTCCTCGCCGCGCGCGGCGAGGAGCGGGACGCCCCGCTCGTCCTCGGCGCCCTGCGCACCGCCATCCGCGCCGCCGGGCCCGACGCGCCCGCCCTCGGAGCCCTCGTCGACGGCGCCGGCCGCCTCGGCATCGCCTGCGCGGCCCCCGTGCTGCGCCACGTCTACCGGGAGACGGCCTCCTCCCAGCTGCGCGGCCGCACCGCCCGCGCCCTCGCGGCCACCGACCCCTCCTTCGCCAGCGGCTTCGCCGTCGAGTGCCTCTGGGACTGCGAGGAGACCACCCGGGAGATCGCCGCGCAGCACGCCGAGACGGCCGACGCCCGCGTCGCCGAGCGATTGCGCCGCCTCGCCGCAGACCCGGCCGAGGAGGTCGAGGTCCAGACGGCGGTCCGCAACCGCATCGGACCCGACCTCCAGGTCTGACCCGACCCTTCACCGCCGCCGCCCGGGGCGGCGCGGCCTGCGGCGGCACCCCCGCCGACGTGGCCCCGCCCCGGCCCCGGCGCCGGCCGCCCCCTCGGGCTGCTCCGGTACGGCTCCGGGCCCCGCGCCCGGCGGCGGGCGGCCCCCGCGCGGCACCCGTCCGCGTATCGGAACGGTGGCGTGCGGCCCGGGCGGGAAAAGCTCACGGGACGTTCCTCCGGCGTCCAGATCCACGTCGGCGGGGACACGTCGAGCGCGACGAGAACACCCGTATGCGTGTCGTCATCGTCACCGAGTCCTTTCCCCCCGACATCAACGGTGTGGCGCACTGCGCCCTGCAGACCGCGCGTCACCTCGTCCGCCGGGGCCACCAGCCCCTGGTGATCGCCCCCGCCGTCCCCGACCCCGCCGCCGACGCCGACGCGCCGTGCCCGGTGGTCCGCGTCCCCTCCCTGCCGCTGCCCGGCTACGCCCAGGTGCGGGTCGCCCTCCCCAGCCGTCGCGTCGCCGCGGCCATCGCCGCCCACCGCGCCGACCTCGTCCACCTGGCCGGGCCCTTCGTCCTCGGCGTCCGCGCCATGGCCGCCGCCACCCGCCTCCGGGTGCCCACCGTCGCCGTCTACCAGACCGACCTCGCCGGCTACGCCCGCACCTACGTCGGCGCCGGGGAGTCCACCGCCTGGCGCCGGCTCCGCGCCGTCCACGGCGCCGCCGACCGCACCCTCGCCCCCTCCCGGGCCGCCCGCCGCGACCTGGAGGACCACGGCATCGCGCGCGTACGCCTCTGGGGCCGCGGCGTCGACACCACCCGCTTCCACCCCTCCCACCGGGACCCGGAACTGCGCCGCGCCCTCGCCCCCGACGGCGCTCTCCTCGTCGGGTACGTCGGCCGCCTCGCCCCCGAGAAGCGCGTGGACCTCCTCGCCGCCGCGGACGGGCTCCCCGGCGTGCGGCTCGTGGTCGTCGGGGACGGGCCCAGCGGCCCCGCCCTGCGCGAACGCCTCCCCGGCGCCCGCTTCCTCGGCCCCCGCACCGGCGACGACCTGGCCCGGATCTTCGCCTCGCTCGACGTCTTCGCCCACACCGGCCCGTACGAGACCTTCTGCCAGACCGTCCAGGAGGCCATGGCCAGCGGACTCCCGGTGATCGCCCCGGCCGCCGGCGGCCCGCTCGACCTCGTCGCCCACCGGCGCACCGGCCTCCTCGTGCCCCCGGAGGACCCCCTCGCCCTCCGCGAGGCCGTGACCGCCCTCGCCGCCGCCCCCGGACTGCGCGCCGCCTACGGCAGAGCCGGGCGGGCCGAGGTCGAGGGACGCACCTGGGAGGCCCTCGGCGACGAACTCGTCGGCCACTACCTGGAGGTGCTGCGCGAGCGGACGGCGGTGGCCGCGTGACAGGGCCCTCGCGCGGCCACCGGAACGGCGGCCCCACGCGCGCGTACCGCGCCTCGTACGGCCGCGAGGGGCTGCGGATCGTCCGGCTGGCGAACTTCGTCACCCCCACCTCGGGCGGGCTGCGCACCGCCCTCGACCGGCTCGGGCGCGGCTATCGCGCGGCCGGCCACGAACCCGTCCTGATCGTCCCGGGCGCCACCGCCGCCGACGAACCCGCCGACCAGGGCCGGGTCGTCACCCTGCCCGGGCCCGAACTCCCCGGCACCGGCGGCTACCGGGTCCTCGCCGACCGGCGCGGGATCGCCGACCTCCTGGACCGGCTCGCCCCCGACCGGATCGAGGTCTCCGACCGCACCACCCTGCGCTGGACCGGCGAGTGGGCCCGGCGCGCCCGCGTCCCCTCGGTGATGGTCTCCCACGAGACCGCCGACGGCGTCCTGCGCACCTGGGGCGTCCCCGCCGCGCTCGCCGTCCGGGCGGCGGACCGGCTCAACCGCCGCACCGCCTGGGCCTACGGCCGGATCGTCTGCACCACGGCCTGGGCGGAGGAGGAGTTCGTCCGCGTCGGCGCGCGCAATGTCGTACGGGCTCCGCTCGGCGTCGACCTGGAGCGCTGCCGGCCCGGCCGGCGCGACCCCGCCGTACGGGCCCGGTACGCCGAAGGGGCCGGGGTCCTGCTGGTGCTCTGCTCCCGCCTCTCCGTGGAGAAACGGCCCGGCACCGCCCTGGACGCGCTCGCGCGGCTGCGGGACGCCGGCGTGCCGGCCCGGCTCGTCGTCGCGGGGGACGGGCCGCTGCGGCCGGGCCTGGAGCGGCGGGCCCGCGCGCGGGGCCTCCCGGTCCGGTTCCTCGGGCACGTCGCCGACCGGGAGGCGCTCGCCGACCTCCAGGCGGCCGCCGACCTGTGCCTGGCCCCCGGCCCGGCCGAGACCTTCGGGCTCTCCGCCCTGGAGGCCCTGGCCTGCGGGACGCCGGCCGTCGTCAGCGCCTCCTCGGCCCTCCCCGAGGTCGTCGGCGCGGCCGGCGCCGCGGCCGCCGACACCCCGGCGGCCTTCGCGGACGCCGCGCGGGGCCTGCTCGCCCTGCCCGAGGCCGGACGCAGGGCCGCGGCACGCGCGCGTGCGGAGCACTTCTCCTGGGACCGCTCGGTGGCGGCCTTCCTCCGCGCCCACGAGGCGGCCACCGCGCGGGGCCCGGCCGGTGCGCCCGCCGCCCTTCCCGCCGCCGTCGCGGATCCGCCCCGGCCGCAGGAGGTCGGCGGATGAACCCGGTCCGGGAGGGCCGCGTCCCGGACAGCGGAAACGGCCCGGCGACCGGCCCGGCGAAGAGTCCGGCTAGCGGGGCCCCCGCCCTCGTGGGCGCCGTGCCGCTGCGGTTCGTGGTGCTCGGGGACTCGTTCAGCGAGGGGGTCGGGGACCGGGCCGGCGGGGTGTGGCGCGGATGGGCGGCCCTGCTCGCCGACGGACTCGCCGGGCCCGGGCAGCGCCTGGAGTTCGTCAACCTCGCCGTCAGCGGCGCGCTCAGCGCGGACGTCGCCGCGCACCAGGCGCCGCGCGCGGTCGCCCTCCGCCCGCACCTCGCCTCCGTCGTCGTCGGCGTCAACGACACCCTGCGGCACACCTTCGACATAGGGCTCTTCGCCCGCCGCCTGGACCGGGTGCTCACCGCGCTCGCCGCGGCCGGAGCCGTACTCCTGACCGCCTGTCTGCCCGACCCCGGACGCATGCTGGGCCTGCCGCCGCCGCTGGCCCGGCCGCTCGCCCGGCGGCGGCGGTCCGTCAACGCGGTCGTGCACGCGCTGTCCGACCGGCACGACGCCGTCCACCTCCACCTCGCGGACCCGGCCTGGACCGCCGACCGGCGGCTGTGGAGCGCCGACCGGCTCCATCCCGGCGAACACGGCCACCGGGCCGTCGCCGTGGCCTTCCACCGGCTCCTCGCGGAGCGGGGCCTCGCCCGGGGGCCCGCGCCGTCCCCGGAGGCGTCCGAGCCGCCGCCCACCCGCGCCGAGACGGCCCGCTGGCTCGCCACCGCCGGCACGGGCTGGGTGCTCCGCCGCAGCCGCGACCTGCTGCCGCAGCTGCTGCTGCTCGCCGGGGAGGAGCTGCTGCACCGGCCGGACGCCGCCGGCGGCGGGCTGCTCGACGCGCGCGCGGCGACCGCCCTCGCGGAGGCCCTCGCGGCGACAATGAGGGAATGAGCGGGCGCTGGGAGTTCTGGATCGACCGGGGCGGCACCTTCACCGACGTCGTGGGGCGGCGCCCCGACGGGCGGCTCGTGACCCGCAAGGTCCTCTCCCACGACCCGGCCCGCCGCCAGGACGCCGCCGTGGCCGGGATCCGGCTCCTCATGGGCCTCGGCCCCGGCGAACCCGTCCCCGCCGACCGCGTCGCCGTCGTCAAGATGGGCACCACCGTCGCCACCAACGCCCTCCTGGAACGGCGCGGCGAACCCACCCTGCTGCTGATCACCGAGGGCTTCCGCGACGCCCTGCGGATCGCCTACCAGAACCGGCCCCGGCTCTTCGACCGGCACATCGTGCTCCCGGAGGCCGTGTACGCGCGCGTGGCCGAGGTCCCCGAGCGGATGGACGCCCGCGGCACGGTCGTCCGCCCCCTCGACGAGGACGCCGTGGCCGCCGCGCTCGCCGACGCCCGCCGCGCCGGCCTCCGCTCCGCCGCCGTGGTCCTCATGCACGGCTACCGCCACCCCGACCACGAACTGCGGGTCGCGGCCGCCGCCCGGGCCGCCGGATTCACCCAGGTCAGCTGCTCGCACGAGGTCAGCCCGCTGATCAAGCTGGTCCCGCGCGGCGACACCACCGTCGTCGACGCCTACCTCTCGCCCGTGCTGCGCCGCTACGTCGACGAGGTCGCCACCGAACTCGCCGGGATCCGCCTGATGTTCATGCAGTCCAACGGCGGCCTGCGGGAGGCCGCCCACTTCCGCGGCAAGGACGCCGTCCTCTCCGGGCCCGCGGGCGGCGTCGTCGGCATGGCCCGTACCTCCGCCCAGGCCGGACAGCACCGCGTCATCGGCTTCGACATGGGCGGCACGTCCACAGACGTGTCGCACTACGCCGGGACCTTCGAGCGTGAACTCGGTTCACAGGTCGCCGGGGTGCGGATGCGCGCACCCATGATGAGCATCCACACCGTCGCCGCCGGCGGCGGCTCCGTCCTCCACTACGACGGACGCCGCTACCGCGTCGGACCCGACTCGGCCGGAGCCGTCCCCGGCCCCGCCTGCTACCGGCGCGGCGGCCCGCTCACCGTCACCGACGCCCAGGTGATGCTCGGCCGCATCCAGCCGGACCACTTCCCCGCCGTCTTCGGCCCGGACGGCGACCGGCCCCTCGACGCCGACGTCGTCCGCGCGCGGTTCACGGCCCTCGCCGAGGAGGTCGGGGGCGGCCGCACCCCCGAGGAGGTCGCGGCCGGCTTCCTGCGGATCGCCGTCCTCGACATGGCCAACGCCGTGAAGAAGATCTCCGTCCAGCGCGGCCACGACATCACCCGCTACGCCCTCACCTGCTTCGGCGGCGCCGGCGGCCAGCACGCCTGCGCCGTCGCCGACGCCCTCGGCGTCGACACCGTCCTCGTCCCGCCGCTCGCCGGCGTCCTCTCCGCGTACGGCATCGGACTCGCCGACGCCACCGCCCTGCGCGAACGCTCCGTCGAGGCCCCGCTCGACGAACCCGGCACCCACGCGCGCGTGACCGCCGTCGCCGCCGAACTCGCCGACCGCACCCGGGCCGAACTCCGCGCCGACGGCCTGCCCGACACCGCGATCACCACCCACGCGCGCGTACTCCTCCGCTACGCCGGCACCGACGCGAGCCTCCCCGTCGACCTCGGCCCCGCCGACTCCATGGCCGCCGCCTTCACCGCCGACCACCGCGCCCGCTACGCCTTCACCATGGACAAGCCGCTCGTCGTCGAGGCCGTCACCGTCGAGGCCGTCGGCGCCGCCGGACCCCACGGCCCCGTCCACGTCCCCGCCGGCGCCCGCACCGGCCCCCTCGCCCCCCGCGCCACCGTCCGCACCCACGACGGCGCCGCCGCCTCCGCCACCCCGCTCCACCGCCGCGAGGACCTCCGCCCCGGCGACACCGTCGACGGGCCCGCGATCCTCGCCGAGGACGACGCCACCACCGTCGTCGACCCCGGCTGGCGCGCCACCGCCTCCGACTCCGGCCACCTGCTGCTCACCCGCGCCGTCCCGCGCCCCGCCCGCACCGCCGCCGGCACCGACGTCGACCCGGTCCTCCTGGAGGTCTTCCACAACCTCTTCATGGCCATCGCCGAGCAGATGGGCGTGCGCCTGGAGAACACCGCCCACTCCGTCAACATCAAGGAACGGCTCGACTTCTCCTGCGCGCTCTTCGACGCCGACGGCAACCTCGTGGCCAACGCCCCCCACATCCCCGTCCACCTCGGCTCCATGGGCGAGTCCATCAAGGAGGTCCTGCGCCGCCGCGCCGGCGACCTGCGCCCCGGCGACGTCTACGCCGTCAACGACCCGTACCACGGCGGCACCCACCTGCCCGACGTCACCGTCGTCACCCCCGTCTTCGACGACGAGGGGGACGACCTGCTCTTCCTCGTCGCCTCCCGGGGCCACCACGCCGAGATCGGCGGCATCACGCCCGGCTCCATGCCCGCCTTCAGCCGCACGATCGACGAGGAGGGCGTCCGCTTCGACAACTGGCTCCTGGTCCGCGACGGCAGGCTCCGCGAGGCCGAGACCCGCGCCCTCCTCACCGGTGCCCCGCACCCCTCCCGCGACCCCGACACCAACCTCGCCGACCTGCGCGCCCAGATCGCC
Organism: Streptomyces sp. NRRL F-5727; assembly: GCF_000719555.1. GTDB lineage: Bacteria > Actinomycetota > Actinomycetes > Streptomycetales > Streptomycetaceae > Streptomyces. Next base: position 145,953 of record NZ_JOGX01000009.1, read on the forward strand.
GCCAACGAGAAGGGCATCGAGGAACTCCGCAAGGCCGTCGCCGAGTTCGGCCTCGACGCCGTCCAGGCGTACATGCGCCACGTGCGGGCCAACGCGGAGGAGTCCGTCCGCCGGATCGTCGCCCGCCTGGAGGACGGCACCCACCGCTACGAGACCGACTCCGGCGCCGTCATCCAGGTCGCCGTCCGCGTCGACCGCGAACGGCGCTCCGCCGTCCTCGACTTCACCGGCACCTCGCCCCAGCTCCCCGGCAACGCGAACGCGCCCACCGCCGTCGTCATGGCCGCCGTCCTGTACGTCTTCCGCACCCTGGTCGACGAGTCCATCCCCCTCAACAGCGGCTGCCTGGCCCCGCTGGAGATCAGGGTCCCGCCCCGCTCCATGCTCGCCCCCGAACCGCCGGCCGCCACCGTCGCCGGGAACGTCGAGACCTCCCAGGCCGTCACCGGGGCCCTCTACGCGGCCCTCGGCGTCCAGGCCGAGGGCTCCGGCACCATGAACAACGTCACCTTCGGCGACGACCGCGTCCAGTACTACGAGACCGTCGCCAGCGGATCCGGCGCGGGCGACGGCTTCGACGGCGCCGACGCCGTCCAGACCCACATGACCAACTCCCGCCTCACCGACCCCGAGATCCTGGAGTGGCGCCACCCCGTCCGCGTCGACGCCTTCGCCGTCCGCGAGGGCAGCGGCGGCCGGGGCCGCTGGCACGGCGGCGACGGGGTGGAACGGCGGCTGCGGTTCCTGGCGCCGATGACCGTCACCCTCCTCACCGGCCACCGCCGGGTGCCGCCGTACGGGATGGCGGGCGGCGCGCCGGGCGCGCTCGGCGAGAACCTCGTCGAACGCGCCGACGGCGCCGTGCAGCGCCTCGACGGCGCCGCGACCACCGAGGTCGGCCCCGGCGACGTGCTCGTCCTGCGCACCCCCGGCGGCGGGGGCTACGGCACCCCGCCGGACGAGGGCGGGGCTACGGCGCCGTGACGAAGCGGACCGGCGTGCCCGGCACGGCCTGTGCCGCCGCCCCCAGGTCCGCCTCCCGCACCACCGCCACCACGGGATAGCCGCCGGTCGTCGGATGGTCGGCCAGGAAGACCACCGGCCGTCCGTCCGGCGGCACCTGCACGGCCCCCAGGACCATGCCCTCGCTGGGCAGCTCCCCGGACCGGGCGCGCTCCAGGGGCGGCCCGTCGAGCCGCAGCCCGATCCGGTTGCACGCCGACGACACCAGGTACGCGCGCGTGGTGAGGGACCGGAGCGCCGCACCGGTGAACCAGTCGTCGCGGGGGCCGAGCCGGACCCGCAGGACGAGTTCGTCCGGCGGGCCCGGCCAGGGGGGAGCGTCGACCGGCCCCCGTACCGCCGTGGCCGCCCCCAGCGGCAGCACCGTCCCGTCCGCCAGCGGCGCCGGACCCAGCCCGGACAGCAGGTCGGTGGAGCGGCTGCCGAGCACCGGATCCACGGCGATCCCGCCGCCGATCGCCACGTACGAGCGCAGCCCGCGCACGGCCGGGCCGATCTCCAGGAGCGCGCCGGCCGGGACCCGCACCGCGGTGCCCCAGGGCAGCGGACGGCCGTCGGCCCGGAGCGCACAGGGCGCGCCGCCCACCACGACGGTCACGGCGCTCCGGGGGCGCAGGGCGCAGCCGTTGACGGTGGTCTCCAGGACGGCGGCGCCCTCGTCGTTGCCGACCAGCCGGTTCGCCAGCCGGGCGGCCGCCGGGTCCAGGGCCCCGGAGCGGGGCACGCCGAGGTGCGCGTACCCGGTCCTGCCCAGGTCCTGCACGGTGGTCAGGGCGCCGGCCCGGACGACGGCGACGGCACGGTCGTTCATCGGCCGGCCCCCGTCCGGGGCGCCGGGACGAACCGCACGCGCGTGCCGGGGGAGAGCAGCGCCGCCGGTTCGCGCCCGGTGTCCCACAGGACCACGTCCGTGCTCCCGATCAGCTGCCAGCCGCCCGGCGAGGAGCGCGGATACACGCCCGTGTACGGCCCCGCCAGCGCCACCGCCCCGGCCGGCACCGCCGTCCGCGGGGTCGCCCGGCGCGGCACCTCGTACCGCGCGCCGAGCCCCGTCAGATAGCCGAAGCCGGGAGCGAAACCGCAGAACGCGACCCGGAACTCGGCCGAGGAGTGGATCCGCACCGCCTCGCCGGGCGACACCCCCCACCGGGCGGCCACCTCCGCCAGATCCGGCCCGTCGTACCGGACCGGGACCTCCACGACCTCGCCCACGCGCGCGTGCGACGCCCGCGGTTCCCAGCCCGGCAGCTCCGCCGCGAGCCGCGCGGGCTCGGTCACCCCGTCGAGCAGCACCGTCCGCGCCGCCGGCACGATCTCCCGTACGCCGGGCAGGGCGCCGGCCGCCCGGCGGCGCAGCAGCTCCGCGTGGAGCGCCTCGGCGGCGGCCCCGTCGGCCAGTTCGACCAGGAGGGCCCGTTCGCCCACCCGCAGCACCCTCACGCGAAGGCCCCCACCGTGACCCCGGCGGACTCGAGCCCGGACCGGACGCGCCGGGCCAGCTCCACCGCGCCCGGGGTGTCCCCGTGCAGGCAGAGCGAACGCGCCCGGACCGGCACGGAGGTGCCGCAGTGCGCGGTCACCGTGCCCGTCCTGACCAGGCCCACCGACCGCTCGACCACCGCGTCCGGGTCGTGCACGACGGCCCCCTCCTGCCCCCGTGGCAGCAGGGAGCCGTCGGCCCGGTAGGCGCGGTCGCCGAACGCCTCGGCGACCGCCGGGAGTCCGGCGCGCGCGGCCGCCTCGTGCAGCCGGGAGCCGGGCAGCCCGAGCACCGGCAGCCCGCCGCCCGCGAGCAGCACCCCGTCGACGACCGCCGCCGCCTGCTCCGCGTCCCGCACCACCCGGTTGTAGAGCGCCCCGTGCGGCTTCACGTACGCCACCCGGGAGCCGGCCGCGCGGGCGAAGACCTCCAGGGCGCCGATCTGGTACGCCACCTCGGCGGCCAGCTCCGCCGCGGGCACGTCCATCGCGCGCCGCCCGAAGCCGGCCAGGTCCCGGTAGGAGACCTGGGCCCCGATCCGCACCCCCCGCTCGGCGGCGAGCTCGCACACCCGCCGCATGGTGACCGCGTCCCCCGCGTGGAATCCGCAGGCCACGTTGGCGCTGGTGACGACGGAGAGCAGCCGCTCGTCGTCGGTCAGCGTCCAGCGGCCGAAGCCCTCGCCGAGATCGGCGTTCAGGTCGATCGAGACCCCGCTCATGATGGTGCCGTTCCTTTCCCAGGTGCTGTGGTGCTGTCGTGCCGTGGTGCTGTGGTGCCGTGGTGCTGTCGTGCCGTGGCGCTGTGGTGCGTTCCGTGCCGTGGTTGCGGTCGTGTCGCGGTACGCGCGCGGGGGAGGCCGCTTCAGACGGCGATCCGGTACTCCTCGTCGCGGACGTCGGTGACGAACATCCGTCCCGGCGCGTGGGTGATCGCGAACGGCGGGCGCGAGGCCGTCACGGCCGCCTGCGGGGTGACCCCGCAGGCCCAGAAGACCGGCACGTCCCCGGGCTCTGCGACCACCGGGTCGCCGAAGTCCGGCCGGTCCAGGTCCCGGATCCCGAGCGCCGCCGGGTCGCCCGCGTGCACCGGCGCCCCGTGGACCGCCGGCAGCAGCCCGCTGATCCGCCGCGCCACCGGGACGAGCCGCGCGGGGACCGGCCGCATCGACACCACCATCGGCCCGTGCAGCCGCCCCGCCGGCCGGCACGCCCGGTCCGTCACGTACATCGACACGTTCCGGCCCTGCTCGACGTGGCGCAGCGGCACGCCCGCCGCGGCGAGCGCCCCCTCGAAGGTGAAGCTGCACCCGATCAGGAACGAGACCAGGTCCTCCCGCCAGTACGGCGTGGCGTCCGCCGGCTCCGCCACCAGGCGCCCGTCCTGCCACACCCGGTAGCCCGGGATGTCGGTGCGCAGGTCGGCGCCGGGCGCGAGCGAGGTCGTCCAGGAGCCGGCGTCGGTGACGTCGAGGACCGGGCACGGCCGCGGATTGCGGGTGCAGAAGAGGAGCACGTCGTAGGCCCAGTCGGCGGGCACCGCGATCAGGTTGGCCTGGGCGTGCCCGGGCGCCCAGCCGGCCGTCGGCCCCGCCGTCCCGGCCCGCGCACGCGCGCGTGCCTCCCGCGGTCCGGGGACGGACGTCCCCAGGAGGTCGATGCCGTTCATCCGAGTTCCTTTCCGCGGGTCTCCGGCAGGCCGAGCAGCGCCACCACGGCGAGTCCGTACCCCACCGCGCCGAAGATCAGAGCGCCGCCGACGCCCCAGCTCTCGGAGAGGAAGCCGACCAGGGTGGGGAAGACCGCGCCGACCGCGCGGCCGGTGTTGTACGTGAGCCCCTGGCCGGTGCCGCGGACCGGCGTCGGGTACAGCTCGGCGAGGAAGGAGCCGAAGCCGCTGAAGATGGCCGACATGCAGAATCCGAGCGGGAAGCCGAGGAACAGCAGCAGGGTGTCGGCGCCCGCCGGGATCTGGGTGTACGCGATCACCGACACCGCCGACAGGACGGCGAAGAGCGCGATGTTCCGCTTCCGGCCGATCCGGTCCGTCAGATGACCGCCGGTCAGATAGCCGATGAAGGCGCCGGAGATGAGCAGCGTCAGATAGCCGCCGGTGCCGACCACGGTGAGCCCGCGCTCGGTCTTGAGGAAGGTCGGCACCCAGGTCGCGAGCGTGTAGTAGCCGCCCTGCACGCCCGTGGACAGCAGGGTGGCGAAGAGGGTGATCCGCAGCAGGCCCGGCTTGAACACCGCCCGCAGCGAGCCCCGTTCGGCGCTCGCCACGCGCGCGGCGGCCGCCTGCGGGGCGTCCTCCACGTTCCGCCGCACCCAGAACACCAGCAGCGCCGGCAGGGCGCCGGTCCAGAAGAGGATCCGCCAGGCCAGGTCCGCGTCGAAGAACTGGAACACCAGGGTGGAGACGATCACCGCCAGGGCCCAGCCCGCCGCCCACGCCGACTGCACGGCGCCGAGCGTACGGCCCCGGTGCCGGGCGGTGGCGTACTCGGCGACCAGGATCGCCCCGACCGCCCACTCGCCGCCGAAGCCGAGGCCCTGGAGCGCCCGGAAGACCAGCAGGGTCTCGTAGTTCGGCGCGAAACCGCAGAGCACGGTGAAGAGCGCGTAGGTGATCACCGTGATCATCAGCGCCCTGACCCGGCCGACCCGGTCGGCGAGGATCCCGGCGAGCGCGCCGCCCACCGCCGACACCACCAGGGTGACCGTGGTGAGCAGTCCGGTCTGGCCCTTGTCCAGGCCGAAGGAGGCGGCGATCGCCACCATGGACAGCGGCAGGGTGAAGAAGTCGTAGGAGTCGAGGGCGTATCCGCCGAACGCGCCGCCGAAGGCGCGCCGTCCGCGCGGGCCGAGGGCGCGCAGCCAGCCGAACGCGCCGGTCGCGTCGGCCCGGTCGTCCTGGGAGTGCTGCCGGGTCTGTGTCGTGCTCATCTGCACCTCGCAGTGGGGGGAGGCGTGCCGGAGAGACGTACGAGAGGGCCGTGCGGGGGTGTGCGGTGGCGCCAAGGTAGGGGATTGTTCAACGATTCGACAAGGGGCCTGTTGTCCCGGATCCGAATCTGCGGTTGACTCGGCCGCCGGACGACGACGGGGCGACCGCCCCGCAGGAAAGGGGGACCGTGGACGCGAGCGGCACCGGGACGACCGGGGGACTGGCGGACGACCGCGCGCTGCTCGGGCGCACCAGCACGGCGGAACGGGTGGCGGACATCCTGCGCACCCGCATCGCCGAGGGCTTCTTCCCGCCCGGCACCCGGCTCTCCGAGGAGAGCATCGGCGGAGCCCTCGGGGTGTCCCGCAACACCCTGCGCGAGGCGTTCCGGCTGCTCACCCACGAGCGGCTGCTCGTCCACGAGCTCAACCGCGGGGTCTTCGTCCGCGTCCTCGCCGTCGACGACGTGGAGGACATCTACCGCACCCGCCGGCTCGTCGAGTGCGCCGTCGTGCGCGGCCTCGGCCACCCGCCCTTCCCGGTGGACGGGCTCGCCGCCGCCGTCGCCGAGGGCGAGGCCGCCGCCCGGAGCGGCGACTGGCGCGGGGTCTCCACCGCCAACATCCACTTCCACCGCGAACTCGTAGCCCTCTCCGGCAGCGCCCGCACCGACGAGCTCATGCGCAGCGTCCTCGCCGAACTCCGGCTCGCGTTCCACGTCGTGGACGACCCCCGGGCCCTCCACGAGCCCTACCTCGTCCGCAACAAGGAGATCCTGGACGCCCTGCGGGCGGGGGAGCGGGCCGCCGCCGAACGCCTCCTCGCCCGCTACCTCGACGACTCGATCGGCCGCGTGGCCGCCGCCTACGCCCGGGCCGTGGACGAACCGGCCGCGGAGTAGCCGCCCGCCGGGCCGCCGGGGACACGGGCCGCCTTCCCGCCCGACCCGGCCGCCTTCCCGCCCGCCGCCGGGGCCGCCGGGCGGGAAGGCGGGAGGGTACCGCCCCGGGGCGGGCCGGGGCGGTGGTTTCTGCGCCGTTTCGACCCATGTCAGTGCGAGGACCTACTCTGTGCACCGTGACTTCGCCTGCCTCGACGGACCTCGCTCCGCCCCAGCTCAGCGCGGGGCCGCGCCCCGCGCAGGGGCCGGCCGCCGACGAAGGGCTCGCGCGGCGCCTGCGCGCGCTCGCCTGCACCGCGCCGCTGCACGACCTCGACGCGCGCAAGGCCAACCTCGCCGGTGAGTACACGGTCTACGCGATGGCCGAGGTCGCCCTCGCCGCGATCGACCTCGTCACCCTCCACATGGACTTCGACACCGGCGCCGACCACGACCAGGTCGTCGCCCGGCTGCTGCCCCGCGTCGCCGCCCAGGCCCCGCAGCGCCCCGCCGCCGAGCACGAGCGCGTGGCCCGCTGGGTGCTGGAGAACCTGATCAACGTCGGCAGCGTCGACCGCGGCTTCCGCGCCGTCTACGGCACCTTCGGCACCGACGGCGTGTACGTCCGCCGGGACTACGACTTCAAGCTCATCGAGGAGGTGCCCGGGTACGGCGGCACCGTCTGCCTCCGGACCACCGACGAGGCGGTCAACGTGCTCGTCGGCGCCCTCGACACCGACGTCACCAGCGCCCAGATCGCCGCCGAGGTGAAGCTGGAGGTCCTCATCAGCCGGGGCCGCCTCGCCGACGCCCAGCTCGCCGCCGAGCAGGCCCGCTACCGGACCGTCCAGTACGCCGAGACCCTCCGCAGGACCCTGGAGGCCACCCGGCGGAACGTGCGCGCGGTGGACTGGCTCAACAGCGTCCCCGACATGATCGCCGAGGCGCTCGACCACGTCGCCGACCGCTATCGCCACGAGAACGCGATCCTGACCAACATCCGCAAGGCCCGCGACGAGGCGGAGGAGCCGGAGCACAAGCGCCGCGCCGCCGAGCTGGTCGACATCGTCAAGGACTGCATCCGCCGGCACACCCAGCTCCAGTCCCGGCTCCTGGAGGCCGGCCCGCTGTTCCGCGCCGAGCAGGACCGGCAGGCGTTCGCCGCCCCCACCCGGTACACCGGCCTCGACCTGTACGGGCAGCTCGTCGCGCCCGTGCTGCCGCTCCCCGTCGAGCGGGCCACCCGGGTCACCGACGCCTTCTTCGCGCGCGGCACCGGCCTGCGCACCCCCGCCTCGGTCCGCCTCGGCGACCTCGTGGACCTGCTGCTCACGCCGCCGGTCGAGCGCGAGCACCTCGGCGCGGAGATGCCCGAGCCCGACCTGATCGCCACCCCGGACGACTCCCGCTTCAGCGAGGGCCAGCTCGCCGACGCGCTCGCCCTGCTCGACCTGGAGCACGACGCCCCGCGCCGGCTCTCCGGCCTGCTCGCCGACGCCCGCGCCGCCGGCGGCGAGGACCTCGCCTACCTGGTGGCCCTGCTCGCGGTCCACGCGGCCAGCCCGCCGGTCGGCACCGCCTACCGGCAGGGCGAGGAGCGGCTGCTCTTCGCCGTCGACGACGGCACCCCACTCGACGACCCCGGCTTCGGCGGCGCCGACCTCATCGTCGGCACGGCGCTCCTCGACGCCGTCGGCATGGCCGCCGACCGTACGGAGGCGACGTGACGTACGTCTCCGACACCACCCCGCCCGCCACCGGCCCCGACCAGCCCGCCCGCCCGCCGCACCAGCCGGCGCGAGCCACCCGCGCGTGGCTCCCCGGCCCCGCGTCCCCGCCCCCGGCGGCGACGGAGCCGCCCGAGGCCGCACCGACGGAGCCCGCCCCGGAGCAGACCGCACCGACGGAACCTCCCGCCGCAGAGTTCGTCACGGCGCCGCCCGCCCCGGAGGCCACCACGGAGCCGTCCGAGCCCACCGGCGTACCGACGGCACCGGCGCAGGAGCCCGCCGAGGCCGCGGTCATCGCCCCGCCCCGGCCCCCCGCCGCCCCCGGCCCCCGCCTCGGGGCCGTGTCCCTGCCCGAGGCGCCGAGGGCCTCCGGGCGGCGCCGCGAGCTGCCCGCGGTCCGCGCCGTACGCCTCGGGGGCGCCCGGCAGGAGCAGTCGCCCGCACCGGGCGAGCCGCCCGCGCCCTCCGCCGCCGTCACCCCCGTGCCGCTGCCCCTGCCCCGGGCCGCCGGCACCGCAGCCGTACCGAACGAGAGCCGCACCGAGGAGCCCCAGCCGTGAGCGACGTCCAGCACACCGAGTACGACGGGTACCCGGACGCGTGGAGCGAGCAGGAGTCCCCCCGGCCCGCGGCCCCCGCCACCGGCCCCGGCTCCGGAAGCGCCCCCGTCACGCCGGCCGACGCCGCCGACGCCGCGCGGCTCGTCTCCTTCGGGCTCCAGCCCAAGCTGCTGCCCGCCCGCGACGCCGAGTACGCCGAACTGCTCCGCCGCTACCAGGAGGACCCGGCCTTCGCGCGGCTCGCCGACGCCGTCGCGACCGGCCTCGGCCTGATCGTCCTGGAGGTCTCCCCGCGCGCGGGGATGGCCGTCACCGCCGGCGAGGACTCCGTCTTCGCCGTCCGCATGGGCGACTACGCCCGCCGCGCCAACACCGACTCCGCCGACCGCTTCCTGCACGGCCTCGCCCACCTCGCCGTCGCCGCCATGGCCTTCCCGCGCCCCGAGGACCTCGCCGACGACGCGTACATCGGCCGCCTCACCGTCAACGGCGTGGACTCCTTCGTCCGCCAGGCGTGCCTCCGCCTGGAGCAGCGCGCCGAGGAGGACGGCGAGAACACCGACCCGGCCTCCGACGCCCCCGGCCTGGAGGCCGCCTGGCGCGTCTACTCCCGCCGCTCCACCACCGGCGCCACCAAGGACGCCCGGCGCCTCGCCGGCTCCACCACCGGCATCGCCGCCAAGGCCGTCGCCTTCCTCACCGACTCCGGCTTCCTCCAGCGCACCGGCGACGAGAGCGGCGGCTCCTACCGCACCACCGCCCGCTACCAGCTCCAGGTCCGCGACATGGCCGGCTCCGCCGCCCTGGCCGAACTCCTCGACCTCGGCATCGTCCCCGTCAGCGACGGCACCGCCACCCTCGTCCCGCCGCCCGAGGGCGACGACCTGGACCTCGCCGCCGACGCCGGCCTGCCCTTCCACGCGTAACCGCACCCAGCCCCCGCCCGCGCGCGACACCGCACCCCGCCCGCGCGACCGAACTTCCCGAGCACGAGAGCACGAGAGTCCCTCGCCATGTACGAGCTGTCCCGGGTCCGCCTCTACTCCATCGGCCCCGCAGGCGCCCGCTACGCCGACACCGTCCTGGACCTGCGCGGCGTCGGCGCCCCCGTGCCGAACCCGGCCCCCACCCAGGCGGAGTTCTTCGAGGAGGAGCCCGTCGGCCCGCCGCGCCGCCCCGCCCCCGCGGGCGTGCTCTTCCTGGAGAACGGCGGCGGCAAGTCCGTCCTCCTCAAGCTCATCTTCTCGGTGATGCTCCCGGGCCACCGCAACACGCTCGGCGGCGCCAGCTCCGGCGTGCTCCGCAAGTTCCTGCTCGCCGACGACTGCGGTCACGTCGCCCTGGAGTGGCAGCACACCCTCACCGGCGAACTCGTCGTGGTCGGCAAGGTCAGCGAGTGGCGCGGCCGCCAGGTCTCCAACGACCCGCGGAAGTTCGCCGAGGCGTGGTACTCCTTCCGCCCCGGCCCCGGCCTCAGCCTGGACAACCTCCCGGTCGCCGAGGCGACCTCCGTCCGCCCCGCCGCCGAGGGCGCCTCCGGCGCCACCGGCCGCCGCCGCACCATGAAGGGCTTCCGCGACGCCCTCACCGACGCCGGCAAGGCGTACCCGCACCTCGACGTGGTGTGGGAGGAGATCCACGACCGCTGGAACGAGCACCTCGGCGAACTCGGCCTCGACCCCGAACTCTTCCGCTACCAGCGCGAGATGAACGCCGACGAGGGCGAGGCCGCCGGCCTCTTCGCGGTCAAGAAGGACTCCGACTTCACCGACCTCCTCCTCCGCGCGGTCACCGACACCCGCGACACCGACGGCCTCGCCGACCTCGTCGGCGGCTTCGGCAACAAGCTCGGCCGCCGCGCCGAACTCACCGCCGAACGTGACTTCACCGCCGGCTCCGTCGACCTCCTCAACCGCATCGTGGAGGCGGCCGGAACCCGGTCCCACGCGCGCGAGGTGCACGCCGCCGCCGAACGCCGCACCCGGACCCTCGCCCGCCGGCTCTCCGGCCGCGCCGCCGGCGAACGGGCCCGCGCCGCCGAACTGGCCCAGCAGGTCACCTCGGCCGGCCACGCCGTCTCCGAGGCCGAGTCGGCCCGCGAGCGCAGCGCCCTGATCGCCGCCGAACTCGCCTACCGGCACGCGTCCCTGGCGCTCGCCGCGGCCGAGAAGGGCGCCGCCGCCCAGCGCCGCGAGCTCATCGAGGCCCGCACCCTGCACTCCGCCTGGCAGGCCGCCGAATCCGTGCTCCGCCACCGTGCCGCGGGCGACCGCTCCGCGCGCGTGGCCGCCGCCATCCGTGAGGCCGAGCGCGACGCCGCCCCGGCCCTCGCCGCCCGCGCCGCGGCCGCCGCCGACCTCGTACGGGCCCTCGCCGCCGCCGCCGAGGAGGGCGAGCGGCACGCCGCCGAGGAGGAGGAGCGGTCCACCGCCCTCCAGGAGGCCGGCGAGGCCGCCCACCGCGACGCCACCGCCGCCGCCACCGAGGCCCAGCGGGCCCGCAGCGAGGCCGGGCACCTGCGCCAGCGCCTCGCCGAGGTCGAGCAGGAGACCGCCGAGGCCGTCCGGGCCGGCTGGCTCGACGACTCCGCCCCCGACGCCGACCCGGCCCGCGCCGCCCTCGCCGCGGCCGACGCCGAGAAGACCACCGTCGCCGCCTGGGACGCCGCCCGCGAACTGGCCCGCACCGCGAGCGAACGGGCCCGCGAGGCCGCCGCCGCCGAGTCCCGCGCCGAACTCGCCGCCGCCCGCGCCTCCGACGCCGCCGAGGCCGCCGGCAACGCCTACGACGCCGAGCGCCGCGCCGCCGAGGCCCTGGCCGCCGAGGAACGCCTCGCCGAACTCCTCGGCCTGCCCGGCTCCGGCTCCCCGCTGCCCGGCCAGCGCGCCGCCGACACCGACACCGACGCCGCGGACGAGGCCGCCGAGAGGCCCGAGCGGACCGGCGACGACGACACCCAGGCGCCGCTCTCCGTCACCGACTTCGACCGGTACGCCGAGGAACTGCGCCGCCTCCTCGACGGGGCCGTCGCCTCCGCCGAGCGCCAGCTCTTCGACCTGCGCACCGCCGCCGCCGACGACTCCCGCATCCTCGGCGCCCTCGGCGACGGCGGCCTGCTGCCGCCCGGCCCGGACGTCCTCGCCACCGTCGAGTTCCTCGGCGAGCACGGCATCCCCGCCCTCCCCGGCTGGCGCTACCTCGCCCAGTCCGTCGACCCCGCCGACCACGCGCGCGTGCTCGCCGCCCGCCCCGAGCTCGTCGACGGCGTCGTCATCACCGACCCCGTCTCGTACGGCCGCGCCCGCGAGGCCCTCGGCTCGGCCGCCCTGCTGCCCCGCTCCGCCGTCGCCGTCGGCACCGCCGCCGCCCTCCTCGCCCCCGTACCGGCGCAGGACGCCGGCGACGACACCGGTGTCTTCCTGGTGCCGCCGAACCCGGCCATGCACGACGAGCACGCCGCCGACGAGGAGCGCCAGGCGCTCCGCGCGCGTGCCGCCGCCCGCGACGAGGAGATCCGGGCCCTCGCCGCCCGGCTCGCCGGCGACCGCGCCCTCGCCGCCCGGATCGGCGCCTGGCGCGCCGACTGCCCGCCCGGCATGCTCGCCGAGCTCGCGGCCGTCGCCGCCACCGCCCGCGAGACCGCCGAGACCGCCGCCCGGGCCCTCGACGAGGCCCGCGCCACGCGCGCGGAGGCCGAGGAGGCCGCCGCCGAGGCCCTCGCGGTCCGCGACGAGCGGCAGGAGGCCGCCCAGCGCGCCCGCCGGGCCGCCGACGCCCTCGCCGGGCTCGCCTTCCGGCTCCGCGAGCGCTCCGCCTGGCAGGCCAAGCTCCGCGAACTCGCCGACGACGCCGCCGAGGCCGAGGCCCGCGCCCAGACCTGTCTGGAGCGCGCGCGGGCGGCCGACGAGGACCGCCGGGCCGCCCAGCGCGCCGCCGACGACGCCCACCGCACCGCCCGCGCGCTGCGCGCCGAGCGCGCCGAGATCGCCGGCGCCCCCGAGCAGCTGCCGGAGCAGGACGCCGACGCGCCCCGCGCCGCGCTGCCCACCCTGCGCGAGGCGTACCGCGCCGCCTCCCAGGTGTACGAGAAGGTCGGCGTCGGCGCCGACCTGCGCGCCGAACAGGCCCGCGCCGAGAGCGACGAGTCCGCCGCCCTCGCCGAACTGGACCGGCTCACCAACAAGGTCCGCACCCGCGCCGAACAGCTCCTGGAGTCCACCGACGGCGCCGACGGCCCGTCCCGGCAGGCCGCCGCCGCCCGCGCCGAGTCCCTGGTGCAGATGCTGGAGTCCCGCGCCTCCGAGGCGAGCGAGAAGCTCGGCCGGCTCCGCGGCGAGTCCGAGCGGCTGGCCCCCGAGGACGGCGAGACCCACACCGAGCTGCCCGAGGAGCTGGTCCCGGCCGACGCCGACCGGGCGCAGGCCCTGCTGCGTACCGCGAGCGCCGAACTGGCCGCCCGCAGCGACGCGCTGGACGCGGCCCGCGCCGCCCACGCCGGGCTGCTGCGCGACCACCGGGCCGCCGAGGACGCCGCCGGCGGCTTCGACGAGACCGCCGCCCTCCTGCGCGACCTGCTGCGCGACCACACGGAGGAGGAGCAGGAGGAGCAGGAGCCGTACCCCGGGACCCTGGAGGAGGCCAGGACCGCGGCCGGCGAGGCCCGGCGGGCGCTGCGCGCCTGCACGGCCGAACTCTCCGCCGCCGACGCCTCGGTGCGCGAGGCGAGCGACATCCTCGTCCGGCACGCCAACTCCACGCGCTACGAGCAGGTCCGCACCCCGGCCCGGCTGCAGATCCGCGAACTGCCCGCCTCCGCGCTGCCCGAGCACGCCGCCAAGTGGGCCGAGGCGTTCGCGCCCCGGCTCCGGGTCCTCACCGACGAGCTGGCCCAGCTGGAGCGCAACCGCGACTCGATCGTGGACCGGCTGCGCGGTCTGGTGGAGAGCTCGCTCGCCACCCTCCGCTCCGCCCAGCGGCTCTCCCGCCTCCCGGACGGGCTGGGCGAGTGGTCCGGCCAGGAGTTCCTGCGGATCCGCTTCGAGGAGCCCGACCAGACGACCCTCACCGAGCGCCTCGGCGAGGTCGTCGACGAGGCGACCCGCGCCGCCGTGAAGAAGAACTCCGACCTGCGGCGCGACGGCATGTCGCTGCTGCTGCGCGGCGTGCAGGCGGCGCTCGAACCCAAGGGCGTCGCGGTCGAGATCCTCAAGCCGGACGCGGTGCTGCGCGCCGAGCGGGTGCCGGTCGGGCAGATGGGCGACGTCTTCTCCGGCGGCCAGCTGCTCACCGCGGCCATCGCCCTGTACTGCACGATGGCGGCGCTGCGCTCGAACGACCGGGGCCGGGACAAGCACCGGCACGCCGGCACGCTGTTCCTCGACAACCCGATCGGCCGGGCCAACGCCACGTATCTGCTGGAACTCCAGCGGGCCGTGTCGGACGCGCTCGGCGTCCAGCTGCTCTACACGACGGGCCTGTTCGACACCACGGCGCTCGCCGAGTTCCCGCTCGTGATCCGGCTGCGCAACGACGCCGACCTGCGGGCCGGCCTGAAGTACATCAGCGTGGAGGAGCACCTCCGCCCGGGTCTGCCGCAGCCGACCGCGGAGGGCGAGACGATCCACGGCGAGATCACGGCGACCCGGATGTTCCGCCGCCACCAGGACGAGGAGCCGCCCACGGCGCCGTAGCGACGACCACACGCACGACGCGACGACCGGACGCACGACGCGACGACCGGACGCACGAAGGCCCGGACCCCGCCAGGGGCCCGGGCCTTCCCCGCACCTCCGGGCCACCGTCGGGCGACCCGCTTTCCGCGCCTCCGGGCCACCGCCGGGCGACCCGCTCCCCGCACTTCCAGGTCACCCTCAGGCGACCCGCTCCTCCGCGACCCATTCCTCAGCGACCCGCTCCCGCCGCGACGCCGGGTAGGCGCTGCTGCTGGGCTCGGAGACCACGCCGTTGCGCTGCCGCCAGACCTGGCGGGTGATCCAGATGTCCAGCACGCTCCAGGTGGCCACCACCGTCGCGGCCACCGCCGCGATCGTCATCGGATAGGCCAGCCAGGAGCCGGTGACCGAGGTGAGGAAGGCGACGAGGGCCAGGATGATCGTCACCGAGGTGAACATCACCGCCCGCACCGCCGCGTTCCTCACCGGGTCCGGCATCCTCCGCAGCCCGCGCGTGTCCTCCACCCACAACGGACGCGTGGTCAGCGTCTCGTCATCCATGTCCTGTCCACTCCCCACCACACGACTCTCCCAGGGGTGGCTGCCCGGTTCCGGCGGTTCTACACGGTGCGTACGACCGGGCCGCCTGCGGTCCGTCCTCGGACCGCGCGTTCCCCCGTACTTCATGACGCTCTGGACAGGGAAAAGGTTTCCCCACTTCACCCGACAACGCGAACGGAACGAACGATTCCAGCCATTGCGCCCAGGGCGGGAAATCGTGCCCCGTCACGTGTCCTGCGCCACAGTGGCCGATCCGAACTCCTGGAATACCAGGACATCTCATGATCAACGCTCACTCGACAGGCTGAAAATCGCCCAGACATACCTTCGAGATGGTCGCGATGCAGTAGTAGGCTCACGCCGCCGTTTGTTGAAACCGAAGGTTGACGCGCCGTGTTGACGCGGCGACGCCGTTCGAGGGACCTCCGTGGCCGCGGAGACCGTACTGGGGGAGGCCATGCGCTTTCGCGGGAAGTCCATCCGCAGGAAGATCGTGGCGCTGCTCCTCGTACCGCTCGTCTCCCTCACCGGCCTCTGGGTCTTCGCCACCGTCCTCACCGGACGCGAGGCCGACCAGCTCCTCGACGTCGGCTACATCGTCGACAAGGTCGGCTACCCCATCGAGGACACGGCCCGGGTCATCCAGCTCGAACGCCGCCAGTCCCTCGTCTACCTCGCCGACCCGCGCGGCTCCGAGGCCCTCACCCAGCTCCGCGAGGCCCGGCTCGCCACCGACCGGCAGATGGACCGGATCCGCGCCAACGCCGAGGACCCCGGCGTCCGCGAGGAGATGCGGCCCGTCACCACCCAGAAGCTCAACTCCCTCCTCGCCGCCTTCGAGGAGATCTCGTCCCTGCGCCGCTCGGTCGAGAAGCGCAGCATCGGCCGCCTCCAGGCGCTGGAGTTCTACAACCGGCTCGTCGACCCCTGCTACAGCTTCCTCGTCACCCTCCACGCGCTGGAGAACGTCGAGATGGACAAGCAGGGCCGCGCGCTCGTCGGCATCACCCGCGCCCGCGAACTCCTCTCCCGGGAGGACGCCCTGGTCCTCTCCGCGCTCGTCGCCGACCGGGTCACCGAGCAGGAGATCCGCGCCGTCTCCGACCTCGTCGCCGTCCGCAAGCAGACCTACGAGGTCAACCTCGAACTCCTCCCCGCCGCCGAGCGGCAGCGCTTCGAGAAGTACTGGCGCAGCCCCGACACCGCGGCCCTGCGCACCGCCGAGGAGGCGTTCGTCAGGGAGGGCGCGACCGAGCGGCCGCGCTCCTCGACCCCGGCCTACTGGCAGGACGAGGCCAGCCCCGTCCTCGACCAGCTGGCCCGCGAGAACACCGCCGCCGGCGACCGCTACCAGGACCGCGTCCAGCCCGCCGCGTACAGCGTCCTGCTCAAGGCCGGCGTCGCCGGCGTCCTCGGCTTCCTCGCGCTGCTCGCCTCGGTCGGCATCTCGGTCCGGATCGGCCGCTCGCTCGTCCGCGACCTGCGCCGCCTCCAGAAGGAGGCCCAGGAGGTCTCGGGCGTCCGCCTCCCCAGCGTCATGCGCCGCCTCGCCGCGGGCGAGCACGTCGACGTCGAGACCGAGGTCCCGCACCTGCGGTACGGCGAGGACGAGGTCGGCCAGGTCGGCCAGGCCCTCAACACCCTCCAGCGCGCCGCCGTCGAGGCCGCCGTCAAGCAGGCCGACATGCGCCGCGGGGTCGCCGAGGTCTTCGTCAACCTCGCCCGCCGCAACCAGGTCCTGCTGCACCGCCAGCTCACCCTGCTCGACACCATGGAGCGGCGCACCGAGGACACCGAGGAGCTCGCGGACCTCTTCCGCCTCGACCACCTCACCACCCGCATGCGCCGCCACGCCGAGGGCCTGGTGATCCTCTCCGGCGCCGCCCCCTCCCGCCAGTGGCGCAAGCCGGTGCAGCTCATGGACGTGGTCCGGGCCGCCGTCGCCGAGGTCGAGGACTACGAGCGCATCGAGGTCCGCCGGCTGCCCCGGCTCGGCGTCGGCGGCCCCGCCGTCGCCGACCTCACCCACCTGATCGCCGAACTCCTCGAGAACGCCACCGTGTTCTCGCCCCCGCACACCGCCGTCCAGGTGCTCGGCGAGCGCGTCGCCAACGGCTTCACGCTGGAGATCCACGACCGCGGCCTCGGCATGAGCGCCGACGTCCTCCTCGACGCCAACCTGCGGCTCGCCGAGACCCCCGAGTTCGAACTCTCCGACACCGACCGTCTCGGCCTCTTCGTGGTCAGCCGGCTCGCCCAGCGCCAGAACGTCCGCGTCTCGCTCCAGACCTCCCCGTACGGCGGCACCACCGCGGTCGTCTTCATCCCGGCCGCGCTGCTCACCGACGCCCCCGAGACCCAGGGCGCGGGCTTCCGCCTGGACCGCAAGACCCTCGACCCCCGCCCCGCCGAGGGCGACGCGCACCACGCCCCGAGCGGATCCCGTACGACCTCCGGGTCGGCGGCGGGCGTGCTCGGCGAGGCGCCGCTGCCCCAGCGCCGCCCGGCCCTCGCGCGCGTGCCCGACCTGGCGGACGAGACGGGCCCGGCCGGACACCGGCCGGCGGACGGAACCTTCGACGCGGTCGCCGACCGTGCGCTCGACCGCCCCCTGGACGGCCCGGTCGAACTGGAGCCGCCGTTCGGCCCCGAGGACATCGACACCCTCCTCGACCGCTCCGCCGACCTGCTCGACAGCGACAGCGAGCGCGGCGGCCTCTTCCGCCCCCAGCGCCGCCGCACCGGCCTCGTCCCGGCCGGCGAGCAGCACCAGCAGGCCCCCGACCAGGCCGACGGCCGCCGGGGCGACGAGGACCCGGCCGGCGGGGACGACGCCCACGGCCCGCTGACGCTGCCGCGCCGCCGCCAGCCGACCCTGGTCGTCGACCACGGGCGCCGACTCGACGAGCCGGGCCGCGCCCATCCCGCCCCCGGCACGGACCGCCGGACGGCGCCGCGCACCGGCCCCACGCTCGTCCCCGTACGCCCGGAAGGCACCGAGGCCCGCCCGGCCCCGGTCCCGGCCGCCCCGACGGCGGGCGAGCCCGACCCGGCCCCGTCGCTCGACGGACTGCCGCGCCGGGTCCGCCAGGCCAGCCTCGTCCCGCAGCTCCGCGACACCGACGCCCCGGCCGACGCCCCGGCCGGGGACCGCCCCGCCGAGCGCGGCGACTCCGGCGACGCCTTCGAGCGCGACGCGGAGGAGGTGCGCGCCCGCATGGCCGCCATGCAGCGCGGCTGGCAGCGCGGACGCCGGGACGGCACCGGCCCGGACGACACCACAGCACACGGAACGACACCCGAGGGGGACGGTCGATGACCGCACCGAACGCCGCAGCAAGCTCCAGCAGCCCCGTCCACGGCAACGGCGAGCTGAACTGGCTCCTCGACGAGCTGGTCCAGCGCGTCGCCGCCATCCGCAAGGCCCTGGTGCTCTCCAGCGACGGCCTGCCCACCGGCGCGTCGAAGGACCTGAGCCGCGAGGACGGCGAGCACCTCGCCGCCGTCGCCTCCGGCTTCCACAGCCTCGCCAAGGGCGTCGGCCGCCACTTCGAGGCGGGCCGGGTGCGCCAGACCGTGGTCGAACTGGAGGACGCCTTCCTCTTCGTGACCGCCGCCGGCGACGGCAGCTGCCTGGCCGTCCTGGCCGACGCCGACTCCGACGTCGGCCAGGTCGCCTACGAGATGACCCTCATGGTCAAGCGGGTCGGCACCCATCTCGGCACGGCCCCGCGGACCGGTCTGTCCACGGGAGGGTGAGCCGCCCCGCATGAGCGACGCAGCCGAGCGCGGCCGGCCCGGCCGGGAGACCCCCGGCCGGCCGACGGCCGCCCCCCACCACTGGTACGACGACGAGGCGGGACCGGTCGTCCGTCCCTACGCGATGACCCGCGGCCGGACGAGCGCCGCGGGCCGCCACCGGCTGGACCTCATCGCTGTGGTGGTCCCCGAGCCCGCCGCCGACGACCCCGGCCGCGACCAGTCGCTCTCCCCGGAGCACGTGGAGATCGTCGAACGCTGCTCCGAGCAGCCCCAGTCGATCGCCGAGCTCGCCGCCGGACTCGACCTCCCCGTCGGGGTGGTCCGGGTCCTGGTCGGCGACCTCGTCGACGAGGAACTCGTGCACGTGACCCGCCCCGTTCCGCCGGCCGAGCTGCCGGACGTGAGCATCCTCCGCGAGGTGATCAATGGCCTTCGGGCGCTCTAGCCGCACCAAGACCCCCGTCGAGCCGGTGACCCTGAAGATCCTGGTCGCAGGCGGGTTCGGGGTCGGCAAGACCACGCTGGTCGGCGCGGTCAGCGAGATCAGACCGCTGCGGACCGAGGAGGTCCTCACCGAGGCCGGCCGCCCCGTGGACGACCTGCACGGCGTCGAGTCGAAGACGACCACCACGGTCGCCATGGACTTCGGCCGGATCACGCTCCGCGAGGACCTCGTCCTCTACCTGTTCGGCACCCCCGGACAGGACCGCTTCTGGTTCCTCTGGGACGAGCTGGCCCAGGGGGCGCTCGGCGCGGTGGTGCTCGCGGACACCCGGCGCCTGGAGGACAGCTTCGCCGCCATCGACTACTTCGAGCGGCGCGGCATCCCCTTCACGGTGGCCGTCAACTGCTTCGAGGGCGCCCGCCGCTACCCGACGGACACCGTCCGGGCGGCGCTCGACCTCGACCCCGAGGTCGAGCTGGTGATGTGCGACGCCCGCGACCGCGAGTCGGTCAAGAGCGTGCTCGTCGCCGTCGTCGAGCACGCCCTCGTCCTCGCCGACCGGGAGCACGCGCCCGTGGCGACCTGAGCCGTACGGTGGGGGGCCGCCACGCGCGCGTGGCGGCCTGAGCCGCAGGACCCTCAGCGGACCGCCACCACCGCCGAACCGTGCCCGAACAGGCCCTGGTTGGCCGTGATCCCGGCCCGCGCCCCCGGCACCTGACGGTCGCCCGCCGTGCCCCGCAGCTGCCAGGTCAGCTCGCAGACCTGGGCGATCGCCTGCGCGGGCACGGCCTCCCCGAAGGAGGCGAGCCCCCCGCTCGGGTTCACCGGCAGCGCGCCGCCGAGCCGGGTCACCCCGTCCCGGAGCAGCTTGGCGCCCTCGCCGCGCCCGCACAGCCCGATGTCCTCGTACCACTCCAGCTCCAGGGCGGTGGACAGGTCGTACACCTCGGCCAGCGACAGGTCCTCCGGCCCGAGCCCGGCCTCCTCGTAGGCCGCCCGCGCGATCGAGGCCCGGAAGGTGTGCGGCGCCGGCGCGAGCGCGGTCGTCGCGTCGGTCGCGATGTCGGGCAGGTCGAGCACCGCCTTGGGGTAGGTGGGGGAGACGGTCGACACCGCCCGGATCCGCACCGGGTCGGGATGCCCGTGCCGCCGGGCGAAGTCCAGGCTGGACAGCACCAGGGCCGCCCCGCCGTCCGAGGTCGCGCAGATGTCGAGCAGCCGCAGCGGATCGGCGACCACCGCCGAGCCGGCCACCTCCTCGGCCGTCACCGGCTTCCGGTAGCGGGCCATCGGATTGAGCGCACCGGCCGCCGCGTTCTTCACCTTGACCTGGGCGAAGTCCTCGGCGGTGTCCCCGTACATGGCCATCCGGCGGCGCGCGTAGAGGGCGAAGTACGCCGGGTTGGTGGCGCCGAGGATCCGGAACCGCAGCCAGTCCGGATCGTCCGGCCGCTCCCCGCCGGCCGGCGCGAGGAAGCCCTTGGGGGTGGCGTCCGCGCCCACGACGAGCACCGCGTCGGCGAGCCCGGCCAGGATCTGCGCCCGGGCCGCCCCGATGGCCTGGGCTCCCGACGCGCAGGCCGCGTACACGCTGGTGACCCGCGCCCCCTGCCAGCCGAGGGCCTGCGCGAAGGTCGCCCCGGCCACGTACCCCGGATAGCCGCACCGCACGGTGTCGGCCCCGACGACGGATCCGATGTCCGACCACGGCACGCCCGCGTCGGCGAGCGCGGCACGGGCGGCGGCGGTCCCGTACGAGACGAAGCTCCGCCCCCACTTGCCCCAGGGGTGCATCCCGGCCCCGATGACGGCGATGTCGTTCACGCGCGCTCCCCCGTCACCACGGGCCGCCACCGCCAGGTGGTCCAGACGTGCTCGGCGTCCTCGTTCAGGACCCCCGGCACCACCTCGACCTCCGCCCCCACCGCGAGGTCCGACGTCCGCACCCCGGGCGCGGCCTGCCCCAGCACCACCATCCCCTCCGCGGCGAGCTCGACCGCGACGAGGACGTACGGCTCCCAGGGCGCCTCCGGGTCGGAGACGTACGGGGCGGGCGGCCGGTAGCGCCCGTCGGTGTACGACCACACCCGCCCGCGCGGCGAGAGCGGCGCCTCGTCGAGCGTGCCGTCGCCGGTGCACAGCGGGTTGCGGCAGGCGTCGTCCTCGCGCGGGAAGAACACCGCCGCGCAGGCCGAGCACCGGGTGGCGAGGAGCCGGAACTCCTCGTCCGGGACCGTGTCGTCGGTGAACCAGCCGGCCACCACCGGCCTGCGCTTCCGTGTCATCTCCGGACCCTCCCAGGAATCTGACGGTACGTCAGGAGTCTGGTGCCGAGTCTGGCACGGGCCCCCGGCACGGGGAAGACGTCAGTGCCCGGCCACCGACCGGCGCGCCACCAGGAAGTCGAAGTACGTCGAGGGGAACGGCTCCGGCTTGAACGTGAAGTGCCACCATTCTTCCGGCAGGTTCACGAACCCCTCCGCCGCCAGCACGCTCTTCAGCAGCTGCCGGTTGGCCCGCTGCACCCCGGTGATCCGCGGGTCGTCGGTGTGCGACAGCGTGTCGAAGCAGTCGTACCCGGTCCCCATGTCGACCGAGCTGTCCGGGAACCGCTCCGCGTACGGCGCGGTGCACGACGTCAGCTCCTCGCCCGGCACGTACGCGCGCGTGCGCGCCGCCGGCAGCCGTACGACCGTCAGGTCCACCGTCGAACCCCGGCTGTGCCCGGACTTCTCCGCGATGTACCCGTCCAGGAACAGCCGCTCCTTCGCCACCAGCGGGTAGAACTCCGCCTTCATCCGCTCGTCCGCCAGGTCCTCCGCCCAGCGCACGAAGTGGTCCACCGCCCGCTGCGGCCGGTAGCAGTCGTACACCTTCAGCGAGTACCCCCGCGCCAGCAGCCGGGTCTGCGCCCGGTGCAGCGCCTCCGCCGCCGGCCGGGTCAGCACGCACAGCGGCTGCCGGTAGCCGTCGATCGGCTCGCCCACGAAGTTGTGGGCCGTGGTGTACCGCATCTCCTGGAGGATCGTCCGGTCCACCGAGTCCAGCGCCACGAACTCCCGCGGCGCCTTCGGCTCGGGCACGGCCGCCGCGGGGGAGGCGACGGCCCCCGCGCAGGCGAGCAGCGCGGCCGCGCCCGTGACGGCGAGGGTACGGAATGCAGAGGCAAGTCGAGTCATGCGCACCGGGTCTACCAGTTCCGCCCCCGCCGGGAAAGCCTCTCGCATACGGTCCCCCCGTGACCGACACCAAGCCCGTCCTCCATGCCCACTGCTCGGCCTGCGGAGCCCGCTACCCGGCCGGCACCACCGGCTGGCCCCGCACCTGCCCCGGCTGCGCCACCACCGCCTACCGCAACCCCCTCCCCGTCGCCGTCGCCCTGCTCCCCGTCACCTCGCCCCGGGGCACCGGCCTCCTCGCCATCACCCGCGCCATCGACCCCGGCCACGGCGGCACCGCCCTCCCCGGCGGCTTCGTCGACCACGGCGAGGACTGGCACACCGCGGTCGTCCGCGAACTCCGGGAGGAGACCGGCCTGGACGCCGACCCCGGCTCCGTCCGCCTCGCCGACGTCCTGTCCTCCGCCGACCACCTCCTCGTCTTCGGCCTCCTCCCGCCCGTCGAGGCGGAGGCGCTCCCCGCCTTCACCCCGACCCCGGAGACCTCCGCCCGCCTGATCCTCGGGGAACCCCGGGAACTGGTCTTCCCCCTCCACACCGAAGCGGTGAGGAAGTGGTTCGCGGGCGCCTACGGCTGACCCTCAGTCCCACCAGAAGGTCCACAGGTCCGCCCCCACCAGGTGCTCCGCGTACGCCGTGAGGTCCCTGCACGGCCCCTGCCACACGTTGTCGGGGCAGAAGGCGAAGTGCTCCGCGGCGATGGGCAGGGCCTCCTCCAGGGTCGCCGGGGGAGCGGCGACGGAGAGCCGCAGGGTGGCGAACCCGACGGCGAACACCCGCGCCCCGAAACGCCGTTCCCAGTCGGCGGCGACGGCGGCGATCCGCGCCGTGTCGCCCTCGTGGTTGGCCGGCCCCGACCAGCCCACGCGGGCGAGCGCCTCCGCGCCGGAGGCGGCCTCGACCAGACCCAGGCGCGCGTCGGTCCCGAAGGACTGGAACACGTCGGCGTGCTCCGCCGCGAGCGCGTCTGGGTCCTCCGTCACGGCCCGCCCGGCCGCGAGTCCCGGCCAGACCGTGCCGTAGGGGG
Source organism: Streptomyces sp. NRRL F-5727 (assembly GCF_000719555.1). Lineage (GTDB taxonomy): Bacteria > Actinomycetota > Actinomycetes > Streptomycetales > Streptomycetaceae > Streptomyces. The sequence continues at coordinate 169,221 of NZ_JOGX01000009.1, forward strand.
CGGTGACGGCGAGCCGCTCCTCGGCGGAGAGGACATCGTCCTCCTCGTCGATCGCGGTGCACCCCTGCCACCACCCCGCGAGGACCGCCGCCGGATCGTGGTCGGCGGGCCGGCACGCCTCCTCCGGACACAACTCCCCCGACGCCCAGGGCCGGAAGCCCCGCTCGCGCTCCAGCGGTTCGAGCAGCAGCGGCCACAGGCCGGTCCGCGGGTGCGCGGCCCGTATGCGCCCCCACAGCCCGAAGGGCGCGGGCCCGTCGCTCAACCACAACGGTCGTGTCCCGCCGTCCCCTTCGTCGGCCGTCACCAAGCGCCCGGCGGGAAGCCGGACGTCCTCGCCCCGCAGAGATTCCAGATGCATGTCCCGGATGCTAGGCGTGGGGTCCGACAACGCCGTCCGCCACTCACACCCCCCGCACCCGCACCGGCAGCCCCGGATCCACCGGCCCCTCCTCCGTCACCCGCTCCACCACGACCCGGCCGTCCACCAGCCGCGACTGATAGCGCTCGATCTCCGCCGGCTCCCAGCCGTCCCCGGTGTCCCGGACGACGAGCCCGCCGCCCGTCCGGCCCGCCGCGGGCGCCCACACCTCCAGCGTCAGCCCGCCGTCCTCGCCGCGGACCGGCAGCACCGCGCCCGCCCGGGCCAGCACCGGCACGCGCGCGAGCGGCGCGTCGAGCAGCACCTGACCGGGACCCTCGTACGCCGTGCCGGTCGCCGTGTCGTACCAGCGGCCGCGCGGCAGCCGCACCGCCCGCCGGTCCGCGCCCCGGTGCAGCACGGGCGCCACGAGCAGGGCGTCGCCCAGCAGGAACGAGTCCTCGCACTCCCGCAGGACCCGGTCCTCGGGCGACCCCCACCACACCGGCCGCGCGTAGGGCGCGCCGGTCATCCGCGCGAGCCGGGCCAGGGTCACGAAGTACGGGTGCAGCCGCTCCCGCTCGGCCAGCGCCACGCGCGCGTGCTCCAGCACCTCCGGGCCGAACTCCCACGGCTCCCGCCGGCCCGCGTCCAGCGCCGCGTGCGTCCGGAACAGCGGCAGCCAGGCACCCAGCTGGAACCAGCGCAGGAACAGCTCCGGCGACGGACTGCCGTCGAAACCGCCCACGTCCGGCCCCGAGTACGGCACCCCGCACAGCCCGAGCCCCAGGACCAGCGCCAGCGACGCCCGCAGCCCCGGCCAGCCGGTGGCCACGTCGCCGGACCAGGTGCCCCCGTACCGCTGCATCCCCGCCCACCCCGAGCGCGTGAAGAGGAACGGGCGCTCGTCGGGACGCAGCCGCCGCAGCCCCTCGTACCCGGCCCGGGCCATCAGGAGCCCGTAGACGTTGTGCGCCTCCCGGTGGTCGCCACCCCGCCCGTCCAGGTGGTGCCGGGCCGACCGGGGCAGCGTCGGGTCCCCGAACGCCGCGAACGACACCGGCTCGTTCATGTCGTGCCACATGCCCGAGAAGCCCTGCCGGAGCCGTTCCTCGTACAGGCCGCCCCACCACTCCCGTACCGCCGGATCCGTGAAGTCGGGGAAGGCGCACTCCCCGGGCCACACCACCCCCCGCACCTCCTCGCCCCGGGCGTCCCGCACGAACGCCCCGGCCGCCCGTCCCTCCTCGTACAGCACGTTCCCCGGCTCGGCCGCGACCGCCGGGTCCACGATCGACACCAGCCGCACACCCTCCCCGCGCAGCTCCTCCGCGAGCCCCGGCAGATCGGGGAACCGCTCCCGGTCCACCGTGAACACCCGGTGCCCGTCCAGGTGGTCGATGTCCAGGTGCACCGCCGACAGCGGCAGCCCCCGCTCGCGGTAGCCGGCCACGACCCGCCGCACCTCCGCCGCGCTGCCGAACCCCCAGCGCGCGTGCTGCGGCCCCAGCGCCCACGCGGGCGGCAGCGCCGGCGCCCCGGTCAGCGCCGCCCAGTGGTGCAGCACGCGCGCGGGGGTCCCGACCACCACCCAGCAGCGCAGCGGACCGCCCTCCATCCGCACCTCGCTGGTGCCCGGCCGGTCGTGCCCCGACCCGGCCCCCTCCTCGCCCTCCGCGAGCGTCACCCGCCCGTCCCAGGAGTTGTCGTGGAAGGCCAGGTGCGTCCCCGCGTCCGCGACCACGAACTGCACCGGCATCGTCAGGTACAGCGGATCGTCCTCCGGCCCGAACCGCCCCTTGGGATCCGTGTTCCACAGCCGGTACGAGCCGTCCCGCAGCCGCGGCCCCGAGGCCCGCCCGCCGAGACCGAAGAACCGCGCGTCCGCCGGCACCTCGGCCCGCTGCGCCCACCGCGACGGCCCCCCGCCCACCGGCTCCCACCAGCGCGGCGGCAGGTCACGCCGCAGCATCACCCCGCCGGGCGTGCGGATCTCCACCGCCCCGTGCCGCGACACCGCCACCGTCACCCGCTCCGACACGACCCGCCAGCCGCCGTCCGTGTCCGGCTCCAGCACCGCCCGCGGGTCCGGCTCCGGCGCCGGACCCGCCAGCGCGTACGACGGCTCCGGCTCCGCCCCGTCCCACCCCCAGAACACCGTGCCGCCCGCCGACACGCACACCCGCAGCGACGACCGGGCGAACCGGACGATCCCCCCGCCGGGCAGCGCCTCGGCCCCCTCCACCGGCCCCGGCACCCGGGCCCGCTCCGCCCCCCGCGGCGGGCGCCCCCCCCCGGCCCCCCCCCCCCGCCCCCCCCCCCCCCCGCGGCGCGCCCCCCCCCCCCCCCCCCCCCGCCGCTGCCGCCACGCCGCCCGTACCGTCCTGAGCCCCCGCACCGAACCGAACACCCTCACCGAACGCACCAGTCCACGACCGTCCATGAGGCTCACCCTGCCACCCACCAGCGGCGTCACGAGCCTCGTTCAACTGCCGTTCACCCGTGGTGGGAGCACATGTTCAACCGGCCGACCACCGGCGGGCGGCCCTGGTGCGAAAGCCGCTCCCATGGCATCGTCCTGTCAGCCGCGTCACGCGCACACCCCCGCACGTGCGCGCGACACACGCCGACCCGCGTACAGCCAGGGAGCCACCCGATGACAACTGCGCCGACCGAGCCGACCGAGCCGCTCTGGCAGCCGGACGAGGAGCGCATCGCCCACGCCGCCGTCACCCGCTTCCAGGCGTGGGCCGCCGAGCACCACGGCGCCCCCGCCGACGGCGGCTACCCGGCACTGCACCGCTGGTCCGTGGACGAGCTGGAGACCTTCTGGCAGGCCGTCGCCGAATGGTTCGACGTCCGCTTCTCCACCCCCTACGCGCGCGTGCTGGGCGACCGCTCCATGCCGGGCGCCGACTGGTTCCCCGGCGCCACCCTCAACTACGCCGAGCACGCCCTGCGCGCCGCCGCCGACCGCCCCCGGGACACCGCGCTCCTCCACGTCGACGAGACGCACGAGCCGACCCCGGTCACCTGGGCCGAACTCCGCCGCCAGGTCGGCTCGCTCGCCGCCGAGCTGCGCGCCCTCGGCGTCCGCCCCGGCGACCGCGTCAGCGGCTACCTGCCGAACGTCCCGCAGGCCGTCGTCGCCCTGCTCGCCACGGCCGCCGTCGGCGGCGTCTGGACGTCCTGCGCCCCCGACTTCGGCGCCCGTTCCGTCCTCGACCGCTTCCAGCAGGTCGAGCCGGTCGTCCTCTTCACCGTCGACGGCTACCGCTACGGCGGCAAGCAGCACGACCGCCGCGACACCGTCGCCGAGCTCCGCGCCGAACTCCCCACCCTCCGCGCCGTCGTCCACATCCCGCTCCTCGGCACGCCGGCCCCCGAGGGCGCCCTCGACTGGGCCGACCTGGTCGCCGCCGACGTGGAGCCGGTCTTCGAGCAGGTCCCGTTCGCCCACCCCCTGTGGGTCCTGTACTCGTCCGGCACCACGGGCCGCCCGAAGGCGATCGTCCAGTCCCAGGGCGGCATCCTGGTCGAGCACCTCAAGCAGCTGGGCCTCCACTGCGACCTGGGCCCCGAGGACGTCTTCTTCTGGTACACCTCCACCGGCTGGATGATGTGGAACTTCCTCGTCTCCGGCCTCCTCACCGGCACCACCGTGGTGCTGTACGACGGCAGCCCCGGCTACCCGGACACCGCCGCCCAGTGGCGCGTGGCCGAGCGCACCGGCGCCACCCTGTACGGCACCTCCGCCGCCTATGTGATGGCCTGTGCCAAGGCCGACGTGCACCCCGGCCGCGACTTCGACCTGTCCGCCGTGAAGTGCGTCGCCACCACCGGCTCCCCGCTGCCGCCCGACGGCTTCCGCTGGCTCCACGACGAGGTCCGCGAGGACCTGTGGATCGCCAGCGTCAGCGGCGGCACCGACGTCTGCTCCTGCTTCGCGGGAGCCGTCCCCACCCTCCCCGTGCACATCGGCGAGCTCCAGGCCGCCGGCCTCGGCACCGACCTCCAGTCCTGGGACCCGTCCGGCAAGCCCGTCGTCGGGGAGGTCGGCGAACTCGTCGTCACCAACCCCATGCCGTCCATGCCGATCCACTTCTGGAACGACCCCGACGGCAGCCGCTACCGCGACAGCTACTTCGAGATGTTCCCCGGCGTGTGGCGGCACGGCGACTGGATCACGATCACCGACCGCGGCTCGGTCGTCATCCACGGCCGCTCCGACTCCACCCTCAACCGCCAGGGCGTCCGGATGGGCAGCGCCGATATCTACGAGGCCGTGGAGCGGCTCCCCGAGATCCGGGAATCCCTCGTCATCGGCCTGGAGGAACCGGACGGCGGCTACTGGATGCCCCTCTTCGTCCACCTCGCCGACGGCGCCACCCTCGACGACGACCTGATCGCCCGGATCAGGACCACGATCCGCACCGAACTGTCGCCGCGCCACGTCCCCGACGAGATCATCGAGGTCCCCGGCGTCCCGCACACCCTCACCGGCAAGCGCATCGAGGTCCCGGTGAAGCGCCTCCTCCAGGGCACCCCCCTGGAGAAGGCGGTCAACGCGGGCTCCGTCGACAACCTCGACCTGCTCCGCTTCTACGAGTCCCTCGCGGCCGCCCGCCGCGGCTGACACGGAAAGGGGCGCCCCACGCGGGGCGCCCCTTCATCACGACCGGCTCAGCCGGGCAGCTGACCGGCCCGCGCCACCGCCGCCTTGGTGAGCACCGCCGTCTCGCTCAGCACCGTCCCGGCCGGCCCGGTCTCCGAGGCCGCGACCAGCACGGTCCGCTCCCCGAGGAAGGCGGAGGTCGACCGGTCGAAGACCCACTGGGTCCGCTCAGCGCCGGAGGTACGGGCCACGGCCACGCCCTCCCGGCCCGCCGCGTCCCGCGCCGACGGCACCACCACGACCCCGGGGATCCGGGCGGCCGCCTCGAACAGCGCGGCCGTCACCTCCGGCGGCGCCCAGGTCTCCGTCAGCAGCGTCCCGATCGCCGTGAACGCCCGCTGGTCCGCGTCCCCGCCGCCGGTCCGCGTCTGCTCCCGCACCAGCCGCAGCAGCGCCTCGGGATCGGTCGGCAGCCCCGCCACGAAGGCGTGCGTCGGAGCGGTCACCGACGGCTCCGCCGGCTCCAGCACCGTCCGCCGCGGCTCGGCGCCCGGGTGCTCCAGCTCGTACACGGGCAGCCGCGGCGACAGCTCCTGATCCGCGGACCCGGCCTCCCGTACGAGCCCGGCCCGGCTGCCGTCCGCCGACAGCCACACCTGCCGCCGGTGCGCGGGTTCCACGACCGCGGCCCCGCCACCGGCGGGACGCCCGGCCCGGGACACCAGGCTCTCCACGTACACGAACTCCTCCGGCCGCGCGTCCGGCGCCGGCGCGGAGGCGGCGGCGAGCGCGGCCCGCGACAGCACCGCGGAGGCGCCCTCCGCCCGCACCGACGGGCGCGGGTCGCGCGGCTCCGGCTCCGGGGGAGCGACCACCAGCACCGCGCCGGCCGCGATGCCGCACACCACGGCGGGCACGGCGAACCGCACGGCCTTCCGGGTCCACCACACCGCCGGCCGCGCGGGCCGCGCCGCCGCCATCAGCGTCCGCCGCAGCTCCCGCTGCCGCTCCGGCGCGAACTCCGGCACCGCCGGCGGGGGCAGCAGCTCCGCCAGCTCGCCGAGCAGCGCGTCCTCGGCACGGGGACGGGTACGGGTACGGGGATCGATGTCGTTGTCGTTCATGACGTCTGCTCCGGGGAGGTTCGGGGGACGAGGACGGTACGGCCCGCACGCACGGGCCCGGCCGCGCCGGCGGGGGAGGCGGGGGAGGCGGGGGAGGCGCCCCCGGGAGGAGCCGCGGGGCGAGCGGCGGGACGGCCGGCGGCACCGGGCTCGGGGGCGGGAGCGGGGCCGGAATCAGGAAGCCCGACGGCTCCGCCGTCCGCCCGCCGGCCGCGCCGACGCCGCCCGGAGCGCAGCTCCGCCTCCGCGAGCGTCCGCAGCCGCTCCCGGGCCCGCGAGAGCCGCGACCGCACCGTGCCGACGGGGATGCCCAGCGCCTCGCCCGCCGTGGCGTAGTCGAGGCCGGCCCACACGACGAGCCCGAAGACCTCCCGCTCCCGGCGCCGGAGCCGGCCGAGGGCCACCCGCGCGGCCCGGAGCCGTTCCTCGTCGGCGAGCCGCGAGGCCACCGCGTCGCTGAAGTCGGGCAGCACCCCGCTGTCGGGCATGCGCGCCAGCGCCGCGTCGCGCCGCCGCGCCTCCCGCGCGGCCCCGCGCAGGACATTGGTCGCGATCCCGAGCAGCCACGGCCGCAGGCTCCCGCCGTCCGCGTGCACCTTGCCCCGGCAGCGCCATGCCTCCAGGAAGGTCGCGGACACGACGTCCTCGGCCGCGGCGCGGTCGCCGCACATGCGGTACGCGTACTGGAACAGCACCCGTGCGTGCGCGTCGTACGCCTCACCGAGCGCCGAGGGATCCCCGGCCCGGAAACGTTCTCTCATCTCTGGTTCCACACCGGGTACTGGCCGCCGGTTCGCCCGGGTTCCCGTGACCCGCGCCACACCGCCCACCCGCCCCGGCACCCACTGTGGCCCAGGTCACGGGAACTCCGGCCGCTCCGCGCCCAGTTCCCTGCATGAACGAAACAGCGACGACCGGATCCACCGTCCGAGCCACTGGATCCAAGACCCAGAACACCGGATCCTGGATCCGCCCCACCCTCCGCGCCCTCGCCCTCGCCACCGCCCTCACCGCCACGGCCCTCACCGTCCCGCCCCTCGCCCTGGCCTCCACCACCCAGGACCAGACGGTCGTCCTGACCATCCGCCACCTGAACCGCGCGGGTGCCGCCGCCTCCGAGTACACGACCCGCGTGACGGGCATCTCGGGCCCGGGCCAGGACGTCGAGCAGAACGTCCACGACCCCTCCGGCACCGTCACCCTCCGCCTCCCCAAGGGCCGTTACCTCCTCGGCTCGGAGGTGTACCCCCTGTACCAGGGCGCGGGCACCGACTGGCTCGTCCAGCCCCGCCTCGACCTCGACCACGACACGACCGTCACCGTCGACGCCCGCACCACGTCCCCGGTCGACGTGCGCCCGCCCGAGGCCGGCGCCGAGCCCCGGCACGCGATGTCGTTCGTCGAGGTCAGCCATGACGGGCAGACCCGCTCCATGAACCTGATGTCCTCGGCCGCCGGCCTGCGCGTGGCCCACCTCGGCCCCGCCGCCGAACCCGGTTCCGTGACGGCCACGTTCGACGGCTACTGGATCGGCGAGCGGGCCGACTACGGCCTCGGCTACCGCTTCACCTCCGGCCGCGCCCTCACCGGCTTCGTCCGCAGGCCCGCCGCCGACGACCTGGCCACCCTCAAGGCCCGCGCGGCCGACCGGGACGGCGCCGGCGGCTTCGGCTCCGCCGCGATCCAGCCGTCCCACGGCACCACCGTCGGCCTCACCACCGAGCTCGCCCGCTCCGGCACCGCGACCTTCCACGTCACCCCCGAACGCGGCACCTGGGACCTCGCCTACACCACCCCCGGCACGCCCGAGACGCCGCCCAACCTGTACGAGGCCCAGGAGGTCCCGGTCCGCGCGGGAGCCACGCTCACCCACACCTTCGACAACGCCGTGCTCGGCCCGGCCCTCGACCAGGCCCCCGACGCGAGGCCCGCGGGCGTCCGGGACGGCGACCGGCTCGCCCTCGACCTGCCGCTGCTCGCCGACGGCGACGGCCACGCCCCCTCCGCCCCGGCCTTCCGCTCGGCCGCCACCACCCTCCACCGGGACGGCGTCCTCGTCGGCACCCACCGAGGCGCCCCCGGCCGGGCCTCCTTCACGCTCGCCACCCCCGACCGGGCCCGCTACCGGCTCACCGCCACCGCCCTGCACGGCTCCGGCACGCGCGCGGGGCGCACCACCGCCGTCTGGAGCTTCGACTCGGCCGCGACCGCCGCCCCGACCGCGCTCCCGCTGAGCGTCGTCCGCTTCACCCCGCCGCTCGCCCTCGACGGCACCGCCCCCGCCGGCACCGACCTGCTCGTCCCGGTCACGGTCCAGGGCCCCGCCGCCGGCCAGGGCCTGCGCTCCCTGCGCGTCCGGGTCTCCGTCGACGGCGGCAGCACCTGGACCGACACCCCGGTCACGGACGGCGCCGTCCTGATCCGCAACCCCGCCCCGGGAGGCACGGTCTCGCTCCGCGCCGAACTCACCGACACGGCGGGCAACACCCTCGACCAGACCCTCGGCCACGCCTACCGCACCCGCTGACACCACCCGCCCACGCGCGCGTGAGCCCGCCGCCCGGCCGTTCCCCGGCCCGGGCGGCGGGCTCACGCCGCGTCATCCGCCGTACGTCGCCTGCGCGTCCCCGAGCACCTGCGCGAAGTCCGCCGCCAGCCGCTCCGCCGCGTCCGGCACCAGCACGGAGGCGGTGATCCGTACGGCGGGCGGCGCGTCGATCCGGAACCGGGCTCCCGCCGCCACCCACCAGCCGTGCGTCCGCAGCCCGTTCACCACCGCGGACTCGTCCCGCACCGGCACCCACACGTTCAGCCCCGCGGCCCCCACCGCGCGGATCCCGCGAGCGCCGAGCGCGTCGACCAGCGCCCGCCGCCGCTCGGCGTACGCCGCCTCCCCGCGCGCCACGAGCCGCGCCACCTCCGGGTCGGAGAACAGCCGGACCACGGTCTCCTGGAGCACATGGCTGACCCAGCCGGAGGTCATCAGCATCCGGCCGTCGTGCCGGGCGAGTGTCACCGCGTCACCGGTCAGTCCGGCCCACCGCAGGTCCACGCCCAGCCGCTTCGAGACCGTGCGCACCTGCGCCCACCGGGCCGGCCCCAGCGCGGCCACGCTGGGGGCCGGGGGCGCGTCGAGCTCGGCGAGGTAGTCGTCCTCGATCACGAGGACCTCGGGGAACTCCCGGAACAGCGCCCCCAGTTCGTCCCGCCGCTCCGGCGTGAGCGAGGCCCCCGTGGGGCACTGCGCGCGCGGACTGAAGACGACCGCTCGCACCCCGGCCCGCAACGCCGCCCGCAGCCCGTCCGGTGTGATCCCGGCATGGTCGACGGCGACCGGCACCATCCGCAGCCCCAGCGCGGGCACCAGGTCCAGGAGGTGGTGGAAGCCGGGGTCCTCGACGGCCACGGCGTCACCGGGCCGCAGCTCCACCGAGAGGAGCCGGGCGACGCAGTCGAGCGCCCCGTGCGCGAAGGTCACCCGCTCCGCGGGCACCCCGTCCCGCCGGAACCACGCCCGGGTCAGCTCCTCCAGGGCGGCGAGCCGGGGCGCGGCCCGGTGCGAGCCGTAGACCGGCCGCACGTCACCGGGCGGGTGGAGCACCGGCAGGAAGGCGGGATCGGGCAGACCGCTCGCCAGGTCCGTCAGCCCCTCCGGCATCCGGGGAGGGCGGCGGGACGCCACCGAGGGCGCCTCCGCGACCACCGTCCCGCCCCGGCCGCGGGTCACCACGAGCCCGCGGCCGCGCAGCTCCTTGTAGGCGGTCGCCACCGTGCCCGGACTGACCCCCAGGTCGTCCGCCAGCTTCCGTACGGGGGGCAGGGCGTCGCCCGGAGCGAGCTCGCCCTCGGACACGCCGCGTTCGACGGACGCGGCAATCCCCTTGGCCGTCGTCCCCTCAATCCCATATTGTGTTGCCACGTTCAAAATTATGTATCAATACATAACTCGCGTCAAGGGGGAACCGCGTGAGCCGCCCGTCCTCGTGGCACCGCACCGCACTCGACCGCATACCCGGAGGCCGCGACGGCCGCCGCATGCTCGTCGTCAGCATCATCGACAAGACCGGCACCGGCCTCTGGGCGGCCTGCACCGCCCTCTACTTCACCTACGTCTCCGGTCTGAGCCTCGCCCAGGTCGGCCTCCTCATGACGGTCTCCGGCGGCGTCGGCGTCGCCGGAGCCCCGCTCGCCGGCGTCCTCGCCGACCGCTTCCCCCTCGTCCGCGTCATCGCCGCCGCCCAACTCATGCGCGGCGCCACCCTCCTCGCCCTCCTCACCACCGACCACTTCCTCCTCCTCACCCTCTACTCCGCCCTCGGAGCCCTCCCGGACCGCGCCGGCAGCGTCCTCATCAAGCTCTATGCCGCCCGCCAGGCAGGCGCCGAACGCGTCCGCTACCAGGCCATCCAGCGCACCACCGTCAACATCGGCTGGTCCATCGGAGGCGTCGGAGCCGCCGCCGCCCTCGCCACCGGCTCCACCCAGGCGTACACCTACCTCCTCGTCGGCAACGTCCTCTCCTACCTCGCCATCGCCGCCCTCACCCTGCGCTGCGCCGAACCGCCCGCCCCCTCCCGCGTCGCCGCCACCGCCGACGACGCCCCCCGCCCCAAGCCCGGCAGCCCCTGGCGCGACCGCACCTTCCTCGGCTACACCGCCACCGACGCGGCGCTCTACCTCGACGACACGATCCTCCAGGTGGCCATCCCCCTCTGGATCGTCCACGCCACCGACGCCCCCGCCGGCCTCGCCCCGCTCCTCCTGGTCCTCAACACCGTCCTCGTCGTCCTCTTCCAGGTCCCGCTCGCCCGCTTCGGCGCCACCACCCGCGCCGCACGCCGCCTTCTCGTCCCCCTCACCGGCCTCTTCGTCCTCGGCACCGCCGCCCTCGCCGTCTCCGCCGCCGGGGGCCGCACCCTCGCCATCACCGCCCTCGCCGTCGCCGTCGTCGCCCTCACCTTCGCCGAGATCATCCACGCCACCTCCTCCTGGGAGCTCTCCGTCGCCCTCGCCCCGGCCGACGCCCAGGGCGCCTACCTCGGCGTCCACGGTCTCGCCCAGTCCACCCAGCGCTTCGCCGGACCCCTCCTCGTCACCGGCGTCATGACCGCCGGCCCCCTCGCCTGGCCCGTACTCGGCCTCGCCCTCGTCGCCGCCGGCGCGGCCCAGCACCGCCTCATCCGCGACCGCGTCACCCCCACCCCTTCGTCACTGTCAGTGGCGAAGGTTACGGTGAGTGAGCACTGATCGTCCGTGATCGGCGCACCACACCCGAGGGGGAGCCATGACGACCACCACCACGAACCGCCTCCGCCGCGCCCTGCGCCGCGAGATCCCCAGCACCGTCGGCCTCCTCGCCGACGAACAGGACTTCGCGGCCATGCGCCGCTACCGCACCTTCGCCTTCGACGACCACCCCACCTACCTCAAGGAGGTCGAAGCCCTCCTCCGATCCCTCGCCCGCCAAGGCACCCACACCACCGTCGCCCTCTTCGACCCCGACGAGTACGTCTCCTACTGCGCCGAGACCGGCCTCGACCCCGACCACCCCACCAGCCGCTGCCGCTTCACCGACCACCTGGCCACCACCGGCGCCCGCGTCACCTACACAGGACAACCCCTCACCGTCCTCCTCCCCGAACTCGTCGACACCGCCGTCCGCCGCGCCACCTGGGAGTACGCCACCACCGTCCTCGCCACCGCCGGCGACTGCCCCGACTGCGGCCAGGACCTCGGCCGCGACGCCTTCGACCGCGCCACCGGGCTGCTCCTCAGCCTCCTCGACGGCGCGGGCACGGGCACCCACCACCTCGTCTGCAGCGTCCCCGCCGCCGACGACCACCTGCTCGCCGTCCTCCACACCACCCGTGACGAACAGGGCACCAGCCACCACGACGCCACCGCGGCCACCGAGTTCACCGCCGTCCTCGCCGCCGGCATCGTCCTCGCCGCCCCGGGCGGACTCGTCCTGCGCGCCACCCACCCCGACCGCCCCGACCGACTCCACGGCTGGCGCCTCGCCGGCGGCACCCTCAGCCCCCTCACCGAGGCCGAGGTCTTCGCCGCCTACTGCACCGACGCCCGCACCGGCGAACCCCTGCCCCCCGAGCACGGCGTGGACCACCGCGCCGGCTTCCCCCTCGCCCCCGGCCCCCACGAGCACCGGCCCGGCGACTTCTGACCCCGGACACGACGGAGGGGCTCCCCGCCACCAGGTGACGGGAAGCCCCTCCGGACCACGCGCTACGACTCCGGGATCACTCCCCGGACAGCACCGCCTGCGCGGCCAGCCGCGCCTCGTGCGCGGTGTCCGCGGCACGCGCCGCGGCCGCCGCCCGCTCGCACTGCGCGAGCGTGTACTTCGCCAGCGTCGCCCGCACGTACGGGATCGACGCCGCGCCCATGGACAGGGAGGTGACGCCCAGACCCGTCAGCACACACGCGAGCAGCGGGTCCGAGGCGGCCTCGCCACAGACACCACAGCTCTTGCCCTCGGCCTTGGCCGCCTCGGCGGACAGCGCCACCAGGTCGAGCAGCGCCGGCTGCCACGGATCCTGCAGCCGGGACACCGCACCCACCTGACGGTCGGCGGCGAAGGTGTACTGCGCCAGGTCGTTGGTGCCCAGCGACAGGAACTCGACCTCCTGCAGGATCGAGCGGGCGCGGAGCGCGGCGGACGGAATCTCCACCATCGCGCCGAACTTCGCCTGCAGCCCCGCCTCGCGGCACGCGTCGGCGAACGCCTTCGCGTCCGTCCGGTCGGCCACCATCGGCGCCATGACCTCCAGGTACACCGGCAGACCGGCGGCGGCCTTGGCCAGCGCGGTCAGCTGCGTCCGCAGCACCTCGGGGTGGTCCAGCAGCGACCGCAGACCCCGCACGCCCAGCGCCGGGTTCGGCTCGTCGGCGGGCGTCAGGAAGTCCAGCGGCTTGTCGGCACCGGCGTCGAGCACCCGCACGACCACTCGGCCCTCGGGGAACGCCTCCAGCACCTTCCGGTACGCCTCGATCTGCTTCTCCTCGGACGGAGCCTTCTTGCTGTCGTCCAGGAAGAGGAACTCCGTGCGGAACAGACCGACGCCCTCGGCGCCCGCCTCCACCGCCGCCGGCACGTCCGCCGGGCCGCCGACGTTGGCGAGCAGCGGCACCTTGTGCCCGTCCGAGGTGGCGCCCGGACCGCTGGACGCGGACAGCGCGGCCTTGCGCTCCTCGGCGGCCATGGTGAGCGCCGCCTTCTTGTCCTCGCTCGGGTTCACGAAGATCTCGCCGGTGGAACCGTCCACCGCGATCTCCGTGCCCTCGGCCAGCTCACCGGCACCGGGCAGCGCGACGACGGCCGGCACACCCAGGGCACGCGCCAGGATGGCGCTGTGGCTGGTCGGCCCGCCCTCCTCGGTCACGAACCCGAGCACCAGCGTCGGGTCGAGCAGCGCCGTGTCGGCCGGCGCCAGGTCCCGGGCGATGAGCACGTACGGCTCGTCGCTGTCCGGAACACCTGGCATCGGCACACCGAGCAGCCGGGCGACGATACGGTTCCGCACGTCGTCCAGGTCGGCGACCCGGCCGGCCATGTACTCACCGGCACCCGCGAGCAGTTCGCGGTAGTGCGAGAACGCGTCGTAGATGCCGCGCTCGGCCGTGCTGCCCACCGCGATCCTGCGGTCGACGTCGGCGATGAGCTCCGGGTCCTGGGCGATCATCGCCTGGGCCTCCAGCACCGCCTGGGCCTCACCGCCGGCCAGGTTGCCACGCGCGATCAGGTCCGCGGCCACGGCCTCCACCGCCTGACGGGCGCGCCCCTGTTCGCGCTCCGCCTCCTCGGCGGGAATCTGCTTGGCGGGCGGTTCGAGAACCGCCGTACCCATGTGCCGCACCTGGCCGATCGCCACTCCGTGGCTGACCCCGACGCCTCGCAGCGTTGTCTCCATCTCACCCGTCTCCGATAGAGCGGCGGCCCGGTGCCGCCGCGTTGAATGTCGTACCCGCGGCCGTCTGACGACGGACCGGCTCAGCTCCAGTCGAAAAGCTGGTCGCCGGCCTTCACGTCGCCGTCCTCACGGACGCCGGAGAGCGAGTCGGCCGTGGCCTCGAGGGCGACGACGGGGCAGATGGGGGACTTGCCGGCGGCCTCGACCTCGGCGGGGTTCCACCGCACGACGGCCTGGCCGCGCGTCACGGTGTCCCCCTTGTTCACGAGCAGCTCGAAGCCCTGGCCGTTGAGCTGCACGGTGTCGATGCCGAGGTGCGTCAGCACCCCGTGTCCCTCGCTGTCCACGACCACGAAGGCGTGCGGGTGCATGGAGACGATGACACCGTCGACGGGGGAGACCGCCTCGGAGGGCTCACGTACGGGATCGATGGCGGTGCCGGGCCCGACCATGGCACCGGAGAAGACCGGGTCGGGAACGTTGGCGAGACCGATGGCGCGTCCAGCGAGTGGCGACGTCACGGTTGACATGGGAAGCCTCCCAGGGGCGGAGATCGTGTGGCGCCGCCACACCTGTCCTGGGCGGCGCGTACTAGTTCAGAAGCGTAAGTCATAAGAAGTCCCGGTTCCGCACGAGACGTACCACTTGGCGGACCTAGGGACTACCGGAAACGATTTGCCTCTACTGACGGTGGGATGTACTGTCGTACTCCTGCCTGACCCCAACGCGGCCTTGAGTCGTGGGTCGGCAGCACCATCAAGCCAGATCCTAGCCCCAGTGGTCTACACCTCTGCCTGCCCCGGTTCTCTCCGGTGAGCGCGGGGGATGTGGTCAGGGGCCCGGAGAAAGCCTGGTAATGTTTGACCCCGCCGGAAGGCCCCGAGAAATACAATTCGGGACCGGAAAGCACCGAGGAAATCGGATCGGAAAGATCTGATAGAGTCGGAAACGAAGGAAGCGCCCGGAGGGCCTGGAAACAGGAACGAA
>NZ_JOGX01000010.1 GCF_000719555.1 Streptomyces sp. NRRL F-5727
GCCCCGCTCACCCCTTCACCGCGCCCCGCATCACCCCGCCCACGATCTGCCGCCCGAACAGCGCCAGCACCACCAGCAGCGGCAGCGTGCCGAGCAGCGCCCCCGCCATCACCACCGAGGTGTCCGGCACATAGCCCCGCCCCAGCCCGGTCAGCGCCACCTGCACCGTCGGACTGCCCGTCTGGGTGAGCGCGAGGACCGGCCAGAAGAAGTCGTTCCACGCCGCCACGAACGACAGCATCCCCAGCACCGCCATCGCCGGCCGCGCCGCCGGCAGCACCAGGTGCCACACCACCCGCAGCGTCCCGGCCCCGTCCATCCGCGCCGCCTCCAGGAGCTCCGGCGGCAGCGCCCGCAGCAGATGCTGGCGCATGTAGAAGACGCCGAAGGCCGAGACCAGCGAGGGCAGCACCACCGCCTGCAGCCGGTCCGTCCACCCCAGCCGGGCGATCAGCAGATAGAGGGGGACGACCCCGAGCTGCGGCGGCACCAGCATCGTCGCCCCCACCAGGAGCAGCAGCGGCCCCCGGAAGCGGAACCGCAGCCGGGCGAAGGCGAACCCGGCCAGCGTGGAGAAGAGCACCGTCCCGGCCGCCACCGACCCCGCCACCACGGTGGTGTTGGCCAGCGCCTCGCCCATTCCGCCCTCGTCCCAGGCCACCGACAGGTTCCGCCCCAGGTTCCGCCCGAACCAGAACGGCGGCGGGCTCTCCGCGAGCCGCCCGCTCGTCCGCGAGGCCGCCACCGCCGTCCACAGCAGCGGGAAGACGGACACCACCGTGAACAGGCCGAGGAGCAGATACGTGCCCCACCCCGCCCGCTCGTACGACTCCGCGCCCGAACGTCCCGTCACCGCCGCACGCCCTTCCCGCGGACCAGCCGCACCACCCCGAACAGCGCCACCAGGAGCAGCAGCATCGCCCAGGCGATCGCCGCCGCCCGCCCCAGATGGAGGTTCACCCAGCCCTGCTCGTACAGATAGAGACCCAGCGTCTGGTATTGGTGGTCGGCGCCGCCCGAGGCGCCCGCCCCGCTGCTGAAGAGCAGCGGCTCGCCGAAGAGCTGCACCGCCCCGATCACCGACACCAGCCCGGTGAACGCCAGCGCCGGCCGCAGCCCGGGCAGCGTCACGTGCCAGAACCGCCGCCACCGCGAGGCCCCGTCCAGCGCCGCCGCCTCGTACAGCTCGGGCGGGATCGTCTGCATCGCCGCCAGGTAGATCAGCGCGTTGTAGCCGGTCCAGCGCCAGATCACGATCGACGCCACCGCGAACTTCGAGGCCCACGGCCCGTTCTGCCAGTCCACCGGATCCAGCCCGACCAGCCCGATCGCCCAGTTCACCATCCCCTGGTCACGGCCGTAGAACAGCGCGAAGACCAGGGTCGCCGCCGCCACCGAGGTCGCGTACGGGGCGAGCGCCGCCACCCGGAAGAAGAGCCGCCCGCGCAGCCGGGCGTCGAGCAGACGGGCCGCGCCGAGCGCGAGCAGCAGCTGCGGGACGGTCGCGAGCACCCCGATCAGCACCGTGTTCGCCAGCGCGTTCCAGAAGAACTCGTCGGTGAGCAGCCGGGCGTAGTTGTGGAGCCCCACCCACTCGCGGGCCTCCGGCGCCGTCAGCTCCACCCGGAACAGCGAGGTCCACGCCGTCGCCGCCAGCGGGAACAGCCCGAAGGCCCCGAAGAACAGGAAGAAGGGGGCGATCAGCACGTACGGCGCCGCGCGCGACCGCAGCCGGCCGAGCCGCTCCCGCCGCCCGGTCCCCGGCACCCCGGGCGTGCCCGGCCCCGCGGCCAGGGGCAGGGCCCGCGCCACGAGCTCCCCGGTGCCGCCGAGGCCCGCCCGGCCCTCCGGCCCGCCGCCGTCCCGGCTGCCCACCCCGGGCCCCGCCGTCACGTCCTCCGTCATCCGCCTCACCGGTCCAGGGCGTTGTCGATGGCCTTCATCGCCGCCCGCCAGGCCGACTCCGGCGACCGGCCCGTCTGGTCGACCTGGAGCATCCCGGTGTCGGACAGGATCTGGTTCACCAGGCCGTCCTTCGGCCCGACCGGCGCGACCGGCACGCCCATGGCCGCCGCCGAGTAGATCCGCCCCACCGGCGCGTCGCCGAAGTACGGATGCCGGGCCTCACGCACCTGCGGCAGGCCGAAGGCGGCCTCGGCGCTGGGGAAGCTGCCGCGCCGTTCGAAGAGCACCGCCTGCTGCTCCGGCGCGGTCAGCCAGGCCGCCAGCTCCGCCGCCTCCTCGACGTGGCGCCCGGCCGCCGGGACGACCAGGAAGGAGCCGCCCCAGTTCCCCGGCCGGGGCGCCTCGGCGATGTCCCACTTCCCCTTCCCGTCCGGGCCGCCCTTGTCCTGGATGTAGCCGAGCATCCAGGCGGGGCAGGCGATCGAGGCGAACCGCCCGTGCGCGAAGCCCTGGTCCCAGTCGGGGGTGAACTGCTGGAGGCGGGCGGTGAGCCCGTGCTCCGCGAACTCCGCGCCGAGGTCCCAGGCGGCCCGTACGGCGGGGTTGACCGCGACCACGAGCCGCCCCTCGGCGTCGTAGTAGCGCAGCTTCGCGCCGGAGATCACGGCGGCCATCACCCCGGACGCGGAGTCGGTGAACGCCACCCCCTCGGGGGCCCGTGCGGCGAACCGCCGTCCCGTCTCCAGGTACTTCCGCCAGTCCCCGGCCCACAGCCGGCCGACCTGGTCCCGGTCGGTGGGCAGCCCGGCGGCGGCGAAGTGGTCCTTGCGGTAGCAGACGGCCAGCGGCCCGATGTCGGTGCCGAGGCCGAGCACCCGCCCGTCCCCGGTCCGCGCCTGCGCCCACTTCCAGGGCAGGAAGGCGCTCTCGTCCACGCCGGGCGCGTGGGCCAGGTCGACCAGCCGGTCCGCCTGGGTGTCGACGACCTCGGCGATGTTGCCGACCTCGACGGCCTGGACGTCGGCGAGCCCGGCGCCGGCCGTGAGGTGGGTGAGCAGCTGCGGGTAGTAGACGTCGGCGCGGGCGAGGGAGGTCTGCCGGATCGCGACGTCCGGGTGGAGCCGCATGTACGTGTCGTAGAGCCCGGCCTCCTTGAGCCCGAAGGTGCCGTAGACCCCGACGGTGAGCGTGACCGGGCGTCCCGAGCCGTCCACGCTCTCGCCGGATCCGGCGGCCGGCGGCACGGGCGGGTCGGTGGCGCAGCCGCCGAGCAGGGCGGCGGCGAGCAGCAGGGCGAGGGCCCGCCGGCGCCGGCCCCGTGGTCGTGTCGCGGTCCTCCACCCCATGGACCCCGACCGTAGGCGGCGTTGGCGGGGCGGCCGGTGGGGCGGCGCCGGGGGCCCGGCCCGGCTCACCCGTTCGGCCCACCGGTCACCCCCGTCGTCGAACGTCTTCGACGACTCCCGCGTATTGACCGTGTTCTGACAGGACTCGGATAGTGGGAGCGCTCCCACGTCCCGGGAGCGCGCCCCTTCCTCTTCCGACGGGATACCCATGCGCAGACCACGACTCCTCGCGGGGCTCGCCGGCCTGGCCCTCACGGCCGGGCTCCTCGCCGGCGCCCTCCCGGCCGGCGCCGCCGAGACCGCCGAACCGGCCCGGGCCGCGGCAGCCGCCTCGTACACCTGGAAGAACGTCAGGATCGACGGCGGCGGCTTCGTCCCCGGCCTGGTCTTCAACCGGAGCGAGAAGAACCTCCTCTACGCCCGCACCGACATCGGCGGCGCCTACCGCTGGGACCAGGCCGGCTCCGCCTGGGTCCCGCTCCTCGACCACGTCGGCTGGGACGACTGGGGCCACACCGGCGTCGTCTCCCTCGCCTCCGACACCGCCGACCCGGACCGGGTGTACGCCGCCGTCGGCACGTACACCAACGACTGGGACCCCGGCACGGGCGCCGTCCTGCGCTCCGCCGACCGCGGCGCCACCTGGCAGCGCGCCGACCTCCCCTTCAAGCTGGGCGGCAACATGCCGGGCCGCGGCATGGGCGAACGCCTCGCCGTCGACCCGCACAAGAACTCCGTCCTCTACCTCGGCGCCCCCAGCGGCAACGGCCTGTGGCGCTCCACCGACTCCGGCGCGACCTGGGCGAAGGTCACCTCGTTCACCAACCCGGGCGGCTACCAGCAGGACCCGAGCGACACCAGCGGCTACAACTCCGACGAGCAGGGCATCGTCTGGGTCACCTTCGACGAGTCCACCGGCACCGCCGGCACCGCCACCAGGACGATCTACGTCGGCGTCGGCGACAAGGAGAACGCCGTCTACCGCTCCACCGACGCCGGCGCCACCTGGACCCGGCTCGCCGGCCAGCCCACCGGCTACCTCGCCCACAAGGGCGTCCTCGACGCCGAGAACGGCTACCTCTACCTCGCGTACAGCGACACGGCGGGACCGTACGACGGCGGCAAGGGCCAGGTCTGGCGGTACGCCACGGCCACCGGCGCGTGGACGAACATCAGCCCCGTCGCCGAAGCCGACGTCCACCACGGCTTCAGCGGCCTGACCGTCGACCGGCAACGCCCCGGCACGGTGATGGTCTCCGCCTACAGCTCCTGGTGGCCCGACACCCAGTTCTTCCGCTCCACCGACTCCGGCGCCACCTGGACCAGGGCGTGGGACTACTCCTCGTACCCCACCCGCGCCGACCGCTACACGATGGACGTCTCCTCCGTCCCGTGGCTGACCTGGGGCGGCAACCCCACCCCGCCCGAACAGACCCCCAAGCTCGGCTGGATGACCGAGTCCCTGGAGATCGACCCCTTCGACTCGAACCGGATGCTGTACGGCACCGGCGCCACGGTCTACGGCACCACCGAGCTCACCAAGTGGGACACGAACACGAGGTTCACCATCCGGCCCATGGTGAAGGGCCTGGAGGAGACCGCCGTCCTCGACCTCGTCTCGCCGCCCTCCGGCGCCCCGCTGATCAGCGCCCTCGGCGACGTCGGCGGCTTCCGCCACACCGACCTGTCCGCCGTCCCGCCGATGATGTTCACCTCCCCGAACCTCACCTCCACCACCAGCCTCGACTACGCCGAGACGAAGCCGGACACCCTGGTCCGCTCCGGCCACCTCGACGGCGGCCCCCGGGTCGCCTTCTCCACCGACAACGGCGCGAACTGGTTCGCCGGACAGGAGCCCGCGGGCGTCACCGGCGGCGGCACGGTCGCCGCGGCCGCCGACGGCAGCCGCTTCGTCTGGAGCCCCGACGGCACCGCCGGCGTCCACGCCGCCACCGGCTTCGGCACCTCCTGGACGGCCGCGACGGGCATCCCGGCCGGCGCCACCGTCGAGTCCGACCGGGTCGACCCGAAGACCTTCTACGGCTTCAAGGGAGGCACCTTCTACGCCTCCACCGACGGCGGCCTCACCTTCACCGCCCGGGCCACCGGCCTGCCCGCCAAGGGCGAGGTCCGCTTCAAGGCCGTCCCCGGCAGGAAGGGCGACGTCTGGCTCGCGGGCGGCGCCCCCGACGCCGCGTACGGCCTGTGGCACTCCACCGACGGCGGCGCCACCTTCACCAGGGTCTCCGGCGTCGACCAGGCCGACGCCGTCGGCTTCGGCAAGGCCGCCCCGAACGCCTCCTACCCGGCGCTCTACTCCAGCGCGAAGATCGGCGGCGTCCGCGGCATCTTCCGCTCCACCGACGCCGGTGCCACCTGGGTCCGGGTCAACGACGACGCCCACCAGTGGGGCTGGACCGGCGCCACCATCACCGGAGACCCGCGCGTCTACGGCCGGGTGTACGTCGCCACCAACGGGCGCGGCATCCTCTACGGCGACACCAGCGAGACCGGCGGCGGCGACGGAGGCGGCCCCGGCCCCACGGACCCGCCCACACCGCCCGCCGGCGCCTGCAAGGTCGCCTACAAGGTCACCAACCAGTGGCAGGGCGGCTTCCAGGCCGACGTCACCCTCACCAACACCTCCGCCACCGCGTGGAACGGCTGGACCCTCGGCTGGTCCTTCGCCGCCGGGCAGACCGTCGGTCAGATGTGGAACGCCACCCCGGCCCAGAGCGGCGCCGCCGTCACGGCGAAGAACGCCGGATGGAACGGGACCGTCGCCGCCGGCGGCACCGCCTCCTTCGGCTTCACCGGCAGCTGGACCGGCGGCAACCCCGCCCCCACCGCCTTCACCCTCGGAGGTGCCACGTGCTCCGCCGGCTGATGGGGGGCGGCGGCCTCACCAACCCGCCCCCGGCGACCCTCACCTGCTCCTAGGGGAACGCGGGAAAGACCGAGGCCCCGGTTCTTCCGAACCGGGGCCTCGGCCATCAGGGTGAGTAACGGGACTCGAACCCGCGACATCCTGGACCACAACCAGGTGCTCTACCAGCTGAGCTATACCCACCACGACCGGCGGTTTTCCCGAAGGTTTCCCCGACCGGCCGAGAAGAAGTCTACAGGGTTCCGAGGGGTGCTCGCGCACACGTTTTCCCCGGGTACGCGAGCGAGCCCTCCAGGGGCCTTACTCCGCGGGGACGACGTGCCGGGCGGCGATCGCCTTGGCGGTCTCCGAGTCCGGACCGGGCTGCGGCACGAAGACGGCCTCCCGGTAGTAGCGCAGCTCGGCGATGGACTCGCGGATGTCGGCGAGCGCCCGGTGGTTGCCGTTCTTCTCCGGACTGTTGAAGTACGCCCTCGGGTACCAGCGGCGCGCCAGCTCCTTGACCGAGGACACATCGACGATCCGGTAGTGCAGGTGACTCTCCAGGGCGGGCATGTCCCGGGCGAGGAAGCCGCGGTCGGTGGAGACCGAGTTCCCGCACAGCGGCGCCTTGCCGGGCTCCTTCACGTGCTCGCGGATGTACGCGAGGACCTGCGCCTCCGCGTCGGCCAGCGTGGTGCCGCCGGGCAGCGCGTCGAGCAGACCGGAGGCCGTGTGCATCTGGCGCACGATCTCCGGCATGGTCTCCAGGGCACGGTCCGGAGGGCGGATCACGATGTCCACGCCTTCGCCGAGCACGTTCAGTTCCGAGTCGGTGACCAGTGCGGCCACCTCGATGAGTGCGTCGTCCGTCAGCGAGAGCCCGGTCATCTCGCAGTCGATCCACACCATGCGGTCGTTCATGCGTCCTACCTTAGGCCGTGTCTTTCGGATCATGCCGGGCTCGCGACGGCGACAGCGGGGACGCGACGCGCGCGGGCGGACGCCGGACACGCCGACGGGCGCCCGGGGAAGGTCTCCCCGGACGCCCGTCGGTCACCGCTTCGCGCCGCTCGTGGCGGCGCGGGCCCTCGGTGCGGCCCCGGCCGCCACTACGGCGCGCTGCGCTGGCCCGGCAGCGCGGCCCGGCCCGGCGAGTAGGCGTCGCCCAGCGGCTTGCCCGGCTCCAGCGACGCCCCGGGGCGACGGATTCCCGCCCCCACCTGCGCGGGCACCGCCGGCTCCAGGACCGTCGTCGCCGTCTCGCTCTGCGGCCGGCGGGCCCGGTACGCCGCCCGGTAGGCCGCCGGCGAGGAGCCGAGCTGCCGCCGGAAGTGGCCGCGCAGCGCCACCGGCGAGCGGAAGCCGCAGCGCCCCGCGACCTCGTCCACCGAGTAGTCCGAGGTCTCCAGGAGCCGCTGCGCCTGGAGCACCCGCTGGGTGATCAGCCACTGGAGCGGCGCGGAGCCGGTCAGCGAGCGGAAGCGGCGGTCGAAGGTCCGCCGTGACATGTACGCACGGGCCGCCAGGGTCTCCACGTCGAACTGCTCGTGGAGGTGCTCCAGCGCCCAGGCCACGACCTCGGCGAGCGGGTCGGAGCCGATCTCCTCGGGTAAAGACCTGTCGAGGTAGCGCTCCTGACCGCCGCTGCGCCGCGGCGGGACGACCAGCCGGCGCGCCAGCGCGCCCGCGGCCTCGGTGCCGTGGTCGGTCCGCACGATGTGCAGACACAGATCGATTCCGGCTGCGGTGCCGGCGGAGGTCAGCACGTCCCCGTCGTCGACGAAGAGCTCCCGCGGGTCCACGTGGACCGACGGGTAGCGCTTGGCGAGCGTCGGCGCGTACATCCAGTGCGTGGTCGCCGGGCGGCCGTCGAGCAGGCCGGCCGCGGCGAGGACGAACGCCCCGGTGCACAGGCCGACGATCCTGGCCCCCTCCTCGTGCGCCCGGCGGAGCGCTTCGAGCGCCTCCGGCGGCGGCGGCGAGGTGATCGAACGCCAGGCGGGGACGACGACCGTCCCGGCCCGGCCGATCGCCTCCAGGCCGTACGGCGCGGTGAGTTCGAGCCCGCCCGTGGTCCGCAGGGGGCCGTCCTCGCCGGCGCAGACGAGCAGCCGGTAGCGCGGCACGCCGGCGTCCTGCCGGTCGATGCCGAACACGGAGAGCGGGATGGAGCTCTCGAAGATGGGGCCGCCGCTGAACAGCAGCACCGCGACGACTTCGCGACGGCGGCGCCCGGACAGCTTCCGTGCGACCTCCGGTGCGGCGGAGTCCTGGCTCATGGCGCTAAGCCCCCCTCGGTGTTCGCGTCTCCCTGGTCGTGTCGCTGTGCCACGTTTCCCCTCGGTTTTGCACGAGACCCCAGTCTTCGGTACCCATGATCGAATCTACTGTGTCCCGTGGCGCCGGCGTGACAACTTCTCCATCCGGCACATTGTCGACAAGGCCACTTGGCGTGAAGCGATCGATCCTCGGGTGATCGACCGCAGGGGCCCCCGAAGGGGCTCCGGGGTGGCGAAGTGGCCGTACGCGACGGGTGCGGCCCCGTGGGGCAGGGCTTTTCCGGGAGAGCGGGCAGGGGCTGGCGTACCGTTTCGGCAAGGACGCGCCGGGAACTTCAAGTTGGCTGAAAACATATGGGATCGGCTGTGCGAACCTGTCAACTCGACGGGGGTCGCCGACGTCCCGCTCAGCCCCGGCGGCGCCCCCCGGCGCGCGTGCCGCCCGCCGCGCCGCCCTCGGCGCGCAGCCCCCGTTCCGCGCGGCGCAGCAGCAGCCGGCACGCGGCCGTCACCGACGCGAGCCCGAGCGCGGCGCCGCCCGCCCCGCCCAGCGAGGTCCCGAAGGCGACGAGCACCAGCGGGACGAGGGCGCAGCAGAAGACGGCCCACCGGACCACGTCGTCGGCCGGGCCCCCGAGCCCCGCGCCGGCCGCCCCCGGCTCGCCCCCCGCGTTCCCCCGCGCACCCGCCCCCGGCCCGGCCGGTCCGCCCGTCCCCGGGGCGACGGGCGCCGCCGGGCCCGGCACCCGGGCGCGTCGGCGGGAGCGGGTGGACGGGGCGGACGCGGCGGGGGCGGAGGTGGACGGTACGGGCACGGGCGGTCTCCCTGCGGCGGTGATCCGGACCTGAGGGGAACGAGGAACGGAACGCTCCGGTCACTCTGAGCGACGCCCGTTCGGCCCTGGGGGCGGCGGCCGGGGGACGCCTGTAGGACACATCCGGCATTGCCAGATGGTGAACCCTTCGTGCATCCTCCGGAGGACACCGCGCGCGCCGCTGCCGCGCACGGGCGGTCAGCACGCCGGGTGCGGCACGGCGGGCCCTGGGCAGGAGAGGAGTGTCGCCGTACCCTTGGGGGTATGGGGTTGGGAAGATGATTCCCGGACACAGCTTCGCCGCCACCCGTTGTTCCGCTCCCCTCCACCGTCCCTTCCCACGAGGACTTCCCTAGCCGAGACACCGATGGCCGGTCACGAACTCCCCGAACCCGCGGACCGCAAGCGCGTCGCCGACTCCACGGTCGACCCCCTCGCGGTGGAACAGCCACGCCACGCCTGCGACCCGGCCTTCCGGCACGGGGTGGTCGTCGGCTTCGACGGCTCCACGTCCAGTGAGCGCGCCCTGGCGTACGCCATCGGCATGGCCCGGCGCTCCGGCTCCGGCCTGATCATCGTGCACGTCGCGAACCGGCTCCCCACCACCGTGTGGGCCGGCTGCGAGCCGCCCGTCTTCGTCGACGTCCCGGACCACCGCACCGAGGTCCTCGGTCTCGAGCTGGCCTGCGCCGACCACCTCTCCGAGGTGCCGTGGATCCTGGTGGAGCGCGGCGGGGACATCTGCCACGAGCTGGAGGAGGTCGGCCGCGAGTACTCGGCCGACGCGATCGTGGTCGGCTCGACGCACGGGATCGTCGGGCGGATCTTCGGCTCGGTGGCCGGCCGGCTCGCGCGGCGCGCGCAGCGGCCCGTGATCGTCATCCCCTGACGCGCTCCCGGCCTCTTCCGGCCCCTCCTTTCTCACCTGACTCTCCCTCAACTCCCTTGCGGCAGCGATAATTTCTGCCCGCCTCAGGTGATTTGTGCGCTTGTGAAGGGTAGCTAAAGAGCACCGGAACACAGCAGCTCACGCGGCATCACCGCTCGTTCGAAGGGAGCCCCACGTGAACAAGGACGTCGCGTCGGGGAACGGCACCTCCACGCTCGGAAACCTCGCACTCGGACTGACCCTCCTGGCCTTCGGCCTGGGCGGCACCGGTGTGATCGACAACGTCGCGGCAGCCGATGCCGCGGGCCTCGCCACCTGGGTCGGCGGCGTGGCGCTCTTCCTGGTCGGCCTGCTCGCCCTGCGCGCGGGCAGCACCGGCGACGGCACGGCCTTCACGGCGCTCGGCGCCTTCTGGTTCACCTGGGGGACCGGAGTCGGCGGCGGGGCCTCGGCGGACGCCGCCGGACTCTTCCTGCTCCTGTGGGCGCTGCTGGCGCTCACGCTGACGCTGGCCGCCTCGGGCGGCGGGCTCTTCGGGCAGGGCGTGTACGGCCTGCTCTTCCTCGCCCTGCTGCTCTCGGGCATCGCCGCGCTGGCGGGCAACGAGGCCCTCGGCAAGGCGGGCGGCTGGGTGGCCGCGCTGGCGGGCCTCGCGGCCTGGTACGGCGCCACGGCGGCCGTGGCCGGCTGGCCGGCCCTGGGCCGCGCGAGCGGCGGCAGCACGGCGGCAGCGGCGTAGGGCTGTCGCGTCACGGAAGTAGAGACACCAGCAGAACGGCCCCGCACGCTCCTGGGAGGCGTGCGGGGCCGTTCTTCGTGTCCGGTCGGTTCGCCGGGGGACAGGCCCGGCGTACGGCTCCGGGGGACAGGCCCGGGGCCGCGGCGTGCTCGGCGGGTGACAGGTCCCGCCGGGCGACTACTCGACCGTGACGGACTTGGCCAGGTTGCGCGGCTTGTCGATGTCGCGGCCCATGGCGAGGGCGGTGTGGTACGCGAAGAGCTGGAGCGGGATGCCCATGAGGATCGGGTCGAGCTCGTCCTCGTTCTTCGGGACCACGATGGTGTGGTCGGCCTTCTCCTGCGGCTGGTGCGCGACCGCGAGGATGCGGCCGGAGCGGGCCTTGATCTCCTCCAGCGCGGCGCGGTTCTTCTCGAGCAGGTCGTCGTCGGGGACGATCGCGACCGTCGGCAGGGCCGGCTCGATGAGGGCGAGCGGGCCGTGCTTCAGCTCGGAGGCCGGGTACGCCTCGGCGTGGATGTAGGAGATCTCCTTCAGCTTGAGGGAGGCCTCCAGGGCGACCGGGTAGCCCCGGACGCGGCCGATGAACATCATCGACGCGGCGCCGGCGTACTCGGCGGCGAGGCGCTTGATCTCCTCCTCGTCCTTGAGGATCTCCTCGATCTGCGCGGGCAGCTTGCGCAGGCCCTCGATGATCCGCTTGCCGTCGGTGACGGACAGGTCGCGGATGCGGCCGAGGTGGAGGGCGAGGAGCGCGAAGGCGACCACCGTGTTGGTGAAGCACTTGGTGGAGACGACGCAGACCTCGGGGCCGGCGTGGACGTAGACGCCGCCGTCGGCCTCGCGGGCGATGGCGGAGCCGACCACGTTGACCACGCCGAGGACGCGGGCGCCCTTGCGCTTGAGCTCCTGGACGGCGGCGAGCACGTCGTAGGTCTCGCCGGACTGGGAGACGGCGATGTACAGCGTGTCGGGGTCCACGACCGGGTTGCGGTAGCGGAACTCGGAGGCCGGCTCGGCGTCGGCCGGGATGCGGGCCATGCCCTCGATGAGGGAGGCGCCGATCAGACCGGCGTGGTACGAGGTGCCGCAGCCGAGGATCTTGATGCGGCGGATGGTGCGGGCCTCGCGCGGGTCGAGGTTGAGGCCGCCGAGGTGCACGGTGGAGAAGCGGTCGTCGATCCGGCCGCGCAGCACGCGGTCGACCGCGTCGGGCTGCTCGGAGATCTCCTTGTGCATGTAGGTGTCGTGGCCGCCCATGTCGTAGGAGGCGGCCTCCCACTCGACGGTCTCGGGGGTCGCGGTGGTGGACGCGCCGGAGACCGTGTAGGTGCGGAAGTCGTCGGCCTTGAGGGTGGCCATCTCGCCGTCGTCGAGGGTGACGACCTGGCGGGTGTGGGCGATGAGCGCGGCCACGTCGGAGGCGACCAGCATCTCCTTCTCGCCGATGCCGAGGATGACCGGCGAGCCGTTGCGGGCGACGACGATGCGGTCGTTGAAGTCGGCGTGCATGACGGCGATGCCGTAGGTGCCCTCGATGACCTTGAGCGCGTCGCGGACCTTGTCCTCGAGGGTCTCGGCCTGGGAGCGGGCGACGAGGTGGGTGATGACCTCGGTGTCGGTCTCGGAGGCGAAGACGACGCCGTCGGCCTCCAGCTTGGCGCGGAGCTCCTGGGCGTTGTCGACGATGCCGTTGTGGACGACCGCGACCTTGTTCTCGGGGTCCAGGTGCGGGTGCGAGTTGTGGTCGCTGGGGGCGCCGTGGGTGGCCCAGCGGGTGTGCGCGATGCCGGTGGTGCCGGAGAAGCGCTTGGGGACGCGGGCTTCCAGGTCGCGGACCCGGCCCTTGGCCTTGACCATCTTCAGCGCCGCGCTCTTCGGGCTGTTGATGACCATGCCGGCGGAGTCGTAGCCGCGGTACTCCAGGCGGGCCAGGCCCTCCAGGAGCAGCGGCGCCACGTCGCGCTTACCGATGTAACCGACAATTCCGCACATAAAGGAAACCCCTCCGGTTGGTGATGGTGGTGCTGCTCGGGCCTGGACGGGACCGGGCTAGCCGTAGACGATCCGGCGCAGCTGCCGGAGCGAGAGCTCCGGCGGTGCGACGGCCCGGTGCGGCAGCTCGCCCGCGATCCGTTCGAAGATCTCCGCGTTCACCGCACCGCCGGACTGCAGTTCGCGGTGGCGGCGGCGGACGAACTCCTCGGTCGTCTCGTCGAAGTACGCCAGCACGTCGAGCACCACCCGGGCGGCCTCACCACGCTGGAGCGCGGTGCTCCGGACCAGATGGTCGATGAGGTCGTCATGGGACGGGCGGCGTTCGAGCACCCATGAATACTGAGGGGTACCCGACGGTTCTCGCAAGAATCCTGCCCGAAATCGGGCAGAGACCACATGATCATCGGCCCGGACACGCCTATTGGTCCAGACCTTGACCGGGAGTGTGGGCGGCGGTACGCATGGTGACCCGCCCGCGCACCGAAGGGGACCGCCCGTGAGACGGCGCCTGATCGCCCCCGCACTCCTCCTGCTCGCCGCCGTCCTCGGCTGTACGGAGGCGAGCACCGCCGCCCCCGCGCCGGGACCGGCCGCCCTCCCCGCCGCCGAGCCCGAGGTCCGCCCGCTCGGCCGGGTGATCCCGCTCCCCGCCTCCGTCGAGCCCGCCGGCGCCCCGTACACCCTCACCGCCGCCACCCGCATCGGCGCGCCGGCCCACCCGGGCGCCCGGGCCGTCGCCGAACAGCTCGCCGCCCACCTCCGCCCCGCGACCGGCTTCCGCCTCCCCGTCGTCACCGACGAGACGGCCGACCTCCGGCTCCGCCTCGACCCGGCGGCCACCGCCCTCGGCGACGAGGGGTACGTGCTCCGCTCCGCCCCCGCCCGCCTCACCCTCACCGCCCGCACCCCGGCCGGCCTCCACCGCGGCGTCCAGACCGTCCGCCAGCAGCTCCCCGCCGCCGTCGAGCGCACCACCGTCCAGCACCGCGCCTGGAAGATCGCCGGCGGCACCGTCACCGACACCCCGCGCTTCCCGTACCGCGGCGCCATGCTCGACGTCGCCCGCCACTTCTTCACGGTCGAGGAGGTGAAGGCGTACATCGACCGCATCGCCCTCTACAAGTACAACGTCCTCCACCTCCACCTCACCGACGACCAGGGCTGGCGCCTCGCGATCGCCTCCCGGCCGGCGCTCACCGCCGCCGGCGCCGCCACCGAGGTCGGCGGCGGGCCCGGCGGCTTCTACACCCGGGACCAGTACCGGGAGCTCGTCCGGTACGCCGCCGCCCGGCACATCGAGGTGGTCCCCGAGATCGACATGCCCGGCCACACCAACGCGGCCCTCGTCTCCTACCCGGAGCTGAACTGCGACGGGAAGGCGCCGGAGCCGTACACCGGCATCGAGGTCGGCTTCTCCACCCTCTGCGCCGGAAAGGAGGTCACGTACGCCTTCGCCGACGACGTCCTGCGCGAGGTCGCCGCCCTCACCCCCGGCCGGTACGTCCACGTCGGCGGCGACGAGGCGAGGTCCACCAGTGCCGCCGACTACCGCACCCTCATGGACCGCGTCCAGTCGCTCGTCGGGAAGCACGGCAAGCGGGTCATGGCCTGGCACCAGCTCGCCGCCGGCGCCACGCCCGCCCCCGGCGCCCTGATCCAGTACTGGGGCCTGGACCGCACCACGGCGGAGGAGAAGGAGAAGGTCGCGGCGGCCGCCCGGGCCGGGGCGGGCATCGTCGTCTCGCCCGCCGACCGGGCGTACCTCGACATGAAGTACGAGCCCGGCACCCCGCTCGGCCTCACGTGGGCCGGCACCGTCTCCGTGCGCAGGGCGTACGAGTGGGATCCGGGCAGGTACCTCCCCGGCGTCCCGGAGACCGCGGTCCGGGGCGTCGAGGCCCCGCTCTGGACCGAGACCCTGGCCACCCCCGCCCAGCTCGACTTCATGGCCTTCCCGCGCCTGCCCGGCCTCGCCGAACTCGGCTGGTCCCCGGCGGGCGGCCGCGACTGGGACACGTACCGGCTCCGCCTCGCCGAACAGGCCCACCGCTTCGAGGCCCTCGGCATCGACTGGTACCGCTCGCCGGAGGTCCCCTGGCCGGCCGCGCCCTAGCCCACGGAGGCGGTCGCTACCGGCGGGCCCCGAACCCGCCGTCCTTCACGCCCGCGACGAAGGCGGTGAAGGCGGTGGCGGGGAGGGCGAGGACGGGGCCGGTGGGGCGCTTGGAGTCGCGGACGGGGACGGTGCCGTGGGAGGCGGCGAGGTTGGTGGCGACCTCGACGCAGTCACCGCCGTTGGCGCTGTAGGAGGACTTGTGCCAGCGGGGGGTTTCGGTCGTCACGAGGTGCCCTTTCGTACCTGCTCGATCACAGCCACGGACTCTGCCTGAGAGAGGCATTCCGCCTGAAGTTGATGGTAGGCCGTCAAGAGGGAAGCGACGGCGGTGCGCTCACGGTCAACGTGCCCCTGCGCGTGGGTCTCCGTGTACGCGACCATCGATCGGTCGGCCAATGTGAGCAGGTTGACCGGCAGATTGAACGGGCGGCGCTCGCCTATGGCGAAAGGTGCCACCTGAAGCATGCTGTTCGGTAGATCGGCGAACTCGACCAGTCGCGCCAATTGCGCATCCATGACATCGGGTCCGCCGACAGGGCGACGGATGCAGCTCTCGTCCATCACCACGAGCAGCATGGGCGGGCGCTCCCTCACCAACGCCGCTTGGCGCTCCGCGAGGAACGCGACGCGTTCGTCCGCCTGTTGTTGCGTGATGGAGCCGCGCCGCACATCGCCGTAGGCGAGCGCCTGCGCGTACTCCGGAGTTTGCAGCAGTCCGGGGATGATCCCGATCTGGAACAACCGGATCTCGACGGCGCGCCCCTCGTACCCGACGTACTCCGGGAAGCCCTCCAGCAGGCTGCCGTACCGGATCTCGTTCCACAGGCGTTCGAGCGAGTCGGCGGTCCCTGCCGTGCCGAGAGCCTGATCGGCTTCCCGCGAGAACGGAAGGGTCGGAGGCTTGCGGGCGGTTTCCACCGCCGAGACGTGCTGGCTCGAGTAACCCGTCTGCGCCGCCAGGTCGTCCTGGGTCCAGCCCCGGCGCTCCCGCAGTCTGCGTAGATGTGCACCGTAGGCCGCGCGCGGGCTGTCCTCCGGGTTCAGTTCCTTGCGATTGACCACAACTCTTCCTTCTGGATTGCCCAGTTGAAGGGTTCTCGAGCCTACGCCACGCTGGGCACGCCTGGTAGTGAAACCGCTACAGAGAGGAGCGGCCATGTCCGCGTCCAGCGTCCCCGCAACCGGCGCCTACGTCGTCGACACCGGCAACGGAAAGGTCCGGCTCGGGCGGGTGTCGCGGAGTCAGGCCGGCACGGTGTACGTGAGTCCGCCGGGCGGAGGCGCGGAATGGGCCGCGGCGCCCGCCGACCTGCGCGCGCCCGACGAGGCCGAGTGGGCGACCATCCGCGTGCTCACCACACCCGTACCCCCGGTGATGGTGCTGTCCGCCGATCACGAGCTGCGGCCCCGGCCCGAGCCGGCGCCCGGCTGCACGGCCTGCGCGCACCTGGTGCGGTGGTTCGACCTCTACATGGGCACGGGACCCCGGCACGACGAATCCGCCGCCGTGGACTGCGTGGTGGAGATCCGGAACCACCCGCACGACCCGCCGAAGATGCGCATCGAGGCGGCGCCGTGAGCGCCTCCGCGCACCCTTGCCCGGTCGGGGGCCGCCTCCCACGGGCTCGTCCGGGGGTGTCGCTCGAAGGCGCGGCGGTGCGTGTCCCGCGCGGTCGTCACCTGCCCTTGTGGAGAGGGGGGTTCCTGTCCCTGTGGAACGGGGTGGACGCGAGCCCGTCGGGCGGCCGGGCTCGGTGTGATCCAGACCTCGGGGACCCGGCCCTGTCGGACGGTGTGAGGTTAGGCTAACCTACCCTCGACTTGCCCAGGCCGACCCCGGCACGTATCGAAAGCGATCCCGCCATGCCCAGCAACGCCCGAGCCACCTCCCTCACCCGCCGCGGCATCCTCGCCGCGGGCGGCGCCCTCGGGCTCGGCGCCGTGCTCGCCGCCTGCGGTGACGGGGACAAGAAGAGCACCGGCTCCTCCTCGTCCGCCTCCGCCAAGTCCGGCTCCTGGGAGTTCAAGGACGACCGCGGCCAGACCGTGAAGACCAAGTCGACGCCGAAGAACATCGTCGCCTTCACCGGCATGGCCGCCGCCCTCAAGGACTTCGGCGTCGAGGTCACCGGTGTCTTCGGCCCGACCTACGTCGAGGACCCGAAGACGAAGGCGAAGAAGCCCGACGTCCAGGCCGGCGACCTCGACATCACCAAGGTGAAGGTCATCGGCAACGTCTGGGGCGAGTTCAACATCGAGGAGTACCTCAAGCTCCAGCCCGAGGTCCTCATCACCGACATGTGGGAGAAGGACGCCCTCTGGTACGTGCCGGAGGAGCAGAAGGCCAAGATCCTGAAGATCGCCCCCAGCGTCGCCCTGTGGGCCGCCGGCAAGTCGATGCCGTCCGTCCTCCAGCGCCACGCCGACCTCGCCGCCTCCCTCGGCGCCGACGTCCAGAGCGAGCAGGTCAAGAAGGACAAGGCCCGCTTCGAGGCCGCCGCCGAGCGCCTGCGCAAGGTCGCCCAGAGCAAGAAGGACATCAAGGTCCTCATCGGCTCCGGCGCCCCCGACACCTTCTACGTCTCCACCCCGGTCCGCCCGACCGACACCCTCTTCTTCCAGGAGCTGGGCCTCAACATCGTCGTCCCGAAGAAGCTGGACCCGTCCGGCTGGTTCGAGCTCCTCAGCTGGGAGAACGTCGACGCCTACAAGGCCGACGTCATCCTCCTCGACAACCGCACCGGCACCCTCCAGCCGGAGCAGCTGAAGGCCAAGCCGACCTGGGCCGCGCTGCCCGCCGTCAAGGCCGGCCAGGTCTTCCCGCGCGTGACCGAGCCGGTCTACTCCTACGCCAAGTGCGCCCCGCTCCTGGAGGACCTGGCCACCGCCCTGGAGAACGCGAAGAAGGTGTCCTGACCCGATGACGAACGCCGAGACCGCCCCGTTCCAGTTCTTCTCCCTCCAGGTCGACCGGACGCGGCGGCTCGGCCCGTCGCTGGTCCGTGTGACCTTCACCGGCGAGGACCTGAAGGGCTTCGCCGCCGGCGGGCGCGACCAGTCGCTCTCGCTCTTCCTGCCGCACCCCGGCCAGGAGGCCCCGGTCCTGCCGCCGCTGGACGACCCCGACATGTACGGGATCCTCGGCGCGTGGCGGGCCATGCCCGACGACGTCCGGGCCGTGATGCGCTCGTACACCGTCCGCGCCCAGCGCACGGACCCCGTGCACGAGGTCGACATCGACTTCGCCGTCCACGAGGACGGCGGCCCGGCCTGCCGCTGGGCGCAGCAGGCCAGGCCCGGTGACCGGGTGGTCGTGCTCGGTCCGGCGGTCGCCGACAACACCGGCGTCCGCTTCCGGCTGCCGGAGGGCGCCGACTCGGTGCTGATCTGGGCGGACGAGACGGCGCTGCCCGCCGCCTCCGCCATCCTGGAGTGGCTGCCGGCCGAGACCCGCGCCCAGGTCTTCCTCGAAGTGCCCTACTCGGGGGACCGGATGGAGCTGGCCACCGAGGCCGACGCCACGGTCACCTGGCTGGTCCGGGAGGAGGGCGCGCCCTCCGGTCTGGAGGCGATCGCGGGCGCGGAGCTGCCCGGGGAGTCGCCGTACGTGTGGATCGCGGGCGAGTCCGGCGCGGTCAAGGCGCTGCGGCGGCACTTCGTGCGCGAGCGCGGGCTCGACCGGCGCCGGGTGACGTTCGTGGGCTACTGGCGCAAGGGGCTGTCGGAGGACGCCCTGCGCGAGGTGCCGGACGAGACGACGCAGGACGCGGAGCGGGACGAGGCTCAGGCGTAGAAGCCCGACATCCCACGGCCCCTCAACCTTCACCGGTTGGGGGGCCGTTGTCGTACTAAATTAGGTTAGGCTAACCTTACTTCGACATGGCCGGTTGTAGACCGCGTCCCCTCATCCCGGAAGGGCCCCCACATGCGTTCGCACCTGCTCAACGACACGACGGCGGAGAGCTACCGACGCTCCGTCACCGAAGGGGTCGAGCGGGTGGCGAGGAAACTCGCCACGACGCGCGGCCCGTTCACCGGCGTCACCCCCGCCGAACTGGCGCCCGTGATCGACGCCGTGGACCTCGACCGTCCCCTCGGTGACGCCTCCGCCGCCCTCGACGAGCTGGAGGACGTCTACCTCCGCGACGCGGTCTACTTCCACCACCCCCGCTACCTCGGCCACCTCAACTGCCCGGTCGTGATCCCCGCCGTCCTCGGCGAGGCGGTCCTCTCGGCGGTCAACTCCTCCCTCGACACCTGGGACCAGTCCGCCGGCGGCACGCTCATCGAGCGCAAGCTCATCGACTGGACCGCCGCCCGCATCGGCCTCGGCCCGCTCGCCGACGGCGTCTTCACCAGCGGCGGCACCCAGTCCAACCTGCAGGCGCTGCTGCTCGCCCGCGAGGAGGCCGGCACCGCCGACCTGTCGAAGCTCCGCATCTTCTCCTCCGAGTGCAGCCACTTCTCCGTCCAGAAGTCGGCCACCCTCCTCGGCCTCGGCCACGACGCCGTCATCTCGATCCCGGTCGACAAGAACAAGCGGATGCAGTCCGTCGTCCTCGCCGCCGAGCTGGAGACCTGCCGCGCCGAGGGCCTCGTCCCGATGGCGATCGTCGCCACCGCCGGCACCACCGACTTCGGCTCCATCGACCCGCTCCCCGAGATCGCCGCCCTCGCCGAGGAGTACGGCGCCTGGATGCACGTCGACGCCGCCTACGGCTGCGGACTGCTCGCCTCCCTCAAGCGCCGCCACCTCCTCGACGGCATCGAGCGCGCCGACTCCGTCACCGTCGACTACCACAAGTCGTTCTTCCAGCCGGTCAGTTCCTCCGCCGTGCTGGTCCGCGACGGGGCCACCCTGCGCCACGCCACCTACCACGCGGACTACCTCAACCCGCGACGCACGATCGCCGAGCAGATCCCCAACCAGGTCGACAAGTCGCTCCAGACCACCCGCCGCTTCGACGCCCTCAAGCTGTGGATGACCCTGCGCGTCATGGGCGCCGACGGCGTCGGCGAGCTCTTCGACGAGGTCTGCGACCTGGCCGCCGCCGGATTCGACCTGATCGCCGCCGACCCCCGCTACGACGTGGTCGTGGAGCCGCAGCTGTCCACCCTCGTCTACCGCTACATCCCCGAGGCCGTCACCTCGCCCGCCGAGATCGACCGGGCCAACCTCTACGCCCGCAAGGCGCTCTTCGCCTCCGGCGAGGCCGTCGTCGCCGGCACCAAGGTCGACGGCCGCCAGTACCTCAAGTTCACCTTGCTCAACCCCGAGACCACGGTGTCCGACATCGCCGCCGTCCTCGATCTGATCGCCGGCCACGCCGAGCAGTACCTGGGAGAGAACCTTGTCCACGCCTGAGAGCGCTGAGATCCACGACTTCATCGGGATCGGGCTCGGTCCGTTCAACCTCGGACTCGCCTGCCTGACCGAACCCATCGAGGAGCTGAACGGCCTCTTCCTGGAGTCCAAGCCGGACTTCGAGTGGCACTCGGGGATGTTCCTCGACGGCGCCCACCTCCAGACGCCGTTCATGTCGGACCTGGTGACCCTCGCCGACCCGACCTCGCCGTTCTCCTTCCTCAACTACCTGAAGGAGAAGGGGCGGCTGTACTCGTTCTACATCCGCGAGAACTTCTACCCGCTGCGCGCCGAGTACAACGACTACTGCCGCTGGGCCGCCAACCGGGTCACCTCGGTCCGCTTCGACACCACCGTCTCCTCCGTCGCCTACGACGAGGCCGCCGAGGTGTACGTCGTCACCACCGAGGCCGGAGAGACGTTCCGCGCCCGCCGGATCGTCCTCGGCACCGGCACCCCGCCCTACGTCCCCGACTCCTGCCGGGAACTGGGCGGCGACCTCATCCACAACTCGCGCTACATGGCCCACAAGGAAGCCCTCCAGCGCAAGAAGTCGATCACGATCGTCGGCAGCGGCCAGTCCGCCGCCGAGATCTACTACGACCTCCTGTCCGAGATCGACGTCCACGGCTACAAGCTCAACTGGGTGACCCGCTCCCCGCGCTTCTTCCCGCTGGAGTACACCAAGCTCACCCTGGAGATGACCTCCCCCGAGTACGTGGACTACTTCCACGGCCTCCCCGAGGAGACCCGCTACCGCCTGGAGTCCCAGCAGAAGGGCCTCTTCAAGGGCATCAACGGCGACCTCATCGACGGCATCTTCGACCTGCTCTACCAGAAGAACTTCGCCGGCCCGGTGCCCACCCGGCTGCTCACCAACTCGGCGCTGCACACCGCCTCGTACGACGAGGCCGGCGGCACGTACACCCTCGGCTTCCGCCAGGAGGAGCAGGAGAAGGAGTACGAGATCGAGACCGAGGGCCTGATCCTCGCGACCGGCTACAAGTACACCGTCCCCGCCTTCCTGGAGCCGCTGAAGGACCGGCTGCGCTTCGACGGCCAGGGCCGCTTCGACGTGGCCCGCAACTACGCGGTCGACACCACGGGCCGCCAGGTCTTCCTCCAGAACGCCGGTGTCCACACCCACTCGATCACCTCGCCCGACCTGGGCATGGGGGCGTACCGCAACGCCTACATCATCCGCGAGATGCTGGGCTCCGAGTACTACCCCGTCGAGAAGACCATCGCGTTCCAGGAGTTCGCCGTATGACCGTCCAGATCCGCCCCCTCGACCCGCTGCAGGACGCGGAGCTGATCCACCCCTGGGTCACCGACGCCAAGGCCGCGTTCTGGATGATGCAGGACGCACAGCTCCAGGACGTCGAGCGCGCCTACATGGAGATCGCCGCCCACCCGCACCACGACGCCTTCATCGGCCTCGTCGACGGGGAGCCCGCCTTCCTCATGGAGCGGTACGACCCCTCCCAGGTGGAGCTGGTCGGCCTGTACGAGGCGCAGCCCGGCGACGTCGGCATGCACTTCCTCGTCGCGCCCACCGACACCCCCGTGCACGGCTTCACCCGCAAGGTGATCACGGCCGTCATGACCGAGCTGTTCGCCGACCCGGCGACCGCCCGCGTGGTCGTGGAGCCCGACGTCCGCAACAAGGCCGTCCACGCGCTCAACGAGGCCGTCGGCTTCGTGCCCGACCGCGAGATCCAGAAGCCGGAGAAGACGGCGCTGCTGAGCTTCTGCACCCGCGCCCAGTTCGAGACCGCCGTCGGAGCCCTGATATGAACGCCGTCGCGCACCTCACCCCCGACCGCTGGGCCGCCGCCAACCGCGCGCTGATCCGCAAGGGCCTCGCCGAGTTCGCCCACGAGCGGCTGCTGAACCCGCAGGAGCTGGGCGACTCCCGCTACCGCGTGCTGAGCGACGACGGCGCCACCGAGTACCGCTTCACGGCGGACCGGTTCGCCCTCGACCACTGGCAGGTCTACCCCGAGTCGATCAGCCGGCACCGCGGCGACGAGCAGCTGCCGCTGGACGCCCTCCAGTTCGTCACCGAGCTGCGCGGCGCGCTGGGCCTCAGCGACGAGATCCTCCCCGTCTACCTGGAGGAGATCTCCTCCACCCTGGCCGGCACCGCCTACAAGGCGACCAAGCCCCAGATCCCCGCCGCCGAACTGGCCCGCGCCGACTTCCAGGCCATCGAGACCGGGATGACCGAGGGCCACCCCTGCTTCGTCGCCAACAACGGCCGCCTCGGCTTCGGCGTCGACGAGTACCGCGCCTACGCCCCCGAGGCCGCGAGCCCGATCCACCTGGTGTGGCTGGCCGCCCGCCGCGACCGGGCCGCCTTCACCGCCGGCGCCGGCATCGAGTACGAGACCTTCATCCGCGCCGAACTGGGCGACGCGGCCGTGGACCGCTACGCCGGGATCCTCGCCGAGCGCGGCCTGGACCTCGCCGACTACCTCCTCATGCCGGTCCACCCCTGGCAGTGGTGGAACAAGCTGTCGGTGACCTTCGCCGCCGAGGTGGCGCAGCAGCGCCTGGTGTACCTGGGCGAGGGCGACGACGCCTATCTGGCGCAGCAGTCGATCCGTACCTTCTTCAACACCGCCGACCCGGCCAAGCACTACGTGAAGACCGCCCTGTCGGTCCTCAACATGGGCTTCATGCGGGGCCTCTCGGCCGCGTACATGGAGGCCACGCCCGCCATCAACGACTGGCTGGCGCAGCTCATCGAGTCGGATTCGGTCCTCCGGGCGGCCCGGTTCTCGATCATCCGGGAGCGGGCGGCGGCCGGCTACCGGCACCTGGAGTACGAGGCCGCGACGGACCGCTACTCGCCGTACCGCAAGATGCTGGCGGCGCTCTGGCGCGAGTCGCCGGTGGAGCGGCTCGCCGAGGGCGAGCGGCTGGCCACGATGGCCTCCCTGCTGCACGTCGACCACGCCGGCGCGTCCTTCGCGGGCGCCCTGATCAAGGACTCGGGCCTGGCGCCCGAGGAGTGGCTGCGGAAGTACCTCGACGCCTACCTGCTGCCGATCCTGCACTGCTTCTACGCCTACGACCTGGTCTACATGCCGCACGGCGAGAACGTGATCCTGGTCCTGGACGAGCGCGGCGCGGTCGACCGGGCGATCTTCAAGGACATCGCCGAGGAGATCTGCGTGATGGACCCGCAGGCGGTCCTGCCGCCGGCGGTCGAGCGGATCCGCGCCGAGGTCCCGGAGGACATGAAGCTGCTGTCCGTCTTCACGGACGTCTTCGACTGCTTCTTCCGCTTCCTGGGCGCGACCCTGGCGGCCGAGGGCACGGTCACTGAGGACGTCTTCTGGCGGACGGTCGCGGAGTCCGTCAAGGGCTACCAGGACTCCAAGCCGGAGCTGGCGGACCGCTTCGCGCAGTACGACATGTTCGCGGAGACCTTCGCCCTCTCCGCCCTCAACCGCCTCCAGCTGCGCAACAACAAGCAGATGGTGGACCTGGCGGACCCGTCGGCGGCCCTCCAGCTCGTCGGCGACCTGGTGAACCCGATCGCCCGGTACGCCTGACGGCGACACCCCCGAGACCGGCGCGGGTCCTGGCGGAGTACGGTCCTCCGCCAGGGCCCGCGTTGTCGTTCCCCACTGCTCCTGACGGGGTGCCGGGACCCCGCGCAGCGGCGCGCCGCCGCGACCGGGCCACGGCCCCCGCCCAGGGTGGACGGGATGACGACCCCCGAAGCGAGCGCCCTTCCGCGGTCCCCGAGCGGCACCCGGCATCCCGGCGACCCCCGGCCGCCGGGCCGGGCGTGGCCCCTGGCCGCCGTCGCCGTGGCCTTCGTCCTCGCCCAACTCGCCCTGGCCGTACCGGGAACCGGGCTCGGCTGGGACGAGGCGGTGTACGTCAGCCAGGTCGGCGGCAACGCCCCGCCCGCCTACTTCAGCGCGCCCCGCGCCCGCGGCATCAGCTATCTCGTCGCCCCCGTGGCCGCGTTCACCGCCTCCACCGGCGTCATCCGGCTCTACCTCGCCCTGCTCTCCGGGGCCGCGCTGCTCGGCGTGCTGTGGCTGTGGCGGGCGGTGCTGCCGGTGCGGGTGCTCGCCCTCGCGGGCGCCCTCTTCGCCGGGCTGTGGGTGACCCTCTTCTACGGGCCGCGCGTGATGCCCAACCTGTGGTGCGCCTTCGGGGCGCTCGCGGCCGTCGGCTGCTTCCTGCGCGCGGTCGCCCCGCCCGGCCGGGGGCGGCGGGACCGCCGGGCGGTGCCCGGGCTCGGCGCCGCCGTCGCAGCCGTCACGCTGCTGCGCCCGGCCGACGGGCTCTGGCTCGCGCTGCCGCTGCTCGCCGCCGCGCTCCTGGTCCCGGCCTGGCGCCGCCCCGCCCCGCCGGTGGCGACGGCCGCCGGACTGGTGCTCGGCGCGGTCCCCTGGGTCGTGGAGGCGTACACCTCGTACGGCGGCCTCGCCGCGCGGCTGCACCGCGCCGGGGAGATCCAGGGCACCCTGGGCTGGTACTTCTCCGTCGACGACCACGTGCGGGCGCTGGCCGGCCGCACCCTGTGCCGGCCGTGCGACGTGCCCTGGGAGCATCCGTGGACGGCGCTGTGGTGGTGCGCGCTGCCGCTCCTGGTCGCCGGCGGCTTCGCCGCCGCCGTCCGGGCCGGGCGGGGCACCGCCGCCGTGCTCGCGACCGCCACCGCCGCCTCGCTGGCGTTCCCGTACCTCTTCACGATCGGCTACGCGGCCCCGCGCTTCCTGCTGCCCGCCTACGCCCTGCTGGCCCTGCCGGCCGCCGAGGGCGTCCTGGCCGTGACCGGCGCGGTGCGGCCGGCCCGCCGGCGGCTCGTCGCGGGGCTGCTCGCCGCCGTCTTCCTCGCCCATCTGGCGGTGCAGTACGCCGTCCTCGACCGGACCGTCGGCTACAGCCGCTCCGTCCGCGCCCAGTTCACCGGCGTCGCCGCCGCCCTGCGCGGACTCGGCGTCCGCCCGCCCTGCACGGTCACCGGCCGCGAGTACGTGCCGATCGGCTACTACACCGGCTGCTCCTCCCGCCAGCCGCGCGGCCACGACGGCAGCATCACCGAGGCCGGCCTCGCCGAGCTCGCCCGGCACCGGCCGCTCGCCGTCGTCGTCCACGCGGGCAAGGCCCCGCCCGCCTACGCCGCGGGCTGGCCCGTCACCCGCCTCCCCTCCGCCCCCGGCTGGCGCGCCTTCGACGCCTACGTGTCGCCGGGCGCCCGCCCCGAAACCGGCTGACGCCCGCGCCCGCCGCACACGGTTCGGTGCGGCGGGCGCGGGCGCGGGGGAGCGGGCGGTGCTCAGCCGGCGAAGCCGAGCTCCCGGGCGATCAGCATGCGCTGGACCTCGCTGGTGCCCTCGCCGATCTCCAGGATCTTGGAGTCGCGCCACATGCGGGCCACCGGGTACTCGTTCATGAAGCCGTAGCCGCCGTGGATCTGGGTGGCCTCGCGGGCGTTGTCGACGGCGACCGTGGAGGAGTACAGCTTGGCGATGGCCGCCTCCTTCTTGAAGGGCTCGCCCATGACCAAGCGGGAGGCGGCGTCGCGCCAGCCGATGCGGGCCATGTGGGCGCGCGTCTCCATGTCGGCGAGCTTGAACTGGATGGCCTGGTTGTCGCCGATCGCACGGCCGAAGGCGTGACGTTCCTTCGCGTACTTCACCGACTCGTCGACGCAGCCCTGGGCGAGGCCCGTGGCGAGGGCGGCGATGGCGACGCGGCCCTCGTCGAGGATGCGGAGGAACTGGGCGTAGCCGCGGCCCTCCTCGCCGAGCAGGTTCTCCACCGGGACGCGGACGTCGTCGAAGGAGAGCTCGCGGGTGTCCGAGGCGTTCCAGCCGACCTTCGAGTAGGGCGCGGCGACGGTGAAGCCGGGGGTGCCGGAGGGGACGATGATCGAGGAGATCAGCGGCCGGCCGTCGGGCTTGCGGCCGGTGACCGCGGTGACCGTCACCAGACCGGTGATGTCGGTGCCGGAGTTGGTGATGAAGCACTTCGAGCCGTTGATGACCCAGTGGTCGCCGTCCCGGACGGCCGTGGTGCGGGTGCCGCCCGCGTCGGAGCCCGCGCCCGGCTCGGTGAGGCCGAAGGCGCCCAGCATCTCGCCGGCGCAGAGCTTCGGCAGCCACTGCCGCTTCTGCTCCTCGGTGCCGAAGAGGTGCAGCGGCATGGCGCCGAGGGAGACGCCCGCCTCCAGGGTGATGGCCACCGAGGAGTCGACCCGGGCCAGCTCCTCCAGGGCGATGCCGAGGGCGAGGTAGTCGCCGCCCATGCCGCCGTACTCCTCCGGGAACGGCAGCCCGAAGAGGCCCATGCGGCCCATCTCGGCGACGATCTCGTACGGGAACTCGTGCCGCTCGTAGTAGTCGCCGATCTTCGGCGCCACCACGTCGTGGGCGAACTGCTCGACGGTACGGCGGAGTTCCTCGTGCTCTGCGGAGAGCCGGTGGTCGAGGGTCATGCTCAGGACTCCTTGTGGGAGAGGGCGCGGACGGTGCGGGACGGGCTCGGGCGGCCCAGTTGTTCGGCCATCCACACGCTCGTGGCGGTGAGGGCGGCCAGGTCGACCCCGGTCTCGATGCCGAGGCCGTCGAGCATCCACACCAGGTCCTCGGTGGCGAGGTTGCCGGTGGCGGACTTGGCGTAGGGGCAGCCGCCGAGGCCGCCCGCGGAGGCGTCCACGGTGGTCACGCCGTGCCGCAGCGCGGCCAGCGTGTTGGAGAGCGCCTGCCCGTAGGTGTCGTGGAAGTGCACGGCGAGGCGCGAGGTGGGCACCCCGGCGTCGTTCAGGGCCGTCAGGAGCGCCTGGACGTGCCCGGGGGTGGCGACGCCGATGGTGTCGCCGAGGCTCAGCTCGTCGCACCCCATGTCGGCGAGCGCCTTGGCGACGCGGACGGTCTGTTCGACGGGGACGGCGCCCTCCCAGGGGTCGCCGAAGCACATCGACAGATAGCCGCGGACCTTCAGTCCCGCCTCTATGGCCCGGACGACGACCGGCTCGAACCCGGCGAGCGCCTCGTCGACGGTCCGGTTGAGGTTGGCCTTGGCGAAGGACTCGGTGGCGGACGCGAAGACGGCGATCTCGCGGGCGCCGAGCGTGAGCGCCCGGTCGAGGCCGCGCTCGTTCGGCACGAGGACCGGCAGGCGTACGGGAACGTCGTTGACGAGGCGGAACAGCGCCTCCGCGTCGGCCAGTTGGGGCACCCACTGGGGGTGCACGAAGCTGGTCGCCTCGACGGTGGACAGTCCGGCGCCGGCGAGCCGGCGGATGAACTCCGCCTTCACCTCGGTCGGGACGGCCGTCTTCTCGTTCTGCAGCCCGTCGCGGGCGCCGACCTCGTGGATCCGGACCCGGGTGGGCAGGGCCGGGTCGGGGACGGTCATCGGCAGTCCGGTGCTCATGCGTCCTCCTCCTCGCGGGGCGTGACGACGGCCAGGATCTGGTCCATGGCGACGGTCGTGCCGGGCGTGACGTCCAGCTCGGTGACGGTGCCGGCGTGCGGGGCGGAGATGACGTGCTCCATCTTCATCGCCTCCACCACGAGCAGGCTCTGTCCCGCCTCCACCTCGTCCCCGACCGCCACCTTCACGACGGTGACGGTCCCGGGCATCGGCGCGGCGAGCGTGTCCGCCCCGCCGTGCCGGGCCCCGGAGAGCGCGGCGGCCACGGGGTCGTGGTCCATGACGTGCCACGAGTCCCCGTCCCGGCCGAGCCAGAGCCCCTCGGGGGACGGGGCGACGGAGAAGCGGTGCGTGACACCGTCGAGGTGGAGCTGGATCTCCCCCGGCCCGGATCCCTCGTCGCCCTCGGGGCGCGCGAGCAGCGAGGCGCGTGCCGTGGTCTCGCCGAGCAGCAGCTCGGCGGTGCGGGCCTCGCCGCGCACGCGGACCAGCACCGGCTCGTTTCCGGGGACGCGGACGTGGTGCGGGGTCCAGGCGGGGGTGCCGCCGAGCCGGAAGCCGTCGCGGACCCCGAAGGGGTCGACCCAGCCCGTCGCGGCGGGTGCCGGCGGGAACTGGCGCGACAGCGCCGCCGCCGCGTACACCTCCGCCGGGACCGTCCCGTCGACCAGCGTCTCCGCGTCCCGCTCGACCAGGCCCGTGTCCATCGCGCCCGACACCACGTCCGGGTGGGCCAGGAGGCGGCGCAGGAAGCCCGCGTTGGTGGGGACGCCGAGGGTGGTGAGCTCCGCCAGGGCCGCGCGGAGCTTGCGGAGGGCCGTGGGGCGGTCCTTCGCGTGGACGATGACCTTCGAGAGCATCGGGTCGTAGAGGGACGAGACCTCGGAGCCCTCCAGGAGGCCGGAGTCGGTGCGTACCCCGTCACCCGCGGGCTCGTGCAGCGCCAGGACCGTGCCGCCCGACGGGAGGAAGCCGCGGGACGGGTCCTCCGCGCAGATGCGGGCCTCGACCGCCCAGCCGTCGAGGCGGACGTCGTCCTGGCCGAAGGAGAGCGGCTCGCCGGCGGCCACCCGCAGCTGCCACTCCACCAGGTCCAGGCCGGTGATCAGCTCGGTCACCGGGTGCTCGACCTGGAGGCGGGTGTTCATCTCCATGAAGTAGTACGCGGACGGGTCGCCGCCCGGCACGATGAACTCGACGGTGCCCGCGCCGACGTAGCCGCAGGACCGGGCCGCCTCCACGGCCGCCGCGCCCATCGCCGCCCGGGTCGCCTCGTCGAGGAGGACGCTGGGCGCCTCCTCGATGATCTTCTGGTGGCGGCGCTGGAGCGAGCACTCGCGCTCGCCCAGGTGCACCACGTTCCCGTGCGCGTCCGCCAGGACCTGGATCTCGATGTGCCGGGGCCGGTCGATCCACCGCTCGACGAGGAGCGTGTCGTCGCCGAAGGAGGCGCGCGCCTCCCGCCGGGCCGCCGCGATCTCCTCGTCCAGGACCGCCAGGTCCCGCACCAGGCGCATGCCCTTGCCGCCGCCGCCCGCGCTGGGCTTCAGCAGGACGGGCGCGCCCATCTCCCGCGCGGCCTCGGCCACCCGGGGGTCGGCGTCGCC
Source organism: Streptomyces sp. NRRL F-5727 (assembly GCF_000719555.1). Taxonomy (GTDB): domain Bacteria; phylum Actinomycetota; class Actinomycetes; order Streptomycetales; family Streptomycetaceae; genus Streptomyces. The sequence continues at coordinate 29,339 of NZ_JOGX01000010.1, forward strand.
GGGGACGACGGGGACGCCCGCCGCCTTCACCGTCTCCTTGGCCCGGATCTTGTCGCCCATGAGGGCGATCGCCTCGGCGGACGGGCCGATGAAGACGAGCCCGGCCTCGGCGCAGGCGCGCGCGAAGGCCGCGTTCTCCGCGAGGAAGCCGTAGCCGGGGTGGACGGCCTGCGCGCCGGTGCGGCGGGCCGCGTCCAGGAGCGCCGGGACGGAGAGGTACGACTCCGAGGCCGCCGCGGGCCCGATCCGTACCGCCGTGTCCGCCTCCCGCACGTGCCGGGCGTCGGCGTCGGCGTCGCTGTAGACCGCCACCGAGCGGACGCCGAGGGCGCGCAGGGTGCGGATGACGCGGACCGCGATCTCGCCCCGGTTGGCGACGAGGACGGTGTCGAACATCTGCTGCATCGTCAGGGTCCTCACATCCGGAAGACGCCGAACTGGGGGTCACCCAGGGGCGCGTTGGCACAGGCGGTCAGCGCGAGACCCAGCACCTGGCGGGTCTCCAGCGGGTCGATCACGCCGTCGTCCCAGAGGCGGGCGGTCGCGTAGTAGGCGCTGCCCTGCGTCTCGTACTGCTCGCGGATCGGCGCCTTGAAGGTCTCCTCCTCCTCGGCGCTCCAGGCGTCGCCGAGCTGGTCGCGCTTGACCGTGGCGAGGACCGAGGCGGCCTGTTCGCCGCCCATGACGGAGATCTTGGCGTTGGGCCACATCCACAGGAAGCGGGGGGAGTAGGCCCGGCCGCACATCGAGTAGTTGCCGGCGCCGAAGGAGCCGCCGACGACGACCGTCAGCTTGGGCACGCGCGTGGTGGCGACGGCGGTGACCATCTTGGCGCCGTGCTTGGCGATGCCGCCGTGCTCGTACGCCTTGCCGACCATGAAGCCGGTGATGTTCTGGAGGAAGACCAGCGGGATGCCGCGCTGGTCGCACAGCTCGATGAAGTGCGCGCCCTTCTGGGCGGACTCGGCGAACAGGATGCCGTTGTTGGCGACGATGCCGACCGGGTGGCCGTGGATCCGGGCGAAACCGGTGACCAGCGTCTGCCCGTACTCGGACTTGAACTCCTGGAAGCGGGAGCCGTCCACCACGCGGGCGATGACCTCGCGCACGTCGTAGGGGGTGCGCGAGTCGACCGGGACGGCGCCGTACAGCCCGTACGGGTCGACCTTCGGCTCCTCGGTCGGCTCGACCTTCCACGGCAGCGGGCCCCGCTCGGGCAGGGTCGCGACGATGTTCCGGACGATCCGCAGGGCGTGCGCGTCGTCCTCCGCGAGGTGGTCGGTGACGCCGGAGATGCGGGAGTGGACCTCGCCGCCGCCCAGCTCCTCGGCGGTGACGACCTCGCCGGTCGCGGCCTTCACCAGCGGCGGGCCGCCGAGGAAGATCGTGCCCTGGTTGCGGACGATCACGGCCTCGTCGCTCATCGCCGGGACGTACGCGCCGCCGGCCGTGCAGGAGCCCATGACGGCCGCGATCTGCGGGATGCCGGCGCCGGACATCCGGGCCTGGTTGTAGAAGATCCGGCCGAAGTGCTCGCGGTCGGGGAAGACCTCGTCCTGCATCGGCAGGAACGCGCCGCCGGAGTCGACCAGGTAGAGGCAGGGGAGACGATTCTCCAGCGCCACCTCCTGGGCCCGGAGGTGCTTCTTCACCGTCATCGGGTAGTAGGTGCCGCCCTTGACGGTCGCGTCGTTGGCGACGATCACGCACTCGCGGCCGCTGACCCGCCCGACGCCCGCGATCACGCCGGCGGCCGGGGCCTGGTCGCCGTACATGCCGTTCGCCGCCAGCGGCGCCAGCTCCAGGAACGGCGAGCCCGGGTCGAGGAGGGTGTCCACCCGGTCGCGCGGCAGCAGCTTCCCGCGCGCGGTGTGCCGGGCCCGGGACTTCTCACCGCCTCCGAGGGCGGCCTGGGCGAGCTTGGCGCGCAGGGTCGCGGCCAGCTCGTGGTGCGCCGCCTCGTTGGCCCGCCAGGCCGGCGAGGCGGGATCCGCCGCACTCGACAGCACAGGTGCCTGCTGCATCGACCGATCTCCCTTGTTCGGTTAATGAGCGTTAACGTACGGCATCAGGTTAACGACCGCTAACCGGGTTGTCTAGAATCGAATCCATGACCACGAGCCCGATCCGGATGGACGCGTCGACCCGCCGCGAGCAGATCCTCAAGGAGGCCGCCCGCCTCTTCGCCGAGCGCGGGTTCCACGGCGTGGGCGTCGACGAGATAGGAGCCGCCGTCGGCATCAGCGGCCCCGGTCTCTACCGCCACTTCCCCGGCAAGGACGCGATGCTCGCCGAGCTCCTCGTCGGCATCAGCGAGCGGCTGCTCGACGGCGGCCGGCTGCGCGCCGCCGCCTCGGACGGCGACCCGGCGGCGCTGCTCGCCTCCCTCATCGACGGCCACATCGACTTCGCCCTCGACGACCGGCCGCTCATCACCCTCCACGACCGCGAGCTCGACCGCCTCAAGGAGGAGGACCGCAAGCGGGTCCGGCAGCTCCAGCGGCAGTACGTCGAACTGTGGGTGGACGTCGTCCGCGCCCTCCATCCGGAGGCGGGCGAGCCGGAGGTCCGGGCCGCCGTCCACGCTGTCTTCGGCCTCCTCAACTCCACCCCCCACCTCCGCACCCCGCTGGACCGCACCGACCTGGAACGCCTGCTGCGGAACCTGGCCCACGGCGCCCTGGGTGCCCTGACGGCCTGACGGCCGGCCGCCCTGACGGTCAACCGGCCGGGGCGGCCGCCGGACCCGGGCGGCGCAGCGCCGGCGCGACGACCGGCCCGCCCGCCGCGCACCCGGCGAGGACCAGGAAGGCGGCGCTCCCCGGGACCGGTCCGGCCGGAGTCCGGGCGTCCGGCACGGCGGAGGCTCCGGCCCGGCAGAATGAGCCCCATGCCGATACTCAGCCGTGACGCCCTCGTCGAGCACCTCCTCCGCAGCCGGATCGCGGGAGACGTCGCCACGCCCCGTGAGAACAACCTGGACCACTACCGGAAGCTCGCCAACGGCGACCGGCACTACTGGCTCGGTCTGGAGCTCGGCGACCGGTGGACGGACGAGCAGGACGTCCTCGCCGTGATGGCGGAGCGCTGCGGCGTCGTCGACGACCCCGCCCACCGCGTCGGCCAGGACACCATCGACCCCGAGCTGACCGTGGACGCCCTGGACCGGATGGCCGCCCGGCTGAAGCAGGCCGCCGCCGGGCGGGAGCGGGTGCTGTTCGCGACCGGCCACCCCGGCGCGCTGATCGACGCGCACAGCCGGGTCGCCGCCGCGCTCCGGGCGCAGGGCTGTGACATCGTGCGGATCCCCGGCGGGCTCGTCGCCGACGAGGGGTACGTCGTGCAGTTCGCGGACGTCGCCGTCTTCGAGCGCGGCGCCAGCCTCTGGCACACCCACTCGCCCGAGCCGATGAACGCGATCCTCGACGGCCTCGCGCTGCTCGGCGAGGCCGCGCCGGACCTGGTCGTCGCCGACCACGGCTGGGCCGGCCGCGCCGCCCAGCGCGGCATCGACTCCGTCGGCTACGCGGACTGCAACGACCCGGCGCTCTTCCTCGCCGAGGCCGAGGGGACGATGAAGGTGACCGTCCCGCTCGACGACCACGTCGTGGACCCGCGCTTCTACGAGCCGTTGACGGCCTATCTGCTGAACGCCGCCGGGCTGCTCGGCTAGGCCGGACCCGGCGTCGGGTCCAGGTACACCCGGCGCACCGAGGGGAAGCGGGCCCGCAGACGCGTCTCGGCCTGTTCGCAGGCCCGCTCGACCTCGGCCGCCGTCACCACGTCCCGGAAGTCGACCTTCGCGGCGATCATGACCTCGCCGGGACCCTGGATCAGGGTGATCAGGTCCAGGACGGCCACCACGTGCGGGACGCCCAGCAGTTCCTCCCGCACCTCCGCCCGCATGGCGCGCGGCAGCGGGCGGCCGATGAGGAGCTGGGCGTTGGCGCGGCCCAGCGTCCAGGCCACGTAGACCAGCAGACAGCCGATCAGGATCGAGGCGACGCCGTCCCAGACGCCGGAGCCGGTGATCTGGCCGCCGAGCAGGCCGCCCGCGGCGAGCATCAGACCGGCGAGGGCGGCCGAGTCCTCCAGGACGACCGCCTTCACGGTGGTGTCGGGGGTGAGCCGCAGGTACGTGGCGAACGGCGCCCGCATCCGTTCCGCCTCCGCCTCGACCTGCCGGATGCCGGTCCGCAGGGAGAAGCCCTCCAGGACGAAGGAGACGGCGAGGACGACGTAGGAGACGAGCGGGTCGCCCGGCTCCTCGCCGTGGGTGAGGGTGTGGATGCCGTCGTAGAGGGAGAAGACGGCGCCGCCGACGAAGGTGGCGACGGCGGCGAGCATCGCCCACACGTACCGCTCGCCCGCGTAGCCGACCGGATGGTCCTCGTCGGCGGGCTTCTCGCTCCGCTTGAGCGCGGTGAGCAGCATGACCTCGGTGACCGTGTCGGCGACCGAGTGGGCCGCCTCCGACAGCATCGCGCTCGACCCGCTGATGACGCCGGCGACGGCCTTGGCCACCGCGATCCCGAGGTTCGCGACCGCCGCCACGATCACCGTGAAGGTGCTTTCGCCGTTGTCCGCCATGATCGGACGGTATGTCCGGCCGTCAGCGCGGGACGCGAACGACACCCTCCTGGATGACGGAGATCGCGAGCCGCCCGTCCCGGGTCCAGATCCGGGCCTGGCCGAGGCCGCGCCCGCCGGAGGAGGACGGCGACTCCTGGTCGTAGAGGAGCCATTCGTCGGCCCGGAAGGGCCGGTGGAACCACATGGCGTGGTCGAGCGAGGCGCCGACCACGTCGCCGACGGCCCAGCCGCCCCGCCCGTGGGCGAGCAGCACCGAGTCGAGCAGCGTCATGTCGGAGACGTAGGTGGCGAGCACGACGTGCAGCAGGGGGTCGTCCGACAGCTTGCCGTTGGTGCGGAACCACACCTGCGAGCGCGGTTCGCGCGGCTCCCCGACGGTGCCCCACGGCGGGGTCTCGGCGTACCGCAGGTCGACGGCCGCGCGGGCCTCGACGAGCCGGTCCGCGATCTCCCGGGGGAGGTGCCGGGGCAGCATCTCCTCGGCGGTCGGCAGCGACTCCGGGTCGGGCGCGGCCGGCATCGCGTCCTGGTGGTCGAGCCCCTCCTCGTCCGCCTGGAAGGAGGCGGAGAGGTGGAAGATCGGCCGCCCGTGCTGGATCGCGACGACCCGGCGGGTGGTGAAGGAGCGGCCGTCCCGGATCCGGTCGACCTCGTAGACGATCGGCGCGCCCGGATCGCCCGGCACCAGGAAGTAGGCGTGGAGCGAGTGGGCGAGACGGTCCGCGGGGACGGTCCGGCCCGCGGCCACCAGCGCCTGGGCGGCCACCTGGCCGCCGAAGACGCGGGGGACGATCGCGGACCGGGACTGTCCCCGGAAGATGTCCTGCTCGATCCGCTCCAGGTCGAGCAGAGCGAGCAGGTCATCCAGTGCGGAAGGTGCTTCGGGCACTTACAGGCCCATCGACTTGGCGATGATCGACTTCATGATCTCGCTGGTGCCGCCGTAGATGCGGTTCACGCGGTTGTCGGCGTACAGGCGGGCGATCGGGTACTCGTTCATGTAGCCGTAGCCGCCGTGCAGCTGGAGGCAGCGGTCGATCACGCGGTGCGCGACCTCGGTGCAGAAGAGCTTGGCGGAGGCGGCCTCGGCCGGGGTCAGCTCGCCCGCGTCCAGGGCCTCCAGGGCGCGGTCGGCGACGGCCTGGGCGGCGTCCACCTCGGCCTGGCAGGCGGCCAGCTCGAACTTGGTGTTCTGGAAGGAGGCGACCGGCTTGCCGAAGACGGTGCGCTCCTGCACGTACTGCTGGGCGAAGCGGATGGCGGCGGCGGCCTGGGCGTAGGCGCCGAAGGCGATGCCCCAGCGCTCGGAGGCGAGGTTGTGGCCGAGGTAGGAGAAGCCCTTGCCCTCCTCGCCGAGCAGGTCCTCGACGGGGACCTTGACGTCGACGAAGGCGAGCTCGGCGGTGTCGGAGGTCTTCAGGCCGAGCTTGTCGAGCTTGCGGCCGATCGAGTAGCCCTCGGACTTGGTGTCGACGGCGAAGAGGGAGATGCCGAAGCGGCGGTCCTCGGCCGACGGGGCCGAGGTGCGGGCGCAGACGATCACGCGGTCGGCGTGGACGCCGCCGGTGATGAAGGTCTTGGCGCCGTTGAGGACGTAGTGGGTGCCGTCCTCGGAGAGCTTGGCGGTGGTCTTCATGCCCGCGACGTCGGAGCCGGTGCCCGGCTCGGTCATCGCGAGGGCCCACATCTCCTCGCCGGTGACGAACTTCGGCAGGTAGCGCTTCTTCTGGTCCTCGGTGGCGAGCATCTTGATGTACGGCAGGGCGAGCAGCACGTGCACGCCGGAGCCGCCGAACTGGACGCCGGCGCGGGAGGTCTCCTCGTAGAGGACGGCCTCGAACTTGTGGGTGTCGAGGCCGGCGCCGCCGAACTCCTCGGGCACGTTGATGCCGAAGATGCCCAGCTCGCCGAGCTTGTAGTAGAAGTCGCGCGGCGCCTGGCCGGCCGCGAACCACTCGTCGTAGACGGGGACGACCTCGGCCTCGATGAAGGCCCGGACCGTCTCCCGGAACGCCTCGTGGTCCTCGTTGAATACGGTACGGCGCACGGTGCGACTCCTCCGCGGTGTGTCGGTCTGTCTAAGCGCTTGCTCAGCCTGTCGTCCTCGAAGTTACCCAGCGGTCACCCGTGCTGTCCAGACTCCTCGCCTGTGATCCAGGCCCGCCCCACCGAGTCGTACCCGTACAGGGGCCGCCCCTTCGCCCCGCTGGTCCGAAAGGGTTCCCCGTCCTCGTCGCCGATCCGGACCGTGCCCCGGCGCCCCTCCGAGCTCCACTCCAGCTCCAGGTACCAGCGGCAGTCGCAGCCGGCGGTCCGCGCCGAGACCAGCAGCTCCTCCGGATCGGCGGCGGTGACCGCGTACGGGAAGGAGACCGCGGGCAGCGTCCGGCCCTCCTGGCCGGAGGCGTCGTACCCGTCCAGCGCCCGCGCCACCGGCCGCGGCCGGTCCAGGTCCACCTCGAAGCGGCGCGGCGTCACCGCCCCGCCGCAGCCGTCGTCCATCCGGTAGCCCGGCCACGGCAGCGGCGCCGCGCGCCCCACCACGCGCACGTGCAGCCCCTGGAGCACCACCGCCGCCGCGCCCTTCCCCTGCACCGACACCCGCACCAGCGTCTCCCCGCCGTGGACGGCCCCCCGGGCCATCGCCCACCGCCGCGCGTCGGCCGCCTCCGGCGGGGGAGGCGGCGTCCGCTCCACGAGGTAGGTGTGCCCGCACCCGTAGCTCCACAGGTGCGAGGCGACGGTCCACGTCAACGGCGCGGGCGCCGGAGCCGCCGGCTTCCGGGGCAGGAGTACGACTCCGAGCGTCACCGCCGCCACGACCGCGAGCGCCCCGCCGACCAGGCCCGCCCACGCCCACCGACGCCGCCGTCGCCCGGACGGGAGGCCCGGCACGCGCGCGTGCACGGGTGCCGGCTCGGGCGCCGGTTCCCGGGCGGGCTCGGGCTCGGGGTCGGGTTCCCGGGCGGGCTCGGGCTCGAGGTCCTGGGCGGGCTCGGGCTCGGGGTCCTGGGCGGGCTCGGGCCGCGGGGCCGGCCGGGGCTCCGGCGCCGCAGGGCGGCGGGCGCCGTCCGCGCGGGTCCAGGCCGCCTCCAGGGTCCGTCGTTCCTCCTCGTCCGCCCCGCACAGCAGGGCGAGGCGGTCGACCACGGCGAACTCCTCCGGGACGGTCGCGCCCGAGCAGTAGCGGTGGAGGGTGGACGCGCTGACGCTCAGGCGCCGGCCCAGTGCCTCGTAACTCCTGCCGTCCCGCGCCTTCAGCGCGCGCACGAGCCGCGCGAACTCCTCGACGGCGGCGTCCTTCGGCATTCCATCCCCCTGGCTCTGCGTTTCACCCTTCACATCCCTGCACGTCAACGGGGGTGGAACGGTTCCGGGACGGAGGGTGGGCGCGTCACCGTTGCGCGGCGGCGGGCGCCGGCCCGACGCTGGTCGAGCACGGACCGAACGACCAGACGGGGGATCCACCACCATGAACACGTTCCGCACCGCACTCGCCGGCGCCGCCGCTGCCGCCCTGGGCCTCGCCGCCCTCGCCGCCGCCCCGGCGCAGGCCGCCGCCCAGCCCGCCTTCCTCTCCGCCTCCCAGATGCCGGCGTCCTCGACGCCGTGGACCGCCACCCGGATCTTCACCGGCGTCCCGGAGAACGGCGGCGCCCTCTGCGCCCCGTACAAGATCCCGGCGCAGAACACCCGCTACCGCGAGTTCAGCACCGAGCTCGACACCAACGGCGTCCAGATCACCACCGTCGCCCGCACCGAGGCCGACGCGGTGAAGCTGGTCGACACCCTGCGCAAGGCGCTCGCCGGCTGCGGCCCCCTCCTGGAGCGGCAGAACCCGGGCCTGGACGCCGTCAGCGCCTACCACGGCAAGCTCGCCGTGGAGGAGGGCGCCTGGGTCTACAGCCTCGACACCGCCGACCGGCAGATCGGCAACACCGACATCCACCTCTTCTCCGTCGGCCGCGACGGCCGCACCGTCACCTTCGTCCGCTGGGGCCAGATGGGCGACTTCAAGGACGCCCCGCTGACCGCCTTCCGCACCACGACGAAGACCGCGGTCAACAAGCTGTACTGAGCCGCACTCACCCCGCCCTCACCGGAGCGCGAACCACAGCTCCATCCGCACGTCCGCGTCGTCCAGGTCGCGGTCGAGGAGGACCGCGCAGCGGGCGATCCGCTGGCGGACCGTGTTCCGGTGCACGCCCAGCGCGGCGGCCGTGCGGTCCCAGCTGCCGTGCAGGGACAGCCAGGTGCGGAGCGTCTCCGCCTGCACCTCGCCGAGGGGAGCGAGGAGCACGCGCGCGTGGGCGGCGGCCTCCGCCGGGTCGACGAGCCCGGCGAGGCCGTTCGCCCGGTGCCGCACCAGCGCCTCCCGGGACGCCTCCGCCCGCCGCAGCGCCCGCGCCGCCTGCGCGTCCGCCGCCGGCAGCTCCGCCGCGCCGGCCGGGGCGCTCACGCCGAGCGTCCAGCCCGGCTGGGCCGTCACGGCCGCGCCGGGCGGCAGCAGGAGCCGTACCGGGGGGCCCGGGTCCACCAGGGCCGTGCCCAGCGCCGCCGCAAGGGCGGCCGCCGCGAACGGCGTGCCGTCGCCGCCCCGCCCGTGCACCACCGTCCACGGGCCGGCGGACAGCGCCGCCGCCGCCTCCCCGGGCGCCGCGCCCAGCAGCAGCCTCGTCAGGGCTCCGTCCCGTACCGACACGTCGGTCGCCCCGTGCGGGGCGGTCAGCAGCGACAGCAGCACCACCGCCATCCCCGCCACCGTGTGGTCGCCGGGTTCGCGCCGCTCCGTCGCCACCCCCAGGGCCGGCCCGTCACCGCCGCCCAGCGCGTACGCCGCCAGCTTCAGCCCGCCGCTCTCGCCGCTCGCCGACGCCGGGCCGCCCGGCCGGGGACCCACCACTGCCGCCAGCTCCGCCAGCGCCCGGGCCGCCTCCGCCGGCAGCTCGCGGCCGGCCGCCGCCGACTCCGAGCCGTCCGCGCCGAACAGCACCGCCCGGCCGCCCAGCCGGGACGCCAGGGCGCCCAGCACCGCCGGCACCGGCGCCGGGCGGGCGGCGGCCGTCGCCAGCGACTGCTGGGCCTCCGTCACCCGGCGCAGCTCCCGCAGCCGGGCCTCCGCCATCAGCCGCCACAGCGCCCGCGCCACCGCCGTGAACGGCGTCCGCGGCGGCACCTCCACCAGCGGCAGCCCGTACCGGACACAGGCGTCCACCAGCTCCGCCGGCACCGTGTCGTACACCGGCGTCACCCCGAAGCCCAGCGCCGCCGCGCCCGCCTCGACCACCCGCGCCACGAACCGCGCCGGATCCGTAAGCTGCACGCCCGCCGTCATCAGCAGCTCGCCGCCGAGCAGATACGGATACGGGTCGGCCATCTCCGAGGTGTGCACCCAGTGCAGCGCGACCTCGTCCGAACCGGCGAGCAGCCGCAGCCCCAGCTCCCGGCGGGCCAGCAGTGCGGCCAGCGGCACCGGCGGCGCCGGGGGAGTGGCACTCGGCTCCGAGACGGTCACGACATGGTCCCTTCGTACATCTCAAGCCCCGACAGTGGAGGAAACGTACACTTCAATGTGGCTTTCGGGCGACTTACCGTCGAGCCGGACCCCGACGACAGCCAGGAGGCACCCCCCATGAGCAGCAGCGACCAGAACACCCCGCGCGGCCCGATCGACTCGTCCCGCGTCCCGCGGTACGCCGGTCCCGCGACGTTCGCCCGGCTGCCGCGGCTCGACGAGGTCGGCACCGCCGACATCGCCGTGGTCGGCGTCCCCTTCGACTCCGGCGTCTCCTACCGCCCCGGCGCCCGCTTCGGCGGCAACGCGATCCGCGAGGCGTCCCGCCTGCTGCGCCCGTACAACCCGGCGCAGGACGCCTCCCCGTTCGCCCTCGCGCAGGTCGCCGACGGCGGCGACATCGCCGTCAACCCGTTCAACATCAACGAGGCCGTCGAGACCATCGAGGCCGCCGCCGACGAGCTCCTCGGCACCGGCGCCCGCATGATGACCCTCGGCGGCGACCACACCATCGCCCTCCCGCTGCTCCGCTCGGTCGCCAAGAAGCACGGCCCGGTCGCCCTGCTCCACTTCGACGCCCACCTGGACACCTGGGACACCTACTTCGGCGCCGAGTACACCCACGGCACCCCGTTCCGCCGCGCCGTCGAGGAGGGCATCCTCGACACCGAGGCCCTGTCGCACGTCGGCACCCGCGGCCCGCTCTACGGCAAGCAGGACCTGACCGACGACGAGAAGATGGGCTTCGGCATCGTGACGTCGGCGGACATCTACCGCCGCGGCGCCGACGAGGTCGCCGACCAGCTCCGCCAGCGCATCGGCGACCGCCCGCTGTACATCTCCATCGACATCGACTGCCTCGACCCGGCCCACGCCCCCGGCACCGGCACCCCCGAGGCGGGCGGCATGACCTCCCGCGAGCTCCTGGAGATCCTCCGCGGCCTCTCCTCCTGCAACCTGGTCTCCGCCGACGTCGTCGAGGTCGCCCCGGCGTACGACCACGCCGAGATCACCGCGGTCGCCGCCTCGCACACCGCGTACGAGCTGACCACCATCATGAGCCGCCAGATCGCGGCGAGCCGATAATTCCCGGGGGTGCCCGGCCCCGAGGGGCCGGGCACCCGTCGCGTACGAGACCGACCACGCCCGGAGGAACCGGACCATGACCCACGACCACGACCTGGTCCTGCGCCCGACCGAGGCCCAGATCGAGGCCGCCCTCAACCCGCCCACGGGGCGCACGGGCGGCGACCTCGTCGTCGAGACCCTCACCGGCCTCGGCGCGAGCACGGTCTTCGGTCTCCCCGGCCAGCACGCCCTCGGCATGTTCGACGCCCTGCGCCGCTCGTCCCTGCGCTACGTCGGCCTCCGCGTCGAGAACAACGCGGGCTTCGCCGCCGACGCGTACGGCCGGGTCACCGGCGAGGCCGCCCCGCTGCTGCTCTCCACCGGCCCCGGCGCGCTCATGTCGCTCGCCGCGCTCCAGGAGGCCGCCGCGGCCTCCGCGCCGGTCCTCGCCATCGGCAGCCAGATCCCGGTCGCCGGGCTCGGCGGCGGCAGGCACGGCTATCTGCACGAGCTCCGCGACCAGCAGGCCAGCTTCCGGGACGTCGTGAAGTCCGTCCACACGGTCCGTACGCACTCCCAGATCCCGTCCGCGATCGCGGCGGCCTGGGAGTCGGCGCTCACCGCCCCGCACGGCCCCGTCTGGGTCGAGATCCCGCAGGACGTGCTCACCGCCGTGACGACGCTGCCGGTCGTCACGGCGATGGACGCGACGCCCGAGGACGTCGTCCCGCGCCCGGAGCTGACGGCGGTCGCCGCCCACCTCCTGTCGACGGCGAAACGCCCGGCGGTCATCGCCGGCGGCGGGGTCGTCCGCTCGGACGCCGCGGGCAAGCTCCGGGCGCTCGCGGAGCGGCTGGACGCGCCGGTGGTCACCACCTTCGGCGGCAAGGGCGCCTTCCCCTGGACGCACCCGCTCTCCCTCCAGTCCTGGCTGGAGGACCGGCACACCACCGACTTCCTGGAGGACGCCGACGTCCTCCTCGTCGTCGGCTCCGGCCTCGGCGAGCTGTCCTCGAACTACCACACCTTCGCCCCGCGCGGCCGGGTGATCCAGATCGAGGCGGACGCGGGGAAGCTGGAGTCCAACCACCCGGCGCTCGGCATCCACGCGGACGCGCGGCTCGCGCTGCAGGCGCTCCTGGAGACGACCGAGCGCCGCACCGACCCGACGGCCCCGGCCCGGGTCGCCGAGGTCCTGTCGAGGATCCGCACCCGCCTGGCGGCCCAGGACCTCGACCTGGAGCACCGGCTGGTGGCCGCGGTCCGCGAGGCGCTCCCGTCCCGGGCGCCCAGCTTCTGGGACATGACGATCCTGTCCTACTGGGCCTGGTCGGCCTTCGACGCCCGGCACCCCAACACGATGCACTCCGCACAGGGCGCCGGCGGCCTCGGCTACGCCTACCCGGCCGCCCTCGGCGCGGCGGCCGCGGACCCGACGACGCCGGTCCTCGCGGTCTCCGGCGACGGCGGCGCGATGTACTCCCTCGCGGAGCTGGCGACGGCGAAGCAGTACGGCTTCGACGTCACCTGGCTGATCGTCGACGACGGCGGCTACGGCATCCTGCGCGAGTACATGACGGACGCGTACGGCGAGGCCACCGGCACGGACCTCACCCGCCCCGACTTCGTCGCCCTGGCGGAGTCCTTCGGCGTCCCCGCCGTCCGCACCACCCCCGACACCCTCGCCACGGACCTCTCGAAGTCCCTCGCCACCCCCGGCCCCTCGGTCGTGGTCCTCCCGGCCCTCCTGAAGATGTTCGAACCGACGCACCTGTGAGGGTGCCGGGGGAGGAGGTCAGTCGACGATCTCCTCCCACTCCTTCCGGTAGGCGGCGGTCCGCTCGGCGTACCCGAGCCGGAACGCCTCGGCCTCCGGGGGCTTCAGGCCGCCCCGCGCCATGTGCTCCGGCGGTATCAGCCGTCCTATGTCGGCGACGGCCGTCCCGGTCGCCTCGGCGACCTTCCCGCCCTTCTGCCGGGCGGTGAGGATCTGTATCCCGAGATGCGGCAGCAGCGCCTCGAACGTGCCCCGGGGCGCCCCCGTCGCGTCCTTCGTCTCCCGCTCCGTGGCGGGCACGACCCGCCCGCCCTTCGCCAGCCCCCTGACGGCGACCAGCGCCGCGTAGAGCTGCCCCCACCGGTACGGCGTCCCGTCCTCGACCCGCCCCACGGGCGTCTCCTCTCCCTCGGATCCTCCTCGTACGACCACGTCGCCGGGTTCCTACCCAGGGGCCGGGGGTCCTAGGACTTCCGGCCGGGATTTGTTGCGGCGGGATGAAATGGCACGTCGGGCACGTTGTGGCCTTCCGGTAGACCAGGACGGACGGGAGGCGCCACGTGGTGGTGGAGCGGGAGCAGGGGTGGGCGCGGCGGCTGTGGTCGTACGCCTGGCGGTACAAGGCGGACGTCGTGCTGGCGCTCGGCTCGTCGCTGGCCGGCATGGCGCTGCTCGCGCTGGTGCCGCTCATCACCAAGGTGATCATCGACGACGTGATCGGGACGGGGACACGGTCCCTCACGATGTGGACCGGGCTGCTGCTCGGCGCCGCCGTGCTCGTCTACGTCCTGACGTACGTCCGGCGCTACTACGGCGGGCGACTCGCGCTCGACGTGCAGCGGGACCTCCGTGACGACATGTACGGGACGATCCTGCGGCTCGACGGGCGGCGGCAGGACGAGCTGTCCACCGGACAGGTCGTCGGGCGGGCCACCAGCGACCTCCAGCTGATCCAGGGCCTGCTCTTCATGCTCCCGATGACCATCGGGAACGTGCTGCTGTTCCTCATCTCGCTCGCCGTCATGGCCTGGCTGTCGATCCCGCTGACCCTCGTCGCCCTCGCCGTCGCCCCCGCCCTCTGGTGGATCGCCAAGCGCAGCCGCACCCGGCTCCATCCGGCCACCTGGGCCGCCCAGCAGGAGGCCGCCGGGGTCGCCGGCGTCGTCGACGGGGCCGTCACCGGCGTCCGGGTCGTGAAGGGCTTCGGGCAGGAGGAGCAGGAGACCGGCAAGATCCGGGAGGCGGGGCGGAAGCTGTTCGCCGCGCGGCTGCGGACCATCCGGCTGAACTCCCTCTACACCCCCGCCCTCCAGGCCGTCCCCGCCCTCGGCCAGGTCGCCGTCCTCGCGCTCGGCGGCTGGCTCGCGTACAAGGGCCAGATCACCCTCGGCACCTTCGTCGCCTTCTCCGCCTACCTGGCCTCCCTGGTCGGCCCGGTCCGGATGCTCGCCATGGTCCTCACGGTCGGCCAGCAGGCGCGCGCGGGCGTGGAGCGGGTCGTCGAGCTGATCGACACCGAGCCGGCCATCGCGGACGGCGTGAAGGAGCTGCCCGCCGACGCCCCGGCCACCGTCGAGTTCGACGACGTCTCGTTCGGCTACGGAGCCGGGGACGGGGGCGGCAAGCCGGTCCTCGACGGGTTCTCGCTGGAGCTGAGGGCCGGCGAGACCGTCGCCCTCGTCGGCTCCTCCGGCTCCGGCAAGTCGACCGTCTCCCTCCTCCTGCCCCGCTTCTACGACGTCGACCGCGGCGCCGTCCTCGTCGGCGGCCACGACGTGCGCGAGCTGACCCTGGAGTCGCTGCGGGCCGCGATCGGCCTCGTCCCCGAGGACTCCTTCCTCTTCTCCGACACCGTCCGCGCCAACATCGCGTACGGGGTCCCCGACGCCACCGACGAGCAGGTCGAGGCCGCCGCCCGGGCCGCCCGCGCGGACCGCTTCATCGCCGAGCTCCCGGACGGCTACGCCACCAAGGTCGGCGAGCACGGCCTCACCCTCTCCGGCGGCCAGCGCCAGCGCATCGCGCTCGCCCGGGCGATCCTCACCGACCCCCGCCTGCTCGTCCTCGACGACGCCACCTCCGCCGTCGACGCCAAGGTGGAGCACGAGATCCACGAGGCGCTGAAGGCCGTCATGGCGGGCCGGACGACCCTCCTCATCGCCCACCGCCGCTCCACCCTCGGCCTCGCCGACCGGATCGCCGTCCTCGACGGCGGCCGGCTCGCCGACCTCGGCACCCACGAGGAGCTGGAGGAGCGCTCCGCGCTCTACCGCCGGCTCCTCACCGACCCCGACGAGCTGGGCGGCGTCTCCCCCGGACACGTCCCCGCCACCGGGACGGACACCGCGCAGGACGACGGGCTGCGGGCCGAGCTGGACGCCGAGTTCGACGCCGAGCGCGGCATCACCCCCACCCTGTGGGTACGGGACGAGACCCGCGACCGCGACGCCGAGGCGGCCGGGGCCACCCCCGAGCTGCTCGCCGCCGTCGCCGCCCTGCCGCCGGCCGCCGACACCCCCGACGTCGACGAGGCCCGCGCCGTGCAGCCGGAGACGAGCTACGGGCTCCGCCGGCTGCTGCGCGGCTTCGGCGCGCCGCTCCTCATCAGCCTCGGCCTGGTCGCCCTCGACGCCGGCGCGGGCCTGCTCCTGCCGGTGCTGATCCGGCACGGCATCGACGAGGGCGTGAACCGGCTGGCGATCGGCGCCGTCTGGGCCGCCTCCGCGCTCGCGCTGGTCACCGTCCTCGTCCAGTGGGTCGCGCAGACCGCCGAGACCCGGATGACCGGCCGCACCGGCGAGCGGGTGCTGTACGCGCTCCGCCTGAAGATCTTCGCCCAGCTCCAGCGGCTCGGCCTGGACTACTACGAGCGCGAGCTCACCGGCCGGATCATGACCCGGATGACGACGGACGTCGACGCCATGTCGACCTTCCTCCAGACGGGCCTGGTCACCGCCTTCGTCTCGGTCGTCACCTTCTTCGGGATCATGGTGGCGCTGCTCGTCCTCGACCTCCAGCTGGCCCTGGTCGTCTTCGTGACCCTGCCGGTCCTCGCCGTCGCCACGTACTACTTCCGCCGCTCCAGCGTGAAGGCGTACGAGCTGGCCCGGGAGCGGATCAGCGTCGTCAACGCCGACCTCCAGGAGTCCGTCGCCGGACTGCGGATCGTGCAGGCGTTCGGCCGGGAGCGGGCGGGCGCCGCCCGGTTCGCCGAGCGCGGCGACGCCTACCGG
This sequence comes from Streptomyces sp. NRRL F-5727, assembly GCF_000719555.1. Taxonomy (GTDB): domain Bacteria; phylum Actinomycetota; class Actinomycetes; order Streptomycetales; family Streptomycetaceae; genus Streptomyces. The sequence continues at coordinate 45,525 of NZ_JOGX01000010.1, forward strand.
GACGCGCGCGTGCGCGGCCAGTGGCTGATCTCGGTCTACTTCCCGTTCGTCACCCTGCTGTCCTCGGCCGCCGCCGCGGCCGTCATGATCGTCGGCGCGAACCGGATCGAGGCGGGCACCCTCACCACCGGCGCCCTCGTCGCCTACCTCCTCTACATCGACCTCTTCTTCGCCCCCGTCCAGCAGCTCTCCCAGGTCTTCGACGGCTACCAGCAGGCCGCCGTCTCCCTCGGCCGGATGCAGGAACTGCTCCAGGAGCCGACGTCGACGGCCGCCGCCGACGAGCCCCGCGAGGTGCTGTCGCTGCGCGGCGACATCGCCTTCGAGTCCGTGTCCTTCGCCTACGGCACCGAGGAGGCCGCCCTCAGCGGGATCGACCTGCGGATCCCCGCCGGGCAGACGGTCGCCTTCGTCGGCGAGACCGGCGCCGGCAAGTCCACCCTGGTCAAGCTGGTCGCCCGGTTCTACGACCCGACCTCGGGCCGGGTCACCGCGGACGGCGCCGACCTGCGGGACCTCGACCTCACCTCGTACCGGCACCGGCTCGGCGTCGTCCCCCAGGAGGCGTACCTCTTCGCCGGCACCGTCCGCGACGCCATCGCCTACGGGCGGCCCGGCGCCACCGACGCCGAGGTGGAGGCGGCGGCCCGCGCGGCCGGCGCGCACGACATGATCGCCACCCTCGACGGCGGCTACCTCCACGAGGTCGCCGAACGCGGCCGGAACCTCTCGGCGGGCCAGCGGCAGCTGATCGCCCTGGCCCGGGCCGAGCTGGTGAACCCGGACGTCCTCCTCCTCGACGAGGCCACGGCCGCCCTGGACCTGGCCACCGAGGCGCAGGTCAACGCCGCCACCGAACGGCTCGCCGGCCGCCGCACGACGCTGATCGTCGCCCACCGGCTCACCACGGCGGCCCGCGCGGACCGGGTGGTCGTCATGGACCACGGCCGGGTCGCCGAGGACGGCACCCACGACGAACTCCTCGCCCGGGACGGCCGCTACGCCGCCCTCTGGCGCACCTTCATCGGCGAGGCCGACCCGGAGGCGGAGCCCGAGGAGGAACCGGCCGCGATCTGAGTACGGGTGCTCATGACAGGGCCGGGGCGGGGCCGGTTGGATCGGCGCCATGAACGACACCGGCGGCCCGAACGCCCCCGCCCCGGCCCCCACGCCCGACGCCCGCACGCCCGACGCCCCCTCCGCCGTACCTGACACGGAGCCGGCGACCGCCCGGATCCCGTACCTGGAGGCCCGGGTGCTGCGCCGCGCCGCGCTCTGGGCCGGGCTGCTGTTCCTGCCCGCGCTGCTCCTCGGCGTCGTGCTCGCCCTCTCCTCCGAGGCGGGCACGGCCTGCGTGATGCGGGGAACGTGCGGCGAGATCCCGGGCTGGCTCTACGTGACCACCCTGGTCGTCGGCGGCGGCGCCTGGATCAGGGCGCTCACCGTCCCGGACGGCGCCCCGCCCACCCCGGCACGCTGGGCCGCGCTGTGGACGCTGATCGGCGCCGAGCTCGTCTTCCTCGCCCTGGTCATGGGCTACTTCACCGGGTGAACCGGCGCACGAGGGCAACCGTACGGGCGTCGGAGGCGTCGTAAGCGTGTACGGCCAGAGGTGGAGCGGGGGAGGAACGGACATGTCCGGAAGTACGGCGGCGCGCCCGCGCACCGTCCGCACGCGCGCGTACGCCACGACGCCCCGCACGCGCGCGTCCGTCCGCGGGCTCCTCGCCCGCGCCCGCCTCCACCCCGTCGCGTACGGCCTGGTCCTCGCCCTCGCGGTCGGGCTGCTGACCCTGGCCGGGCCCGGCACCGGCACCGCCGACGCGGTCTCCGTCTGCCAGGGGCGGCCGACCCGCACCGTCTCCTTCGCCACCGGCGAGCTGCGCCTCTACCGGACCCGCCACTACGCCTGCGCGCTGGTCCTCGCCAAACGGCCCGGCGCGCCCCGGCCCATGAAGGTCACCCTCCAGCCGCGCGGCGGCCGGGCCGCCGTGGTGAGCGGGCGCTGGGGCCGGCAGGCCGGCCCGGTGACCGTGCACGCGCTGAACCGCTGCGTCCGCGCCTCCGCGACCGTCTCCGGCCGCTCCACCGCCACGGGCTGGATCCTGTGCTGAACCACAGGTAAGACTCAACCGGGTCTGGCGGCCCGGACGTTCACCCCGCTAGGTTCACGGCACCGTTGTGAATCATGGGAGGGTGCATGCGTAAGTCGCTGAGACTGTTGCTGTCGCTTTCGGTGCTCATAGGCACCGTGGGCTCCACCGGCGTGGCCACCGCCACCGCCGCGGACACGGAGTCCGTCAGCACCGTCGCGGACGCGCAGAGCCAGGACATCAAGGACCGCCTGCTGGCGATCCCCGGGATGAGCCTGATCGAGGAGAAGCCGTACGCCGGCTACCGCTTCTTCGTCCTGAACTACGAGCAGCCGATCGACCACAAGCGCCCCTGGGCAGGAACGTTCCAGCAGCGGATCTCGGTCCTCCACAAGGGAACCGACCGCCCCACCGTCTTCCGCACCAGCGGCTACGGCCTGAGCACCACCCCCAGCCGGTCCGAACCGACCCGGATCGTCGACGGCAACCAGGTCTCCATGGAGTACCGCTTCTTCACGCCGTCCCGTCCCGCCCCCGCCGACTGGTCCAAGCTCGACATCTGGCAGGCCGCCAGCGACCAGCACCGCATCTTCACCGCGCTGAAGAAGGTCTACGGCGAGAACTGGCTCTCCACCGGCGGCTCCAAGGGCGGCATGACGGCCACCTACTACGAGCGCTTCTACCCGCGCGACATGGACGGCGTCGTCGCCTACGTGGCCCCCAACGACGTGGTGAACAAGGAGGACTCGGCCTACGACCGGTTCTTCGCCGAAGTGGGCACCAAGGAGTGCCGCGACCGCCTGAACTCCATGCAGCGCGAGGCGCTGCTGCGCCGCGCCCCGCTCCAGGAGAAGTTCAAGGCGTGGGCCGCGACCGAGGGCGCCACCTTCAACACGGTCGGCTCGCTCGACAAGGCGTGGGAGGCCACCGTCCTCGACTTCGTCTGGGGCTTCTGGCAGTACTACGGCGAGGACGTCTGCGACACGATCCCGGACGCGAAGACCGCGAGCGACGACACCGTCTACGAGACGATCGACGCCTACGCCGGCTGGTCCGCCTACACCGACCAGGGCCTGGAGTACTACACCCCGTACTACTACCAGGCGGCCACCGAACTCGGCTCGCCCACGATCCGGCAGCCGCACCTCGACGGCCTGAACCGCTACGGCTACCAGCCCGCGTCGAACTTCGTGCCCCGCGAGATCCCGATGAGGTTCAAGCCCTGGGTCATGCGGGACGTCGACGACTGGGTCCGCAAGAACGCGAACCGGATGCTCTTCGTCTACGGCGAGAACGACCCGTGGGGCGCCGAGCCCTTCCGCGTCGACAAGGGCGCCCGCGACAGCTACGTCTACTACGCGCCCGGCGGCAACCACGGCGCCAACGTCGCCGGACTCGTCGACGCCGAGCGGGAGAAGGCCACCGCCCGCATCCTGGCCTGGGCCGGCGTGGACGCCCCCGCCGTCGCGGCCGCCAAGCCGCTGGCCGGCTTCGACGCCCGCCTCGACCGGCCGGTCGACGAGGACGTGACCCGGGAGCACGGCCTGCGGCCGTAGCCGTACGCCGTAGGGAAGGGTGCGGCCCCGCGAGGAGCCGCACCCGCTCCGTACGGGAGGCCGTCAGGCGTACGAGAGGCCGAAGCCGACCGGGTAGAGCGTCACCGCCGGGTCCTCGGCGCTCCGCACCGGCACCGGCAGCCGCCCGCGCGGCTTCGCCCGCCCGGCCAGCACCCGCACGGCGGCGCGCAGTTCGACGTCGGTCCACGCGTAGGCGGCCAGCGTGGCCCGCTGCCCGGAGATCCGGGCGACGTCGTACGGGTTGCGGATCGCGACCGTCACCACCGGCACCCCGGTCGCCACGAGCCGCGCCACCAGCGTCCGCTGCGGACTGGCCGCGGTCAGGTTGTACGTGCCCACCACGATCACGTCCTGGCCGGCCGCGGCCGCCACCGCCTCCTCGATCCGGGCCGCCGTCGGGGTGATCCCGGTGGACAGGACGGTCGGGGTGAAGCCCAGCTCGCGCAGGGCCGCGCCGAGCGTGGTGGTCGGCGGTCCCGTCGTCCCGGACGGGGAGGCGGGGTCGGCGCCGACGACCAGGACCTTCCCGTGCGAGGCCGGGGAGAGCGGCAGGAAGCCGGCCTCGTTGACGAGGAGGGTGGTGGTCCGCTCGGCGATCCGGTCGGCCTCGGCGAGGTGCCGGGCGGTGCCGACCGTCGCGTCCACGTCCGCCCGGGTCGTGCACGGGTCGGTGAACAGCCCCCGCCGGGCCTTCAGCCGCAGGATCCGCAGAACCGATTCCTCGATCCGCCGCTCCGTCAGCTCCCCGTCCCGGACCGCCTTCAGGACCGCGTTCCAGGCCACGTCCAGCTTCGGCGGGTTGAGCAGCTGGTCCACGCCCGCCTTGAGGGCGAGCACCGGCACCCGGTCGTCGCCGTACTTGGTGCGCACCCCCTGCATGTCCAGTGCGTCGGTCACCACCACCCCGTCGTAGCCCAGCTGTTCGCGGAGCACCCCGGTGAGGATGGGGTACGAGAGCGTCGCCGGGTCCTCGGACGGGTCGAGCGCCGGGACGACCAGGTGGGCGGTCATGATCGCGTCGATGCCGGCGGCGATCGCGGCCCGGAACGGCGGGGCGTCCAGCTCGGCCCACTGCTCACGGGTGTGGGTGATGACCGGCAGGCCGTAGTGGCTGTCGACGGCGGTGTCGCCGTGGCCGGGGAAGTGCTTGGCGGTGGCCGCGACGCCGGCGCCCTGGTAGCCGCGGATCTGCGCGGCGACGAGACCGGAGACCGCGCCGGGGTCGGAGCCGAGGGAGCGGACGCCGATGACCGGGTTGGCCGGGTTGACGTTGACGTCGGCCACCGGGGCGTAGTTCTGCCGGATGCCCAGGGCGGCCAGCTCGGCGCCGGCGATCCGGGCCGCCTTGCGGGTGTCCGCCGGGGAGCCGCCCGCGCCCAGGGCCATCGCGCCCGGGAGGAGGGTGGCGGGCTCGCCGACCCGGCAGACGATGCCGTGCTCCTGGTCGGTGGAGATCAGCACGGGGAGCCGGGAGGCCGCCTGGATGCCGTTGGACAGCTCGGCGATCTGGTGCGGGTCGCGGGTGTTGTGGGCCCAGGCGAAGTAGATGATCCCGCCGAGGTGGTAGCGCCCGAGGAGTTCGGCGGCGGTGCGGACGCCGAGCTCCCGGAGGTTGGCGTCGACGTCGGCCGGGTCGGGGGCGGTGGCCGAATGGCCGTACACCCGGCTGACGAAGAGCTGGCCGACCTTCTCCTCCAGCGACATCCGGCCGACGATCCGGCGCAGCCGCTCCTCGGTCTTGGCGTCGGTGGCGGGGGAGGCGGCGGAGGCGACGGGGACGGCCCCGGTGAGGGCCGCGGCGGTCGTGGCGGCGGTGGCGGCGAGCAGGGTGCGGCGGGTGGGGTGGGGCACTGGTGCTCCTTCCGGCCGTGCGTGGGTGACAGAGCGGTGGGTGAAGGAAACTGCCAAGGTGCACGGATAGCCTGAAAGTAACTGCCAGGTCAAGGATTCCCGCACGAATCGCCGAGGCGGCCGGCCGCGTCCGCTCGGGCCGCCGAGGCGGCGCCCGTCCCTGGGCTCAGGCCGGGGAGGCGGTGCCCGGCTCTGTCCGCTCAAGCCGCCGACGCGGCGCCGGTCCTGTCGGGTCAGGCCGGGGAGGCGGTGCCCGTCCCTGTCTGCTCAGGCCGCCGAGGCGGCGCCCGTCCCTGTCGGTTCGGGCCGCCGACGCGGCGCCGGTCCTGTCGGTTCGGGCCGCCGACGCGGCGCCGGTCCTGTCGGGTCAGGCCGGGGAGGCGGTGCTGGTCCCGTCGGCTCAGGCCGCCGACGCGATCGACGGCCACAGCTCCTGGAGCGTACGGACCGTCTCCACGATCGCCGGACGGCGCGCCGCACCCGTGCGCCACAGCGCGTGCAGCCGGCGCGTCGGCGCCGGGTCGAGCCGCAGCGGCGCCACCTCGGGCGGCAGCCCGCCGCGCCCCAGCCGGGGCACCAGGGCGATGCCGAGACCGGCCGCGACCAGCGCGACCTGGGTGTGGTTCTCCTCCGCCTGATGCACGATCAGCGGCTCCACCCCGGTGGCCCGCAGCGTCCGCGCCAGCCAGTCGTGGCAGACCGTCCCCGGCGGCTGCGAGATCCACCGCTCGTCCGCCAGCTCCTCCCGCCGCACCGACCGCCGGGCCGCCAGCGGATGGTCCCGGTGGACGAGGATGTCGCAGCCGTCGTCGCCGATCACCGCCTGCTCGACGCCGGGCGGCGCCGGCAGCGGGGCGATGTCCCAGTCGTGGGCGACGGCCAGGTCGAGCACCCCGCGCGCCACCAGGTCCACCGACAGGTGCGGGTCGACCTCGGTCAGCCGGGCGTCCAGACCGGGGTGGCGCACGGCCAGGTCCGCCAGCACCCGGGGCATCAGACCGCGCGCCGCGCTCGGGAAGCAGCCGATCGAGAGCCGCCCGGCGGGCAGCCCCCGCCGCTCTTCGAGCAGTACCTCCGCCTCCTCCACGATCGCCAGCAACCGCCGTGCGGTGGAGGCCAGTTGACGGGCCTCGTCGGTGAGGCGGACGCCCCGGCCGCTCCGTTCGAGCAGGGTCGTACGGGTCTCCCGCTCCAGCTTCGCGATCTGCTGGGAGACCGCCGACGGGGTGTAGCCCAGCGCCGTGGCGGCGGCGCCCACGCTGCCGTGGACGGAGACGGCGTGCAGGGCGCGCAGACGGCCGAGATCGAGCACGGAAACCTCCGGCGGGCGCTCTGGATTCAGTATCGCTTCATCCAACCATGAAGAGACCTGTGCTGGTGCTTCACGGTCGAGGGCGGTCATGCTCGTTCCATGCGCCCCGCACACATCGCCCTCGCCGCGCTCGTCGCCGCGGTCTGGGGGGTCAACTTCGTCGTCATCGAGATCGGCCTCGACCACTTCCCCCCGCTGCTCTTCTCCGCCCTCCGCTTCCTCGCCGCCGCCCTCCCCGCGGTCTTCCTCGTCGGCCGCCCCAAGGTCGCCTGGAAGTGGATCGTCGCCGTCGGACTCGCGCTGGGCGTCGCCAAGTTCGGCCTCCTCTTCACCGGCATGGACCTCGGCGCCCCGGCCGGGCTCTCCTCCCTCGTCCTTCAGGTGCAGGCCGTCTTCACCGCCCTCTTCGCCTTCGCCGCCCTCGGCGAACGCCCCGCCCGGCGCGCCGTCCTCGGCATGGCCGTCGCGCTCGCCGGCATCGGCGTCGCCGCCGTCGACGAGGGCACCTCCGGACCGGTCACCGGCTTCGTCCTGGTCATCGTGGCCGCGGCCTGCTGGGGCGTCTCCAACGTCCTCACCCGCAAGGCCGCCCCGCCCGACCCGCTCAACTGGATGGTCTGGGTCAGCACCGTGCCCGTCCTCCCGCTGCTCGCCCTCTCCCTCCTCCTGGAGGGCCCCGAGCGCGACCTGGCCGCGCTGCGCGCCCTCGACTGGACCGGCGCCGGCGTCATCCTCTACGTCGCCTGGGTCACCACCGTCTTCGGCTTCGGCGCCTGGGGCTGGCTGCTCCGCCGCCACCCCGCCTCCTCCGTCGCCCCCTTCTCCCTCCTCGTCCCCGTCTTCGGCATGTCCTCCGCCGCGCTCTTCCTCGGCGAGTCGGTGAGCCCGCTGCGCTGGGTCGCGGCGGCGCTCCTCGTCGGCGGGGTGGCCCTGACCTCGCTGTCGCCGCGGCGTACGGCCCCCGGGGCGGCGGCCGGCGGCGGGCCGGCGGACGCCCGGCATTCGGGCGCCTCCCCGGCCCCCTCCGGGGGACAGCCCCAGCCCGCCGCCGCGGCCCCGGCGCCCGGGCGCCCTTCTCTGACGTCATGACCACACGACGGACTGCCGGCCGCTCGCGGACGGCACCACGGTGACCTTCCAGCGGCGGCTCGGCCACCCGGACCTCGGCCGACGGAAGCGGCTGACCGGCAGGTACTGCACCGTCGGCGACGCCGGACACACGCCGAACGCGGCCACGTCCGCCGAACCGGCCTCCCGCCCCGGCCGCCACCGCCAGGCGACCGGCTCCGGGGCCATGGTCCTCCAGGACCGGATCGGCAACTCCCCGGGCGGCACGGGCGCGTGGCAGGCGAGCGGGACGGGCGCCCTCGTCTGCTGACCGGCCCCTCCCCGGAATCGACCACGGCCGGGCGGACGATCGGATGACCTAGGGTGCGGGGATGGATCTCGTACCCGTCGACCGGTCCCCGTCTGCTCCCGGCACCGTCCTGATCAGCGGCATCCCCGGCAGCGGCAAGTCCACCGTCGCGGCGGCGCTCGCCGCCCGCTTCGCGATGTCCGCGCACATCGAGGTCGACGAGCTCCAGAACCTGATCGTCCGGGGCTGCCACTGGCCCACCCCGGACGGCGACCCGGAGGCCGACCGGCAGATCTTCCTCCGGGCCCGCAACGCCTCCCTGCTCGCCGGCAGCTTCGTCACGGCCGGGTTCCTGCCGGTCGTCGACGACGTCGTCGTCCGCCGCTCCCACCTGGGCTTCTACCGCGACCAGATGACGACGGGCCCGCTGCACGTGGTCTTCCTCGCCCCCGGCCCCGACAAGGCGTGGGAACGCAACAACGCCCGCCACAAGCGCCTCACCACCAACTGGGCCTTCCTCGACGAGGCCATGCGCGAAGAACTGGCCGGCGAGGGTGTCTGGATCGACAACGCCGCCCAGACGGTCGACGAGACGGTCGACGCGGTCCTCGCCGCGACGGGCCTGACGGTCCATGGGGACCCGGAGGCCGGCGCGTAGCTCAGCCCTCCGCGCGCGGGAAGCCGTCCGTCTCCACGACGATCTCGCGCCCTTCGAGGGGGAGGACCAGGTCCTCGCCGAAGGCGATGGTCTCCTGCTCGGTGTAGGTGCCGGTCTTGGTGGGACGACTGTGGATCGTGCAGGTCCGGTCGGACGGGTCGATGATCACGTACAGCGGAATCGCGCACTCGGCGTACATCCGGAACTTCTTCTCGAAGTCGTGGTCCCGGGTGCTCTTGGAGATCACTTCCAGAACGGCTTCAAGGTCGTGCCACTCGAAACGGCCCCGGCTGTTGAGCTTGGAGCCGGGTGCGACGACGGCGAGGTCGGGCGCGTAGCCGTACAGGCTCGACGGAAAGTCGATCATGACGTCCGAGAGGATCTCGCCGTGGCCCGCGAGCTGCTGCTCGATCTGGGGCGCGGCCTTGAGGATCACCTTCCACCGACCCCTGCCCTGCGGCGTCATGATGATCTTCCCGTCCGTGATCTCGACGTGGTAGCCGCTGGGCAGTTCGGCGTCCTCCAGCGCGTCCCATGCGCTCCGAACATCCGTCTCTGTCGTCGTCATGCGGACCTCCGTATGCCGTCGATTCCCGCGATAGACGCCTTCACCCGCGCGGCGTCCCCGTCGAGTCCCGTACCACCAGCTCGCCCGGGACCGTCTCCGTGCCGTCGGCCGGGGCGTCCTCCGTGCCCATCGCCAGCCGGCCGGCGCGGACGCCGGAGTCGTGGAGCGGGAGGCGGACGGTGGTCAGGGCAGGGACCGCGTCGACCGAGAACGGCAGGTCGTCGAAGCCGGCCACCGAGACGTCGCCGGGGATGGACAGGCCCCGCTCCCGCAGCGCCGCGCAGACGCCCAGGGCCACCGTGTCGTTGGCGGCGACGATCGCCGTCAGCTCCGGGTCGCGGTCGAGGAGCCCGGCGACGGCCGCGTGGCCGGAGGCGCGGTCGTACGGGCCGTGGACGGTCGGCCCCTCGGCGACGCCCGCCGCCGCGAGGGCCTCCCGGTGACCCTCCAGGCGGTGCCGGGTGGTGGTGCGGTCGGCGGGGCCCGCGACGTAACCGATCCGCGTGTGGCCGAGGCCGAGCAGGTGCTCGGTGAGGCGGCGCCCGCCGGTGCGGTTGTCGAAGACCAGCGCGGCGGTGTGCGCGTCCCCCGGCACCGGCGGCCGGCCGCACAGCACGACCCGCGTCCCCGCCTCGGCCATCCGCGACAGCTTGGCGGCGGTCGCGGCCAGGTGCTCCGGGTCCTCCAGCGAGCCGCCCATGAGGATCACGGCGGCGGCGCGCTGCCGCTGGAGCAGGGTGAGGTAGGTGAGCTCGCGCTCGGGGGAGCCGCCGGTGTTGCAGACGACCGCCAGCTTCTCGCCGCCCGCGCGGCCCGACGCGCCCTCGCCGATCGCACTCTGCGCCGCGCTCGCCATGATCCCGAAGAAGGGGTCGGCGATGTCGTTGACGAGCACCCCGACCAGGTCGGAGGTGGCGGCGGCGAGCGAGCTGGCGGGCCCGTTGAGGACGTAGTCCAGCTCCTCGACGGCCTTCAGGACCCGCTCCCGCGTCGACGCCGCCACCGGGTAGTTGCCGTTCAGGACGCGGGAGACGGTCGCGGGGGAGACGCGGGCGCGGGCGGCCACGTCCGAAAGGGTGACGGTCATCGCGTGCGTACCTCCGACATCGCGTGCACGGCTCCAAGGCCGTAGGCGTTGGGGCCTTGTCCGGCGTGATGTCGGCAGGCTAGCGTCATCTGCGGCAGAAAGCGCTTTCTATCGTCGCGCCGGAAGCGCTTTCTGCCCGCATGGCGCTTTCCGTCGTGCTTCCACGCGGTGATCGAGGGCGCAGCCCCGCCGGAGAGAGGAACCTTCCATGACACGCAGGACCGTCCGCATCGCCATGAACGGCGTCACCGGACGCATGGGCTACCGCCAGCACCTCGTCCGCTCGATCCTCGCCCTCCGCGAGCAGGGCGGCCTCGACCTCGGCGACGGACGGGTCCTCTGGCCCGAGCCCGTCCTCGTCGGCCGCCGCGAGCACGCCCTGCGCGCCCTCGCCGAGCAGCACGGCCTCACCGAGTGGTCCACCGACCTCGACGCCGTCCTCGCCGACGACTCCATCGACGTCTACTTCGACGCCCAGGTCACCTCGGCCCGCGTCGACGCCCTCACCAAGGCGATCGCCGCCGGCAAGCACATCTACACCGAGAAGCCCACCGCCGCCGACTTCGCCGGCGCCCTGGAGCTCGCCCGGCTCGCCGACGCCCGGGGCATCAAGCACGGCGTCGTCCAGGACAAGCTCTTCCTCCCCGGCCTGCGGAAGCTCAAGCGGCTCATCGACGGCGGCTTCTTCGGCGAGATCCTGTCCGTCCGCGGCGAGTTCGGCTACTGGGTCTTCGAGGGCGACTGGCAGGAGGCCCAGCGGCCCAGCTGGAACTACCGCTCCGAGGACGGCGGCGGGATCGTCGTCGACATGTTCCCGCACTGGGAGTACGTCCTCCACGAGCTCTTCGGCCGGGTCACCTCCGTCTCCGCCGAGATCGCCACCCACATCCCGCGCCGCTGGGACGAGCGGGGCAAGCCGTACGAGGCGACCGCCGACGACGCCGCCTACGGCACCTTCCACCTGGAGGGCGGCGCCATCGCCCAGATCAACTCCTCCTGGGCCGTCCGCGTCCACCGCGACGAGCTCGTCGAGTTCCAGGTCGACGGCACCGAGGGCTCCGCCGTCGCCGGCCTGCGCAACTGCCGCGTCCAGCACCGCGGACTGACCCCCAAGCCGGTCTGGAACCCCGACATCCCCGCCACCTACTCCTTCCGCGAGCAGTGGCAGGAGGTCCCCGACAACGCCGACTTCGACAACGGCTTCAAGGCCCAGTGGGAGCTCTTCCTCCGGCACGTCGCCCTCGACGAGCCCTACCACTGGGACCTGCTCGCCGGCGCCCGCGGCGTCCAGCTCGCCGAACTCGGCCTGAAGTCCGCCGCCGAGGGCCGACGCCTCGACGTCCCGGAGGTGTCGCTGTGACCCTCCGCCTCCCGATCCCCGGCGGCGGCACGCGCGCGTACCAGCCCCGCACCGAGCCGCTCGCGCCCGCCGCGGCCGGCCCGCTCACCTCCCGTACGGTCTTCTCCGCCGCGCACGTCGTCGCCGACCCGTACGCCGACACCACCCCCGACGGCCCCGCCGCCGTCGACTGGGACGCCACCCTCGCCTTCCGCCGCCACCTGTGGTCCCACGGCCTCGGCGTCGCGGAGGCCATGGACACCGCCCAGCGCGGCATGGGCCTCGACTGGTCCGGCGCCGCCGAACTGATCCGCCGCAGCGCCGCCGAGGCGAGGGCCGAGGGCGGCCGGATCGCCTGCGGCGTCGGCACCGACCAGCTCACCGGCCCGGCCTCGCTGCCGGAGATCCGGGCCGCGTACGAGGAGCAGCTCGCCCTCGTCGAGGAGTCCGGCGCCCAGGCCGTCCTCATGGCCTCCCGCGCCCTCGCCGCCGCGGCGACCGGCCCCGAGGACTACCTCGACCTCTACGGCCACCTGCTGCGCCAGGCCGCCGAACCGGTGGTCCTGCACTGGCTGGGCCCGATGTTCGACCCGGCCCTGGAGGGCTACTGGGGCTCCGCCGACCTCGACGCGGCCACCGAGACCTTCCTCGACGTCATCGCCGCGCACCCCGACAAGGTCGACGGCGTCAAGATCTCCCTCCTCGACGCGGGCCGCGAGATCGCACTCCGCCGCCGCCTCCCCGAGGGCGTCCGCTGCTACACCGGCGACGACTTCCACTACCCGGAACTGATCGCGGGCGACGACCAGGGCTTCAGCCACGCCCTGCTCGGCATCTTCGACCCGCTCGGCCCGCTGGCCGCGGAGGCCGTCCGGGTCCTGGACACCGGCGACACGGCGGGCTTCCGCAAGCTCCTCGACCCGACCGTCGCCCTCTCCCGGCACCTCTTCGAGCCGCCGACCCGCTACTACAAGACGGGCGTGGTCCTCCTCGCCTGGCTCGCCGGCCACCAGGAGCACTTCACCATGGTCGGCGGCCTCCACTCGGCCCGCTCCCTGCCGCACCTGGCCCGCGCCTACGAACTCGCCGACGGACTCGGCCTCTTCCCGGACCCGGCCCGCGCGGAGTCCCGGATGCGCGCCCTCCTCACCGTCCACGGAGTGCCCCAGTGAACCCCGACCGCTTCAGCATCAACCAGATGACGGTGCAGCAGCTCCCGCTCCCCGAACTGGTCGCGGAGTGCGTCCGCCTCGGCGTCCCCGGGATCGGCCTGTGGCGCGATCCGGTGAAGGAGTACGGCGTCGACGAGACCGCGGCCCTGATCCAGGAGGCGGGGCTGACCGTCACCACCCTCTGCCGGGGCGGCTTCTTCACCAGCGACGGCTGGGAGGCCGACAACCGGGCGGCGATCGACGAGGCGGCGGCGCTCGGCACCGACACCCTCGTCCTGGTCTCCGGCGGCCTGCCCGCCGGCAGCCGCGACCTGCCCGGCGCCCGCGCGCGCATAGCCGACGCGATCGGCGTCCTCGCCCCCTACGCGGGCGAACGCGGGGTGCGGCTCGCCATCGAACCCCTCCACCCCATGTACGCCTCCGACCGGTGCGCGATCTCCACCCTGGACCAGGCCCTGGACATCGCCGAGCGCCACCCGGCGGAGCAGGTGGGCGTCACCGTCGACACGTACCACCTGTGGTGGGACGAGAACGCCCCGGCCGCGGTCGAACGCGCCGCCGCCGGCGGCCGCGTCCACTCCTTCCAGCTCGCCGACTGGACGACCCCCCTCCCGGAGGGCGTCCTCAACGGCCGGGGTCAGCTCGGCACGGGGGCCATCGACCTCACCTGGTGGGCGGCCCTCCTCGAACGGGTCGGCTACACGGGCCCGGTAGAGGTCGAACTCTTCAACGACGCGCTGTGGGCGAGGGACGGCGTCGAGGTCCTGGAGGAGACCCTGGAGGCATTCCTCAAGGTCTGACCCGCGCCCACCGGAACCAGGCCCCCGCGTGCGCGGCGGGGGCCCTCCCGGCCCGGCCCCGTGTGCGGCGGGGCCGGGCTACTTCGTCCCGCCGTCCAGCAGGCCGCCGAGGCCGCCGCCCTTCTTCGCGGCGGCCCGCCTGGTCAGCACCGCCAGGACGACCGGGACCAGCAGGTCGACCGCGCGGCGGGCGGTCGCGGGCGGCAGGCCGGTGCGCCGGGCGACCGCGTCGGCGGCGGGCTTCGCCAGCCTGCCGAGGACGCCGGCCAGCAGGCCGCCGGCCGCGAGGCCCCCGAAGCCGGCGACGCCCTGGAGGGGCGCCTCCGCCGACGCGGCCTCGTCGACGGCGGCCTGCACGTCGGCGGCGCTGCCCGGTTCGGCCGCCGCCTCCCGCAGGTTGCCCGAGAGTTCCGCGACCGAGCCGTCCACCAGGGCCCGGGCGCCGGCCGGGTCGGTGCCGGCGAGGTCGGCGATCTCCGCCAGACGGTCCTCGCCGAGTTCGGCCAGGACCTCGTCGCGGAAGGAGTCAGTGCTGTCGCTCATGTCCGAAACGCTACGGTCCCTCCCCGTGTCCGGCACCCCGGCCCGGGAGTTGTCCACAGCCCCGCCCCCCGCTGTCGGCGGCCTTCGCTACGGTCGGTGCATGTCCAACGAGGGTCAGCCGTACCGCCCCGCCGTCCTGGAGGGCGTGCTGGAGAGGATCACGTACGCCAACGAGGAGAGCGGCTACACGGTCGCCCGGGTCGACACCGGCCGGGGCGCCGGGGAGCTGCTCACCGTCGTCGGCGCGCTGCTCGGCGCCCAGCCGGGGGAGTCGCTGCGGATGGAGGGGCGGTGGGGGTCGCACCCGCAGTACGGGCGCCAGTTCCACGTGGACAACTACCAGACCGTGCTCCCCGCGACCATCCAGGGCATCCGCCGCTATCTCGGCTCCGGCCTGGTCAAGGGCATCGGCCCGGTCTTCGCCGACCGGATCACCACCCACTTCGGCCTGGACACCCTCGACATCCTGGAGGAGGCCCCGGGCCGGCTGATCGAGGTCCCCGGCCTCGGGCCGAAGCGGACGAAGAACATCACCGCCGCCTGGGAGGAGCAGAAGGCGATCAAGGAGGTGATGGTCTTCCTCCAGACCGTCGGCGTCTCCACGTCCATCGCCGTCCGCATCTACAAGCAGTACGGCGACGAGTCGATCTCCGTCGTGCGCGAGCGGCCCTACCGGCTCGCCGCCGACGTCTGGGGCATCGGCTTCCTCACCGCCGACCGGATCGCCCAGTCCGTCGGCATCCCGCACGACAGCCCGGAGCGGGTGAAGGCCGGCCTGCAGTACGCCCTCTCCCAGTCCGCCGACCAGGGGCACTGCTTCCTCCCCGAGGAGCGGCTGATCGCCGACTCGGTGAAGCTGCTCCAGGTGGACACGGGGCTCGTCATCGAGTGCCTCGCCGAGCTGGCCGAGGACCCGGAGGGGGTCGTCCGGGAGGCGGTCCCCGGCCCGGAGGGCGAGCCGGTCACGGCCGTCTACCTGATCCCCTTCCACCGGGCCGAGCTCTCCCTCGCCGGGCAGCTGCGGCGCCTGCTGCGCGCCCCGGAGGACCGGATGCCGGCCTTCCGGGACGTGGCCTGGGACAAGGCGCTGGCGTGGCTCGCGGACCGCACGGGGGCCACGCTGGCGCCCGAGCAGGAGCAGGCCGTCCGGCTGGCCCTGACGGAGAAGGTCGCGGTCCTCACCGGCGGCCCCGGCTGCGGCAAGTCCTTCACGGTGCGGTCCGTCGTGGAGCTGGCCCGGGCCAAGAAGGCCAAGGTGGTCCTCGCGGCGCCGACCGGTCGCGCGGCCAAGCGGCTCGCCGAGCTGACCGGCGCCGAGGCGTCCACCGTCCACCGGCTGCTGGAGCTGAAGCCGGGCGGGGACGCGGCGTACGACCGGGACCGGCCGCTCGACGCCGACCTCGTGGTGGTCGACGAGGCGTCGATGCTCGACCTGCTGCTCGCCAACAAGCTGGTCAAGGCGGTCGCGCCGGGAGCCCATCTGCTTCTGGTGGGGGACGTGGACCAGCTGCCCTCGGTCGGCGCCGGGGAGGTCCTGGGCGACCTGCTGGCCCCCGGCAGCCCGGTCCCCGCCGTCCGGCTGACCCGGATCTTCCGCCAGGCCCAGCAGTCCGGCGTGGTCACCAACGCCCACCGGATCAACGGCGGGCTGCCGCCCACCACCACCGGCCTGCCGGACTTCTTCCTCTTCGCGGAGGAGGAGACGGAGGACGCGGCCCGGGTCGCCGTCGAGGTCGCCGCGCGGCGCATTCCGGCCAGATTCGGCCTCGACCCGCGCCGGGACGTGCAGGTCCTGGCCCCCATGCACCGCGGCCCGGCCGGCGCGGGCGCGCTGAACGGGCTGCTCCAGCAGGCCATCACCCCGGCCCGCCCGGACCTCCCGGAGAAGCGGTTCGGCGGCCGGGTGTTCCGGGTGGGTGACAAAGTGACCCAGATCAGGAACAACTACGAGAAGGGGGCGAACGGGGTCTTCAACGGTACGGTCGGGGTGGTGACGGCGCTGGACCCCGTGGAGCAGCGCCTGACCGTCCGGACGGACGAGGACGAGGAGGTGCCGTACGGCTTCGACGAACTGGACGAGCTGTCCCACGCGTACGCGGTCACCATCCACCGTTCGCAGGGCAGTGAGTATCCGGCCGTGGTGATCCCGGTCACCATGAGTGCGTGGATGATGCTCCAGCGGAACCTGCTCTACACGGCCGTGACCCGGGCGCGGAAGCTCGTCGTCCTGGTCGGTTCGCGTCGCGCGATCGCCCAGGCGGTCCGTACGGTCTCGGCCGGCCGGCGCTTTACCGCACTGGCTCACCGGCTCACAGGGCCTGCCCCCGTGTGAAAGATCACGGAGGACTACCGGAACCGGGGCGAAGGGGGCAGGATGAGCAGGTTGGCGGCACTGAGTGCCGCCGATTGGCCCAATGGCGACCCCGAGTGCACTCTCCTGAGCCAAGTGGGGGATGGTAGAGACAGTCAGGGCACCTCGAAGAAGAGGCACTACGTCGGTGAGGGATGACGTGAGCGACAACTCTGTAGTACTGCGGTACGCGGACGGTGAATACACCTACCCGGTGGTCGAGAGCACCGTCGGCGACCAGGGCTTCGACATCGGGAAGCTGCGAGCCCAGACGGGCCTGGTCACCCTGGACAGCGGATACGGCAACACCGCCGCCTACAAATCCGCGATCACCTACCTCGATGGTGAGCAGGGCATCCTGCGGTACCGCGGTTACCCCATCGAGCAGCTGGCCGAGCAGTCCACCTTCCTGGAGGTGGCGTACCTGCTGATCAACGGCGAGCTGCCGAAGGCCGACGAGCTCGCCGTCTTCCAGAACGAGATCACCCAGCACACGCTGGTCCACGAGGACGTCAAGAACTTCTTCCGCGGCTTCCCGCGGGACGCCCACCCGATGGCGATGCTGTCCTCGGTGGTCTCCGCGCTGTCCACCTTCTACCAGGACAGCCACAACCCGTTCGACGAGCGTCAGCGTCACCTGTCGACGATCCGGCTGCTCGCGAAGCTGCCGACGATCGCGGCGTACGCCTACAAGAAGTCGATCGGCCACCCGTTCGTCTACCCGCGGAACGACCTCGGCTACGTCGAGAACTTCCTGCGCATGACGTTCTCCGTCCCGGCCCAGGAGTACGAGCTCGACCCGGTCGTCGTGTCGGCGCTCGACAAGCTCCTCATCCTGCACGCGGACCACGAGCAGAACTGTTCGACCTCCACCGTGCGTCTGGTCGGCTCCTCGCAGGCGAACATGTTCGCCTCGATCTCGGCCGGCATCTCCGCGCTGTGGGGCCCCCTGCACGGCGGCGCCAACCAGTCCGTGCTGGAGATGCTGGAGGGCATCCAGGCCAACGGCGGCGATGTCGACTCCTTCATCCGCAAGGTGAAGAACAAGGAGGACGGCGTCCGCCTGATGGGCTTCGGCCACCGGGTGTACAAGTCCTTCGACCCGCGCGCCAAGATCATCAAGGCGGCGGCGCACGACGTCCTCTCGGCCCTCGGCAAGTCCGACGAGCTGCTGGACATCGCGCTCAAGCTGGAGGAGCACGCGCTCTCCGACGACTACTTCGTCTCGCGCAACCTCTACCCGAACGTGGACTTCTACACGGGCCTCATCTACCGCGCGATGGGCTTCCCGACCGAGATGTTCACCGTGCTCTTCGCGCTCGGCCGCCTCCCCGGCTGGATCGCCCAGTGGCACGAGATGATCAAGGAGCCCGGCTCCCGCATCGGCCGTCCGCGCCAGATCTACACCGGCGAGGTCCTCCGCGACTTCGTCCCGGTCGACGAGCGCTGAGCCGACCCCGCACAGGTCTGCTGAGAGCTCCGGAGCGCCCCGGAGGCGAACCGAGCCTCGAGAAACGCCCCGGAGGCGAACCGAGCCCCGAAAACAAAGAAGCGCCCCGCTCTCCGATCCCCCCACGGGTCGGCGAGCGGGGCGCTTCCCATATCCCCGGTGCGGATTCCCCCCACGGGATCCGGGCCGGGCGTCCGGTGCGCGGTCTGCCGGGGTACGTACGGGAGGGCCGCTCAAGCTCCCCGCTGCACGTGCCCCGGCCGCGCTTGCCTGTCGGGACGTCCCCCAAGACATCCCGGCGAACGTCCCCCAAGACGTTCTGGCATCGCCCACTTAGACTCGCGAACAGCCCAGATGGTTACCCCCCAATATCTGTGATCTAGGTCTCTTTGTGAAGGACTTGTGCGTCACGTGTAGGTGAAATCAACGGAACCGCCGCAGGCGCAGGCTGTTCGTCACGACGAACACGGACGAGAAAGCCATGGTCAGACCGGCGATCATCGGGTTGAGCAGACCGGCCGCGGCGAGCGGCAGCGCGGCCACGTTGTAGCCGAAGGCCCACGCCAGGTTTCCCTTGATCGTCGCCAGGGTGCGGCGGGAGAGCCGGATCGCGTCGGCGGCCACCCGCAGGTCGCCCCGGACCAGGGTGAGGTCGCTCGCCTCGATGGCGGCGTCCGTCCCGGTGCCCATCGCGAGCCCCAGGTCGGCGGTGGCGAGCGCGGCGGCGTCGTTGACGCCGTCGCCGACCATGGCGACGGTACGGCCCTCGGCCTGGAGCCGCCGGACCACGGCGGCCTTCTCCTCGGGCAGCACCTCGGCGATCACCTCGTCGATGCCGACCTGGGCCGCGACGGTCCCGGCGACGGTCCGGTGGTCGCCGGTGAGGAGCACCGGCCGCAGCCCGAGGGCGCGGAGCCGGGTGACGGCCTCGGCGCTGGTGTCCTTGACGGCGTCGGCGACGGTGAGGGAGCCGCGCAGCACCCCGTCCCAGGCGACGAGCACCGCCCCGGCCTCGACGCCGTCCGGCACCGGCACCTCCTCGGCGGCGAGCAGCGCGGCCCGCCCGGCGAGGACGAGCCGGCCGTCGACGGAGCCGCGGACGCCGAGCCCGGGGACGTTCTCGAAGCCCTTGGGGACGGGCAGCTCGCCGACGGGGATCCCGAGCCGTTCGGCGGCCCCGGCGGCGACGGCGCGGGCGACGGGGTGCTCGGAGGAGTGCTCCAGGGCCCCGGCGAGCCGCAGCAGCTCCCGCTCGTCGGTGGAGCCGGCCGGGTGGACGCCGGTGAGGGTCATCCGGCCGGTGGTGACGGTGCCGGTCTTGTCGAGGACGACGGTGTCGACGCGGCGGGTGGACTCCAGGACCTCGGGGCCCTTGATGAGGATGCCGAGCTGGGCGCCGCGGCCGGTGCCGACGAGCAGCGCGGTGGGGGTGGCGAGGCCGAGGGCGCAGGGGCAGGCGATGATCAGGACGGCGACGGCGGCGGTGAACGCGGCGGTCGCGCCGGCGCCGGAGCCGAGCCAGAAGCCGAGGGTGGCGAGGGCGATCAGCAGGACGACGGGGACGAAGACGGCGGAGACCCGGTCGGCGAGCCGCTGCACCTCGGCCTTGCCGCTCTGCGCCTCCTCGACGAGCTGTGCCATCCGGGCGAGCCGGGTGTCGGCGCCGACCCGGGTGGCCCGGACGACGAGCCGGCCGGAGACGTTGACGCAGCCGCCGCTGACGGGGGAGCCGGCGGTGACGTCGACGGGCAGCGACTCGCCGGTGAGCAGGGAGGCGTCGACGGCGGAGGCGCCCTCGGCGACGGTGCCGTCGGTGGCGATCTTCTCGCCGGGGCGTACGACGAAGAGCTCGCCGGTCCGCAGGTCGGCCACCGGCACCCGTACCTCGCCGGCTTCCCTGAGGACGGCGACGTCCTTGGCGCCGAGGTCCATCAGAGCGCGGAGGGCGGCGCCGGCCTTCCGTTTGGCGCGGGCCTCCAGATAGCGGCCGAGGAGGATGAAGACGGTGACGCCGGCGGCGACCTCCAGGTAGATCGTGGAGGAGGCGTCGGCGCGGTCGACGGTGAGGTCGAAGCCGTGCCGCATCCCGGGCATGCCGGCGTCGCCGAGGAAGAGCGCCCACAGGGACCAGCCGTAGGCGGCGAGGGTGCCGACCGAGACGAGGGTGTCCATGGTGGCGGCGCCGTGCCGGAGGTTGGTCCAGGCGGCCCGGTGGAAGGGGAGGCCGCCCCAGACGACGACGGGGGAGGCGAGGACGAGGGAGAGCCACTGCCAGTTGTCGAACTGGAGGGCGGGGACCATGGCGAGCAGGACGACGGGGGCGGCGAGGACGGCGGAGACGGTGAGCCGGCCGCGCAGCGCGGCGAGCTCGGGGTCGGCGTCCGGTTCCGCGGGCGCCTCGGGCTCCGGCGGTGCGGGCTCCTCCGCGGTGTAGCCGGTCTTCACCACGGTGGCGATGAGCGCGTCGACGCCGACCTCGGGGGCGTGTTCGACGTGCGCCTTCTCGGTGGCGTAGTTGACGGTCGCGGTGACGCCGTCCATCCGGTTGAGCTTCTTCTCGATGCGGGCCGCGCAGGAGGCGCAGGTCATTCCGCCGATGGTCAGCTCGGTGACGGTGGTGCTGGGCATGTGCGGTTCCAAAGGGGAGCAGGGCCGTACCCGTAACGGTACGACCCTGCTCGGACAGTCGGCGGCCGGCGGTCAGACCAGCTCGTAGCCGGCCTCGTCGACGGCGGCGGCGACGGCCTCGCGGTCCAGGGGGGCGGTGGAGACCACGGTGACCTCGCCGGTCTTGGCGACGGCGGTGACGGAGGAGACGCCGGGGATCGCGGAGATCTCGCCGGAGACGGCGCCCTCGCAGTGGCCGCAGGTCATGCCCTTGACCTGGTAGACGGTGGTGAGTTCGGTCTGCGTCTCGGCGGCCATGGTGGTCTCCTCGTTCGGTCGGAGTCGTACGACTCGATGCTATACCCCTAGGGGGTATAAATTCCAGTCCGGTCGGGCTCGCGCCGCGCCAGCGATCTCAGCCACGCCAGCCCCACCAGCGTCACCAGCACCAGGCCGCCCACCGAGAAGAGGGTGAAGAGGTGCTCCTGCTCGGAGGTGGGCCGCGGGATGTAGCCCTGGGCGAAGAGGGAGCGGTCCAGGTCCGTGGTGGTCAGCTGGAGGACGAGCCAGAGCGCGATCCCGTGCATCGAGTCCCAGAGCGCGTGCAGCACCGCCACCCCCAGGTAGGTGCCGACGACGGGGCCGGTGAGGCGGAAGCGGCCGTCGGGGCGGCGGTGGGAGAAGAGCACCGCGCCCGCGACGGCCGTCCACAGGCCGTGGCCGAAGGGGGCGAGCAGTCCGCGGAGGACCTCCGTCTCCAGGAGGGAGCGCAGGTCGATGCCGTCCATGGTGACCGCGGCGTTGAAGGCGTACCCCGCGCTCTCGAAGGCGGCGAAGCCGAAGCCGACCGTGCCGCCGAGCACCAGACCGGCGCGCCGGCCGCGCAGATACGGGCGGTGCCGGACGACGAACATCAGGGCGGCCAGCTTCACCGCCTCCTCGATCAGCCCGACCCCGAGGAACATCCACAGGGAGGGGTGGAGGAGGTAGTACTCCATGACCGAGGCGCCGAGGACGCCCAGGACGCCGCCGGTGACGAAGCAGCCGAGGATCACCGGCAGCCCGAGGTCGCGGCCGTGCCGCTCGTACGCCCACAGGACGAAGACGCCCGGGACCAGGAAGCTGCCCAGCAGGATCAGGGTGGGCAGCAGGGTGGTGTTGGCGGTGGCGTACGTGACCACCGCGGTCAGCGCCCACAGGGCCAGGCCGCCCCCCAGGCACCGCTTCCACAGCCCGGGCCGCGGCCCGGCGGGCTCGGGGGGAGCCGGAGGCGGCGGGGGAGGGGTCTGGGGGGTGGACCGGTACTCGTACATCCGCGGGCCTCCAAGTCCCTCCGCCGACAGGGCATCTGACCGGAGCTTATGGTAGATACCCGATATGTCGCATTCGGGGAGCACGCTCGTCCTGATCATGGTGATCGCCGTCCTGGCGCCCCTGCTGGCGTACTGGGTGGGGCGCCGGATCCCCGTGCCGCTCGCCGTCTTCGAGATCCTCCTCGGCATCGTCATCGGCCCCGACGTCCTCGGCTGGGCCCACTCGGACGAGCTGATCGACGGCCTCTCGGAGCTCGGGCTCACCATGCTGATCTTCCTCGCCGGGTACGAGATCGAGTTCGGCAAGGTCCGCGGCGACACGCTCAGGCGCTCGGTGTGGGCGTGGCTGGCCGCGCTCGCCCTCGGGCTCACCGCCGGCGTCCTACTCGGCGGCGGCTACTCCACCGGGGTCTTCATCGGCGTGGCCCTCACCAGCACCGCCCTCGGCACCGTCCTGCCCGTGCTGCGGGACTCCGGCGGGCTGCGCGGCCGCTTCGGCTCGGTCGTCATGGCCTTCGGCGCGGTCGGCGAGTTCGGGCCGATCATCGCCATGGCGCTGCTGCTCAGCGGGCGCACCGCCGCCGAGTCCACGGTGCTGCTCGCGGTCTTCGCCGCGCTCACCGCGGCCGCCGTCTCCTGGGCACTGCGGCCCCGCCCGCCGTGGTTCGCCGCCGTCATCGCCAGGACCCTGCACACCAGCGGCCAGTTCGCGGTCCGCTTCGTCTTCCTGCTGCTCGCCCTGATGCTCGGGGCCTCGACGGCGCTCGGCCTCGACGTCCTGCTCGGCGCCTTCGCCGCCGGGCTCATCACCCGGCTGGTGCTCACCGGGGCGGCGCCCGAGGCCGGCCCGGAGATCCTGGCGAAGGTCGAGGGGGTCGGCTTCGGCTTCCTCGTGCCGGTCTTCTTCGTCGTCACCGGCATCGAGTTCGATCTGGACTCGCTGCTCTCCGGCGGCCGGGCGCTGCTGCTCCTGCCGGTCTTCCTGCTGCTCTTCCTGGTGGTGCGCGGCGGTCCGATGTGGTTCCTCGCCCCGCGCGACCTCGACCGGACGGACCGCGGCGCGCTGGTGCTGTACGGCTCCACCGCGCTGCCGCTCGTCGTCGCCATCACCACCATCGGCCTGGACGACAGGGCCCTGTCGGCGGGCGAGGCGGCGGCGCTGGTGGGCGCCGGGATGGTCTCCGTCCTGGTCTTCCCGCTGCTCGCGATGCGGCTGCGGGCAGGCCGGGAGCCGGTGCCGGAGGAGGTGGTCAGTGAGTCGGAGCCGTGGTGACCGCCGCGCCGGCCGGCGTCTCGCCGACGATCGGGGCCAGATAGCGGAACAGCACCTTCTTCAGCTCGGCCACGGCCGCGTCCCGCACCGGGCCCTCGGGGGCGGCGACGATCAGCGCGAGCCCGCCCTTGAAGACGGCGAAGGCCATGTCGGCGACCCGGTCCAGCTCGGCGGCGCCGAGCGGCGGGACGGCCCGCGCGCCGATCGTCTCGCGGACCTGGGAGAGCAGCGAGGCGTGCAGCTCGTCGTGCTCCTCGGCGATCCGGCCGGGGACCTCGGAGCCGTGCATCAGGGCGAGGAAGGCCGGGTTGAGGCAGTTGAACTCGATCATCGGGTCGAGCACCGCGTCGATCAGCTCCGGCAGCGGCAGCGCCATGTTGGCCGGGGTGAAGACCTGGCCGTGGGTCTCGCGCATCTGCTGGATGAGCCGGCCGCCGAGCTCGATCGCGATCGCTTCCTTGTTCGGGAAGTACTGGTAGAGCGTGCCCGGCGAGACCTGGGCCTCTCGGGCGATCGCGTTGGTGCTGGTGGCCGTGTAGCCGTTGGCGCAGAACACGTCGGCGGCCGCCTGGAGCAGCTGGGAGATGCGGCGCTCGCCGCGGGCCTGTCGGCGGCGCGGCTTCGGGTCCTCGGGCATGGCTGTCCCCAGTCCTCCTCGATACGCGTTGACAAATGCGAGAGGTCGCTCGCATTCTTGGATAACGCGAGCGATCACTCGTGTTTGCCAGTCTATGGCAATGGGCGGCCCCCGCGACCTGCCGGGAAGCGAGAGCGGGGGCCACGGTGAAGGGGACACCGCGTGATGTCCGAAGTCAAGAAAACACCCCCCGCACCGGGCGGGGGAGCGGGGGAAAGCCCTGGTGGGCGCCGGGATCCGGGCGGGGGATGGACGCGGTTCGTGACCGCGCGGCCCCGGCTCACCCTGCTCGTCGCCCTCGTCCTCACCGCCCTCGCGGTCCTCGCCGGCGGCGGTGTCGCCGACCGGATGGGCAGCGGCGGCTGGGAGGACCCGGCCGCCGAGTCCAGCTACGCCACCGGGGCCCTGGAGCGGGAGTTCCCCGGCTCCCAACCGAACGTGCTGCTCCTCGTCGACGCCGGGAAGGCCGGGGTCGACGACCCCGCCGTGGCCGCCGAGGCCCGCCGGCTCACCGCACGGCTCGCCGCCGAGCCCGGCGTCGAGGGCGTCGGCTCCTACTGGGCCGGCGGCTCGCCCGCCCTCCGCTCCGAGGACGGCACCAAGGCCGTCGTCGCCGCCCGGATCGCCGGCGAGGAGAAGGCCGCCGGCGACATCCTCGACCGCATCGCCCCCGCCTACCGGGGCACCCACGGGCCCGTCGAGGTCACCCTCGGCGGCGGCCTCGCCGTCCGCCACGAGATGCAGACGATCATCCAGGAGGACCTGCTGCGGGCCGAGCTGATCGCCCTGCCCGTCACCCTGGTCCTGCTCGTCATGGTCTTCGGCAGCGCCGTCGCCGCCCTGCTGCCGCTCGGCGTCGGCATCGTCGCCATCCTCGGCACCAACGCGGTGCTGCGCGGGATCACCGAGTTCACCGACGTCTCCGTCTTCGCGCAGAACCTCACCACCGCGCTCGGCCTCGGACTCGCCATCGACTACGCCCTCTTCGTCGTCCGCCGCTACCGCGAGGAACTGGCCGCCGGAGCCGAGCCGCCCGCCGCCGTCCGCACCACCCTGCGCACCGCCGGGCGGACCGTGCTCTTCTCCGCCCTCACCGTCGCCGTCTCGCTCGCCGCCATGCTCGTCTTCCCGCAGTACTTCCTGCGCTCCTTCGCCTACGCGGGCATCGCCGTCGTCCTGCTCGCCGCGGCCGCCGCCCTCACCCTGCTGCCGGCCGCCCTCGTGCTCCTCGGCCACCGCGTCGACGCCCTCGACCTGCGCCGGCTCCTCCGGCGCCGCCGGGCCCCCGCGCGGGACACCGGGGCGGCCACCGGCTGGTCCCGGGCGGCCGACCTGGTGATGCGCCGGGCCCCCGTCTTCGCCGTCCTCACCACCGCCGGCCTCGTCCTGCTCGGACTGCCCTTCCTCGGGGTGAAGTTCGGCACCGCCGACGACCGGCAGCTGCCCGCCACCGCCACCTCCCGGATCGTCCAGGAGGAGCTCCGCGCCGGCTTCCCCGGCGACCCCGGCGGCAGCCTCACCGTCCTCGCCGAGGGCCCCGCCACCCCCGCCGAGTACGGCGCCTACCGCGAGCGCGTCGCCGCCCTCGACGGCATCGTGCGGGTCGACGGCCCCGTGGTCTCCGGCACCGGCGCGGACACCCACGCCTACTACAGCGTCGTCCCCGACGGCCCGGCCACCGGCGAAGGGGCCCAGCGCGCGGTCGGTGAACTGCGCGCCGCCGACGCCCCCTTCACCACCTCCGTCACCGGCCAGGCCGCCGTCCTCGTCGACTCCAAGGACGCCATCGCCGACCGGCTTCCCTGGGCCGCCGGCATCATCGTCCTCGTCACCCTGCTGCTGGTCTTCCTGCTCACCGGCAGCGTCCTCATCCCCGTCCAGGCCGTCGTCCTCAACGCGCTCAGCCTCACCGCCATGTTCGGCGCCGTCGTCTGGGTCTTCCAGGACGGACACCTCTCCGGCCTCCTCGGCTTCACCGCCACCGGCGACATCGAGACGACCCTGCCGGTCCTCATGTTCTGCGTCGCCTTCGGCCTCTCCATGGACTACGGCGTCTTCCTGCTCTCCCGCATCAAGGAGGAGTACGACACCACCGGCGACCACGAGGGCGCCGTCCGCTTCGGCCTCGCCCGCACCGGCGGGCTCATCACCGCCGCCGCCGTCATCCTCGCCGTCGTCATGGTCGCCATCGGCACCTCACGGGTCACCAACACCAAGATGCTCGGCCTCGGCGTCGCCCTCGCCGTCCTCATGGACGCCATGGTGGTCCGCAGCCTCCTCGTCCCCGCGGTCATGAAGCTCACCGGCCGGCTCACCTGGTGGGCCCCCGGCCCGCTGCGCCGCTTCCACGACCGCTTCGGCATCAGCGAGTCCGGGCAGCCGCCCGCCGCCGCGACCGACACCCCCGAGGAGAGACGCGAACCCGTCGGCGCCCGCGGCTAGCGCCCGTCCCGCACGCGACGCGGCGCCGCCCCCGGGCTCCACCGGAGGACGGCGCCGCGCGCGGCGGACGGAGCGGATCAGTCGCGGCGCGCCCGGTTGCCGGGACGGCTCGCGACCCAGGCACGGACGGTGTCCGCGTACCAGAAGGGCTTGCCCGACTCGACGTGATCGGGCGGCGGCAGCAGCCCGTGCTTCCGGTAGGACCGCACCGTGTCCGGCTGCACCCGGATGTGCGCGGCGATGTCCTTGTACGACCAGAGGCTTCTGTCCGTCATGCCTGTACCTCCCTCACGCCCCGTGCCGCGCAGCGGTGGCGGGGGTGCCGTTCGGGGGCGCTGCGGGCGGTGGCGTCGGTGATCACTGAGCCTGTGCCCCGAGAACGACCCGCCCGGACGGCCGGGCCGCGGCTGTCGAACGCCTGTGACGAGGAACCCGCGTAACCGCGACATGTGTGACCGGGTCGCGACCCCCGTGACGGAAGTGACGAACGGTCACGACGGCGCGCCCGCGTGCGCCGGAGCGCGCGAGGGGTCCGCGGCGGGCCGTGCGGCTACAGACCGCAGGAGCGGAGGTAGTCGCGGGTGCGCAGCGCGATCGGGAAGGGCGCGTCCGGCTCGCACGGGTACATGTCCTGCTCCACGATCGCGAAGAGCTCCACGTCCAGCGCCGCCGCGGCCGCGAGCACCGGCTCCAGGGCCGGCACCCCCGCCGGCGGCTCGCACATCACCCCCCGCGCCACCGCCGGGCCGAACGGCAGGCCCTCGGCCCGCACCGCCGCCAGCACCGCCGGATCCACCTGCTTCAGATGGAGGTAGCCGATGCGCTCCCCGTAGCTCTCGATCAGCTTGACGCTGTCCCCGCCCGCGTACGCGTAGTGCCCGGTGTCCAGACAGAGCGCCACCGCCTCCGGATCGGTGGCGTCCAGGAAACGGGTCACGCTCTCCTCGTCGTCGAGATGGGTGTCGGCGTGCGGATGGACCACGATCCGCAGCCCGTACCGCTCCCGCACCTCCCGGCCCAGGCGCTCCGTCAGCGCGGTCAGATCCCGCCACTGCCCCGCCGTCAGCACCCGGTCCTCCAGGACCTCGCCGGTCCTGTCGTCCCGCCAGAAGGACGGGATCACCACCAGATGCCCCGCGCCCATCGCCTGCGCCAGCGCCGCGTTCTCCGCGACGTGCGCCCAGGTCCGCTCCCACACGGCGGGACCGTGGTGCAGCCCGGTGAAGACCGTGCCGGCCGACACCCGCAGCCCCCGCCGCGAGGTCTCCTCGGCGAGCAGCGCCGGATCGGTGGGCAGATAGCCGTACGGACCCAGCTCGATCCACTCGTAGCCGGCCCCCGCCACCTCGTCCAGGAACCGCTGCCACGGCACCTGCCGGGGATCGTCGGGGAACCACACCCCCCAGGAGTCCGGGGCGGAACCGATCCGGATGCGGGCGGGCGACGGCGGCGACGGCTTCGTCATGCCAGCCACCTTGACCGCGCCCCGGAGCAGCGTCAAGACACCCGCCGGACCCACGGGGCATCCGTCCGAATGTCCGGACATATCGTTGACACGCCGCCCGGCGGAGGGCTAGACCTGGGAAGGGACACCGGAGTCGAGAGGTGGCACGGGTGGAGTCGGAGCCGTACGACCTGATCACCATGGGGCGGCTCGGCGTGGACCTCTACCCCCTCCAGAGCGGCGTCGGACTCGACCGGGTCGAGACCTTCCGGCGCTTCCTCGGCGGCTCCCCGGCCAACGTGGCCGTCGCCGCCGCCCGCCTCGGCCGGCGCACCGCCCTCGTCAGCCGCACCGGAGCCGACGCCTTCGGCGGCTACCTCCGGCGCGAGCTCAAGGAGTTCGGGGTGGACGGCCGCTGGGTCACCGAGGTCCCCGACCTCCCCACCCCCGTCACCTTCTGCGCCCTCTTCCCGCCCGACGACTTCCCCCTCACCTTCTACCGCCGCCCCAAGGCCCCCGACCTGGAGATCCACCCGCACGAGCTCGACCTCGACGCGATCCGCGCCGCCCGCGTCCTGTGGACCACCGGCACCGGGCTCAGCGAGGAACCCAGCCGCGCCGCCACCCTCACCGCCCTGCGGGCCCGCGCCGGCCGCGCCCCCACCGTCCTCGACCTCGACTGGCGGCCCGCCTTCTGGTCCGACCCGGCCACCGCCCGCCCCCACTACGCCGAGGCCCTGCGACACGCCACCGTCGCCGTCGGCAACGCCGAGGAGTGCGAGGTCGCCACCGGCGAACGCGACCCGGAGGCCGCCGCCCGCGCCCTCCTCCGCCTGCTCGCCCCCGGCACCCCCGGCGACCCTGCCGGCGTCCCCCTCGCCGTCGTCAAACGCGGACCCGAAGGCGTCCTCGCGCTCGCCGCCGACGGGCGCCGCGCCGCCGTCCCCCCACTGCCCGTCGACGTCGTCAACGGCCTCGGCGCCGGGGACGCCTTCGGCGGCGCCCTCGTCCACGGCCTCCTCGCCGGCCTCCCCCTGGAGGACACCCTCCGCCGCGCCGGCGCCGCCGGCTCGATCGTCGCCGGCCGGCTGGCCTGCGCCCCCGCCATGCCCGACGCCGCCGAGATCGACCGCGCCCTCGCCGCCGGCTCGGGCACCCTCCCCCAGCGTCCGGAGGACGACCCCCGGTGACCACCCGCCGCCTCCACCTCCCCGCCGGGACCGCCGCGCGGGGGCCGTACGCCCTGGACATCGACCCCGGGACGGCCGGATGGAGCCGCTCCGCACTCCGCGTCCTCGACCTGCCGCCCGGCGCTACTCACAGCTTCGACAGCGCGGATGCCGAATGGGTGGTGCTTCCCCTCGCCGGGGGCGGTACCGTGCGCGTCGACGGGGAGTTCTTCGAACTCGGGGGCCGCGCCGACGTGTTCGCCTCCGTGACCGACTTCGTCTACGTACCGCGCGACGCCCACGCCCAGATCGCCTCCGGCGCGGGAGGCCGCTTCGCTTTGGCAGGAGCGAACTGCGAGCGACGACTCCCCGCCCGCTACGGCCCCGCGCCGGAGGTTCCCGTGGAGGACCGCGGCAGCGGCGACCGCGCCCGCCGGGTGCGGAACTTCGCCTCCGCCGACGCCTTCCCCTGCGACCGGCTGATCGCCGTCGAGGTGATCACCCCCGGCGGCCACTGGTCCTCCTACCCGCCGCACAAGCACGACGAGCACCGCCCCGGGACCGAGTCCGTCCTGGAGGAGATCTACTACTACGAGATCGCGGACCCGCGCGGCTACGCCTACCAGCGGATCTCGCCCTCGCGGGCGGGCGGCGCCGACCTCCTCGCCGAGGTCCGGCACGGCGACGCCGTCCTCGTCCCCGACGGCTGGCACGGCCCCTCCATCGCCCAGCCGGGCCACGACCTCTACTACCTCAACGTCATGGCGGGCCCCGGCCCCGAACGGGAGTGGAAGATCAGTTTCCACCCCGACCACACGGAGGGATACGCATGAGGCTCACCGTGGCCCAGGCCCTCGTCCGCTTCCTCGCCGCCCAGTACACCGAACGCGACGGCGAACGGCACCGGCTGATCGCCGCCACCTGGGGCGTCTTCGGCCACGGCAACGTCGCCGGGATCGGCCAGGCGCTGATCGAGGAAGACGGCATGCCCTTCCACCAGGGCCGCAACGAACAGGCCATGGTGCACGCCGCCGTCGGCTACGCCCGCCAGCGGAACCGGCTCTCCGCGCACGCCGTCACCACCTCCATCGGCCCCGGCGCCACCAACCTCGTCACCGGCGCCGCCCTCGCCACGATCAACCACCTCCCGGTCCTGCTCCTGCCCGGCGACACCTTCGCCACCCGCCCCGCCGACCCCGTCCTCCAGCAGCTCCAGGTGCCGCACGCCGGCGACGTCTCCGTCAACGACTGCCTGCGCCCCGTCTCCCGCTCCTTCGACCGGATCGTCCGCCCCGAGGCCCTGATCCCGGCCGCGCTGGAAGCCATGCGGGTCCTCGCCGACCCGGCCGCCACCGGCGCCGTCACCCTCGCCCTCCCGCAGGACGTGCAGGCCGAGGCGTACGACTGGCCCGCGAGGTTCTTCGCCGAGCGGACCTGGCGGATCCGCCGGGCCTCGCCCGACGAGGCCGAACTCGACGCGGCCGTCGCGGCGATCGCCGGGGCCGCCCGGCCGCTGATCGTCGCCGGCGGCGGCGTCCGGCACAGCCGCGCCGAGGAGGCGCTCGCCGACCTCGCCTCGCTCACCGGCATCCCCGTCGCCTCCACCCAGGCGGGCAAGGGCGTCCTGCCCCACGGCCACCCCCAGGACGTCGGGGCCGTCGGCCACACCGGTACCGCCGTCGCGAACCACCTGGCCCGCACCGCCGACGTCGTCCTCGGCGTCGGCACCCGCTGGACCGACTTCACCACCGCCTCCGGAACCCTCTTCGGCCACCCCTCCGTCCGCTTCGTCAACCTCAACACCGCCGCCTTCGACGCGCACAAACAGACCGCCCTGCCGCTGGTCGCGGACGCCCGCGAGGGGATCGAACAGCTCCACGCGCTCCTCGACCCGCACCACGTGCCCGCCCACTACGTCCACGAGTACGCCGAGGAGAAGCTGCGCTGGGAGGCCCGCGTCACCGCCGCCTACGCCGCCCCCGACGAGGACGCCCGCCCCACCCAGACCCAGGTCCTCGGCGTGCTCGACACCCTGGTCGACGCCGACGACATCCTGATCAACGCCGCCGGCTCCCTCCCCGGCGACCTCCACAAGCTCTGGCGGACCCGCTCCCGCGACCAGTACCACGTCGAGTACGGCTACTCCTGCATGGGCTACGAGATCCCCGCCGCGATTGGCGTCCTCCTCGCCGCCCCCGGCCGGCCCGTCTGGGCCCTCGTCGGCGACGGCACGTATCTGATGAACCCCACCGAGATCGTCACCGCGGTCCAGGAACGCCTCCCGCTGAAGCTGGTGATCCTCCAGAACCACGGCTACGCCTCCATCGGCGGCCTCTCCGAGGCCGTCGGCGCCGAGCGGTACGGCACCGACTACCGGCTGCGGGCCGCCGACGGAGGCTTCACCGGCCCCCCGCTCCCCGTCGACCTCGGGGCCAACGCGGCGTCCCTCGGGATGCGGGTGCTGCGCCCCCGCACCATCCGTGACCTGCGGGAAGCCCTCGCCGACGCCCGGGCCGCCACGGATCCCACATGTGTCTACGTCGAGACCGAAACGGCAGACAGTGTGTCGGGCCCGCCCCCGGCCCAGGCGTGGTGGGATGTGCCCGTGGCCGAGATCTCGACCCGCCCGTCGGCGGTCAAGGCCCGCGAGGAGTACGACCGGCACGTCACCGCCCGACGCCGCCATCTCTGAAGGCCCCGAAGGAGTAACACGTCATGACGAAGAGCGTCCACCACTGGATCGGTGGCAAGACCGTCGAGGGCACGTCGGGCAACTGGGGCCCGGTCACCGACCCGGCCACCGGTGCCGTCACCACCCAGGTCGCCCTCGCCTCCGTGGAGGAGGTCGACGCGGCCGTCGCCGCCGCGAAGGACGCCTTCGCCACCTGGGGCACCTCCTCGCTGGCCCAGCGCACCACGATCCTCTTCAAGTTCCGCGCGCTGCTCGACGCCAACCGCGACGCGATCGCCGAGCTGATCGTCGCCGAGCACGGCAAGGTCCACTCCGACGCCCTCGGCGAGGTCGCCCGCGGCCTGGAGATCGTCGACCTGGCCTGCGGCATCACCACCCAGCTCAAGGGCGAGCTCTCCACCCAGGTGTCGAACCGGGTGGACGTGGCGTCGATCCGCCAGCCCGTCGGCGTCGTCGCCGGCATCACGCCCTTCAACTTCCCGGCCATGGTGCCGATGTGGATGTTCCCGATCGCCATCGCGACCGGCAACACCTTCGTCCTCAAGCCGAGCGAGAAGGACCCGTCGCCGTCCCTGAAGATCGCCGAGCTGCTCGCCGAGGCCGGCCTGCCGGACGGCGTCTTCAACGTCGTCCACGGCGACAAGGTCGCCGTCGACCGCCTCCTGGAGCACCCGGACGTCGCCGCGATCTCCTTCGTCGGCTCGACCCCGATCGCCCGGTACATCCACACCACCGCCTCCGCGAACGGCAAGCGCGTCCAGGCGCTCGGCGGCGCCAAGAACCACATGCTGGTCCTCCCGGACGCCGACCTCGACGCCGCCGCCGACGCCGCCGTCTCCGCCGCCTACGGCTCCGCCGGCGAGCGCTGCATGGCGATCTCCGCCGTCGTGGCCGTCGGCGCGATCGGCGACGAGCTGGTCGAGAAGATCCGCGAGCGCGCCGAGAAGATCAAGATCGGCCCCGGCACCGACCCGACCTCCGAGATGGGCCCGCTCATCACGGCCGTCCACCGCGACAAGGTCGCCTCCTACGTGCACGGCGCCGAGGCCGAGGGCTGCCGGGTCGTCCTCGACGGCACCGGCTACACCGTCGAGGGCCACGAGAACGGCCACTGGATCGGCCTCTCCCTCCTCGACCACGTGCCGACCACCGCCAAGGCGTACCAGGACGAGATCTTCGGCCCGGTCCTGTGCGTGCTGCGCGCCGAGACGTACGAGGAGGGCCTCGCCCTCATCAACGCCTCGAAGTTCGGCAACGGCACCGCGATCTTCACCCGCGACGGCGGCGCCGCCCGCCGCTTCCAGCTGGAGGTCGAGGCCGGCATGGTCGGCGTCAACGTGCCGATCCCGGTGCCCGTCGGCTACCACTCCTTCGGCGGCTGGAAGGACTCCCTCTTCGGCGACCACCACATCTACGGCAACGACGGGGTGCACTTCTACACCCGCGGCAAGGTTGTCACCACCCGCTGGCCCGACCCGGCCGACGCCCCCGCCGGCGTCGACCTGGGCTTCCCGCGCAACCACTGACCCCGCGCAGGACGTACGGCGGCCCCCGGTGCGCACTCCGCACCGGGGGCCGCCGGCCCGACCGGGGGCTCAGCCCACGT
Source organism: Streptomyces sp. NRRL F-5727 (assembly GCF_000719555.1). GTDB lineage: Bacteria > Actinomycetota > Actinomycetes > Streptomycetales > Streptomycetaceae > Streptomyces. The sequence continues at coordinate 78,865 of NZ_JOGX01000010.1, forward strand.
GCCAGCAGGTGGCGTCGAAGTCCGACACGTGGACGCTGCCCGCCGAGGCTTCGACCGCGCTGAACCAGCAGCCGTCCACGTCACCGGCGTGCGCGGCCGCGGGGGAGGCGGCGATGAAGCCGACCGCGAGCAGACCGGCCAGAGCGATCGAGATGCGCCGAAGCATGTTCTCTCCTTCGAGTGGGGGGGGACTCGCCACGACTCTTCGGTACTCTCCGGCCCGCCGCACCCCGGGGGGTGCGATCGGGTGGACCCCACCGCCCTGCGGCGGGTTTCCGGCGTACCGCGACCGCTGTACGCGGACCGTGCCGCGTACGACTCCAGGAGGCGGCGGATCTCCGCCCCGGGGCCGCAGCCCGTCCCCGGCCCGTCCGCCTAGGCTCGGGGGCATGCGACTCCGACTTCCCCGGTGGGCCGCGGTCACCGCCGTCCTCACCGTCCTCGCGGGCGCCGGCACCTTCACCGCCGTCGCCCAGGACGAACCCCCGCCCGTGCAGCGCGAGGACCGGGCCCTCGACCTCGACGGGGTGCGGATCGACACCTCGTACTTCACCGGCGCCGGTACCGGCCGCCGGCCCGCCGTGCTGCTCGCGCACGGCTTCGGCGGCTCCAAGGACGACGTCCGCCCGCAGGCCGAACGGCTCGCCCGCGACGGCTACGCGGTCCTCACCTGGTCCGCCCGCGGCTTCGGCGCCTCCGGCGGGAAGATCGGCCTCAACGACCCCGAGCACGAGGTCCGGGACGTCCGGAAGCTCCTCGACTGGCTCGCCGCCCGCCCCGAGGTCCTCCTCGACAAGCCCGGCGACCCGCGCGTCGGCGTCTCCGGCGCCTCCTACGGCGGCGCGATCTCCCTCCTGGCCGCCGGACACGACCCCCGCGTCGACGCGATCGCCCCCGAGATCACCTACTGGAACCTGGCCGACGCCCTCTTCCCCCAGGGCGTCTACAAGAAGCTGTGGTCCGGCATCCTCTTCTCGATGGGCACCGGCCCCGGCGGCGACGCCTGCGGCCGCTTCGCCCCCGAGATCTGCGCCCTCAAGGAGCGCGTCGCCGTCTCCGGCCGGCCCGACGCCGCCGCCCGCGCCCTCCTGGAGGCCCGCAGCCCCTCCGCCGTCGGCGACCGCATCAAGGTCCCCACCCTCATCGTCCAGGGCCAGACCGACTCCCTCTTCACCCTCGACCAGTCCGACGCCATGGCCCGCGCCGTCGCCGCCAACGGCGCCCCCGTCGCCGTCGACTGGGCCGCCGGCGGACACGACGGCGGCGACCGCGAGACCGGCCGCGTCGAGGACCGCGTCGGCGCCTGGTTCGACCGCTGGCTGAAGCGGGACGCCTCCGTCGACACCGGCCCCGCCTTCCGGGTCAGCCGCACCGGCGGCGTCGACTCCACCGACGGCCGCGCCACCCTCCGCGCCGCCACCGCCGACCGCTACCCGGGCCTGCGCGCGGGCACCCGCGAGCTCGCCCTGGCCGGACCGTCGCAGCGCTTCACCAACCCGGCCGGCGGCGCCCCGCCCGCCGTCTCGGCCGTCCCCGGCCTCGGCGGCGGCCTCTCCGGCCTCTCCTCCTCCCTCGGCGTCGGCATCGCCCTCGACTTCCCCGGCCAGCACGCCCGCTTCGACGCGGCCCCGCAGACCGCGCCGCTCCGCGTCACCGGCACCCCGACCGTCCGCGTCAGGGTCACCTCCACCGCCGCCGACGGCTCCGCCGTCCTCTTCGCCAAGGTGTACGACGTCGGGCCCGACGGACGGCAGCAGGTGCTGCCCGCCCAGCTGGTCACCCCGGTCCGCGTCGACGACGCCGCCGAGGGCCGCCCGGTCACCCTCACCCTGCCCGCGATCGACCACGAGGTGGAGGCCGGCCACCGGCTGCGGCTGGTCGTCTCGGCCACCGACCTCGGCTACGCCTCCCCGGTCACCACCGCCGGCTACACCGTCGCCGTCGAGGGCCCCCTCACCGTGCCCACCGCGCCCGCCGTCACCACCCAGGCCGCCGCCCTGCCCTGGTGGGTGTGGGGCCTGCCGCTCGCCGGCCTCGTCGTCGCCGCGGCCCTCCTGCTGACCGCCCGCCGCCGCACGGCGACCCCGGCCCCGGACCCGGAACTCGCCTCCGTGCCCCTCCAGATCACCGGCCTGTCGAAGAAGTACAAGGGCGGCGAACGGTACTCGGTCCGCGAGCTCTCCTTCCGGGTCGAACAGGGCCAGGTCCTCGGCCTCCTCGGCCCCAACGGGGCCGGGAAGACCACCACCCTGCGCATGCTGATGGGTCTGATCACCCCCGACGAGGGCGAGATCCGCGTCTTCGGCCAGGCCATCCGCCCCGGCGCCCCGGTCCTCTCCCGGGTCGGCTCCTTCGTCGAGGGCGCCGGCTTCCTGCCGCACCTCACCGGCCGGGAGAACCTGGAGCTGTACTGGAAGGCCACCGGCCGCCCCGCCGAGGACGCCCACCTGGACGAGGCCCTGCGCATCGCCAACCTGGGCGGCGCCCTCGAACGCGCCGTCCGCACCTACTCGCAGGGCATGCGGCAGCGCCTCGCCATCGCCCAGGCCATGCTCGGCCTGCCCGACCTCCTCATCCTCGACGAACCCACCAACGGCCTCGACCCGCCGCAGATCCGCGAGATGCGGGAGGTGATGATCCGGTACGCCGCCGGCGGCCGTACCGTCATCGTCTCCAGCCACCTCCTCGCGGAGGTCGAGCAGTCCTGCACCCACCTCGTCGTCATGGACCGCGGACAGCTCGTCCAGGCCGGCCCGGTCGCCGAGATCACCGGCGCCGGCGACTCCCTCCTGGTCTCCCTGGGCGCCCCCGTGTCCGACGCGCTCGTCGAGAAGATCGCCGCCCTGCCCGGCGTCGGTTCGGCGGTCCGCGCCGACGGCGGCCTCCTGGTCCGCCTCGACAGCCGCGACGGCACCACCGACGACACCCCCGACGGCGTCCCCGTCGGCACGGCCGCCGACACGGCCGCCGGCACGACCGCGCTGATCGGCGAACTCGTCCGCCTGGACGTCCCGCTGACCGGCGTCGGGCCGCACCGCCGCCTGGAGGACGCCTTCCTCACCCTGATCGGAGGATCCGCATGACCGCGACGGCCACCGGCCCCGGCCCCGAGGCCCTCGCCCCCGGCTACCGCCCCGGGCGCACCCTGCCGCTGCGCGTCGAGGCCCTGCGCCAGTGGAAGCGCCGCCGCACCCTGGTGATGGCCGGGGTGCTCGCCGCCCTGCCCTTCGTGCTGATCGTCGCCTTCGCCATCGGCGGCCCCGACGCCGACGACCGCGGCGGCCGGATCACCCTCATCGACACGGCGACCGCCTCGGGCGCCAACTTCGCGGCGACCTGCCTGTTCGTCTCGGCCGGTTTCCTCCTCGTCATCCCCGTGGCGCTCTTCTGCGGCGACACCGTCGCCTCCGAGGCCGGCTGGTCCTCGCTCCGCTATCTGCTGGCCGCGCCCGTGCCGCGCTCCCGGCTGCTCGCCGCCAAGCTGACGGTCGCGCTCGGCTACAGCGCCGCGGCGCTCTTCCTCCTTCCGCTGCTGGCCCTCGGCGCCGGCACGGTCGCCTATGGCTGGGGCCCGCTCCAGCTGCCCACCGGCGGCTCGCTCCCGGCGGGGGAGTCCGTCCTCCGGCTGCTCATCGCCACCTCCTTCGTCCTCGTCTCCCAACTGGTCACCGCGGGGCTCGCCTTCTGGCTGTCGACCCGCACCGACGCCCCGCTCGGCGCGGTCGGCGGCGCCGTCGGCCTGACCATCGTCGGCAACGTCCTGGACGCGATCACGGCCCTCGGCGACTGGCGCGACTTCCTGCCCGCGCACTGGCAGTTCGCCTGGATCGACGCGCTCCAGCCCCGCCTGGAGTGGGGCGGGATGGCGCAGGGCGCGGCGGTCTCCGTCACCTACGCCCTGGTCCTCTTCGCGCTCGCCTTCCGCGGCTTCGCCCGCAAGGACATCGTGTCCTGAGACGGGACCCCGGCCGGTCTCACAACCACCCCCTCCGAGCCGCTTCCGCGCCCGCGCGGAAGCGGCTCGTCGTCCCCAGGGCCGCCATCAGCTCGCCCACCCGCCGGCTGTACGTCCGCGCCGACATGCCGAGCCGGGCCGCGGCCGTCTCGTCCGTCAGCCCCGACAGCAGCGCCTCCAGGACCGGCCGCAGCTGTTCCGGCGGCCCGCCCGGAGGCCGCGGCGGCGGGAGGTGGCTCAGCTCCTCGGCCATCGTCCAGCAGGCGTGATGGGCCCGTACCAGGGCCTGCACCACCACCGGGTCCCGGATGAGCAGCAGCCCGTTGTAGAGCAGCTCCAGATCGAGCGGGACCGCCGCGACCGTCCGGTCCACCACGATCAGCTTGAACGGGATCGCGTCGGCGAACCGCGCCCGCCCCGGTATCGGCGGCCCGTCCTCCAGCCGGGGCAGCGCGTGCCGGGGCACGATCCTCCGCACCTCCCCGGCCCGCTCCGCCGCCGCGCGCATGCACGCTCCCGCCAGCTCCAGGAACGGCTCGGGGATCGCGCGGTCCGCCGAGGCCACCGGATCGTCGAAGGTCAGCAGCTCGTGCCGGGTCGAGGCGGCCAGCCCGGCGAGCGCCGCGCTGATGCGCCGCGCCCCCCGGACCGGGCGCCCCGCCGGCCGCTGTCCCTCGGTCGCGGCCCGGTTCATCGCCGAACGGGCGAGCACCACGGAGCCCGCGCTCTCTGCCACCGCTGACCACCCCCGCCCGATCGATGTCCACTCCATGTACGCATGTGACTCCGCACGGTGACAAGCCCTGTGGACAAACCTGGCGTCTCCATGCCATGACCCCCCTATCCGGCCCACTCTTCCCTTCCCCGTCCGCGTCCCGTTGCCACATCGAGATCCATCCGCAACTCCTTCGCGGGGTCCGCGCGCGCCTCCCGTTCGTCACAGTCGCAGGAGCCGGGCGCGGCTCCCGCCGCCCCGGCGGATTCCCGCGCCCGGCACAAGGTCCGTACCGAAACGGGGAGTTGTCCATGAACCGTGCTCACAGGAGAACCGGCGTCCTCGCCGCGGCGCTCGCCGCCGGGCTCCTCCTCGGCGGCTGCGCCGGCGGGGCGAAAGACGCGAGCGGCGACCACCGGAAGGCGGCCCCCGACGGCGGCCGCACCGCCGCGCCCGCCCCCTCGGCCGCCGCCCCCTCCGCCCCCGCCGACGGACGGCAGGCCGACGGGAGCGCCACCCGCGGCCCCGAGGGCGAGCAGCGGGCGCCCAGCCCCGCCCCCGACTACCTCTCCACCTTCGCCCTGGACGTCGACACCGCCTCGTACGGCTACGTCCGCCGCGCGCTCGCCGACGGCCGGCTGCCCGACCCGTCCACCGTGCGGCCCGAGGAGTTCGTCAACAGCTTCCGCCCCGACTACCCGCGCCCGGCCGACGACGGCTTCAGCGTCACCGTCGACGGCGCCGACACCGGCGCCGAGGGCTGGTCGCTGGTCCGGGTCGGCCTCGCCACCCGGGCCGCGGACCGCGAGGGCGAACGCCCGCCCGCCGCGCTCACCTTCGTCGTCGACGTCTCCGGCTCGATGGGCGAGCCCGGCCGCCTCGGCCTCGTCCAGCACTCCCTGCGGCTCGCCGCCGACGAGCTCCGCGACGACGACTCGGTCGCCCTGGTCGCCTTCAGCGACGAGGCCGAGACCCTTCTGCCGATGACCCGGCTCGGCGAGGCCCGCCACCGTCTCCGCGAGGCCGTCGACTCGCTCGCCGTCCGCTCCTCCACCAACCTGGAGGCGGGTCTGCGCACCGGCTACGACGTGGCGTCCGAGGGGCGCCGCGAGGGCGCCACCAACCGGGTCGTGCTGCTCTCCGACGCCCTCGCCAACTCCGGCGAGACATCGGCCGACGCCCTCCTCGCCCGCGTCGACGAACAGCGCAGGGAGCATGGCATCACCCTCTTCGGGGTGGGCGTCGGCAGCGACTACGGCGACGCGCTGATGGAGCGGCTCGCCGACCGGGGCGACGGCCAGACCGCGTACGTCTCCACCCAGGAGCAGGCCCGCAAGGTCTTCGTCGACCAGCTGCCCGCCCAGGTCGAGCTGCGCGCCCGGGACGCCAAGGCGCAGGTCGCCTTCGACCGGGCGACCGTGGAGCGGTTCCGGCTGATCGGCTACGAGAACCGCGAGGTCGCCGACGAGGACTTCCGGGACGACCGGACCGACGGCGGCGAGGTCGGCGCCGGCCACACCGTGACCGCCCTGTACGTGGTGAAGACCCGGCCCGGCGCGAGCGGCCGGATCGCCACCGCCACCGTCCGCTGGCTGGACCCCGACTCCCGCTCCCCGCGGGAGCGTTCGGGCACCGTCGAGGCCGCCGCGCTGCGCGCCGGGCTCTGGGGCCCCGGCCACGACAGCCTGCAACTCTCCGCGATCTCCGCCTACTTCGCGGAGCAGCTGCGCGGCGGCTCGCTGCCCGGGGCCCCGCGCCTCGGTGAACTGGCCGCGCACGCGGACGGCATCCGGGACCGGTCGGGCTCGGCGGTGGTGGGGGAGCTGGCCGAGGCGGTGCGCCAGGCGGACCGGCTGATCGGCGAACGTCCTTCGGAGGAAGGGGAGTTCCGGTCCTCGGACCCGTACGCCTGAGCGTCGGGGCGGCTCCTCACGCGCGCGTGGGCGAGCCGCCCGGAGGGGAACGGGCGGCTCCGCCCGAGGGGCGGCATCATGAGCCCATGGCCACCCTGCTGCTCGCCCTCGCCGTCGGAAGCACCGGCCTCTACGCCGGATTCATGCTCATCTTCCTCACCGGGATCATGCCCGCCCTGGCCCGCCTCACGGACGCCGCGTTCGTCACCGCGATGCGCCGGGTGAACGAGGCGGTGCCCCGGGCCGTCTTCCTGGCCGTCTTCGCCGGGGTCGCGGTGCTGCCCCTCGCCGCCTATCTCGTCCCGGTGGACGGCCGGACCGGTACGCAGCGCTGGCTGGTCCTGGCCGGCTTCGTCTGCGCGGTCCTCAACCACCTGGTCACCGTCGTCGGCAACGTCCCCCTCAACACCGCGCTCGCCGCAGCCGAGGGGCCCGACGAGGACCCGGCCGCGTCCCGCGCCGCCTTCGAACCGCGCTGGAACGCCTTCCACCGGGTGCGCACGGCCCTGATCGTCGTGGCCTTCGGCCTGCTCACGGCCGCCGCCGTCGGCTGAGCCGGAGGAGGCACCGGCCCGGCGGAGGGGAAACCGACCGCCGGGTCCGCTTGCCCTCCCGGATGGCGCGATCTCGTCCAAGATCGCCTTCCGCGCATCCACAGGGACCCTTCAAAACCAAACTACCGAGTCCGAAAGCTGCCTCTGACACGCATCGACTTTCAGCCCCTGGCGGGAAGGTGGCGTCCTTATATCCCGGCAAAGAGGGTGAATCACCCCGATTTCAGGGACCCGGATTCCATACCTTCCGGTTTCTTATTGACATGACCGGGGGGGTCTTTTTTTAATCAACCCGAGGATCCGCGTGCGCAGACACCGAGGGGGCATAGTGGACGTCCACATCCTGGGGGGACTGTCGGTCCGTGAGGGCGGGGTATCGATCACCCCGACCGCCGCCGCGCCACGCCAGGTGCTGGCCCTGCTCACCGCCTTCGCCGGGCAGGTCGTCCCCGTCACCGTCCTCACCGAGGAGCTCTGGCCCTCCGGGGCCCCGCGCGGCGCGCGTGCCGAACTCGCCGCCCACATAGCCGAGCTGCGCGGGCTCATCGCCCGCGCCCTGCACGCGTCCGAGGGCGGCGACGCGCCGGGCGGCTGGACCGAGGAGCGCACGGCCGAGGCGGTCCTCGTCTCGCTCCCCGGCGGCTACCGCCTCGACACCGGCGTCGGCGTCCACGACATCGGGCAGTTCGAGCGCGCGGCCGGCGCAGGCTACCGCGCCATGGACGCCGGCGACCTGACCCGCGCCTCGATGCGGCTCGGCGAGGCCCTCGCCCTCTGGCGCGGCGACCCGTACGCGGGCGTGGCCGCGGGCCCGTGCCTGCGCCGCGAGATCGAACGGCTGGAGACCGCCCGCCTCAGCGTCCTCGACCAGTGGGTCGAGGCCCAGCTCGGCCTCGGCCGGCACGAGGAGATCCTCTCCGAACTCCCCGGCCTCGCCGCCCGCTACGCCACCAACGAACCGCTCCACGCCCACCTCATGGTCGCCCTGCTCCGCTGCGGCCGCCACGAGGAGGCCCTCGCCGTCTACGAGCGGCTGCGCACGGTCCTCCACCGGGAGACCGGCATGGAGCCCTCCGCGCGGCTCCGCCGCCTCCAGCACTCGGTCCTCGCCGTCCGCCACACGCGCGTGGGCGCCGGAACCGGCGGCCCGACCCCTCGCGCCGAGGTCCGCGCCGCCGACGTCTTCGGCCCCGGACGCGCGCCCGCCGCCGTGTCCACCGTGACCACCGCAGTGGCCACCGCGCCCGCCGTCGCGGCCGCCGTCACGGCCACCGCGCGCGCCGAGGGGACACCGCCGGTCATCTGGTACGGTCCGGCCGTCCCTCGCGTCCCCGTCCAGCCCCAGACCGGCCGTGCCGAGGCCGCCATCAAGGGTGTGGCGATCGCCGTCTGACGGCGCCTCGCCTCCGCCCTCGGAGGGAATCGGGACCGCGGGGAACGAAGTGCCGCACGTCACCGTTGACCCACTCCCGGGGCCGAATTAGTTTCGGCCGCCAGGACGGGTTTCCGCCGAGGTGCCCGATTTAAGCTCGACGACGGGGGTGGGGGCCATGGACACGTACGGCGTGGACGGGGGCGCGGGCGCCGACGCGCTGCTCGCCGTCCTGGAGCTGCTCGCCGGAGAGGGACTGCCCGGCCAGTTCGAGGCCCTCCTCGACGAGGCCCGCATCGCCGGGCTCGACGGAGCCGGACTCGCCCGACTGGAGCGGGCCGTCACCCTCGCCCGCACCCTCCACACCGAGCGCGCCGTCGGCCGCGCCCGCGCCGACCAGCGGGGCGCCTCCCTCGCCGCGCTCACCGACACCGCGCGGGATCTGACGCTCAGCTACGACCTCGACGGCCTGCTCCGGATCGTCACCCGCCGCGCCCGCCGCCTCCTCGACCTCGACATGGCGTACGTGACCCTGCGCGGCCCCCAGGGCGCCTGCTACATCCGCGTCACCGAGGGCTCCCGCACCGGCGGCGACACCGGCGAGGCCACCGGGCCCGGGCTCAGCGTCGGACTGCGGATCGGCGCCGGCAACTGCCTCGGCGGTGTCGTCCAGCGCTCCGGCGAACCCGTCTGGACCCCCGACTATCCGGCCGACGAGCGGTTCACCAGCGGCCAGGCACCCGACCCGGCCGCCGCCCTCGACGACGCCGAGGTCGTCGACCCCGGCGACGAGGCCGTCCGCGCCGAAGGACTGCGCGCCATCGTCGCCGTCCCGCTCCGCAGCGGCGACTCCGTCATCGGCGCCCTCTTCGGCGCCGACCGCCGGGTCCGCGAGCACACCCCGCAGGAGATCGCCCTCCTCGGCGCCCTCGCCGACCTGGCCGCCCTCGCCGTCGAGAAGGCCGGCCTCCTCGACCGCACCCGCGCCGAACTCACCGAACTGGAGCGGGACAGCGCCCGCGTGCGCACCAGCCTCACCCGGATGCGGCACGTCAGCGAGGCCCACGGCCGGATCATGAACCTGGTCCTCGCCGGCGGCGACCTCCCGCACGTCGCCAAGGCCGCCGGCGACGCCCTCGACGCCACCGTGATGGTCTGCGACCCCGGCGGCCGCCGCCTCGCCGCCAGCGGCGACTTCCCCGGCCTCGACGAGGACGCCGTCGCCAAGGCGTCCCTCGACGCCCACGCGCTGCGCCGGCCCGTCCTCGCCGCCGACGCCGTCTGGGTCGCCCCCGTCATCGCCGGCTCCGAGGACCTCGGCGGCCTGGTGGTCCGCGCCGAGGGCGGCCTCACCGAGGAGGACGAACGGCTCCTCGAACTCGTCGCCCAGTCCGTCGCCCTGCTCCTGCTCATGCAGCGCTCCAGCGCCGTCGCCGAGGGCCCCGTCCGCGACGAACTCCTCGACGACCTCATCGCCGACCCGCCGCACGCCCCGCAGCAGAGCGCCCGGCGCGCCCGCCGCCTCGGAGTGGACCTGCGCAAACCGCACGTCCTCGTGGTCGCCCGGCCGGAGGGCGGCGAACAGGGCCGGGCGGTCGTCTGGGCGTCCTCGTACGCGTACCGGCTCGCCGGCCTCAAGACCGTGCAGGGCGGCTGCATCGTGCTGCTGCTCCCCGGCGTGGACGCCTCCGCCGCCGCCGCGGCCGTCTCCGAGGAGCTCACCCCGCTCCTCGGCCACCCGGTCTCGGTCGCCGCCGCGGGACCCGGCGGCAGCCCCGACGCCGTCGGACCGCTGTACGCGGAGGCGCTGCGCTGCCTGGACGCGATGAGCGCCCTCGGCGGTACGGGCTCCGCCGCGGCCGTCACCGACCTCGGCTTCCTCGGCATGCTGCTCTCCGACGACCACGACGTGGACGGCTTCGTGGAGAACGCGATCGGGCCCGTCCTCGACTACGACGCCGAGCGGCTCACCGACCTGACCCGCACCCTGGAGGCGTACTTCGCCTCCGGCGCCAGCCCCACCAACGCGGCCGAGGCGCTGCACGTCCACCCCAACACGGTCTCCCGCCGGCTGGAGCGGATCGGCGAACTCCTCGGCCCCGAATGGCAGAAGCCCGGCCAGGTCCTGGAGGTGCAGCTCGCCCTGCGGCTCCAGCGCACCCGCGAGGTGCTGGCCCGCCGCAGGGCCGCCACGGCCCCGGTCCGCCCGGCCGACTGACCCGCGCCCGACGCGCGGTCAGCCGGCCGCGCGGCGCGTGCCGTAGCCCGTTCCGTACCCCGCCGCCTCCCACGCCGACCCGAGCACCGTCGCCGTGTGCGCGGCCGAGGCCAGCGTGATGTGCCGGTGCCAGCCCCGGTACGAGCGGCCCACGAAGTCCCGCAGCCCCGCCTCCTCGCCGACCGCGGCGAAGTCCCGGTCCACCCGCTGCGCCAGCTTCGTCAGCCGCAGCAGCGAACCGACCGTCGCCTGCGTCAGATCGCTGATCCACACCCGGGCCGGGCCCCGGCGCGGGTCGTCCCACTCGCCGAGCAGCATCAGCGGCCGCATCCGCTCCCCGCCGGGGGACGGCAGCGCCACCCGCACGGCGGTGGCCAGCGAGGTGCGCGAGGTCCGCGCGCCGCCGACCGTGTCCACCCAGCTCACCGGCCTGCGCAGTCCCTTCAGGGACTCCAGTATCTGGGCCGCCGGCAGCGGGCCCGCGCCGAAACCGGGCAGCGAGCGGTCCGCGATCGCCAGCCGCGAACCGGCCCCGATCCGCGCCACCACCGGCACCCCGGCGGCCGCGAGCCGGGTCAGCGCCGACCGGCCCGCGCCGCCCCGGATGTCCAGCAGCACCGGCTTGCGGGTGATGTCCGTCCAGCGGGCGGTGTCGAGGGCGGCGGCCACCGCGCACTCCTCCAGCGTCTCCTCGCCGGCCTCGTCGGGAACCTCCGCGCGGTCGCGCCGCGTGCGGTCCTTCACCCACGGGTCCGGCAGGAACAGCCGCCAGTTGACCGGCGCGCTCAGCTCCTCGCCGGCGAACCACACGCCGAACGCCTGCTGACCCTGGAAGACCTGCCCGCGCTCCGGGTCGAAGCGCCGGTCCACGCCCACCGAGTGCTCGCCGGCCTTCGGGATCGGCATCGGCCGCACCACCCACGCCTGCGGATGCCCGGCGCGCTCCAGGAACCGCCCGAGGGAGGCGCGCATCGGCTGCCAGTCCCAGGTGGAGCTGGAGATGAAGTGGTGCAGGCTCTGCTCGGCGGCCGGGCCGCCGATCTGCGCGGCGATGTTCCGGATCGACTTGCGGCCCTGCGCGGTGAGCAGCCCGTGCAGGTACTGCTCCGCCTTCAGCCGCTGGTCGCGGCGGGCGAAGCCGGAGAAGAGCGCGGTGGACAGCTCGGCGAAGACGTCATCGCCGGGACGGGGCGCGGCGGCCCGGGGGACGGCGCGGACCCGGGGCCGCGGCACGGTCAGCGGCGCGGCCGCGGCGGCGGTCCCGTACTTGATGGCGACGGATGTACTTACGACACTCCTGCCCGTCCTGTCCGAAGGATGCGCAGCTGCCTCCTGCTGCTCCTCCACCGTCGCCCGGTCACCCCCTCGCCGACGAGGTGGACCCGGCACCCGATTCGGCCGCCGGATGGTGGCCGGACCACCGTCCCGCCCCTGACCTGCGCTTCCGCCGCTCCAGCGGGGCCGTCACGGACACGTGAACGGCCCCGGGAGGTGCCCGTTCACCACTCCGTCACCCGGCGACGGTGGTCCGGCCACCACCCCCTGGCCGCCGCCTCCGATGGCCGGTACCCACCCGCCGGCGGCGGGTTCCGGACAGCTCCCGGGCGCGCCACGGGGTGAGCTGACAGACTCCGCGGACGGGCTTTGACCGGTCGCTCTCCGTCGCCGGACCATCGCAGAGCGAGGCGACACGGGCCCCGGTTAATGCCCCAGGCCGGCAGCGCCCGTGGCGCCTCGCACCATGCCGCGTCCACGCCCGCGCGCCCCTCTAACCTGGGGGTATGGGAACGCGTGAGCAGGCACCGGTGGTCGCCGCGGTCGCGGCCGGCGGGGTGCTCGGCGCGTCCGCCCGCTACGCGGCCACCCTCCTCTGGCCCACCGCGCCCGGCACCTTCCCCTGGACGATCCTCCTGGTGAACGCGCTCGGCTGCGCCGCGATCGGCCTGCTGACGGTCTTCGCCACGGAGGCCCCGACCGCACCGCACCCGCTCCTGAGACCCTTCCTCGGCACCGGGTTCTGCGGCGGCTTCACCACCTTCTCGACGTACGCGCTCGACACCCGGGTCCTGTTCGGCGCGGGCAGCCCCGTCGCGGGCGTCCTCTACCTCGGCGGGACCCTGCTCACCGCGCTCGCCGCCGTCGTCGCTGGCGTCGCCGCGGGCCGGGCCCTGTGGGTGCGGAGGGAGACGGCATGACACCGCCGCACACCGGTCCGGCGCTCCGGCTCACGGTCGTCGTCGGCGAGAACGACACCTGGCACCACCGCCCGCTCTCCACCGAGATCGTGCACCGCGCCCACGCGGCCGGACTCGCCGGCGCCTCCGTCTTCCGGGGTGTCGAGGGCTTCGGCGCCTCCTCCCGCATCCACACCGCGCGGATCCTCTCGCTCAGCGAGAACCTGCCGGTGGCGATCCTGATCGTCGACGAGGAGGAGCGGATCCGCGCCTTCCTGCCGGAGCTCGACGAGCTGGTGACGGACGGTCTGGTGGTCCTCGACGCCTGCGAGGTGGTGCGCCGGCCGGGCTCCGCCGGCCCCCCGGAAGGGACACCGGCGGAGTGAACTGGCTGTTCGTGGCCCTCGGCGCCGCCGTGGGCGCGCCGCTGCGCTACCTCACCGACCGGGCCGTGCAGGCCCGCCACGACTCGGTCCTCCCCTGGGGGACCCTCGTCGTGAACGTCGTGGGCTCGTTCGTGCTCGGGCTGCTCACCGGCGTCACCTCGGCGCAGGCACAGCTGCTGCTCGGCACCGGTCTGTGCGGCGCCCTCACCACGTACTCGACCTTCTCGTACGAGACGCTGAAGCTGTACGAGGGCGGCGCGAAGGGGTACGCGGTGCTGAACGTGGCGGTCAGCCTGGCCGCCGGGCTCGGGGCCGTATGGCTCGGAACCGGGGCGGCCGGGCTGTTCTGACCCTCCGTCATCCCGGTCCGTAGGTTGCGGCTCGAAGACAAGGGCCTCCAGGGAACCGGCAAGGGGGGCCGCGCGCCGTCAGCGGGGCAGCACCCGCGTCTCCACCGCGGGCAGGCCCTTCGCCCACCAGTGGTCGTACCGCCCGTACACCCGCGGATCGCGGGCGGCGAGCAGCCGTCCCAGGGACGCCGCCTCGGCCGCGAGGCCGTCCCAGTCGGCGGCCGTCAGCGGGTGGAAGGCGGCCGCCTCGATCCCGCCCTCGACCGGCCGCCAGGCGCCGGCCACGTATCCGTCGACCAGCAGCGTGGGCAGCACGTCGCCGTTGATCCGTATGACGTGCTTGCGGTACGCGGCCGGCACGATCCGGCTCCGGTCCGCGTACGCCAGCAGCGTGCTGTCCCACATCGCCATCAGGCGCGGCGGGGCCGGCGCGTCCCCGTCCGGGCGGACCGCGCCCGGCAGGTCGTACAGCACCGCCCCGGCCGGGCCCGCCAGGAGCTCGGCCGCGCCCTGCCGGACCAGCGCGTCGAGCGCCGCCCGGGCCCGGCCGCGCTGCACCAGGCCGAACTGGGCCAGGTCCGCCGCCGACGCGGGCCCGAAGCCCGCCAGATAGCGGCGGGCCAGCGTCTCCAGGCCCTCGGCCGCCGCCTCCGGCCCCGTCCGCACCGGCTCGGGCCCCGCCGCGACGAAGCCGGGCGAGGCGGTGTACTGCCACGGCGGGCCGCTCGGCACGTGCCACAGCGGCGCGTACTGCCGCAGCAGCCGTCCGGCCGCCGGGGTGAGGCTCCCGCCGCCCCACGACTCCTCGGCCCGGGCCCGCAGTTCGTCGCCGGTGCGGGGCCGGGCCGCGTAGGCGAGGAGCCCGGGCAGCAGCGCGTCCGCGTCCTCCGGGGTGATCCCGGTGTCCGTGAACCGCCGGTCGCGCAGCCGGCTGCCGCGCAGCGTCGGCTCGACCGCCTCCCGGAAGGGCCGGTAGTCGTCGGCGTGGACGAGGTGCAGGGTGATCCGCATCAGGGTCGAGCGGACCAGCCGGAACCCCTCGGCGGCCGCGTCGAGTCCGGCCGGGTCGAAGTCCGCCACCCGGTTCCACAGCGCCACGTACGGCGAGCCGGGCTGCTGCGCCTGGAGCGCCACCGCCCGCCGGACCGCCTCCTCGACGCCGACGCGCTCCCGGGCCAGCAGCGACTGGCGGGCGAGCGTGGCCCGGTTGAGGGCGCGGGCGGTGAGGGCGGGCGGCGCGGTCGCGGTCATGGCTCCGATTGTGGCGCGTGGCACCGACAGTCCCGGTGCGGCGCCCTACTGCTCGCGCAGCCCCCAGGGGGACCCGTACTCCGTGAGGAGGTCCAGGAAGGGGCGCGGGTCGAGGGCCTCGGCGCCGAGCACGCCCGAGCCGGTCCAGACGCCGGTGGCCAGCAGTTCGAGCGCGACGACCGGGTTGACGGCGGTCTGCCAGACGACGGCCTGGGAGCCGTACTCGCGCATCGACCACTCGTTGTCGACGACGTGGTAGAGGTACACCTCGCGCGGCGCCCCGTCCTTCACGCCCTTCACCCAGGTGCCGGCGCAGGTCTTGCCGCGCATCCGGTCGCCGAGCGTGGCCGGGTCGGGCAGGCAGGCCGCGACGACGTCGCGGGGGGAGACCCGGGTGCCGTCCGGGAGCGTCACCGGCTCGGTGCGGTCGAGCCCCACCCGGTGCAGTTCCTTCAGCGTCCGGATGAACTCCTCGCCCAGGCCGTACTTGAAGGTGACGCGGCGGGCGTCGACCCAGCGGGGGATCAGCAGCACCTCCTCGTGCTCCACGTTCACGCACTCCACCGGGCCGATGCCCTCCGGGAAGTCGAAGACCTCCGGTTCGCTGAACGGCGGGGTGGTGAACCAGCCGCGGTCCGCCTCCCACACCACCGGCGGGTTCAGGCACTCCTCGATGGTCGTCCAGATGGAGAACGACGGTGCGAAGTCGTAGCCGTCGACGGTCAGGTTGGCGCCGTCGCGGACCCCGATCTCCTCGACGGAGTCGAAGAGCTCCTCGGCGGCGTAGCGGGCGAAGACGTCCGAGAGGCCCGGCTCCACGCCGAGGCCGACGAGCGCGAGCCGGCCCGCCTTCTCCCACTCCGCGGCCCGCTCGAACTGGGCGTCGCCGAGCTTCACCCCGCACTCCTCGTAGGGGCGCTCCGGGTGCGGCCGGGACAGCGACATCGCCATGTCCAGGTAGTGCGCGCCGGCCGCCAGCGCGGCCTCGAAGAGCGGCAGCACGAAGCGCGGGTCGGTCGCGTTCAGCAGGACGTCGCAGCGCTCGCGCTCCAGGAGGGCGGTGACCGCGGCCTGGTCGGAGGCGTCGATCCGGGCGGCGCTGAACCGGCCGCCGCCCTCGTCGCCGAGCGCGGCGACGGCCGCCTCGGCGCGGGACAGGTCGTAGTCGGCCACCACCATGTGCCCGAGGAAGGAGCGGCGGGCGGCGATCCGGGTGACGGCGGTCCCCACCCCACCGGCACCGACGAGCAGGACGCGCATATCGACAAACCACCTCTCATCGTGATGAAAAGACAGGTCCCGGGAGTGCGCCCATGAAAGCCGTCCGCCCGGAGACGGGTCAACGGCGTTGGCATAACCTGAGAAGAAGAGGGGAGAGGGGCTCCTATGCCTAAGAAAGTGGTGCCAGAGGAGGAGCGGCGCCGTCGAAAGCCGGTCAGGGCGGGAGGTGTCGTCCTCTCCGAGCGGCTCTACATCGAGACAGCCCTGCGCATGCTCCAGGAGCACGGCAGGGAGGGGCTGACCGTGCGCAGGCTCGGCGCGGCCCTCGGCGCCGACCCCAGCAGCCTCTACCGCTACTTCCGCGGCACCGACGACCTCCTGCTCGCCGTCGGCGACGAACTCGCCGGCCGCGCCCTGCGCGGCTGGGCGCCCACCGGGGACTGGCGGACCGATCTGCGCGAGCTCGGCCTGCGCGTCCACGCCGCCTATCTCGCCCACCCGCAGGCGGCGATCCTCACCGCCAGCCGGGTCAGCGGCCGGTCCCACGAGATCGCCGTCGACGAGGCCGTCCTCGGTGTGCTGCGCACCGCCGGGCTCCCCGACGCCGAAGCGGCCCGCGTCTACCACGCCTTCATCGACCAGGCCCTCGCCTTCGCCGCCCTCGACGCGGCGGCCCTCGCGCTCCCGCACACCGCCCGCGCCGCGGACGAGGCCGTCTGGCAGGCCACGTACGCGCGTCTCCCCGCCACCACCCACCCGCACATCGCCGCCACCGCCCCCCGGCTGGTCGCCCGCATGAACACCAGCGCCTACCCGACGGCGCTGGAGATGCTGCTGGACAGTGCGGCGGCGACCCTGGCGCGGACGGCGGGCCCCGCGGAGTGACGGACGTGGGCGAGCCCACGGAAACACGTCTTGTCGATGCAGGGGTCTTCCCACTAACGTCGTTGACGTGTTATCAGACGCGCATGACCCGGGGCGGCGGCCGGACGGAACGCCGAGTGGACACGGCGAGCGGCTCCACCGCCCCTCGCCCGTGCGCTCCCTCGACTTCGGCGAGCACCGTCTGACCTACCTCGCCGACGGCTTCGTCCAGCTCGCGCCGCGGGCCTGGTTCCCTGGCACCACCGGGGAGACCTGGGAGCGGTACGCGGCCCATCTCGACGGCGACGGGCATCTGATGGCGTCCGTGGGCGGCCTGCTGGTGGAGTACCGCGGCCGAGCCCTGCTCATCGACACCGGGTACGGCCGACGGCGGACCGAGTCCGCCGACAGCTACCCGTTCCTCGGCGTCGAGGAGGGCGGCCGGCTGCCCGCGAACCTGGCCGGGTGCGGGGTGGACGTCGAGGCGATCGACACGGTCGCCTTCACCCACCTCCACGAGGACCACGTCGGCTGGGCCTTCAGCCCGGCCGCCGACGGTCCCGGACTCCACTTCCCCCGGGCGCGGTACGTCACCTCCCGGTACGAGTGGGCGCACTGGCGCGGCACCTTCTCGGACGCCCTCGCCCAGGAGCTGCGGGGCAAGGCCGTCGGTGTCGTGGACGGCGAGGAGATCTTCCCGGGCGTCACGGCCTGGGCGACCCCCGGACACACGGACGGGCACACCTCGTACGTGATCACCTCGGGCGACCGCCGGATGCTGGTCCTCGGCGACGCGCTGCACAGCGCCGTGCAGATCGAGCGCCCCGAGTGGCGGGTGCTCGTCGACGCGGGCCGCGACATCGCCGTGGAGACGCGGCTGCGGATCCTGAAGGAGCTGACCCGGCCTGACACGGTGGGGTTCGCGGGACACTTCGCCGACGTCGTCTTCGGACGGGTCGTCACCGACGGCGGCCGGCACCGCTGGGAGCCGCTGGCGACCACCGCCGGCGGGGACTGTTGCTGACGCACACGTCACTCTGAGCGCATCGACGCCTCGCGACCCGCCGCAAGCGGGGCCCCCGGAGTCCTCCGGTGTCCCTTCTCACGTCCGCGGCGGTGAACCGGGAGGTCCCCGGTGGCGTCTCTCCGCGCGGTGGGGCAAGGGGGCCCGGACCGCTTCGGGAGGAGTCCCGTCCGGCCCGGCCGGACGGGCCGCCGTCGTACCCGCAGCACGCCCATGACCTGCGAACTAACGGGGTTGTCCGGGGAGATCGGCGCATGTAACCGTAGGGCTATGCATTCGTGGAGTGACTGACACACATCTATATGATGATCAGTCGACCAACCATGTGTTCGGAGGGCCGCACAGCCTCCCGGGACCATGGCCGGTCGCGGATAGCGCTGAGGGGGAAGCTGTCATGACCGCAATGAGATGTGGCGTCTGCTCGCCAGAAGTCACGAACGCAATCATCGCCGAATACGCCGATCGCCTCCGGGCCGTCGGCAGTGTCCTCGTCTCGGACGAGAACGTCTGGTCGGAGTGCGCGCAGCAGGCCCGGCACATCGTGGCGGAGTGCCAGCGCACCCTCCACGACGACTGCGCGGAGCTGCCCGCCGGACAGGTCGACGCCGAGTTCGCCTCGCTGGAACTCGGCGCCCGGCGCGCCGTCCAGCACATCCCCGCCCGGGAGTCGCTCAGAGCCGCCCGCATCCTGCGGGACGTCGTCCTCGACGCGCTGCCCGGCATGCTCGCCGGACTGAGCCCCGCCGAGGCCCTGCCCCGCGGCCTCGCCGCCGTCCGGGCGCTCACCCACGCCATCGACGCCCGGGTGACCGCGGCCGAGATCGGCTACGACGCCTTCCTCATGCGCGGCACCGACCTGCCCTCCGTCGACCGCGGAACCCGGCTGGCCCGCGAGGTCCACGACCGGATCGGCAGCAACCTCGGCCTCGCCCTGAGGTATCTGGAGCTCCACGAGCTGGAACAGGACCGCCCGGACGACGCCCAGGACCGGATCGACTCCGCGAAGGCCGCCCTCCTGGACACCTTCGGCTTCGTCCGCGAACTCGTCAGCGGCCTCCGGGTGCCGCAGCAGGGCGGAGCGGGGCTGCGCAGCCACCTGATGAACTACGCGGCCGTCACCCGGCCGGCCGGCACCGAGGTCGACATCCAGGTGAGCGGCCCCGTCGACCGGCTGCCCCCGCTCCACCAGGACGAGGTCTTCCTCGTCCTGCGGGAGTGCCTGCGCAACAGCTTCGCCCACTCCGGCGCCGCCGAGGTGCGCGTCCGGGTCACCGTGGACCGCCACGGCCTGGAGGCCCGGGTCACCGACGACGGCAAGGGGATCGGCGCCCCGGCGGCGGCGCTGCTCCGGGGCAACGGCCTGGCGTCCATGCGGGAGCGGATCGCCGCGCTCGGCGGCACCCTGACGCTCAGCGGCCCGCCCGGCCGGGGCACCCGCGTCGTCTTCCGCGTCCCGCTGCGCAGTACCGAGGGCGCGCTGGGGATCAGCGCATGAGCGAGGACGCCCCCGGGGTGGTGCGGATCCTCGCCGCCGACGACCACACGCTGCTGCGCAGCGCGCTCTGCACCATGCTCGCCAAGGAGCCGGACATCGAGGTGGTCGGGCAGGCCGTGGACGGCCCGACCACCGTCCGGCTCGCCACCCGGCTGCAGCCCGACATCGTCCTGCTCGACCTGGAGATGCCGGGCCCCGGCCCGCAGGCCACCCTGCGCCAGCTCCGGGCCGTCGCGCCCGGGGCCCGCGTCGTCGTGCTCACCATGCACGACGACGGGGACCTGGTGCAGACCCTGCTCGCCGACGGCGCCTCCGGCTACCTCCACAAGTCGGCCAGCCGCGACATGCTGCTCTCGGCCATCCACAGCACGGTGGCCGGCGGCACCACCGTCTTCACGCCCCGGAGGCCGGCCGTCCCGCGCCGGACCGCGGACGCCCCGGAGGCGCCCGTCCTCACCTCGCGCGAGCGCGAGGTGCTCCAGTGCGTGGCGCAGGCCATGAGCAACCGTCAGATCGGGCGCCGGCTCGGCATCACCGAGGGGACGGTCAAGCGCCACCTGCGCAACATCTTCGCCAAGCTGGAGGCCACCACCCGGCTCGACGCGGTCAACCGGGCGCTCGCCGCCCGTCTCATCGGCTGGTGAGACGGGCGCACCGGCCGTGAGACGGGCGGGGCCGTCCGTCAGGAGCACCCCACGACCAGCAGGCCCGCGGCGAGCCCGGCGTTGGCCGCGTACTGCGTGACCATGAACGCCTGGTACGGGGCCCGGGCCCGGTCCGGCCGGGGGTGGAGGCAGCGCCACACCACCCAGCCGGAGCCCGCCGCCAGCGGCACCGCGCCCGCGAACACCACCGGGTCGCCCAGGGCGGCGACCGCGAGGCCGGCCGCCCCGAGGACGGGCGCGGCGACCGCCACGAAGCGGCGCGCCGCCCGCTCGCCGCGGACCACGGCGAAGGTGACCCGGCCGGCCAGCGCGTCGCCGCGGACGTCGCTCAGGTCCTTGGAGACGGCGCCGACCGCGCCCATCCACAGGGCGAGCACCCCGCACAGGGCGAGCGGGCCGGCCGCCAGGGACCCGTGGACGGCGACGGCGCCCGCGAGATAGGCGGCGAGGCCCGCCACCGTCACCACGAACGCGCCGGCCCAGGTCCGGCGCTTCGCGGTGAACGGGGGCATCGAGTAGGCCCAGCCGAGCAGCAGCAGGACGGCGACCGGCGCGGCGAGGCCGGGGACCGTGGCCGTGAGCAGCAGCGAGACCACCGCGCTGCCGGCCACCACCAGGGCGCCGGTGCGGGCCGGCAGGTCGCCGCGCGCGATGGGCCGCCGCGAGCCGTTGGCCCGGTCCTCGGCGATGTCCATCACGCCGTTGAGCAGGTACGTGGCCAGCACCGCCAGGTAGAGGGCGGCCGCGCCGGCCAGGACGTCCGGTACCGCCGGGCGGGCGCCGCCCGCGATGGTGGCGCAGAGCGCGCCGAGCAGGAAGCGGGTGAGGAAGACGAGCTGGACGACGGGCCGGGCCTCCGCGACACAGTGACGGGCGACGGTGAACAGACGTCCGGGGAGGGAAACGGCCGGCAGGGCGCCGGCGGATGGGCCGGGGTGGGGGGTGACGGTCACGGGTCGGCTCCAGGGGACGGGGGCATTCGCCGAGAGGCGCCTCTGCCGTACAGAGGCGCCTCGGGGTGCGCGGGTTCCTTTCGGGGGACGCCGGCGCGGGTGGGCGGGGGACCGGCGGCGCGGTCAGCTCGCCGAGGGGGACGCGGACTTGCCGCCCCGCAGCAGGAGGGCGATGACCGCGAGCAGCACCAGGCAGGTCGCGGCGAGCACCCAGAGGACGGTGTGGAAGGAGCCGTCGTACGCCTCGACCAGGAAGTCGACGAAGCCGTCGCGCTCGGACGCGGCGACCGCCTCGGCCGGGCCGCTGATGTTGCCGCCGGCCGCGGTGCCGGCCACCGTGGCCGCGTCTCCGGCGCCCGGGAAGGCGGCGATGCCGTCGCTGGTGCGGCCGGTGAGGAGGGTGGCGAGCAGCGAGCCGTAGACGGCGACCGCGATGGCCTCGCTGCCGAGGCGCAGGGTGTTGAGGAAGCCCGCGGCCATGCCGGCCCGCTCCGGGGCGATCAGGCTCAGGGCCTCGCCGTCGACGAGACCGGCGGCCAGCGCGTACCCGGCGCCGGTGATGAGCATCGGCAGGGCGACCAGCGCGAGGTTCACGTCCGGGGAGAAGAGGGAGAGGCCGGCGACGCCGACCACCAGGCAGACCAGGCTGACGAAGATGATGGTCATCGCGGAGATGCCCTTGGCCACCAGCTTGGCGGCGATCAGCGGGAAGACCAGCATCGGGAAGGTGAGCAGCACCATGATCAGACCGGCCGAGCCGCTGGAGTAGCCGCCGGCCGCGGTGAGGTAGCTGGGCAGGTACGTCAGCATGGTGACGAAGGCGAAGGAGCCGGCCACCGGCACCAGGCACAGGGCGAGGAAGCGGCGGTTGGCGACGGCGCCCAGGTCGAGCATGGGGTGCGGGTGGCGCTTCTCCACGGCGGCGAAGGCGATCAGCGCCACGATCGTGCCGGCGAAGAGGCCGAGCACGCCGGGGCTGGCCCAGCCCCACTGCGAGCCCTGGGCGATGCCGGTGGTGAGCAGCAGCATCGCGACGACGAAGAGGGCGGTGCCGGGGACGTCGACGCGGGCGTCCGGGTTGCGGGTCTCGGTGACGCCCTTGCTCATCGCGGGGATGGCGAGCAGCACCAGGCCGAGGACGACGGCGTGCAGGGCGAAGACCCAGCGCCAGCCGGCGGTCTCGATGAGCAGGCCGGAGAGGGAGGGGCCGAAGGAGACGCCGAGTCCGGCGACGGTGCCGAAGAGGGCGAACGCCCGGCCGCGGGCGGGGCCTTCGAAGACGGTGGAGAGCAGGGCCGCGCCGCAGGCGAAGATCGCCGCGCCGCCGATTCCGGCGAGGGCGCGGGCCGCGTCCAGGACGTAGACGTTGGCGGCGAAGACGCTGACGAGCGAGGCGACCGCGTAGACGGCGGCGCCGATGGTGAAGGCGCGGATGCGGCCGATGATGTCGGCGATCGAGCCCCAGGCGAGGGTCAGGCAGGCGAAGGCCACGTTGAAGGCGTTCACCACCCACTGCAGCGGCACCAGGCTCGCGTCGGTGTCGGCGCCGATGTAGGGCAGGGCCACGCCGGTGCCGGAGATCGAGGTGGGGACGACGAAGATCGCCAGCAGCACCGCGGTGAGGATCAGCGTCTGCCGCTGGGGGGCGGCCTGACCCGGAGCGGGTGAGGCGGTCTCGCCCCCGGCGGGGACGGACTCGGTCTGTGTCATGGGAGGAAACTCCTGTAGTTCCAGCGGCGTTGGGGGAGGTTCGGAATTTTTCGAACCTAGGTTGGCAGAGGCGGAGGTACGATGCAAGTGAAACCTGACAACGGCGGCGGCTTCCGGACGAGACGCCTCCGCCGGCCGGTGGCGGACCCGAGCGAAGGAGCCGAAGCGATGCCCGACGAGGAAGGCCATCCGACCCGGAGCGAGATGGACCTGCTGACGGTCCTGAACGCGCTCTCCGACCCCCTCCGGTACGAGGTGATCCAGACCTTCCTGACGCTCCCGGAGGGAACCGAGCGGACCTGCCTGTCCTTCGGCTTCCCGGTGTCCAAGTCGACGCTCAGCCACCACTTCCGGATCCTGCGCGAGTCCGGCCTGGTGCAGCAGGTCAACCGGGGCAACAGCCGCAAGGCGCACCTGCGCAGGGAGGACCTGGAGGCCCGCTTCCCGGGCCTGCTGGAGCTGCTGGCGGACAACCCGCCGGCCCCTCCGGCCGGGTCGGACCCCGGGCCGGACGCCACAGCACCAGCGCCGTCACGAGCAGCCCGTCCCGGGCGAGCCACCGGCCGCTGACCACCGGGCACCGGCGGCCGCGCCCCGGCGCGGCGACCCGGGCCCGGAAGGTGCCCGCCGCCGCGTCCACCGTGATCAGCGCGTCCGCGAAGCCCAGTTCGCCGAAGACCGGCGAACACGCCTTGTAGACGCACTCCTTGGCGCTGAACAGCAGCCGGTCCCAGCTCACCCCGGGCCGCTCGGCGGCCAGCCGCGCCACCCAGGCCCGCTCCGCGGCCAGCGACACCCGGGGCAGCATCCCCGGGTGCCGCAGCGGCTCGTCCGGTTCGGCGTCCACCCCGAGCGACAGCACCTCGCCGGAGCGGGCGACCGCGGCCGCGTGGTAGCCGCGCGTGTGGGTCATGCTGCCGGTCAGACCGGCGGGCCACAGCGGCGCGCCGCGCGGCCCGCGCGGGACGGCCGCGGGCGGCTCCCCGAGCCGGCGCATGCCCCGGCGGGCACAGTCGCGGACCGCGGCGAAGCGGGCCCGCCGCACCGCCGACATGCCGGCCGCCGCGGCCTCCTCCCCGGGGAGGAGCCGGATCTCCTCGGGCAGCCGGACGCCGTCGAAGGCCGCCACCGGCGCCGGGAACAGTTCCTGGATCACGGCCGCGCCGGGCTTCCGGTCGCCGGCTCCGCGCCGCTGAGCAGCCGGTCCCGCAGCAGCAGGACCTCCCGGGACGGCTCCATCCCGAGCTCCCGCCGCAGCAGGACGCGCAGCTCCTCGTACGCGGCGAGCGCCTCGGCCCGCCGGCCCGAGCCGTGCAGCGCGCTGATCAGCCGCGCGTGCCGCCACTCGTCGAACGGATGGCGCGCGACCAGGGCCCGCAGCTCGTCCACGATCTCCCGGTGCCGGCCGCGCCGCAGGTCCGCCTCCAGGCGGGCCTCCAGCGCCTGCTCCCGCAGCGCCGTCAGCCCGGCGGCCAGCGGCTCCAGGACCGGACCCGGCGGTACGTCGGACAGGACCGGCCCGCGCCACAGCGCGAGGGCGCCGCGTAACTCGCGGGCCGCCTCCTCCACCCGCCCCTCGGCGAGCAGCCGGCCGCCGCGCAGATGCGCCGCCCGGAACAGACCGGCGTCCACACCGCCCGCCGGGGTTTCCAGGAGGTAGCCGTGCGGGCGGCCGGCGAGCCGGGGCCTCAGCTCCTCCTCGACCGGCAGCGAGGCGAACCACTTCCGCAGGTGGTACACGTGCGTCCGGGCCGTCATGACGGCGCTGCCCGGCGGAGCGCCCGCCCACAGCTCGGCGACCAGGTCGTCGAGGCTCACCAGCTCGTCCGCCCGGACGGCGAGGAGCGCGAACACCTTCCGCAGCTTCGGCCCGCGGAGCGTGAACTCCCGGTCGCCCACCGACAGGCGCAGGGCGCCGAGGACGCCGAACCGTACCGTTCCGGTCCCGTTCTCCGTCATGCCCCCGCGCCCCCGAATCCGCTCCGCGCCCGCTCCGAAGCCCTTCCGGAGGCGCCTTCCGACGCTAACGAGACCGCCGGCGGGAACTCCATGCCTCTACCGCCCAGGAGACATCGGGAGTACGTCCAAAGGAACATGCCGGGCGGTGCCCCGGCCAGGCCGGGGCACCGCCCGAGGAAGCGCGCGCGGAGCTACCAGCGCACCGGCAGCGAGACGGGCCGGCGCAGCAGCGCGCCCTCGTCCCACGGCAGCGCGGCCGGGTCGGCGTCGAGGGTCAGCCCCGGGAACTCGCGGACCAGCCGGGTCAGGATCCCGCCGATCTCCAGCCGGGCCAGGGCGGCGCCCAGGCAGTGGTGCATGCCGTAGCCGAACTGGAGGTGCCGCTTGCCCTTGCGGTCCGGGTCGATGACCAGCGGACGCTCGTACACCGACGGGTCCCGGTTGGCGGCGAACGCGTCCGCGTAGACGACGTCGCCCGGCAGGATCGTCCCCTCGCTGGTCACCACCTCGCGGTGCGCGACCCGCGGGAAGGTCGACATGGTGCCCAGCGGGACCAGCCGGATCACCTCCTCGACCAGCTGCGGCACCACGTCCGGGTCCGCCACCGCCCGCTGCCACAGCGAGGGCGCGCTCAGCAGCACCAGGGCCGCCTTCGAGAGCACCGACAGCACGTTCTGGTCGATCGCCACCAGCGCGGCGAAGACCAGCCCGACCAGCTCCTTGTCCTCCAGCGGGGGCTCCGCCTCGTCCCGGGTGGCGAGGAACCGCTCGATCAGCCCGCCGGGCACCACCGGCCGCTTCCCCGTCACCAGGTCGGTGACATAACCGTACGAGGTGAAGAACTCCTCCATCAGGCCCGGCACGTCGTCGTGCAGCGCCTTCTGGATGGTGGGGGAGTGCGGGCGGAAGTACGCCACGTCCTCCTCCGGGATGCCGAGGAAGCGGCAGGTCACCTCGATCGGGATCGGGTCGAGCACCGCCGTGTACAGGTCGGGGCGCTCCTGGGCCCGCAGGTCGGCGAAGCGCCGGGTGACGAGCTCGTCGAGGAACGGGGCCAGCCGGGCCACCGCGTTGGCGCTGTAGTCCGCCGTCACGAACCGCCGCATCCGCGAGTGGTCCGGGCCGTCCAGGTTGATCAGCATCTCGGGCGGCAGCGTGGTCGGGAAGAACGTCGGCCCGCCCTCGACGTTGGTCTCGGCGCGGCCGAAGGTCGAGTCGGTCAGCACCTTGTGCACGTCGGCGTACCGGGTCAGGTGCACCACGTGGTGCCCGCTCGGCAGCTTCACCTGCGGCAGGCCGCCGGCCGAGCGCTCGGGGACCGGGACGTACGGCGGCAGGGGGTCGAGGTGGGGGACGTCGGCGACGGTGACGCCGTCCTCGCGCTCCTCCACCGCTTCCAGCGAGGTGGTCATGTCAGGCTCCTTCGGCCGTCCGGGCGGATGGGGGTCACAGCAGGCCGGACAGGCCGGCCAGGCCCGTCACGGACCGCAGGTCGGCCAGCGTCTGCTCGTCGTCGCGGAACAGCACCGTCTGCCAGCCCTGGGCGCGGGCCGCGACGAGGTTCTCCTCGACGTCGTCGATGAGGAGGCAGTCGGCCGGGGCGACACCGGCGGCCTTCGCGGCGATCTCGAAGATCTCCGCGTCGGGCTTGCGGCAGCCGACGTCCGAGGAGTCGATGAGGACGTCGACCTCGCCGACCGGCGCGATGATCGCCTTCCAGTACGGGCCCCACTCGACGACGTTGTTGGAGAGGACGCCGGTGCGGAAGCCGTTCTCCTGCAGGTGCAGGTAGGCGCGGACCATCACCGGGTTGGCGACCACGCCGTCGAACCACTGCTCGCCGAAGGTCTGCAGCCGGGCCCGGGAGAGGTCGATGCCGGGGTTCTGGGCGGCCAGCACCCGCGCCAGCCGGGTGCCCCACTCGGGCTCGGTGAGCGCGCCGATCTCGACGGGCGCCATGGTGGGCATGCCGAGTTCGTCGGCCACGCCCTTGATGGCGGCCTTGAGCTGGGACGGCGTGATCCCGGTCTTGACCTCGTACGCCTCGTAGATGCGCTCCAGCGGCGGGGACAGGACGCCGCCGAAGTCGAACCAGATCATGGAGGGCTGAGCCATGGAAGTGCCTTTCAGGGGGGAGGGGTTCAGGGAGAGCCGGGGCGGGGCCGGCGGGACGGTCAGGCGAGGGTGAGCGAGACGGACGCGACGGTCTGGCCGTCCTGCTCCGCCCGCATCAGCCAGGAGCCGGCGCCGTGTTCCGGCGCGGCCGCGGCCGACAGCCGTACGGGCCGGTCGAGTTCGGCGAACCGGTCGAAGGAGCCGTCCAGGCGCACCACCCGCGCCGGACCGGCGGCGCCGTCCGCGAGGAGCAGCCCGCACTGCCGGGCCGCCTCGCTGAACACCATCGCCGGGACGTGGTCGTAGGGGTGGTCGTACATGCTGCGGTTGCGGAAGCTGCGGGGGCTGAGCGCGGCCGTCACGGCCCCGTCCGCCGTCCGTACGTCGTCGAGGACGGCGTTCACCGGGTCCAGCCGGCCGACCGCGGCGGGCGCGACCGGCTCGCCGGCCGGCTCGGCGGGCAGCCCGAACGCGGTCGGCACCTCGCCGCCCCGCTGCATGTACCGCAGGTCGTGGTACTGGTCCGTCGGCGTGGACCGGACGTCCATGGTGAGCCGGCCCAGCGGCCGGCCGTCGAGGGCCAGGTCCATCGCGAACTCCAGCCGCCGCAGCCGCCCGCCGCGTTCGTGCCGGCCGGTGACGTCGCCGGCGATGGCCAGCTCGCCCGGCCGGGTGCCGCAGGCCAGTGCCTCCGGGTCGGTGATCTCCAGGGACCACGCCGTCACCATGAAGGTCGTCGCGGCCGGGACGCCCTGGTGGAGATGGGCGGCGCAGGTCACGGACTGCCGGCACGCCTCCAGCACCAGCAGCACGTCATGGTGCTCGCCGCGCCCCACGTGGTCCCGGAAGTAGGCGTGTGACAGCGGCAGTTGGGCGGCGGCCTCGAAGCGCCGCTCGTCCAGGCCGCGTGAACCGGTCAGGAAGACCTCGGACAGCGACCACCGGTGGACCAGGCCGCGCGGCACGGTCTGCTCGTAGCTGAGCGCGGGCCGCTCCTCGGCCTCCGCGGCCTCCCCGCCCTGCGGGTCGAGGAGGGAGCTGCTCTTCACGTCGGAATCTCCAGTCGTTTCGGTGCGAGGGGGCGGACAGTGAGCGGACATCGAGCGGACAGGTGGTGAGGGGACGGGACGGTGAGGGGCCGGGCGGCGGGTCAGCTGTGCGCCGGCCGGGTGACGACGGCCGCGCCGACCGAGCCGTCCTGGCCGACGGCGGTCAGCACGGCGGCCCGCTCGTCGCCGGCGCCGGCCTGCCAGCGGGCGAGCACGGCCGCCAGCCGGAGCGCGCCGGACGCCGCGTGCGTCTCGCCGAGGGCGCCGTCGACGCGCAGCACCCGGGAGGCCGACAGCGGCCCGAACACCTCGCGCAGCGCGCGGAGTTCCACCGCCGCCCAGCCGCGCCGGGCCCCCGCGCCGGGAACGACGAGCGGACGCTCGTCGTCGCCGGTGAGACCGCTGCGCAGCAGCGCCGTACGGACGCACTCCGCGAGCCGCCCCGCCACCCCGAGCGGGCCCTCGGCCACGGGATCGGCGTAACCGGTCTCGCAGGCGAGCAGCCGCCCGAGCGGCTCCCCGCCCCCGGCGTGCCCGTCCGTGCCGCCGCGCGTCCCGTCCCGCAGGACGAGGACCGCGCAGCCCTCGCCGAGCGCGGCCCCGGGCCGGAGCGCGCCGGCGCGGTGCCAGGCCCAGGCGCCCGCGGCGGACGCCTCCTCGACGCCGCCCACGAGCAGCCGGTCGGCGTGCCCGTTGACCAGCGCGTTCCGGGCGTACCGCAGGGCGTGCAGGGAGGCGAGCGCGCCGCCCGACACCGTCGCGTTCAGCCCGGTGAGGCCCAGCCGGATCGCGGTCCGGCCGGCCGCCGAGTTCATCAGCGTGCCCGGGAACGCCGAGGGGTTGACCAGGTACGGCCGTTCCCGCGTGAACGTGTCGCGGAAGAAGTCCGCCTGCGCGGCGGTGCTGCCGACGTCGGTGCCGAGCACGATCCCGGTCCGCTCCCCGGCGTCGGCGGGGGCGGCCGTGGCGGCCGCCAGACAGGCGGCCATCGCCAGCCGGTCGGTGCGGGACAGCCCCCGCAGCCCCTTCCGGCCGAGGACGGCCTCCGCGTCGAAGCCGGTGACGCCGAGGACCGGCAGCGGCGGCCAGGAGCCGTCCGCGTCCGGCGCCGCCCCGGCGCTCGCCACGCCCGGACCGGCGAGGGCGGCCAGACCGGGGCCCGCCGCGCTGAACACGCCGGCGCCGACGATGTCGAGGGGGACGGCCCCGGGGAGCGGCGCCGCGCCGGCCGCCACCGCGGCTGCCGCGCCGGTCGCCGCGTCCGTCGGTCCGGTGACTGCGAGGGTGGTCATGTCCCGGCCTTCCCGAAGAGCACGACGGCGTTGTTGCCGCCGAAGGCGAATCCGTGGTTCTGCACGATCCGGGGGCTCTCGGCCCGGCCGACGCCGGGCACCACGTCCACCGCTCCGAGCTCCGGGTCCACCGTCCGCACCGTCGCGGTCGGCGGCAGGAACCCGTCGTGCAGCGCCGCGCAGGACACCAGGGCCCCGAAGGCGGCGGCCGCGCCCATGGTGTGGCCGAGCATCGACTTGACGGAGGAGATCGGCGGCAGGTCGTCGCCGAACACCTCCCGCACGGCGGTGACCTCGGTGATGTCGTTGGCCCGGGTCCCGGTGCCGTGGGCGCAGATGTAGTCCACGTCGGCGGGCGTGATCCCGGCCCGCTCGTGCGCGGCGCGCACACAGGCGGCGATCGTGCCGGCGTACGGGTTGGTCATGTGCCGGGCGTCGCAGGTCATGCCGTGGCCGAGGACCTCGGCGTAGATCCGGGCGCCGCGGGCGACCGCCCCGTCGAGCGGTTCGAGGACCAGCGCGGCGCCGCCCTCGGCCGTGACGATCCCGTCGCGGTGCTCGTCGAAGGGGCGCGGCACGTCCTCGGCGAGGGCGCCGAGGGCGTGGAAGCCGGCGTGGGTCGCGCGGTTGGAGGCGTCGGCGCCGCCGCAGACGGCCAGGTCGGCCTCGCCGGAGGCGATCAGGTCGAAGGCGTAGCCGACGGCGTAGTTGCCGGCCGCGCACGCGGTGCCGAAGGTCATGGTCTCGCCGGTGAGCCCCAGTTCGGCGGCGGCCGCCCCGGCGATGTTCCCCGGCGAGGTGCGGCCGAGGAGGGCCGGGTCCACGCTGCCGGGCCCCCGGTCGACCGACTGGGCGACGACCCGCTCGACCTCCTGGGACTCGCCGTTGGTCGTGCCGAAGACGCTGACGCCCCGGTGGCCGGCCAGGCTCTCCTCGCCCAGGCCGGCGTCCTCGGCGGCGAACCGGGCGGCGACGGCCGCGAACTGCCCGCTGCGGCCCCAGCGTTCCGGGGCGGTACGCCGCAGATGGGCCCCGGGCCGGAAGCCGCGGACCTCTCCGGCCAGGGTGTGTTCGAAGCCCGTCACGTCGAACTGCTCGGCGGGCCCGATGCCGTGCCGCCCGTACCGGACGGCGTCGACCAGCTCCCGGGCACCGAGCCCGAGGCTGCTCACGGCGCCGAGACCGGTGACGACGACCCGGCGGGAGGAGCGGGACGCGGTGGGCTGACTAGGCACCCACGACCCCCGCGGCGTAGTGCTTGCCCACGAGCTCGTACGCCTCCGGCAGGGTGTCCAGCTCGGCGAGCTCGTCCTTCGGGATCCTGATGTGCAGGTCGCGCTCGAAGCGGGAGATGATCTCGATCACCAGCAGCGAGTCGGCGTCGAAGTCGTTCACGAAGCTGCTGTCCTCGGTGAGGTCGGAGGCGTCCACCTCCAGCACCTCGGCGACGATCTCGCGGATGCCCGCCCGGACGTCCTCGGGAAGCTGAGTGCCGGCCATGTCTTTTCCCCTTCGCACTGGTCGCCGCGGCCGGTCCGCCCCCGCGGGGCATTCCGGCACCACCGGAATTCCGGCGACCCCGGAATTCCGGGGTCCGGCGCTTCGGGTTTCTTCTGCCGTGAGGAATGAAAGTCGCCGTGAACGCCTTCGGGCAAGGTTTCGATAGTGGTAGCGGACTGTGTCTCTAAGGAGGTACGCACCCCTCCCCACCTGCATGGACGCTGATCCGGGAGGGGGATTTACGAGCAACTTCCACGGCGCTTCTATATCGGCCCGGCATACTCCTCCAGCGAATCCCTCAGGAAAGGCGGAGCGGAGATGAAGCTGGCGGAACCGGTCGGTATTTCGGCCGCCGCGCTGTGGCTTCCGCGCGGACGGGACCAGGTCGAGGACGCGGTCGTGGAGGGCCGGCTGACCCGGCGCCACGCACAGGACCTCGGCCACACGGCCGTCCCCGCGGCCCTCGACGAGTCGGCCCCCGACATGGCCGTCTCCGCCGCGTCCGACGTCCTGGACGCGGCCGGGATCGAGCCCAAGGAACTCGACCTGACCTTCCACGCGAGCATGTACTACCAGGGCCACGACCTGTGGTCGCCCGCCCACTACGTCGCCCACCGCATCGGGGCCGAACGCGCCCTGCCCATCGGCATCCAGCAGGTGTGCAACGGCGGCAGCAGCGCCGTCCAGCTCGCCTCGGCCTATCTCACCGCCGCCCGGACCACCGGCTCGCCGCGGTCCCGCCGCGCCCTCGTCACCACCGCCGACCGCTTCGTCGCCCCCGGCTTCGACCGCTGGGCCAGCGACTACGGCGTGGCGTACGGGGACGGCGGCACGGCCCTCGTGCTCACCGCGCCCGCCGCCGACGAGGACCCGCTGCTGCTCCTCTCGGTGGCCAGCACCGCCGCGCCCGAACTGGAGGAGATGCACCGCGGCGCCGACCCCTTCGCGCCGGTCCCGCGCGGCGTCCGCGACCGCGTCGACATGCGCGTCACCAAACGCGCCTACCTGCGGGAGCACGGCAACGAGGGCTTCGTCGCCGCCAATCTGCGCGGCATCCGCACGGTCGTCGGCGAAGCCCTCGTCGACGCCGGCATGCACCCGTACGACCTGCGGCTGCGCTACGCGGTCCTGCCCCGCTTCGGCCGCAAGACCCTGCGCGACTCCTGGCGGGCCGTGCTCGCCGAACACACCTCCGCGGAACCGCTGGAGTACGGCCTGGCCACCGGGCACCTCGGCGCCGGCGACGCCGTCGCCGGCATCGCCGACCTGATGCGCGAGCGGGCGCTCGCGCCGGGGGAGGCGGCGCTGGTCTTCAGCGCGGGCGCCGGCTTCACCTGGTCCTGCCTGGTCGTCCAGGCGCCGGACCGCTGAACCGCCACCCCCGCCTCATCCCACCTCACCTCACCGCACCGCACGTACCAGGAAAGGACGGCCGGACAGCCGTGTCACGATCAGTGTTCATCACCGGAGCCAACCGGGGCATCGGACTCGCGGTGGCCCGCATGATGGCCGCCGACGGCGACCGGGTGGCCGTCGGCCACCGCGGCGGCGACGTCCCCGAGGGCTTCCTCGGGGTGCGCTGCGAGGTCACCGACCAGAGCTCCGTCGACGAGGCGTTCGAGACGGTCGCCCGCGAGCAGGGCCCCGTCGAGGTGCTCGTCGCCAACGCCGGCATCACCCGTGACACGCTGCTGCTGCGCATGGACGACGACACCTTCGACGAGGTGCTCGACACGAACCTGCGGGGCGTGTTCCGTACGGTGCGGGCGGCGGCCTCGGTGATGCTGGCCGAGCGGCGCGGCCGGATCGTGCTCCTCTCCTCCGCGCTCGGCTTCCTCGGCTCGCCCGGCCAGACCAACTACGCGGCCACCAAGACCGCCCTGCTCGGCTTCGCCCGCTCGCTGGCCTGGGAGCTCGGCCCCCGGGGCATCACGGTCAACCTGGTGGCGCCCGGCATCATCGAGACGGACATGACGAAGGACCTCAGCGACCGGCGCATGCGGGACACCATGCGGATGACCCCGGTCGGCCGCCCCGGCACCGACCGCGAGGTCGCCGCCGCCGTCCGCTTCCTCGCCTCCGAGGACGCCGGCTACATCACCGGGGCGGTGCTCCCGGTGGGCGGCGGCATCGGCATGGGCATCTGACCCGACTGTCCTCCGCACCCCCCAACTCCCGGCCAGAGCAAGTGTGTCGGGGGGCGTACTCACGAACTCCCGGTCCGCGCAGGCGTACCAGGGGCTCGTTCCTTCGAACTCCCGGTCCGGGCGGCCTTACCGGGGGTCGGCGTCCGCCGTCCCCCGGGTCGGTGCCCACCCGTGCCCGCTCGGACCGGGCGCCCGCCGTCAGCGTGCCGCGGGGCGCGGCCAGGCCGCCGACCGCAGCAGGCGGAGGCCGTTGAGGCCGACGAGGACCGTGGAGCCCTCGTGACCGGCGACGCCGAGCGGCAGCGGGAGCGTGCCGATCAGGTCCCAGGCGACCAGCACGGCGATGAAGACGCCCGCGATCACCAGGTTCTGCACGACCAGCCGGTGCGCGGTGCGGGAGAGCGCGACGACCGCGGGGACGGCGGCCAGTTCGTCGCGTACGACCACCGCGTCGGCCGTCTCCAGGGCGAGGTCGGAACCGGCCCGGCCCATCGCGACCCCGCAGTGCGCGGCGGCCAGCGCCGGCGCGTCGTTGACCCCGTCGCCGACGACCAGCACCCGGCGCCCCTCCGCCTCCCAGGCCCGTACGGCCGCCACCTTCTCCTCGGGCAGCAGCCCGGCGCGTACGTCGGTGATGCCGACGCGCTCGGCCACCTGCCGCGCGGCCCGCTCGTTGTCGCCGGTCAACAGGGCCGGGGCGCGGCCCGTCAGCCGGGTGAGGGCGGCGACGGTCGCGGCGGCGTCGGGGCGGAGCCGGTCGGCGACGCCGAGGACGCCCACGGGCTCCCCGTCGCGCAGCACGGCCACCGCCGTCCGCCCCGCCTCCTCCAACTCCCGCACCACGCGCGCGTGCTCACCGCCGGCACCCCCGGTGAGCAGCCTCGCCGGGGAGCCGACCTCGATCCGTCGGCCCTCGACGGTGGCGGTGACGCCCCGCCCGGGCGCGGCGGTGAAGCCCTCCGCGGCGGCCAGGGCGAGACCGCGCTCCCGCGCCGCGCCGACGACGGCCCGGGCCAGCGGGTGCTCGCTCTCGTGCTCGGCCGAGGCGGTGAGCCGGAGCAGGGCGTCGGCGTCGAGGCCGGCGCCGGCCAGCGGGCGCACGTCGGTGAGGCGCGGTGTGCCCTCGGTGAGGGTGCCCGTCTTGTCGAGGGCCACGGCGTCGACCTGTCCGAGGCGCTCCATGACGACGGCGGACTTGGCGAGGACGCCGTGCCGGCCGGCGTTGGCGATGGCGGAGAGCAGCGGCGGCATGGTGGAGAGCACCACCGCGCACGGCGAGGCGACGATCATGAAGGTCATCGCGCGGAGGAGGGCGGAGGTCAGGTCGTCGCCGAAGGCGAGCGGGACGCCGAAGACGGCGAGGGTCGCGAGGACCATCGACACCGAGTACCGCTGCTCGACCTTCTCGATGAACAGCTGGGTCGGCGCCTTGGTCCGGGACGCCTCCTCGACCATCCGCACGATCCGGGCGATCACCGAGTCCGAGGGGTCGCGCCCGACCCGTACGCGCAGGGCGCCGGTGCCGTTGACGGTCCCGGCGAACACCTCGTCGCCCGCCTCCTTGACCACCGGCAGCGGCTCGCCGGTGATCGTGGCCTGGTCGACCTCGCTCGCCCCGCCGACGACCCGCCCGTCCGCGCCGATCCGCTCCCCGGGCCGGACGAGGACGGTGTCGCCGACCGCGAGCGCCTCCGCCTCGACGGTCTCCTCGGAGCCGTCGGGGAGCAGCCGGGTCGCGGTGGCGGGCGCGAGGTCGAGCAGTCCGCGCACCGAGTCCGCGGTCCGGGCGGTCGCGACCGCCTCCAGGGCGCCGGAGGTCGCGAAGATGACGATGAGCAGCGCGCCGTCGAGGACCTGGCCGAGCGCGGCGGCGCCGAGCGCGGCGACGACCATCAGCAGGTCCACGTCGAGGGTCCGCTCCCGGAGCGCCTTCAGCCCCTCCCAGCCGGGCTCCCAGCCGCCGGTGGCGTAGGCGGCGGCGAAGAGCGTCCCCCACAGCCACGCGGGACCGTCCAGGAGGTAGGGGGTGAGGGCGAGGAGGAAGAGCGCGAGCGAGGCCAGCGCCCAGCGCACCTCGGGAAGCGCGAGGGCACGGGTGCGGGTGCGGGAGGGCGGCGCGGCGTCGGGGCGCGCGGGCCGCCGGGCGTCCGGGTGTGGCGCGTCCCGGTCGCCCCGCGGCCCGCGCGGGTCGCGGGGGTCGCTCGGGTCGCGACGCTGGTCGCGCTGGTCCAGGGAAGAAGGCATGGCGGAGCGACCCTTCGCGGGCAGGCGGCATCGACCCCCTCACCATACCGGAACACCTGAACACCTATTCATGTGTCATCCGTATGATGGGCGCATGGGCCACGGAATCGACACCGTCACCGGCGCGACCCCCCGCGAACGGCTCGACGCCGTCGGCACCGCGGACGTCGCCGCCACGCTCCAGGCCCTCGCCACCCCCTCCCGCCTGTACATCCTCGCCAGGCTGCAGGAAGGCCCCTGCTCGGTCGGCGACCTCGCCGAGGCCGTCGGCATGGAACCCTCCGCCTGCTCCCACCAGTTGCGCCTGCTGCGCAACCTCGGACTGGTCACCGGCGAACGTCACGGCCGCTCGATCGTCTACGCCCTGTACGACAACCACGTCGCCGAACTCCTCGACCAGGCGCTCTACCACGTGGAGCACCTCCGCCTCGGCGTCCGCGACGCGACCGCGGAGCCGTCGGCCTCCTGACGGGCCCCGGCGCGTCGGACGGGCAGAGCCGGACGCCCGACCCCTGACGGGCCCCGGCGCGTCGGACAGACAGAGCCGGACGCCCGCCCCCCGACGGGTCCCGGCGCGCCGGACAGACAGAGCCGGACGCCCGACCTCCCTGACGGGCCCCGGCGCGTCGGACCGGGCCGGGCGCCCCCTCCCGTACGAAGAATGGGGTGGAACCGTACGAACCACCCCGCGGGAGACGCCCGTCCATGAGCACGACGCCCCCACCCCCCGTCCGGATCGGCGCCCTCGCCCCGCTCACCCGCCCCGGCTGGACCGAGGCCGGCCGGCATCTGCTCGCCGGCCTCGAACTGGCCGCGCGGGAGGCCAACGCCGGCGGCGGGATCGACGGCCGGCCGCTGGAACTCCTGGTCAGGGACACCGCCGCCGACCCGCACCGGGCCGAGGCGGCCGTGGACGACCTGGCCGGGCTCGGCGTGACCGCCCTGGCCGGCGAGTACCACAGCGTCGCCGCCCGCGCGGCGGCCGCCCGGGCCGACGCCCTCGGCCTGCCGTTCCTCTGCTCCTCGGCGGTCCTCGACGCGCTGACCGAGCGGCCGACGGACCGGGTCGCGCGGCTGGCCCCGGCGCAGTCCCACGGCTGGCGCGTCTACGCCGACTTCCTCCTCGCCGCCGGCCACACCCGCGTCGCGGTCGCCGCCGAACCGAGCCTCTACTGGGCGGCCGGCACCCGCGTCCTCCGCGACCACCTGGCCCCCCGCGGCGGCACCGTCACCGAACTCGACGCGCGCACCCTGCCCCCCGAGGCGCTCTGCGACGAACTGGCCACCGGCTCCCGGGACGTGACGGCCCTTCTGCTCCTGACCGGCTTCCCGGACCCGGCGGTCCCGATCGTCCGGGCGGCCCGCCGGGACCCCCGCCTGGCCCACGTCCTCATCGGCGCGCCGGCCGGCCAGCCGGAGTTCCCTGCCTGGGAGTCCCTCCTCGGCGAGGCCGGCGCCGCGATCCCGTTCCTCCGCTACCTCCCCGTACGCCCCACCCCGCTGGGCGCGCGCGTGGAGTCCGCCCTCCGCGCCCGGCTCGGCGCCGCCCCCTCGTTCGTGGCGTTCGAGGGGTACGACACGATCACCGTCCTCGCGGAGACCCTCCGCGCCCACGGCACGGACCGCGCGGCCGTCGCCGGGGCCTGGCCCCGCGTGACCGTCGAGGGCACCCGGGGCGCCATCCGCTTCACCCGCCCCGCCGACACGCCCGTCCAGCAGTGGGCCTGGCCCCCCGTCCAGGTGGCCGACCGCGACCCGGCCGCCCCGACCCGCTTCCGCACCCTCCACACGGCGACCGCCGGAACGCCCGGGCGGTGAGAGCGGGGCACCGCGCCGGCCCGCCCAGGGCCCGAGGGGCAGTTCCCGGCCGACTGCCCCTCGCGGCCCCGGCGCGTCGCTAGCTTCTCCTCCGGAGCGAGACACGCTCCAGAACAGGGAGACGGAACGAGAATGAAGCGATCCTCAGTACGTCTGGCTCTCGCCTTCGCCGCGGTGCTCGGCCTGACGGGCCTCGGCGGCGTGGGCACGGCCGCGGCCGACCCGGCGGCGGCCGACACGGTGGCGGTCGGCACGGCGGCCGTCACGACCGAGTACTTCACCGGCTTCGGCACCGGCTCGACCGCGTGGACGGCCGAGTCCTCCGCCTACAACGACGCTTACGTGAAGGCGTCGTTCGCCGGCTACGCCCGCTACACGTGCTTCCCGTCCGGCATCCCGTACACGCGGCAGATCAGCCAGTACATGTACTGGTCGAACGCCACGGTCCGCTGCACGAAGTGAACCCGGAGCCCCTGAGCTCCTGAACCTCCGCGGCATCAGCCGGGTGCGGCCGGCCCCGTCCCCGACTCGTCAGGGACGGGTCCGGCCCCCACCGGACCGGGTCCCGGCGATGCTCCGGGCCGCGTCGCGGGCGGGGCGGCCGACGCCGATGAGGGTGGCGGAGGCGGGGCGGAAGCCGGTGCACCAGATGATCGCGTCGGCCTCGGCCGTGGTGCCGGCGGGCCATTCCACTTGTAGTGGTCCGCGATGCCATGACCCTCGTCGGTGAGGCCGACGGCTGGGTCAGGGCCCGGAGCACTTCTTCGGTCGGCTTCGTCAGCTCTCCCTCACGGCGTGCGCGGGCGGTTCACCATCGGCCGGACCGTACGGAGGGGGAGGGCGGCGCGCGCACGTGCGCAGGGGCGCGTGAGCTGCACCGTGGTCCGTGCGACCGGCAGGACGGTGCCAGGGGTGGTTCATGCCAGCGGGTGCGGGTTCCGCGCGGGCGGGTGGGTGTCGAGACTCGACGGTGACCGCAGTGTGCGCCGGCATGGGCGGCGTACGCGTCCCGTCGAAAGAGAGCGCACGTGTCCCCAGTACCCCGGGCCAAGCTGCTGAGTCGGGCGATCCTCACGGGGACGTCCGTCTATCTCGCCGGCCAGGTGGTGCACACGGTCCTGAACACCAACCGGTGGCCGTTCTGCACCTTCAACATGTTCGCGTACCACAAGCGTGACCAGGCGCTGCAGATGCGCGTCCGGCTCTTCACGGACGACGGCGAGGCCGTCGGGCCCACCGATCCGTGGTCGCTGCTGCCGCTGGAGTTCTTCCGGGTGGTGTCCGTCCTGGAACGGGTCTTCCACGCGCAGGACGACGTGGAGGTCCGGGACCGGTTCTGCCGACAGGCACTGGAGCGGTTGAACCGGCGCGGGTGGCGGGCCTGGGACGAGGTGAAGGCGTCGTTCTCGGCGGGGGCCGGGCGGCGGTTCGTCGCGATGGAGCTGTACTTCGTCGAGGTCGACTTCCGGACCTGCTCGCCCTTCGACCGCACGGAGGTGACGTCGGCCGAGCTCGTGCACCGGTACGACCCCGAAGGCGTCGTGGCCGATCAGCCGGAGGCGCCCCTGTGGCGGTTCGTCGAACCCCTCGTCGAAGAGACCGAGGAAGGGAAGAAGGAGGAGGCGGGGCATGCTGCCTGAGATCACCGGGGCGCGTCAGCGCCTCGCACTGGCCCGGCTCACCACCGGCCTGGCGATCCTGAACACCCTCTGGCACCTCCCGCCCGGCGACGCCCTCGTCGACGAGTGGAGCCGTAAGGAGGAGGGCCAGGACGGCCGGCCCTCCGGGCGGCTGAGCGCCGAGCAGTACGAGGCCCTGCGACGGCTCGCGTTCGTGTCGACGGCCGCCTGGACGCTCGGTGCCGAGAGCAAGGCCCTCAAGTTCGCGGCCAATGCCTCGTTCGCCGCCGTGCAGCGGCATGTCGCGCAGTTCGACCAGCGGGCCTGGAACTACAACTCCAACCTCAACGTCTACCTGCTTCTGCTCTCCCTGACCGACTCGCGCGGCAGTCTCGCCGAAGCCGTCGGCGAGGGAGCGGACGACGGCACGGGCGACGGCGCGGACGGCGGGGGACCGTCGCCCGACGTCGCCACCGCCGTGCTGCTCGCCATGCGGCTGTACTACGGCTGCCTCTACTTCCAGTCGGGGCTCTCCAAGGTGCTGCTGAGCGGGCCCGCCTGGGCCGACGGCCGTACCCTGCGCGGCAGCTGGGCCGAGCTGGGCAACCGTGCGGGCAAGTGGCTCAGCAGGCGGCCGATGACCGTGGCGGCCGCCGCCAGTGCCGCCACGCTCGCCTTCGAACTCCTCTTCCCCGCCGCACAGATCGCGCTGCGCAAGCACCCCCGTGCCGTGGGGCTGTCCTCCGTCGCCTTCCACGCCTCCATCAAGGCGACGATGGGCATCTCCTTCTGGCATCACGCCGTCCACGCCCTGCCGCTGTTCGTCCTCGACCCGGGTGCCGAACGGCACACGGCACGCCTCCTGCGTCCCTTCCGGAAGCGCTGAACGGAGACCTCGACAGAGCGCTGACAGAGCGTTCACAGAGCGCCTTACCCGCCCTCCGCCGGCCCCCCCGAGCCTTCCGCTCGGGGGGCTTTCGCGTTTCCAGGACGGCTTTTCCAGTGTTATCCGATTTCACCTCCGGGCAGCTTCCTGCCGGGTGCAATTGCTGCCAACCGGAGGGGCTTCCGCGAGCTCCGGCCACAGGACATCATTAACTCGTCGCCAACAAACGGAGGCGACACCGGGAGGAAATCCCGGGAAACCTCGAAATCACTCAGGGAGTCATCATGCTGAAGATCATCAAGGTTGTCGCCGCCCGCGCCGTCTCCGGCCGCGCCTTCAACTAGTAGTCGTCGCCTCGCGGGCCGGGAGCGACCCCGGTTCCCGGCCCGCGGCAGCGGCGGCTCCCCGCAGTGCCCCTGCTTCATCCAGCTTTCCCCCAGCTTCCCTCCCCAGGTTCAGAGTTCGTCCGGAGGCGGAACGGCCCATGGTGCATACGGAAAAGAAGAACGCGGAACCGTCCGATGTGAAATCCATCTGGCGTGACTCCAGATTCCGCCGCCATTTCGCCGGAATGTGGGTCAACGCCTTCGGGAACGGCGTCTTCAACATCGTCCTTCCCCTCCTCGTCTTCGACCGGACCCATTCCTTCGCCGCGATGGGCGGCGTGGCCCTCGCCACCCAGCTGCCCAAGGCGTTTCCCGGACCCCTCGTCGGCGTGCTCGCCGACCGCCGGTCGCCCCGCGCGATGATGCTGTGGGCCTATCTCCTCCAGGCCGTCCTCGTCCTGACGATCCCGCTCGCCGCCGGCGCGTCCGTCGCCGCCGTCTGGCTGATCGGCCTCATCGCGTACGCGATGAACACCATCGACCTGTTCGCCCGCACGGCCACCTTCGTCACCATCCCCCGCGTGTACGGAGACCGCCGCAGCAAGGTGAACGCGGCCTTCGCCAGCGCCTGGACGTCCGCCTCGGTACTCGGCCCCGCCGCCGGCGGGTTCCTGCTGCAGGTCACCTCGGCGGACGTGCTGATGCTGCTCGACAGCCTCACGTTCCTGGCCATCGCCGCCGTCGTCCTCACCATCGGTGTCCCGACCACGCCGGGGAACGCCTCCACCGCCCCGATCCGGAAGAGCCTCCTCGAAGGCCTCACCTGGTTCCGCAGGGCCGAGGGCGCCGGGCGGTTCATGAGCTCGATCGCCGCCGTGGCCGTCGTGTACGCGCCCCTCGGCACGCTGGCCGTCTTCGCCGTACGGGACGTGTACGGCGACGGGCCCACCGAGGCAGGCATCGTGACGAGCGCCGCGGGCGCCGGCCTCTTCCTCGGCACCCTGATCTGCCAGCGCCTCGCCGACCGGCCCAAGGAACCCGTGATGCGGCGGGCCGCCCTGTGGATGGCCTTCGGCGCGGCCCTCTTCGCCGTCCCCTCCTGGATCGGTGCCACGGCGGCGATGCTCGTCGTGAACCTCTGCGGCATGGTCTACGCGGTCTCCCGCTCCAACCTCATCCAGGAGCGCGTCCCGACGGAGCACCTGGGCCAGACGATGACCGCCGTGCAGTCCCTGGAATCCGCCGTCCAG
This sequence comes from Streptomyces sp. NRRL F-5727, assembly GCF_000719555.1. Taxonomy (GTDB): domain Bacteria; phylum Actinomycetota; class Actinomycetes; order Streptomycetales; family Streptomycetaceae; genus Streptomyces. Next base: position 119,890 of record NZ_JOGX01000010.1, read on the forward strand.
CCGGTCTCCGTCGCCGTGGTGAGCGCCGTGCTCGCCCTGGCCGGACCGCCCGGAGCGGCTGTCTTCCTCACCGTCTTCTCGGTCGTCGCGGCCCTGCTCGTCCTCGGTGGCGGCCGGCTGCTGGCGCCCCGTACCGAGACCGCCGCCCCCGCTCCGACCACCTCCCGCTCCCCGTCCACCCTGAACGCGACCGCCTCCGCGGCGGCCCACGGAGGCACCCGATGACTTCGATCAACCTGCGGCAGGGACTCTCCGTCCTGCAGCCGGGCAAGGACCTCATGATCGGCCTCATGCCGCCCGCGGCGCTGGCCATCGAGGACGCCCCCGACTACCTGCGGCACGTCCTGTCCGCCTTCTCCCGGCCCGTCCCCGAGGCGGAGGCGCTCGCCACCGTGACCGCCCACTCCGACCTGGGCGTCGAGGAGGCCGGGCAGCTGCTCCACGAGCTCCGCTGCGCCGGCGTGCTCACCACGCACTGGGTCGACCGGGAGGAGCGCTACAGCCGCCACCGCCTCTACTTCGGCGTCGCGGGCTTCGAGGGCGACCCGATGGCCGTCATCCGGAACAGCACCGTCGGCCTCATCGGCGCGGGTGGCATCGGCAGCAACGTGGCGATGATGCTGGCCGCGGCGGGCGTCGGCCGGCTGGTGGTCGCCGACGCGGACGTCGTGGAGACCACGAACCTCACCCGCCAGTTCCTCTACACCGAGGGCGACGTCGGCACCCCGAAGGTCGAGGCGCTGGCCCGCCGCGTCGCCGAACGCAACACCGAGGTCCGCGTCGACGTCGTCAACGACGTCTTCGACGGCCCCGACTTCGCCGTCCGGCACTTCGCCGACTGCGACCTCGTCATCCTCTCCGCCGACACCCCGCAGGACGTCCACCGCTGGCTGAACGAGGCGTCGGTCCGCACCGGCGTCCCCTACACCTGCGCCGGCTACCTCGACACGATGGGCATCGTCGGCCCGCTCGTCGTGCCCGGCCGCACCGCCTGCCTGGAGTGCCACTTCGCCGACACCGGCCTGGCCTCGTTCAACGGCGGCGACCTGGAGGCCACCGACTTCACCGACTACAACCAGGCCTACCAGGCCCCGAGCTACGGCCCCCTCAACGCCATGGTCTCGGCCGCCGCCGTCAACGACACCCTGCGCTTCCTCCTCGGCCTGCCGGCCAGGTCCCTGGGCACCAAGCTGCTCCTCGACTCCATCGAGTACGGCGTCCAGACGGAGGAGTACGAGCGGAACACCGCCTGCGGCTCGTGCGGCACGGGCGCGCGCGAGGGGGCCTTGAGCGGCGTGGCCTAGCGCTCTGAGGGCCCGTGGCCGCCGACGGGGCCACGGGCCCTCAGCCGCGCAGCGGAAGCGCCATCTCCAGTTCGCGCTGGCTCTGGTTCAGCGGGTACGGCTTCTTTTGGCCGGTCGGCACGAAGCCGCGACGCCGGTAGAAGGCGATGGCCCGGCGGTTCTCCTCGTGGACGAGAAGGACGAGGCGCTCGGCCGCCGTCTCCTCGCGTGCCCAGCGCACGATCTCGTCCAGCATGAGCGTCGCCACGCCACCGACCGGGCCTCGGTGGTCCGGACGCAGCCAGACGCCGACCAGCTTGGCCGTGTCCGGCGCGGGCAGGAATCCGTTCATGACCCCGACCCATTCCCCTTCGGAGCCGACGGCCGCGACACCGATGTTGCCGGGGCTCGCGGCCCGCGTCGTGCGGAACTGCCACTCGGAGTCGGGGTGGGCGAGCGCCTCGTCGATCGTCTCCAGGTAGGCGAGCGGGGTGTCCCGGATCATCTCCAGGCGTATCGCCCGGTACGCCGGCCAGTCCTCCGCCTGTACGCGGTGCAGGGTGTAGTCCATGGCGGGCGATCTTCGCAGGAAGCCGCAGCTCTGGCCAGGCTTGTTCTCTGTTCAGCGCAGGAGTTCGGCGATCGCGCGGGCGGCGTCGCGGGCGGGGCGGCCGACACCGATGAGGGTGGCGGAGGCGGGGCCGGTCCAGTCGCCGTAGCCGAGCAGGTGGAGGCGGGGTTCGCCGAGCGCCTGGGTGCCGGTGGTGGGGATGTGGCCGCGGGGGCCGCGCAGTCCGAGCGGGGCGAGGAGGGACAGGGCGGGGCGGAAGCCGGTGCACCAGATGATCGCGTCGGCGTCCGCCGTCGTGCCGTCGGGCCATTCCACGCCGGTCGCGGTGAGGCGGGTGAACATGGGCTGGGGTTTGAGGAGGCCGGCGTCGCGGGCCGCGCGGACCGGGGGGACGGCGACGATGTCGCCGAGGGAGGCGACGCCGCCGGTGTCGGTGCGGCCTTCGTCGAGGGCCTTGCGGCGGGCGGTGGCGTGGTCGAAGAGGGCGCGGCCGTCGATGTCGTCGGCGAGGTAGACCGGTTCGCGGAGGGTGACCCAGGTCAGGTCGGCGTCGTACGCGAGGTCGGCGGCGATCTGGGCGCCGGAGTTGCCGCCGCCGACCACGATCACGCGCTGTCCGGCGAAGTCGGAGGGGCGCTGGTACTCCACGGTGTGGAGCTGGGTGCCCCGGAACTCCGTGCGGCCGGGGACGGCCGGGACGAAGGGGCGGGACCAGGTGCCCGTCGCGCTGACGACCGCCCGGGCCCGCCACGTACCGGAGTCGGTCGCGACGCGGAGGCGTGCGCCGTCGCGGTGGACGCCCGAGACGCGGACGGGGCGGTGGACCGGGAGGTCGTAGCGCCGCTCGTAGTCGGCGAGGTACGTGACGACGTGGGCGGCGTCGGGGTACGTCTCGCCCGGCTGCGGGGGCATCATGCGGCCGGGGAGGGACGAGTACGCGGCGGGGGAGAAGAGATGGAGGGAGTCCCAGGTGTGCCGCCAGGCGCCGCCGGGGGCCGTACCGGCGTCCAGGATCACGAAGTCCAGGCCGGCCCGGCGCAGGTGGTAGCCGGCGGCGAGGCCCGCCTGGCCTCCGCCGATGACGACCACGTCGATGCCGACTTCGGCGGTCTGGTGCTGGGCCATGCCCGGGATTCCCTTCTCGACGACGGTGCCCCGGCCCGCACGGCGGGGCGGGGCACCTGGGGGTGACGCGTGACGACGCCTACCGCTGAGCCGGGGCGAACTTCCTGCGCCAGGCCAGCGACACGTAGACGAGCGCGACCAGGACCGGGACCTCGATCAGCGGGCCGACGACGCCGGAGAGGGCCTGGCCGGAGGTGACGCCGAAGGTGGCGATCGCGACGGCGATGGCCAGCTCGAAGTTGTTGCCGGCCGCCGTGAAGGCGAGCGTGGCCGTCCGGTCGTAGTGCAGGCCGATCGCCTTGCCGAGCAGGAAGGTGCCGAACCACATGACGGCGAAGTAGACGAGCAGCGGGAGCGCGATCCGCGCCACGTCCAGCGGCTGCGAGGTGATCGTCTTCCCCTGCAGGGCGAAGAGGATCACGATGGTGAAGAGGAGGCCGTAGAGGGCCCACGGGCCGATCTTCGGCAGGAACTTCGCCTCGTACGACTCCCGGCCCAGCTTCCTCTCGCCGATGCGGCGGGTGAGGAACCCGGCGACGAGCGGGACGCCGAGGAAGATGACGACGTTCAGCGCGATCTTCCACATCGAGATGTCCAGCGTCTCGCCCTCGCCCAGGCCGAGCCATCCGGGGAGGATGTCGAGGTAGAACCAGCCCAGCAGGCCGAAGGCCAGGACCTGGAAGACCGAGTTCAGGGCGACCAGGACGGCTGCGGCCTCGCGGTCGCCGCAGGCCAGGTCGTTCCAGATGATCACCATGGCGATGCATCGGGCCAGGCCGACGATGATCAGGCCGGTGCGGTACTCGGGCAGGTCCGGCAGGAAGATCCAGGCGAGCGCGAACATGAGCGCCGGGCCGAGGATCCAGTTGATGACGAGCGACGAGACCATGAGCTTCTTGTCGCCGGTGACGGCGTCGAGCCTGTCGTAGCGGACCTTGGCCAGGACCGGGTACATCATGATCAGCAGGCCGACGGCGATGGGGAGCGAGATGCCGCCGATCTCGACCTTCGCGAGCGCGTCGTCCATGCCGGGGATCAGGCGCCCGAGTCCGAGGCCGAGGCCCATGGCGAGGAGGATCCAGACGGCGAGGAAGCGGTCGAGCGTCGACAGCTTCGCGACCACCGACTTCTCGGGGCTCGTGGTCGTGGGGGCGGCGGGGGTCACGGGCAGGACCTCTTGGTGTCGGCGTGGGCGCGGGCGGTGGCGGCGAGGCCGGCGAACTGCTCGGCGAGCGTGTCGAGGACCTCGGGCTTCAGTCGGTAGTACGTGAACCGGCCGCAGGGCTCGGTCTCCACCACGCCCGCCTCGCGCAGCACCTTGAGGTGGTTGGAGAGGTTGGTCTGTCTGGCCCCTGTCTCCTCCACCAGGTGCGTGGTGCACAGCGTCTCGCGGGCGAGCAGGGTCACGATCTGGAGCCGGAGCGGGTCGGCGAGGACCTTCAACAGCTCAGTGTCGACTGACGTCAGCATGGACTGATACTCTCACATCATTGAGGGCTGATGCCAGCCCGGGCTGATACCTGCCTGCTGTGAAGGAAGAACCGATGTCCGAGTCCCCGCTCGCGTCCGTACTGTTCGTCTGCGTCCACAACGCGGGGCGTTCCCAGATGGCCGCCGGCTTCCTCCGCCACCTGGCGGGCGACCGCGTCGAGGTCCGCTCGGCAGGCTCCCTCCCGGGCGACCGGGTCAACCCGGCCGCCGTGGCCGCCATGGCCGAGCTCGGCATCGACATCTCCGACCAGAAGCCGAAGGTGCTCACCGTCGAGGCCGCCCAGGCGTCGGACTACATCATCACCATGGGCTGCGGCGACGCCTGCCCGTACTTCCCCGGCAAGACCTACCTCGACTGGGTCCTGGAGGACCCGGCCGGCCAGGGGGTCGAGGCCGTCCGTCCCATCCGGGACGAGATCAAGGGGCTCATCGAGGGCCTCATCGCGGAGATCGACTCCAAGAACGCCGAGAAGCAGGAGAACTGACCTCACCATGACGACCGCCACGACCCCGACCGGCGCCCAGGACGACGTCCGCGAGGTCATCATCATCGGCTCCGGCCCCGCCGGGTACACCGCCGCGCTCTACACGGCCCGCGCCCAGCTCAAGCCGCTGCTGTTCGGCAGCTCCATATTCGTCGGCGGCTCGCTCACCACCACCACCGAGGTCGAGAACTTCCCTGGCTTCCCCACCGGCATCGACGGCCCGGACCTCATGGACAACATGCGGGCGCAGGCCGAGAAGTTCGGCGCCGAGATGATCGACGACGACATCGTCTCCGTGGACCTCGCCGGTGACATCAAGCTCCTCACCGACTCCGCCGGCACCGTCCACCGCGCCAAGGCCGTGATCATCGCCACCGGCTCCGGCTACCGCAAGCTCGGCCTCCCCCAGGAGGACGAGCTGTCGGGTCGCGGCGTCTCCTGGTGCGCCACCTGCGACGGCTTCTTCTTCCGCGACCGCGACATCGTCGTGGTCGGCGGCGGCGACACCGCCATGGAGGAGGCCACCTTCCTCACCCGCTTCGCCCGCTCGGTCACCGTCGTCCACCGCCGCTCCACCCTGCGGGCGTCCAAGACCATGCAGAACCGCGCCTTCGCCGACGACAAGATCTCCTTCGCCTTCGACAGCGAGGTCGCCGAGATCAAGTCCGAGAACGGCATGCTGTCCGGCGTCGTTCTGCGGGACGTCCTCTCCGGCGAGACCCGCGAGCTGGACGCGACCGGCCTGTTCATCGCCATCGGCCACGACCCGCGCACCGAGCTCTTCGCCGACCAGCTCGAACTCGACGAGGAGGGCTACCTGAAGACCGAGGCCCCCTCGACCCGTACGAGCCTGCCGGGTGTCTTCGGCGCCGGTGACGTCGTCGACCACATCTACCGCCAGGCCATCACGGCCGCTGGCTCCGGCTGCGCCGCCGCCCTCGACGCCGAGCGCTATCTCGCGGCCCGCCGCGACGCGGAGCCGGCCGCCGCGACCGGGCTCGTCACCGCCGGATGAAAAGCGTCGGGCCCGGCCCGTCGTGCTTTCCTCACGACGGACCGGGCCCGACCACCGGGACCCGCTGATGCGGGGTTCAGGAGGCGGCCACCAGCGCGGCCGTCTCCGGCAGCTCCAGCTTGACCGTGCGGTCGCAGAGCCGCTCCACCTGGCCCGGGTCGTGCGACACGAGCAGGACCGTACGGTTGCCGCGCAGCGCCGCCACCGACTCCTCGACCGTGTCACGGCTGCGCTCGTCCAGGGCGCTGGTCGGCTCGTCCAGCAGGAGCGCCGCCGGCTCCAGGGCGAGGGCCCGGGCCAGGCACAGCCGCTGGCGCTGGCCGTTGGAGAGCGACTGCGCCGGGGTGTCGAGCCGGTCGCGGACCTCGTTCCACAGGCCGGACTCCCGCAGTGCCTTCTCCATCCGGTCCCGCATCTCCGTCCGCGAGGCGCGGACCAGGTGGCGCAGACCGAACAGGGCGTTGTCCATGATGCTTCCGCCGAAGACCACCGGCGTCTGCGGCACCAGGACGACCGTGCTCCGCAGGGTCGCGTCTCCCTTGCCGCAGCAGATCGTGCGTCCCTGCACGTCCACCTCGCCGTCCCGCCGCAGTCCGTGCGGGAGGAGGTCGACCAGGGCGCGCAGCACCGTGGACTTGCCGGCGCCGGAAGGGCCGCACAGGCCGGTGGTGGAGCCGGCGGGCAGCTCGAAGGTGACCGGCCCGACCAAGGTCTTCTTTCCGTCGAGGACCCGCAGGTCGCGGACGGCGATCACGTTCTCCGGGGTCGCGTTGCCCGTGGTCACGTTGTCCAACGTCGTGCTCCTTCGAATCGGTTGCGCAGGAAGACGGCCAGGGTGAGGAGTCCCGCGGTGATGAGGACCAGGACGAGGGCGCTGCCCCAGGCCTGGGCGATCGCCTCGGGGGCGCCGGAGTCCTGCGACAGGGTGAAGATGTGCGTGGGCAGGGCCTGCACCGGAGCGTTGACGATGCCGGTCGGCAGGGCGGGGGCCCCGAAGAACACCGTGGCGGTGAAGATCAGGGGGGCCGTCTCGCCCGCCGCGCGGGCCAGGCCGAGCAGCAGGCCGGTGAGGGTGGCCGGCCACGTGTAGGGGATGACCACGGAGCGGATGTACTGCGGCCGGGTCAGGCCCAGCGCGAGCGCGCTCTCGGTGAGTTCGCCCGGCATGCCGCGGACGCGGCCCGCGGTGGTGAGCGCGACGACCGGGACCACGACGGGGACCAGGACGACCGCGCCGGCCAGCCAGGAGCGGCCCCAGCCCATGGTCGTGCAGAACAGCACGTAGCCCGCCAGGCCGAGCAGGATGGTGGGTGTCCCGCCGACCGCCACGGTCAGGGTCTCCAGGATCCGGGACGTCTTCGCGGAGGCACGGGTGCCGATCACGATGCCCGCCCCGTAGCCGAGCGGCAGGGCGATCAGCGCCGTGGTGGCGAGGAGCAGGAGCGTGCCGACGATCTGGTCCCGGATGCCTCCGTCGGAGGCGCCGGCGGACGGGGTGAACCAGAAGACCGGGTTGAGCGCCGCGCCACCGCGGGCCAGCAGGATGCCGAGCATGCCGAGGAGGAGGGCGGTCGGCAGGAGCAGAGCGCCGTACCGGACGGCCGTGGTCAGCCGGTCCTTGGGGCCGCGCAGCCACGCGGAGGTCCGCCGCACGCGTGGTCCGCGCCGCACTCGGGCCGAGGAGCCGCGGGTGCCCCACACGGTGGCGACGGCGACCAGGGCCAGCAGGATGATGCCGAGCCCGCACAGGGCGGCGAAGTACGGGCCCGAGGTGCCCGCGAGCATCGGCTCGGGTCCGGCGAGTTTGGTGGTCAGAGTCTGGCCGGGGCGGACCAGAGAGGAGAAGAAGTCCCCGAACGACTGCGGGAGCCGTCCGTCGGCGCGGCCGATGACCATGAAGACCGCGATGGCCTCGCCGAGCGCCCGGGCCAGTCCGAGCAGGACGCCGGAGCGCATGCCCGAGCGTGCCTGGGGCAGGACGGCGGAGCGGACGACCTCGCGGCGGGTGAGACCGAGGGAGTACGCGGCCTCGCGGTAGCGGCCGGGGACGGCGGCCAGGGCGTCGACGCTGACCGCCACGATCGTCGGCATGATCATCACGGCGAGGACGATGCCGGCGGCGAGGATGCTGTCGCCGCCCGGTACGTCGCCGAGGCCGGCGACGAACGGCCGGATCACCATGATGCCGATCAGGCCGTAGACGATGGAGGGGACCGCGGCGAGCAGCTCGATGCTCAGGCGCAGAGGCTTGGCGAGGCGGGGCGGCAGGTACTCGGAGAGGGCGATGGCCGCTGCCCAGCCGACCGGCACGGCGAGGGCCAGGGCGAGGACGCAGACGACCGCCGAGCCGTAGATCATGGCCAGGCCGCCGAAGGCGAGGTTGCCGGGGCTCCACGTCGACGACGTGAGCAGGGCTCCCCAGTCGACGGTGCCGCTCGCGATGCCGTCGGCCAGGTAGCCGACCAGGACCACGAGGGCGAGTCCGACGGAGAGGATGCCGCTGTAGGCCCAGCCCCAGACCCATCTCGCCCGGCCGGGGCGGCCGCCCTCCTCGGGCGGCCTCCTCTCGGCGGACGCGTGCGCCTTGGCGGGGCGCTCCAGGGTGAGGCTCACGTCAGAGGCCCATCTGCTGGCGGGTCAGGTAGCCGTGCTTGGGCAGCAGCTTCTGGCCCTCGGCCGACAGGATGTAGTCGATGTACTGCTTGGCGTGGCCCTTGGGCTGCCCGTTGGTGATCATGTACAGCGGGCGGGTCATCGGGTACTTGCCGGAGGCCACGTTCGCCATCGTGGGGGCGATGCCCTCCAGGGGCACGGCGACCAGGTCGGGGTGGCCGTCGATGAAGCCCGTCGACAGCGGGGCGATGGAACCGCGGGTCGACTTCAGCTTGTTGCGGGTCTCGGTGTTGCCGCCGACCACGGCGTAGTTGGCGGACTGCGGCGGGGCCGGCGGCTCGCCCTTGCCGTAGACGAACTTGTCGAGGACCTCGCGGGTGCCGCGGCCGGGCTCCTTGTCGTACACGAAGACCTGGAGGTCGGGTCCGCCGACCTCCTTCCAGTTGGTGATCTTGCCCTCGAAGAGGCCCTGCACCTGCGCCTTGGAGAGGCTCTTCACCCCGCCGTCGGCGACCTCCTTGGTGATGATGACGCCGACGGCGTCCGCGCCGATCTGCGTCGTCACGAAGTCGGCGTTCGGGTACGCCGCGCGGTCCTTGTCGGCGAGCGGCTTGGAGCTGAGGGCGATCTCGATCTGGCCGGTGCCGAGCTGGGAGATGCCGCCGGCGGAGCCGCCCTGGGTGGCGACGGTGATGTTCAGGCCCTTCCCCTTCAGCGCCTCGGCGGCGTCGGAGGCGACCGGGGCGACCGTGGTCGAACCGCTGGCCTGGAGGGCCCCGCTGTCGGCCTTCGCGGAGCCGGCGCAGCCGGTGAGGACGGCGGCGAGGAGGAGACCGGCAGAGGCGGCGGCGCCCCGGCGGACCCGGCGCCCGGTGAGGGCCGCTGCGGTGCTTCGGAATTCGGTGGAGGTGACAGACATGGCGGTGCCTTTGCGGTGGTGGGAGAGGGAAGGGAGGACGTGCGGGGCTGTTCGGACGTCCGCTGAATGACAGGCGAACAGTGGGTGAACTCGCTCGATGTGACGCAGACGGCTGTCCGGGCGGACATAGGGTGATCGTCATGTCAGCGGAACAAGCGACCGATCACCGCTCGGAGTTGCTGCCCTTCGTCGACGAGGATCCGACCTGCGGGGCGCCTCTCGACGTGGAACCGCTGCCCAGAGAGCGGGCGGAGGCGTTGGCCCGGAGCATGAAGGGCGTCGCCGATCCGACCCGGCTGCAGATCCTCAGCGTGCTGCTGGCGGCCCCGGAGGGCGAGGCGTGCGTGTGCGACATGACGCCGCTGCTCGACCTCGCCCAGCCGACCGTCAGTTACCACATGAAGATCCTGGTGGACGCCGGCCTCGTGAGCCGCAGGAAGCGCGGCACCTGGGCCTGGTACGCCGTCCGGCCCGAGCACCGGGCGGTGCTCGACGCGCTGATCTGGGGCGAGGGCGTGGGTCCGGCGGCGTGAACCGCCCGCGCCGGGCGTACCACCTCAGACGGCGACGGCCGCCCGGGCGCTCACCTCGGCCGTGAAGGCCGTGATCAGCCGGTGGATCCGGCCCGGCCCCGAGACCAGCTCGGGCTGGAACAGGGTGCCGATGAAGAACGGGTGCCCGGGCACCTCGGCGGCCCGCGGGGCGCCTTCCTCGTCCCATCCGCTGAACAGCACGCCCGCGCCGGTGAGCAGCTCGACGAACTCCGCGTTCAGGCCGTACTTGCAGTGGTACGTCTCCGTCGAGCGCCCGGCGCCGTCGTAGACCGCCGCGAGCCGGCTGCCGGCGGTCAGCAGCAGGGGCGCCTGCTCGCCGGCGAGGCAGCAGGTGAGCGGCACGATCAGCGGGGTCGCGGCCTCGGGGTCGTACTGGACGTCGTCGGCGTCGCTGAGGCCGGCGACGTTGCGGGCGTACTCGATCAGCGCGTGCTGGAAACCTCCGCAGGTGCCCAGGTACGGGATGCCGTTCTCGCGGGCGTGACGGGCGGCGGCGAGGACGCCGTCCTTGTTCTCGTACGGGGAGCCGGGCACGACCCAGAGGCCGTCGAAGCCGTCGAAGGACTCCGGGCCGGTGATCGTCTCGGTGGGCACCCACACGGTGTCCACCTCCAGCTCGGCGCGGAAGCTGTCGAGGCGGGCGTGGGCGGGGGACTTGCCGTGGTCGCCGATCAGCGCCACGCGGGGGCGGGGTCCGGTGACGGTGGTCATGAGGCGGTCTCCTGGTCGGTGTCGAGGGCGCGCCCGAGGTGGACGAACCCGTGGGGGGCGAGGCGGGCGACGAGCCGTCCGTCGCGCTCGGCGGTGGTGGACGCGCCGCCGAGGAACAGCAGGGGTCCGTCGCCGGGCGGCAGCAGCGGCTCGGGGAGCAGCTCCTGTGCCTCGGAGGTGAGGTTGGTGACGGTCAGCACGTGGGCGGTGCCGTCGGCGCTGGCGCGGACCTCGGCGGCCAGCGCGGGGCCCGCGTCCGGCTCGTGGCGGACGGCGCCGTCGGCGTAGGCGCCGGCGAAGCGGGTGCCGCCCGGTGTGTGGGTCTGGGCGAGCGGGGGCGCGAGGGTCACAGCAGGCTCCTTCCGGTCATGGCGGGTCCGCTCGGACGGCCGAGCAGGGCGAGCACGGTGGGCGCGATGTCGGCGAGACTGCCGCCGTCGCGGAGGGCGTCGGGCAGGACCTGTCCGGGTGCCGGGACGACGACCGCGGGGACCGGGTTGGTGGTGTGCCCGCCGTACGGGAGCGGGGTGCCGTCCGGGCCGGGCTTGGACATCCGCTCGGCGTTCCCGTGGTCGCCGACCAGGACCACCCAGCGGCCGGTCGCGGCGGCGGCGGTCAGGATCCGGTCGACCTGGCCGTCGGTGTGCTCGGCGGCCTTGACGGTGGCGTCGTGGTCGCCGGTGTGGCCGACAACGTCGATGTTGGCGAGGTTGGCCGCCACCAGGGCGACGTCGGACCGGCCGGCGGCCTCGATCACCGCGTCGGCGACCCGGTCGAGGTTCATCTCGGGTCGGGCGGTGTACTCGGGCGCCTCGTCCGAGGTGATCCGGACGTGCTCCTCGACCTCCCGGCGCCGCTCGTCGCGCCCGTTCAGGTAGTAGGTGACGTGCTCGAACTTCTCCTGCTCCGCGACCCGCACGGACCGCAGACCGTGTGCCTCCAGCTGGTCCGCGAGACCCCCGGAGGCGTCGGCGCGGCCGACCAGGGCGGGGATGTCCGCCTCGGTGTCGTACTGGGTCAGGGAGAGGATCCGCACGTCGCTCTCGGCCAGGTGCTTGACCAGGTCGTCGGCGAGCTGCTGGATGCGGTCGCTGCGGAAGTTGGCGAACAGGACCGCGTCCCCGTCCCGTACGGTCGCCAGCGGTGTGCCGGCGGCGTCGGTGAGGACGGTCGGCGTGACCCAGACGTCGCCGTCACCGGCGCCCGCCAGCACCTGGCCGTAGTCGCGGGCCAGGGCTCCGCGCCCGTCGGCGACCGCCTGGGTGACCTTGGCGGTCAGCTCCAGGTCGCCGCTCTTGTCGAGGGCGTAGCCGCGGCCGGAGACCGTGGCGAGGCGGCCGACGCCGGTCGTGGCGAAGAACTCCTCGACCCGGCCGAGGTAGTGCCCTGCCGTGCGGTCGGCGACATCGCGTCCGTCGGTGACGGCGTGCACCCAGACCCGCTCCACGCCCCGGGCGGCGGCGATGGAGAGCAGCTCGTGCAGGTGGTCGACGTGGGCGTGGATCTGCCCGTCGGAGACCAGCCCGATCAGGTGCAGGGCGCCGCCGCCGGCCGCGAGGGCGTCGAGCGCCTCGGTGAGGCGCGGGTTGTCGCGCAGCCCGCCGGTGTCGATCTGCCGTTGGACGAGGACGCTGTCGTAGTCCAGGGGGCGGCCGGCGCCGATGACCATGTGGCCGATCTCGGAGTTGCCGACCGTGCCGGGCAGCAGGCCGACGTGCTCGCCCGAGGCTTCGACGAGCGTGGCGGGGTACTTGGCGCGGATGCCGTCCAGGACGGGGGTGTCCGCGACCGCGAGGGCGTTGCCGGCCCCCGGTTCGGCGTGGCCCCAGCCGTCCAGGACGAGCAGGATGCCGGGGTGCGTGTCGGTGGTCCCGGTCATCGCAGGGTGTCCAGGGTCTGCCAGAAGGCGGGGAAGGACTTGGCGACGCAGCCGGGGTCCTTGATGACGACGCCCGGAGTGCGCAGGCCCATGATCGCGAAGGTCATGGCGATGCGGTGGTCGTCGTAGGTGTCGATGACCGCGCCGTGCGAGGGGCCGCCGTGGACGGTCATGGCGTCGTCGTACTCGTCGACCTCGACGCCCATCTTGCGCAGCTCGGTGGTGACGGCCGCGATGCGGTCGCACTCCTTGACCCGGAGGCTGGCGATGTTCGTGATGTGGGTCGGGCCCTCGGCGAAGGCGGCGACGGCGGCGAGCGAGGGGACGACGTCGGGCATGGCGTCCATGTCGACCTCGATGCCGCGGAGCTGTCCGCCCTTGACGGTGACCGAGTTCTCGGTGACCTCGGTGTGGGCGCCCATCCGGCCGAGGACCTCGACCAGGCCGACGTCGCCCTGGTGGGAGGTGGAGCCGATGCCGGGGATGGTGACCCGGCCGCCGAGGATCGCGGCGGCGGCGATGAAGTACGACAGGCCCGAGGCGTCCGGCTCGACGACCGCGTGGCCGCCCTTGAAGGACTGCCCGGCGGGCACCTTGAACCAGCGGTAGCCGTCGCGCTCGACGGTGATGCCGTGCTCGGCGAGGGTGGCGAGGGTCATCTCGACGTACGGCTTGGAGACCAGTTCGTCGACGATCTCGATCTCGGTGTCCTGCTTCGCGAGCACGGAGCTGATGAGGAGCGAGGAGGTGTACTGGCTGGAGACGGCGCCGGAGATCCTCGTCTTCCCGCCGGCGAAGTTGCCGCCGGTGACGCGGATCGGCGGGGAGCCGTTGCCGCGCACCGCGACCGCCTCGACGCCGAGACCGGGCAGGGCGGCGAGCAGGTCGCCGAACGGGCGCTCCTGCATGCGGGCGTTGCCGGTGATGGTGGTGGTGCCCTCGGCGAGGCCGGCCATGGAGATGAGGAAGCGCAGCGGGGTTCCGGCGCCGCCGACGAAGATCTCCTCCTGCGGGGCCGTCATCGGCTTGCCCGTGGGGGTGAAGGCGATCCGGTGGGCCGCGTGGTCGATCTCGGCGCTGACGTGCCCGAAGGACTCGACGGCCTTGGTGAAGAAGACGGTGTCGTCGGAGATGAGCGCCCCGTCGATCACGCCTTCCTTGCCGGACAGGGCGGCGACGGCGATCTGCCGGTTGGTGTAGCTCTTCGAGCCGAGCACCTTCACGTCGTGGTCGATGGCGGCCAGCGGCTCGACGGTGAGCTCTTCGGCCTTGAGACGGGGGTCGTTGATGCCGCTCATGGGTGGTACTCCTCGCAGGGGTGTGTGATCTGGATCACGCAGGAAGGGGGCCCGAGCCGGGGAGGGCGTCGGGAAGTCGGGGGGCGGAGGTGATCCGCCAATGGGCCAGAGAAGGGCTGGAATTCAGCGCCCGCACGCAGATTTCCCACGCGGCGGAAATCGCCTCGGCGGGGTTACGCGTGCGGTGGAAGAAGGTCAGCTCGATTCGGCCCGGAGTGGAACTGGCGTGGACATGCTCAAGGTCGTCCTCGACCATCGCGGACGCCCAGACGATGTCCGTCACCGCCGCCGCCTGCAGGGTCCGGTGCGCGGCGGCGTCGGTGGCGACGAGGGTGGCGGTGGCCATGAGCATGGGGCCTCCCGGTCGGGCGGCGAGCCCAGGTACGGACCACACGTGCTGGTCGGCCTCGGCCGGAGTGATCTCGGCGTACAGCTCGGCGTGACGGCACTTCGGGCCGCAGCCGTGCCCGCCGGCGGGCGAGAAGCCCAGGGCGACGGCGGCGGCCCTGTTGGCCAGGCGCAGCAGACTCCGCGCAGCGGACATGGCTGTCCTCCGTGTGTGGTGGATGGAATGCCCCGCGAAAAGGGGCGTGAAGTCAGGTGCGGAATCCGTAGTGCCGGCCTGCCGAACCTTTGTGATCACCAGTCTGCTGAGGCCCCGGCGGCGACGGAAGGGATATCGGCTGGCATGAACCGCGTCCGGCAACGACCTGCCTGCGAGGGGTAATTCCGGTCGCTCGGTACGGGCTTGAGCGTCTCTCGCGGAGCCTGATCACAGGGCGAACACGTCTTGTCTGCGGGTGCCCTGAGCTGCAAAGATCGGCGCTCGCCAATGGACTGACGAAGGTGTCTCAGTTGTTGAGACACGGGCCGGGGGGTCGCTGTGCTGGCGAGTTTGGGACTGGATGCGGACGCCGAGACGGTCTACCGCCTGATGCTCACGCACCAGGACTGGGGTGTCGCGGAGCTGGCCGGCCATCTGGCCCGCCCGGAGTCGGAGATACGGGAAGCGCTGGACCGACTCGCCGAACTCAACCTCCTGCGCCGCTCGCTCCAGGCCCCCGGCGGCGTGCGCCCCGTCAGCCCCAACCTGGGCTTCCAGCTCCTGCTCCAGCGCCAGCAGGCGGAACTCCTGGCCCAGCAGCAGCAGTTCGCCGAATCGCAGGCCGCCATCAGTACCCTGCTCGCCGAGTACGCCGAGCTGCGCACCGGTGAGCGGCACGGCGTCGAGTACCTCCAGGGCATCGACGCCATCCAGGCACGCCTCGAAGAGCTGGCCCACCGCAGCACCCACGAGTGCCTGTCCTTCATGCCCGGCGGCGCCCAGTCCGCGGCCAGCCTGGAGGCGAGCCGGCCCCTCGACGAGCAGCTGATGCGGCGCGGCGTGCGGGTCCTGACCGCCTACCTCGACAGCGTCCGCAACGACAACCCCACCGTCGAGTACGCGCACTGGCTGCACGACAACGGCGGCGAGGTGCGCACCGTCCCGGCCCTGCCGCTGCGGATGGTGCTCTTCGACCGCGAGGTCGCCCTGCTCCCCGTCGACCCGGACAACACCAAGAAGGGGGCCGTGCAGCTGACCGGCCCCGGCGTCATGACCGCCCTGGTCTCCCTGTTCGACCAGGTGTGGGAGCGCGCGGCACCCCTCGGCAGCGTCCGCGACCGGGACGACGCGGGTCTGACCGCCCAGGAGCGGGAGCTCCTGCGCCAGCTCACGCAGGGCGCCACCGACGAGATCGCCGCGAAGAAGCTCGGCATCGGCCTGCGCACGGAGCGCCGGATCATGTCCGAGCTGATGGCCCGGCTCGGCGCCCGCAGCCGCTTCGAGGCCGGCGTCCTCGCGGCCAAGGCCGGCTGGACGGACTGAACCGGCCCGCCGACCGACCGGCCCCCCGGCGGCGCCTCCGCCGGGAACGCGCCCGGCCGGCCCGGTGCGCGAGGCACCGGACCGGCTCTACGGGGGCGGTGTGGAGTCGTGGTGAGGAGCGGACCCGGATCGCGGGTCAGCCGCAGCAGCCGCCCTCGGGCTGCAGGGGCTTGATCGGCTCGTAGGCCGTGCTGCCGAGCAGCTTCGCCTTGAGCCGGCCGATCGCCGTCGTCGGCGCCGCTTCCTCGGCGGTCGAGCCGAGCGCCTCGCGGCGGGCCTGGCCGTAGGCGGCGTGCAGCTCGGCGACCTTCGGCCGGAGCGCGGCGTCGGCGACCAGGACGACGGAGCGGATCTGCCCCGGACGGAAGCCGCGCAGCCGCTTGGCCTCGTCCGCGCCCGGGCCCGCCTCGATCGCGGTGACGCCCTCGGCGAAGGCGTCGCGCAGCGGACGGTCGAGGGCGATCTCGAAGTACACGCCGCTGCGCTCGCCCAGCGCCTCGTAGTCGAAGCCGGCCCACTTCACGAAGAGCCGCTTGCCGCGCCGGACCATCACCGAGGCCGCGACCACGGCGTCGTCCTTGTGGACGAGGTACGCGCGGATGTCGGCGCCGCCCTCGACCAGCGAGGTCAGCAGGGCGCCGATGTGCGCCTCGTCCTCGCCGCCCTCGTACTTCTGGCGGTTGTGCGTCACGAGCTCGGTGATCCGGCCGATCAGCGGGCGCAGCTCTTCGCCGTCCTTGCGCTCGATACGGGTCCCGGAGTTGTCCGCGCGCTCGCGATCCTCCTTCACGCGGCGCCGCTTCCGGGCCGGCAGCGAGGCCAGGTAGGCGTCGTAGCTGTCGTGCTGGAGGTCGAGCAGGTTGTTCTCGCCGTGGAAGGCGATGTCGCCGCCGTACGCCTGGAGCGCCAGGGCGAGGACGTCGCTGTACGCGCTGTTGTGCAGCCACGGGGCGGTGATCGAGCGGATTCCGGCCTCGATCGCCGCCGGGACGATGTGGTCGACCAGGTCGGCGACGAGCAGCGGGTCCTCGACGGACGCGGTCGCCTCGGAGCGGTAGCCGAGCGGGGAGCCGAGCAGCAGCGACGGGAAGAACGCGTCGGAGCCGAGAGCCTCGACGGTGTCGGTGGCGGACTCGCAGCACGAGGAGGTGGCCGAGCAGCAGGCGGCGGTGCCGTCCTTCGGCTGCCAGCCCAGGAGCGTACGGGGGTCGGCGTCCACGATCGGGTCGACGTCGAAGACGTACCCCGGCAGGAAGGCGACGTCGCCCTCGCCGCGGTCGGCGACGGTGTGCCAGGCCTTCGCGCCCTTCAGGCTCTCCTCGGTCGCCGTCAGCCAGTCCACCTGGGCGTACGGGGTGGGGTCGGTGGCCTGCGGGATGCCGCCGCCGAGCGCCGCGACCGCGTCGTCCAGGGAGAGACCGGTGCGCACCTGGGCGGGCTCGGCCTGCTCCTCCTGGGGGCCGCAGCATCCGGAGGCCGCGACCGGCTCGGGCTCGGCGGGGCCGCAGCAGCCGGAGGCCTCGGCGGGCTCGGGCTCGGTGGCAGGGGCGTCGCAGCAGCCGGACGCCTCGACGGGCTCGGGCTTCTCGGTCTCGCTGCCGCAGCAGGAGGACGCCTGCTCCTCGGCGGCCTTCTCGGCCGGCTCGGGGGTCGAGCAGCAGCCGGTGGAGGCGGACTCGACGACCGGGAGGACCGGGGCGGGCTCCTCGGCGGTGGTGCTGCAGCAGGTGGTGCTCATGGGTGCTCTCCTCGTGGGGTCAGCGGTGCGCGGGGGTGCGGGTCGGGTGCCCGGCGGGAAGGGCGAGGGGTGGTGGTCAGTCCCAGCCGGCGCCGTCGGTGGAGGGGTCGGTCGGGACCGAGTCCCAGCCGGCGCCGTCGGTCGTCGCGGGGGCCACGTCCCAGCCGGCGCCGTCGGTGGAGTCGTCGGTCGTCGCGGGGGCGATGTCCCAGCCCGCGCCGTCGATGGAGGAGGCGAGGACGACGGGGGCCACGTCCCAGCCGGCACCGTCCGTGGAGTCGGTGGGGACGGTGTCCCAGCCGGCCCCGGCGAGGGCGGGGAGGGCGGTCGCGCCCAGGGTCGAGGTGGCACCGAGTCCGATCACGGCGACGAGTGCGGCGGTGGCAAGACGCATCGAGGTACGCGAAACAGACATGGCTCTCCCCTGGGCGATGACGGTGGCTTTTTGTCGACCGGCGGCCTCGGCGGCCTTTCCCGGTGTCCCGGGGGCTTGCCGCCCTTCCGGTGTTCATGAGTCTGTCCGAGCCCACCCAGGGCGTGGAAGGGATCACCGGTGGCATGAACTGCGCCCGGCATCCACCTGCCTGGAGATGCCGAAGGGCCGGTCCTCCTCGCGTGACGCGGGGATGAACCGGCCCTTGGGGAAAGGGTGTTGTCGTGCCTGGTCAGCTCGCTGCGAGGAGCTGGGGCGACGGGTCGAGCGCCTGGCAGAGCACGCTCATGCTCTCCGGGGCGATCCGGTAGTAGGTCTGGCGCCCGCGCTTCTCGCGCTCCAGGAACCCGGCCTCGTACAGCACCCGCAGGTGGTGCGTGACGGTCGGCTGGGTGAGGCCCAGGGGTTCGGTGAGGTCGCAGGTGCACGCCTCGCCGCTGGGCTGGGAGCGGATCAGGCCGAGCAGGCGCAGGCGGGTGGCGTCCGCCACCACCTTCAGGGCGGTCGCGAGATCGTCGGCGGCCTCGGGCGTGAGCGGGCCGGCGAGCACGGGGGAGCAGCACAGCTCCGAGATCGACGTGGGCATACCGGACTCAACGATGGTCATCTATGAATTGTTCCCGAGATTCATTGACAGTCATCTATGAGTTCCGGCAGAGTCTGACCCATCGACAGCCGTCTATGAATTGCTGGAGCCCCCGTGATCGACACCGTCCTCGACGTCCTGTGGCGCACCGCCCAGGACGTCGGCCACTCCCTCTCCGCCAACTGGCCGTTCCTGCTCATCAGCGTGGTCCTGGCCTCGGCCATCCCCGTCTACATCGGGGCGGACCGCCTGTCGGCCTGGATGCGCCGCAAGACCGCGGTCGCGGTGCTCGGTGCGATCGTCCTGGCGACCCTCACCCCGTTCTGCTCCTGCGGCACGACCGCGGTCGTCCTCGGGGCGCTCGCCTCCAGCGTGCCGTGGGCCCCGGTCGTCACCTTCATGGTGGCCTCGCCGCTGACCAGCCCCGAGGAGTACGTGCTGTCGACCGGGCTTTTCGGCTTCGACTTCGCCACCACCTTCTTCGTGGCCGCGATGGTCCTCGGCGTCTTCGCCGGTGTCGTCACCTGGCTGATCGAGAAGACCGGCTGGCTGGAGGGGCAGGCGCGTCTCACCGCCCACCAGGCGGAGGAGAAGGCGTCCGAGAGCTGCTGCGGCGACGAAGGCGAGATCGAGGGCTCCGGTGGCGGCGTCTCGGCCGGCGGCGGCGTTCCTGCCGGTGGCGGCGGACTGGCCCGTACGGCCCTGCTCACCCGTCCGGTCGCGCCCAAGCCCGTTCCCGCGCCCGCTCCGGCCGGTGTCGTGGAGCGCTGGAAGCTCAAGGAGTTCGGTGAGGAGCTGAAGGTCAACGTCAAGCGCCTCGCGCTCTACTTCCTGGGCTTCGCCACCCTCGGCTTCCTGCTCATCAACTCGATCCCGACGCACTACCTCACCGAGTTCCTCGGTGACGGCAACGTCTTCGCGGTCCCGGTCGCCGCCCTCATCGGCATCCCGGTCTACCTGAACTCCGACGGCTCGCTCCCGCTCGTCGCCACCCTGATGCAGGGCGGCATGGGCCCCGGCCCGGCCCTCGCCTTCCTCGTGACCGGTGCGGGTACCAGCATCGGCGCCATCAGCGGCATGCTCCTCATCGCCCGCTGGCGTGTCGTCGCCCTGGTCGTCGGCATCCTCTTCACCGGCGCGCTCGTCCTGGGCTACACGGCCCCCATCTGGCTCTGAGTCCCCCATGGGCCGGCCTTCGGCGCCGGCAGGCTTCACCAGCACTGTGTAAGACGGCAACGGCCCGCCCCCTGGCTTCGGGGCGGGCCGCAGCCGTTTCCGCGTACTCGGCTCCGCGTGTTCTCAGCAGCGCGAAGGCGTGCAGGCCGCACTCCGCATCCCCGCCAGTGGGCCGATCAGGTGCTCGATCCGGTCCGGGCGGACGAAGTAGTAGACCTCGTTCGCGCGCCGTTCCGAGGCGAGGATGCCGGCCTCCCGCAGCTTGCGCAGGTGGTGGCTGATGGTCGGGCCGGTCAGATCGAACTCGGCGGCGATCTCGCCCATGCAGACCTCGCCCGCCGGGCAGCAGGCCACGATGCTGGCGATCCGCAGGCGCACCGGGTCCGCCAGGGCCTTGAACATGACCGACAGCTCCTCCGCCTGATCCGGTGTCATGGGGTCGGGGCAGCAGGATCCGGACGGGGGTTCGGTGGTCAGGGGCTCGATCATGCGGCCCAATGTGGCCGATGGCGGCGCGCCGCGTCCAGAGTCGCCCGCCTTCCGGACCGCCCGCACCCAACTCATTGACAGTCATCTATATGTCACGCCATACTCATCTCATAGATAAGCGTCTATGAATCGAGGTCGCGTCATGCCGTCTCTCCTCACCTCGCTCCGCCGGCTCCGCAGTGCCCGCCGCTCCGCCCGCACCACCGACGTGCGCTTCTGTGACGGCTGCGTGGAGGTCGTCGACCGGGGCGCCCGCGCCGCGGCCCTCCGCCGGGGCCACGAAGCCACGCTCGGTCACTTCGCCGTCCGCCTCTGACCCGTGAGGAACCCCGTGAACCCGCTCCGTCCCGCCGCGCGTGCCGCCGCCGTCCGGCCCTCGGCCACCGCCGCGCTCGACGCCCAGGCCAAGGCCCTCGTCGCCGAGGGCGTCGACGTCATCAACCTGACCAGCGGCGAACCGGCGTTCCCGACCGTCGAACCCGCCGCCCGCGCGGCGGAGAGGGCCATAGCCGAGGACTTCACCCGCTACACGCCGGCCGCCGGCGTCCCCGCACTCCGTACGGCGATCGCCGCGCACCTCAACCGCCACGGCGCGGCGTACGAGGCGGCACAGGTCGTCGTCACGGCGGGCGCCAAGCAGGCCCTGCACCACGCCTTCACGGCCCTGCTCGACCCGGGTGACGAGGTGCTCGTCCCCGCCCCGTACTGGGTCAGCTACCCCCACCTCATCGCCCTGGCCGGGGGAGCCCCGGTCCCCGTCCGCCCCGCTCCCGGCGCCGGCCTGAAGGTCACGCCCGAGCAGGTCCGGGAAGCGGTCACCGACCGCACGAGGATCCTGCTCCTCAACAGCCCCGCCAACCCCTCCGGCGTCGTCTACAGCCGCTACGAACTGGCGGCCCTGGCCGCAGTGGCCGTCGAGCACGACCTCGTCATCATCAGCGACGAGATCTGCGACCACTGGGTCTTCGGCGACGCCCGCTTCGCCTCCGTGGCCGCGCTGGGCGCCGAGATCGCCGCCCGCACCGTCACCATCGGCGGCGTCTCCAAGACCTTCGCCATGACCGGCTGGCGCATCGGCTGGCTCGCGGCCTCGGCCGAACTGGCCTCCACCGTCACGGCCCTGCAGAGCCACACCGCCTCCGCGCCGTCCTCCATCGCCCAGCGGGCCGCCCTCGGCGCACTGACCGCCGACCTCGGCGCCGAACTGGAGCGCCGCCGCTCCGGACTCGATGCCCGCCGCCTCGCGACCGTCAAGGCGATCGGCGACATCCCCGGCCTGCGGGTCGACGGCAACCCGGAAGGCGCCTTCTTCCTCCTCGCCGACGTCAGCGGCCTGTACGGGAAGACCTGCGCCGGCCGCACCATCACGTCGGCCGCCGGCTTCGCCGAACTCCTCCTGGCCGAAGCCCAGGTGGCGGTCGTCCCCGGCGCCGACTTCGCCGCCCCGGACCACGTCCGCATCTCGTACACGGTCCCGCCCGAGCAGCTCGACGCGGCACTCGGACGCCTCGCGGGGTTCGTGAGCGCGCTGTCCTGACGGCCCGGTTCCGCCCTCGCGGAGGGGCGTCGGCCGCCACGGCCGGCGCCCCTCCGCGTTTCGGCGCTCGGCGGTCGCCGCTCCACCCACCGCGCGAGCGCGCGGAAGGCGGCCGGGTGTTCCAGCGCCGCTGCCGTCGTTCGTCCTCAGGCGGAGGTCGACGGGCTCAGCAACTGCCCCATCGCCGCGAGGACCCCCGGCTCCACCCGGTAGTACACCCAGGTCCCGCGCCGCTCGGAGGAGAGCAGCCCGGCCTCCTTCAGCTTCTTCAGGTGGTGGGAGACGGTGGGCTGCGAGACGCCCACGTCCGAGATGTCGCAGACGCACGCCTCGCCGCCCTCGTGGGAGGCGACGGCGGAGAACAGCCGCAGGCGCACCGGATCGCCCAGGGCCTTGAACATGACCGCGGTCCGCTCCGCCTCCTCGGCCGTCAGCGGGCGTTCCGTGAGCGGCGGGCAGCACGGCTCGACGGCGGGCTGGAGCAGCGGGAGCGCCTTCACGTTCGACATACGCCTATGTTGACACATGTCGAAACAAGAGCCCAGGGAGTCACCGTCGGCCCAGGGTCCGGGCCAGACGCCGGGCGGCGCGCCGGGCATCGCGGCCGACGCCGCGCAGGGACGCGGACGACAGGCTGCGCTGCCACTCCAGCCCCACGTGGGCCAGGCGGGGATGGGCGAGCGAAGAGCCGTCCCGGTGCCGGGGTCTGCCGGTCCCGTCGAGGGCGTCGAGCGGGGCGAGGTAGCCGAGGTCGGGCAGGTAGCCGGTGGCCAGGATGATCGTGTCGACCTCTTCCCGCGTACCGTCGGCCCACGGCACGGTCGAGCCGTCGAGGCCGGTGAACAGGGGGTGCCGGTCCGGCCGGCCGGCGGCGAGGGCGGCCCGGTAGCGGCCGTCGTCGATGACCGCCATCGTCGCCGGACGCCGCTGGAGACGACCGAGCGGCGCCGCGTCCGCGCCGGTGACCGTGAGCCAGAAGTGCAGGTCACGCCCGAGCGGCCGCTGGGGGAACCAGCGCACGGGCGCCCGGCTCGCCAGGCTCACCCGCGCCACATCCGCGAGCTCGACCGCGACCTGCACCGCCGAGTTCCCCGCGCCGACCACCACGACCCGCTGCCCCGCGAACGGGCCCGGTGCGCGGTACTCCGAGACGTGCAGCGCCGTACCCGTGAAGGTGTCGAGCCCGGGCAGCGCGGGCCGGTTCGGCCGGCCGAAGCCGCCCGTGGCGGTGACCACCGCGCGGGCGCCCAGCGCCTGCCCGTCGGCGAGGTCGAGCTCGAAACCCTCCCCGGCCGGGCGCACCGCGGTGACGCGCCGCCCGGTGCGGAGGTCGGCGTCCAGGCGTCCGGCGTACCGCGTCAGGTAGGCCACCACCTCGTCCCGGCGCGGATAGCGGTCCGGGTCGCCGCCGAAGGGCAGGTCCGGCAGGGAGCTGTACCGGGCGGGCGAGAACAGGGCGAGGCTGTCGTAGTACCGCGGCCACGAACCGGCCGCCCGGTCCGAAGCCTCCAGGACCACCGGCCTGAGCCCTTCGCGCAGCAGGCTGTGTGCCGTGGCGAGGCCGGACTGGCCGGCTCCGATGACGGCGACGTCGAAGCGGTCCATGGGCATCACTCGATTCGATGAATGTCTATGTTGACGTCTATCGATATCCGATGCATGCTGAGAGCGCAAGAGATCGACGGACGTCGAAACATAAGGGGACCTCTCGTCATGAACGCCGCCATTGAGCAGCTGCCCGTCGTGGTCGTCGGAGCCGGCCCCACCGGCCTGGCCGCCGCCGCCCACCTCGTCGAGCGCGGCATCGAGCCGCTGGTCCTGGAGGCCGGGCCCACGGCGGCCGCCGCGGTACGCGAGTGGTCGCACGTCCGGCTGTTCTCCACCTGGGGCGAGCTCACCGACCCCGCCGCCGAGAAGCTCCTCGCCCCCACCGGCTGGACCAGGCCCGACGCGAAGACGTACCCCACCGGCGGCGACTGGGCGGACCGCTACCTCCAGCCGCTCGCCGACGTCCTCGGCGACCGCGTCCGCACCGGCGCCCGCGTCACCGGCGTCTCCCGAGCCGGCCGCGACCGGATCGTCGACGCCGACCGCGACGCCCAGCCGTTCGCCGTCCACGTCACGTACGCCGACGGACGCGAGGAGCGGCTCACCGCCCGCGCCGTCGTCGACGCCTCCGGCACCTGGGCGGTCCCCAGCCCCGCGGGCGCCGACGGCCTCCCGGCGCTCGGCGAACGCGCCGCCGCCGACCGGATCTCGTACCGCGTCCCCGACCTCGCCGACCCCGCCGTCCGCGCCCGGTACGCCGGCCGGCGCACCGCCGTCATCGGCTCCGGCGCCTCCGCCTTCACCGCGCTCGCCTCCCTCGCCGCCCTCGCCCGCGAGGAGGCGGACACGAAGGCGGTCTGGATCCTCCGCCGGGGCCTGTCCGGTGCCACCTTCGGCGGCGGCAGCGCCGACCAGCTCCCCGCCCGCGGCGCCCTCGGCCTCGCCGCCAAGGCCGCCGTCGACGAAGGCCACGCCGACGCCGTCACCGGCTTCCGTACGCAGGCGATCGAGCGCGACGGCGACGGCCGCCCGGTCCTGGTGGCGGAGGACGGCCGCCGCCTCGACCCCGTCGACGAGGTGATCGTCCTCACCGGCCTCCGCCCCGACCTGTCCTTCCTGGACGAGCTCCGCCTCGGCCTCGACGACCGCCTCCAGGCCCCCACCGCCCTCGCCCCGCTCATCGACCCCAACCAGCACTCCTGCGGCACCGTCTACCCCCACGGACACCGCGAACTCGCCCACCCCGAACAGGGCGTGTACCTCGTCGGCATGAAGTCCTACGGCCGCGCCCCCACCTTCCTCGCCCTCACCGGCTACGAGCAGGTCCGCTCCGTCGTCGCCGCCCTCGCGGGCGACCTCGACGCCGCCGACCGCGTCGAACTCACCCTCCCCGAGACCGGCGTCTGCGGCGGCTCCGGCCTCTACGACGCCCCCGCCACGCAGTCCGCCGACCCCGGCGGCTGCTGCGCCCCGCCGGCCCCCCAGCTCGTACAGCTCGCCGCTCCGTCCGCCCTGCCCCTCGCCACCGAGCAGCCCACGGGCGGCTGCTGCGGCTCGTAACCGAAACCGACGCCGCCGCACCCGAGGTCGGGACCGCCCCCATGGACCGGTCCCGGCCCGCGACCGTGACGGCGGGCTCGGGCCATCTGCGGGCGGGCCGCCGCCACGCAACTTGGTGTACGACTCCGGCAAGGGCGGGAGCGAGCTCGAAGCGAAGCTCCCGCAGGAGGCGACCGCGCCGGCCGGCTGCGGCACGATCGGACACGGGGGTGCCTGATCGGCACCGACGAACCACGGCTGACGGGCCCGGCCGGCGTCATGACCGCCCGGTCTCCCCGGTCGATGCCGGGGAGACCGGGTTCCTCGGGCCCGCGATTCTCGGGTCCCGGGTTCCTCAGGCGCCCGAGCCGGTCGTCACTTGGGCATGAGGACGGTGTCGACGATGTACACGTGGGCGTTGGCGGTCTTCACGTTGCCGCAGACGACCTTGGAGGTGTCGTTGACGGTGTAGTCCTCGCCGGAGCCCTTGGTGGTGATCATGCCCTTCTGCAGGGTCTCGAAGCTGCCGTTCTCCAGCTGCTGCGGCGTGAGCTTCTGACCGACGACGTGGTAGGTGAGGATCTCGGTGAGGGTGGCCTTGTCGGCGAGGACCTTGTCGAGGTCGGCCTTCGGGATCTTCGCGAAGGCGTCGTTGGTGGGTGCGAAGACCGTGATGTTCTCGGCGTTGTTGAGGGTGTCGACGAGTCCGGCCTGCTTCACCGCGGTGACGAGCGTCGACAGGGCCGGATTGTTCGACGCGGCGGTCGCGACGGGGTCCTTGGCCATGCCGTCGAAGGAGCCCGCACCCTCCTTCGGCACGCCGGCGCACGCCGGGCCGAAGGGCTGGTCGTCGGTCATCGGCGCCTCGGAGGGGCTGCTCGCCGGCGTCGTCGCCTCGTCACCGGCGGCTGCGGAGGAAGCGGCCTCGGTCTTGCTGCCGGAGTCGGAGCACGCGACGAGGGAGAAGGGCAGCAGGGTGGCCGCGGCGACGGCGAGCGCGGTGCGGCGGAACTTCATGCTGTTCATGATCAGTTGCTCCTTGAAGGGCTGTTCTCTGGGTTGTCGGTGTACGGGTTTCGGTGCACGGGTGGTGCTGTCCCGGGCACGGCCTGCCGGCCCCGCCGGGGGGTCTACGGGTGGTGGTCCACGCGTGGTCCACGGGTGGTCTAGGTGACGGTGACGAACACGCTGTGCCGGCCGCTGGGCCCGTCGGGGACGGTGCGGGTACGGCGCTCGGTCTGGACCTGGCCGGTGCCGTCCGTGGCGCGAACGGTGAGCGTGTGGCTGCCGGGAGCGGCGTTCCAGCGGTAGGACCACTGGCGCCAGGTGTCGACGGTGTCCTGCGCGGCGAGGTCGGCGTCCCGCCAGGGACCCTCGTCGACGCGGACCTCGACGCGGGTGATGCCGCGGCGCTGGGCCCACGCCACCCCGGCGACCGTGACCGGGCCGGCGGCGACGCGGGCGAACGGCTTCGGGGTGTCGATGCGGGACTGCGTCTTGACCGGGGCCCGGCGGGCCCACTTCCGCTTCACCCAGTACGGGTCGTAGGCGGCGAAGGTGGTGAGCTCGATGGACTCGATCCACTTGCAGGCGGACACGTAGCCGTACAGGCCGGGCACGAGCATGCGGACGGGGAAGCCGTGGTCGAACGGGAGGGGTTCGCCGTTCATGCCGACGGCGAGCATCGCGTCCCGGCCGTCCATGACGTCCTCCACCGGGGACCCGAGCGTCATGCCGTCGACCGAGCGGGCCACGAGCTGGTCGGCCCCGCCGCCTTTCGACGGCGGCCGCACCCCGCACTCCTCCAGCAGGCCGGCCAGGGGGACGCCGAGCCAGCGGGCATTGCCGAGGTACGGCCCCCCGACCTCGTTCGACACGCACGTCAGCGTGATGTCCCGCTCGATCAGGGGGCGGGCCAGCAGCTCGTCGAGGGTGTAGGTGCGGGCGCGTGCCACGCCCTCCCCGTGGATCCGCAGGCGCCAGGTCCGGGCGTCGACCTTGGGGACGACCAGCGCGGTGTCCACGCGGTAGAACTCGCGGTTCGGTGTGACGAAGGGGCTGATGCCGGGCACCTTCAGCTGGACCCCGGCCGGCACCGATGGCGCCGGTGACGCCGGGGCGGGCAGCGCGAGGCCGTCGCGGGAGGCGACGGCGCCCTGCCCCCGCTGCCCGGCCAGGAACCGGCCGAGGACGCCCGCGCACGCGGCCGCCCCGGCCGTGACGGCCGCCGAAGTTAGAAACGCGCGCCGGTTCCAGCCTTGCTCGCCGTCGTTCCCCGGCGACACGACGCCCCTCGCAGGGACCGCCCTGCCCGCCAGCATCCACAGCGCCGCGGCCCCCGCCAGCGCGCCGGCCACGGACGGCAGCACGTCCAGGGGACCGGCGTCCGGACGGCTCACTGCCGCCCCCACCCCGACCAGACCGAACACCAGGATTCCCGCCGCGCCGCCGGTCCGGTGCCGCAGGGCCGCCACCCCCAGCCCCATCGCGATCAGGGCGAGGACGGCGAGGATCCCGAGCTGCAGGACCGTCTTGTCGCTCTCGCCGAACGTACGGATCGCGAAGTCCTTCACCGGAGCCGGCGTACGGTCGATCACCACCCCGCCCACGACCGTCACCGGCCCGGCCTCCGGACGGACGAGTCCAGCGGTCAGCTCGGCCATGGCCAGTGCGGAGAACCCCGCGACCAGCCCGGCCGTCGCGCCGGGCCACGCTCTGCTGCTGAGGGTGCGGAAGCTGCTCACGTCGGGGATTCGGCGACTCCCGCACCGCGGATGGGTCACTCATCCGAAAGAGGGGCGGCCGAGACGCACTTGACGGCAACGGCCACGCCACGGCCACGGCGTGGGGCGGGGCGGGACGGTGCACCGCCCACTGTCAGCGGGCACTCCCCTCGCCGGGCAGCCCTTCGCCCGGTCCGCCCGGAACGCTCTGGCGGGTTCCTGCGGGAGCAGGACCGTTTTGCCGGCGGGGGGCGCTGGGGTTCAGCGAGGTTCCCGGGGCCCGGAGCGGGTCCGGCGAGGGTCCGACCGGGATCCGGCCGGGGGCCGGCGAGGATCACCATGAACGAGGCCCCCTTCGCTCCCGGTCCACGCCAACCATGCGCCGCACGCCTCCTGCGCGGGCCCGGGCGCCCTGACGGACCAGGGCAGAAGGCTGCGGGCGGCTGTGGCGTCAGCCGCCCGCAGCCGACCCCATCCCAGGGCACGGCTCTGCGTGCGGAACAGCCCGGCGCTGCTTCCGCCCGTGCTCCGGGCGGGTCACCGGCCTGCCCCACCCCCAGGGGGCACGGGCCGGAGCCGCGTGCCGCCGGTCAGGCGTTCACGCACGTGGTGCCGAACGCGGGGTTCAGCAGGCCGACGACACCCACCGCGTCGCCGCACGCGTCGACCGGCACGTGGACGGGTACCTGGACGAGGTTGCCCGACCCGACGCCGGGCGAGTGGGCCGCCCAGCCCTGCGCACCCGCGTCGGCGGCGGCCGTCGAGGCCCCTCCCGCCATCACGGCGCCGGCCACCAGGGCCACTGTCAGACCGCTGCGCATACGCGCCATCGCACTACCTCCAGGATGAGGATCCACCCGTCCGCGCGGACAGCGCGCGGACGGAGAGAACGGGCGGACGCGCCTGCTCTCACCGGGGTTTCGCGGTGGTCCCCGATCCGGCTGGGCCTCGGCGGTCGTGTTCCCTCGATCGGGTCAGCCGCAGGCCGCGGAGCCGGCGAAACCGCTCCCATCCGTACGCGTGTCCGCTACGAAGAACGTTCACAGAGACCCCTGGCGCCCGAGAACCGATCCTTCCCCGATCCGCCCGGATCAGGGCTTCAGCGACGAGGACCCGCATGCGATGGACCGCCCTGCCCCCGCCGGCACCACCCGGCGTCCGCGCCTGGCCGCACCCGGCGGAGGGCGTCCGGTGAGCGAACCCCTTCCCTTTCGCCGCACGGCCCGAAGCACCGTGGCCCCCGACCTTCCCGCCGTCATGGAGCAGGTCGCCCTGGGCGACAAGAACGCCTTCTCCGCCCTCTACGACGCGCTCGCACCGATGGTCTTCGGCATCGTGCTCAGAATCGTGCGGGACCCGGCGCAGTCCGAGGAGGTCGCCCAGGAGGTCATGATCGACCTGTGGCGCCAGGCCGCCCGCTACCGCAGCGACGCGGGCTCCGTCAGCGCCTGGGCCGCCACCATCGCCCACCGCCGGGCCGTGGACCGGGTCCGCTCCGCCCAGGCCGCCACCGACCGCGAACACGCCCAGGCCGCACGCGACCACCACACCGCCTACGACGACGTCGCCGAACAGGTCGAGACCCGCCTGGAGTCCGAGCAGGTACGCCGCTGCCTGCGCGGCCTGACCGAACTCCAGCGCCAGGCGGTGACCCTGGCCTACTACCAGGGCCTGACCTACCGTGAAGTCGCCGAGACCCTGCGCGCGCCTCTTCCCACCATCAAGACACGCATGCGCGATGGGCTCATCCGGCTCCGCGACTGCATGGGGGTGACCACGTGAACCACCATTCCACCGACATCCACGCCCTCGCAGGCGCGTACGCCCTCGACGCCCTCGACGCCGCGGAGACCGACGCCTTCACCCGCCACCTCCAGCAGTGCGAAGCGTGCCGGCACGAGGTCGCGGAGTTCCACGCCACCACCGCCCGCCTCGCCGACGCCACGGCCGAGGAGCCCCCCGCGGCGCTGAAGCAGCGCACCCTGGACGCCGTCGGCGGCGTACGGCAACTGCCCCCACGCCTGACCGGCACGCCCACGCCGACCGGCCTCGGCGACCGCCTGCGCCGCAAGGCCCTGTCGCTGGGACTCGCGGCCAGTCTCGCCGCCGCCGCGTCCTTCGCCGGCCTCGCCGTCTGGCAGCACCAGGAGGCCCGCCAGGCCCAGCAACAGACCCGGCAGGCCCAGCGGAACCTCGACACCGTCAGCGGCGTCCTCGCTGCACCAGACGCCCAGGCGGCCCACGGCAAGGCCACCAACGGGGCACTCACCACGGTCGTCACCTCCGAGCGCCAGAACAAGGCGGTCTTCACCGCGACCGGCCTCCCCGCCCCCGTCCCGGGCCGGACCTACCAGCTGTGGCTCCAGCACGACGACACCATGCGACCGGCCGGCTTCATCCACCAGGACGGCACCGTCCTCGTCGACGGCGACCCCGCCGACGCCACCGCCCTCGGCCTCACCCTGGAACCCTCCGAAGGCTCCCCCCAGCCCACCACGACCCCCCTCCTGCTCATGACCATCCCCGCCTGAGCGGGCAGCGCGTGGCGGCCTTCACCACCGCCGTCAGATCCCGCGGCGGCCGCCCTGGTCGTCGCAGGGCAGTCCGCCGACCGGCGGCCCGGGCGATCCCTTGCCGCCGCCCAGGGCCGGCCACTCCTGCGCCCCACGGCGCGGACGTGACAAGGGGCGTCGGCCAGCAAAAGGACCCTCCCGAAGGAGGGTCCCGGTCTTGCGCCCCCGGCAGGACTCGAACCTGCGGCCAAGTGCTTAGAAGGCACCTGCTCTATCCGCTGAGCTACGGGGGCCGGTGGTGGCCTTGGGCCTGGTGGCCCTGGTGGGTGGGGTGGGGCTGCCGGGACAAGGATAGGGGTCCTGGCGGCTCGGGCCCGGTGCTTCGCCTGCGTGGCACGATGTGGAGGTTCGGTGAAGCGAACCGATAATCGCAGGCAGGTGCGATTCGCGCAGCGCTTTTCACGTCGCTCGGGGCGGGTGTTGTGCACTCGTTATGCCCGGGCTTCCGGTCGGCCTCCCCTTCTTCGGCGCGCAGGGCCGTTATACGCTTCAAAAACGCTCATAAATTGGGCATTCTTCGCATGTGGTGACCTTGGACGAACGGCCTCAGCTGATCGACGCACTCTCGGCCCTGCGCGACCGAGTCGCGGCCGTGCGTCTTCCCCTTCCCCTTCCGGACGTGCCGCGCGCCCGGCAGACCCGGGCCGAGCTGCTCGCGCAGCTCGACGACTACCTGGTGCCCCGGCTGAAGGACCCCGACGCGCCGCTGCTCGCCGTCGTCGGAGGGTCGACCGGGGCCGGGAAGTCCACGCTCGTGAACTCGCTGGTCGGGCGGCGGGTCAGCGAGGCGGGGGTGCTGCGGCCGACCACCCGGACGCCGGTGCTCGTCTGCCACCCCGAGGACCAGCACTGGTTCGCCGGACTGCGGGTGCTGCCGCAGCTCACCCGGGTCTGGCTGCCGCAGGCCGACGAGGAGCACCCCGCGGAGCCGGGCGACGCCGAGGACAACGCGCTGCGGGTCGAGACCGCCGCCACCCTGCCGCGCGGGCTCGCCCTCCTCGACGCCCCCGACATCGACTCCCTCGTCGTCGAGAACCGGCTGCTCGCCGCCGAGTTGATGTGTGCCGCCGACATCTGGGTGATGGTCACCACCGCCTCGCGGTACGCCGACGCCGTGCCCTGGCATCTGCTCCGTACCGCCAAGGAGTACGACGCCACCCTCGTCACCGTCCTCGACCGGGTGCCCCACCAGGTGATCGGCGAGGTCTCCCGGCAGTTCGAAGCCCTGCTCGACAAGGCCGGGCTCGGGGACGTGCCCCGGTTCACCATCCCCGAGCTGCCCGAGTCGACCGGCGGCGGGAGCGGGCTGCTGCCGGAGAGCGCCGTCGCCGCGCTGCGCGGGTGGCTCGCGCACCGGGCCGAGGACCCGGCCGCGCGCCAGCAGGCCGTCTCCCGTACCGCCTCCGGGGTCATCGACTCCCTCGACACCCGCCTCCCCGAACTGGCCGGCGCCGTCGCCGCGCAGTACGCCGCCGCCGTACGCCTCGGGGGAGCCGTCGAGGCCGCCTACGGCCGGCAGGCCGCGCGGGTGCGCAAGGAGCTCGGGAAGGGGGCCGTGCTCGCCGGGGACGCCCGGGCCCGCTGGCGCGCCTACCCCCGCGACAGCACCGCCGACGAACTCCTCGACGCCCTCACCGAGTCGCTCGCCGCCCTCCTCCACTGCGCCGTCTCCGCCGCCGAGGAGTCGATCCGGGACGTCCACCGCCGCGAGCCCGCCGCCGGCGCCCTCCGGGCCGTCCCCGGCGGGGACCGGGAGGTCGCCGAGCGGATCGGCCTGGAGGTGCGGCGCTGGCGGCGGGTCCTGGAGGAGCTGGCCGAGGACGAGGTGCGGTCCGTGGAGAAGCCCGCCGGACGCGGGGCCGCCCGCGGCACCGTGCCCGACGCCGAGACCGTCGCCGCCCTGCTCGCCGCCTCCCTCCTCGGCGGCCGCCGCGCCCGCCCGGCCGGCGAGCGGCTCGCCGAACTCCTCGGCGCCCAGGCCGCCCTGCGCCTGCGCGACAAGGGCGGCGACCTCGTCCTCACCCACGTCGACCGCGTCCTGCACGCCGAGCGCGACCGCCGCCTCGCGCCCCTCGACGCCCTCGACGTCACCCCCGAGCCGCAGGCGGAGCTGATCGCCGCGCTCTCCGTACTGCAGAAGGAGAAGTGACGTGGCCGAGAACCCCGAGAAGCCCGAGAACCCCGAGAAGCCCGTGAAGCCCGTGAAGACGGAGAAGAAAGAGGACGCGGAGCGGCGGTGGGACGACGGGCTGATCGCCCGGCGGGCCGCCGAGCGGGCCGTCCCCGGGGAGCCGGCCGCCGAGGGGACCGGGGCGGGGGAGGAGTCCGAGGACGCCCGGGGGTTCGGCGGGAGTTACGGCGGCGGGCTGCGGACCCGGCTGGACGCCCTCCACGAGCTCGTCGGGCTCTCCCGTACCCGGGTCGAGAGCGACGCCCTCGCCGAGGCCGGCCGGGTGCTCGACGAGGCCGCCGCCCGGCAGCGGCTCTCCTCCCGGCACACCGTCGTCGCCCTCGCCGGTGCCACCGGCAGCGGCAAGTCGACCCTCTTCAACGCCCTCGCCGGCGTCGCCGTCTCCGAGACCGGGCTGCGCCGGCCGACCACCTCCGCGCCGCTCGCCCTCACCTGGTCGGAGGGGGCCGCCGGGCTCCTCGACCGGCTCGGGGTGCCCGGGCGGCTGCGGCGGCGGCCCCTCGCGGGCGGGGCCGCCGACGCCGACCTCGCGCCCCTCGTCCTCATCGACCTGCCCGACCACGACTCGGCCCTCACCGCCCACCGCGACCAGGTGGACCGGGCGCTCGGCCTGGTCGACGCGGTGATCTGGGTGGTCGATCCGGAGAAGTACGCCGACGCCGCCCTCCACGAGCGGTACCTGCGGCCGCTCGCCGGGCACGCCGAGGTCACCTTCGTGGTGCTCAACCAGGTGGACCGGCTCGGCGCCGAGGCCACCGAGCTCGTCCTCGACGACCTGCGCCGGCTCCTCGACGAGGACGGCATGGCCCTCGGCGAACACGGCGAGCCCGGTGCCACCGTGCTGCCCGTCTCCGCCCTGACCGGCGAGGGCGTGCCCGAACTCCGCGAGCTCCTCGCCCGGTTCGTCCAGGAACGCACCGCGGCCGAGCGCCGCATCGCCGCCGACATCGACGCCGCCGCGGCCCGGCTGCGGCCCGTGTACGTCGCCGACGGGCGGGCGGGGCTCGGGGAGCGGAGCCGCGAGGAGTTCGCGGGCCGGCTGGCCGTCGCGGTCGGCGCCCAGGCGGCCGGCGAGGCCGCCGAGCGGGTCTGGCGGCGGGGCGCCATCCGCGCCTGCGGCTCGCCCTGGCTGCGGCTGCACCGCTGGTACGAGCGGAAGCGCTGGCACGGTTCCACCGATCCGCGGCTCGCGGTGCCCGCCGAGGACGAGCTGACCGCCCGGCAGCGCGTCGAGCAGGCGGTACGGATCGTGGCCGACGAGGCGTCGCGGGGGCTGCCCGCGCCCTGGGCCCTGGCCGTACGGGAGGCGGCGACGCGCGGCGCGGAGGGGCTGCCGGAGGCGCTGGACGAGCTGACGGTCACCCTCGGCGACCCGGCCGCCCGGCCGCCGCGCCCCGCCTGGTGGCCGGCCGCGGTCCTCGTCCAGGCCCTGATGACGCTCCTTCAGCTGTTCGGCGCGCTCTGGCTGGTCGGTCAGATCGTGGGCGTGGTGGAGCCGGGGCTGCTGCCCCCGGTCCTGGTCATGCTGGGCGGGATCGTCGGCGGTCCGCTGGTCGAATGGGCCTGCGAGAGCGCGGTGAAGGGACCGGCGCGGCGGTACGGGCAGGAGGCCGAACGCAAGCTGGCGGAAGCGGCGGCCGCCTGCGGCCGGGCCCGGGTCCTCGACCCCGTCTCGGCCGAACTGCTGCGGTACCGGGAGGTGCGCGAGCAGTACGCGAAGGTGGCCGGGCCCCGGCCCTCGCCGCGGATCGTCGGTGCGGGCGGCCGCGGAACCGGCCCGCGCCTGGGCGCCACCCGGGCCGGTGCCCGGCTCCGCTAGAACGGCGAGAACGGCGAGAACGGCGAGAACGGTGCGAACGGCGCGAGCACCGAGAGCACCGAGAGCACCGAGAGCACCGAGAACGCCAGAGCGCCAGAGCGCCGGGAACGCCGGGAGCACCGACACCCCGGCCCCTCTCCCGCGCGCCCGTCAAGCCCCGTACGAGTGGGGGGTTTGTCCACAGCCCGCCGGTCGTCCACAGGCGCCGGCGGGCTTTCCGTGTGCCCGCCAGCATGGTGCTCACCAGGAGGAGACAGACGCAGGGACGGGGAGGGGCACGGGGATGAACGACACGACGGTGACGCTGGTGGGGAACGTGGCGACGGCGGTGGAGTACCGGGACACGGTGGCGGGGGCGGTGGCCCGCTTCCGGTTCGCGGTGACCGCGCGGCGGTGGGACCGCGAGCGGGCGGCCTGGACCGACGGCGCCACCAGCTTCTACACGGTCTCGGCCTGGCGCTCGCTCGGCGCCAACCTGGCCGCCTCGGTCTCGGTCGGCGAACCGCTGGTGGTGCACGGCCGGCTGAGGGTCCGTGAGGACGAGCGCGACGGACAGCGCAAGACCTTCGTCGACATCGACGCCGTCGCCGTCGGCCACGACCTGACCCGGGGCACCTCCGCTTTCCGCCGGACCTCGCGGGCCGAACCGGGGGCCGAACCGCGGACCGGGCCCGGGGCCGGGGCCGGGGCGCAGGCTCCGCCAGGCCCGGGAGAGGGCGACTTGACGGATCGCGAGGTTCCGCCGGGACTCGTTCCGGCCGACGGAAAGGACCCCTGGACGACCGCCGCACACCGGTTGGTAACGGCCCCCTGACCTTGTGTCGTGGGGATTTGTCGACCAACTCGCCAGCGGTATAACGATTCCGAGACGGAATGGTTATCTCGTCGTATGACCGGGGACCGGGGTCTTCCGCCTCCCTAGGATTCCGAATACTCATGAGGCACGTGAGCCCATCGAGTCAGTGAGTGCGCTGGCGAGCGCTCCCCCCACGCGAATCGACCACGTTCGCGGAGCCGCTCGCCCGGAGGGGAAATCCATGTTTTCAGTTCGTCGGCCTGGCGTCGCACGCCGCGCCGCAGCGACGCTGGTCGCCGGTCTCGTCGCGTCCGCCTCGATAGCCACCGCCGGTACGGCCTACGCCGACGGCGGTGCCACGGCGAAGCTCGGCGGTCTGACCGACGAGGTCGGCAAGATCAAGATCACCGAGAAGGACGGGGACGAGTTCACCGAGACCGGTGGCCTCTTCACGATGCAGGTCGAGGGCGGCGGAAACCTCTTCACCTACTGCATCGACCTCTACACCCTGGCGAAGACCGAGTACGACTACAAGGAAGTCGGCTGGGACGAGTCGTCGCTCCACAACAACCCGGACGCCGGCAAGATCCTCTGGATCCTGACCAACGGCTACCCGGAGCAGAAGCTCGAGGACCTGAACGCGAAGATCGGCGCCACGCTCACCAAGGGTGACGCCGCCGCCGGTACGCAGGCCGCGATCTGGACCCTCTCCGACGGCGTCAAGGCGACCCCGCTCGACGAGGACGCCAAGAAGCTGACCGAGTACCTCCTGGAGAAGGCGGTCCAGCTCGACGAGCCGACCGCGTCCCTCTCCCTGTCGCCCGCCTCGGTGGCCGGCAAGCCCGGTGAGAAGCTCGGTCCGATCACCGTCACCAGCAGCAAGAAGGAGGGCACCGCGGTCGCCCTCACCCCGGGTGCCCCCGAGGGCGTCAAGGTCGTGGACGAGGCCGGCAACCCGGTCACCACCGCCGGCGACGGCAGCAAGCTCTTCTTCGACGTGCCCGCCGGCACCGCCGACGGCGCCGCCGAGCTGACCGCCTCCCTCACCACCGAGGTCCCCCTGGGCCGCGCCTTCGTCTCCATCGACGGCCCGTCCCAGACCCTGATCCTGGCCGGCTCCAGCGCCTCCACCGTCACCGCCAAGGCCGGTGCGACCTGGGCCAAGACCGGTGCCGTCCCGGCCGTCACGGTCGCCAAGGACTGCGCCAAGGGCGGCCTGGAGATCGTCGCCTCCAACAGCGGCGACGAGCCCTGGACCTTCGACCTGAAGGGCACCTCGTACACGGTCGGCGCGGGCGAGACCAAGACCATCGCCCTCCCGGTCGGCGAGGACGAGGCGTACAACTTCACGATCACCGGCCCGAACGGCTTCTCGGAGACCTTCGAGGGCGTCCTCGACTGCAAGACCGCCCCGAGCCCGGAGCCGTCCACCGGCACCCCGTCGGAGACCCCCTCCGGCACCCCGTCGGCCGGCACCCCGTCCGAGACCCCCTCGGCGAGCCCGTCCACCCCGGCGCCCAGCACCACCACGGACGCCTCCACCGGCACCACCGGCACCACCGGCGGTGACCTGGCCGAGACCGGCAGCTCCAACGCCACCCCGATGATCGCCGGCATCGCCGTCGCGCTCGTCCTGGTCGGCGGCGGCGCGGTGTTCTTCCTCCGCAAGAAGAAGGCCGCCGGTCAGTAAGGCGGGAAAAGCGTGACGTCACAGGGTGGCACCACCCCGTGACGGACGGCCCCGGACGCGATCCGCGTCCGGGGCCGTCGCACGTCCCCGGGCCCCTGAGTCGACGTCCCCGGGCCCCTGAGTCGACGTCCCCGGGCCCCTGAGTCGACGTCCCGGGCCCTGAGTCGCACGTCCCCCGGGTCCTGAGTCGTATGTCGCCAGGCCCTGAGTCGTGCCGCCGCGGACCCTGGGGCGCGCTCCCACGGCCACGGAGGGGGCCGCCGGAGGCTACTGGTTTCCGCCTGGGGGCGGTGGTGCGGCAAGATGGGTGTATCTGCCCACTCACTCCTTGCCGGACGGTTTCCTTTGGCTGAGTACATCTACACGATGCGCAAGACGCGCAAGGCGCACGGCGACAAGGTCATCCTCGATGACGTGACGCTGAGCTTCCTGCCCGGTGCGAAGATCGGTGTGGTCGGCCCGAACGGTGCCGGTAAGTCCACCGTTCTGAAGATCATGGCGGGTCTGGAGCAGCCGTCCAACGGCGACGCGTTCCTGACCCCCGGCTACTCGGTCGGCATCCTCATGCAGGAGCCGAAGCTCGACGAGTCCAAGACCGTCCTGCAGAAC
This sequence comes from Streptomyces sp. NRRL F-5727, assembly GCF_000719555.1. GTDB lineage: Bacteria > Actinomycetota > Actinomycetes > Streptomycetales > Streptomycetaceae > Streptomyces. The sequence goes on from NZ_JOGX01000010.1 coordinate 157,148, forward strand.
GTCGAGGACGGCGTCGCGGAGATCAAGGGCAAGCTCGACCGGTTCAACGCCATCGCCGAGGAGATGGCCACGAACTACACGGACGCGCTCATGGAGGAGATGGGCAAGCTCCAGGAGGACCTGGACCACGCCGAGGCGTGGGACCTGGACGCCCAGCTGGAGCAGGCCATGGACGCCCTGGGCTGCCCGCCCGGCGACTGGCCGGTCAACAACCTCTCCGGTGGCGAGAAGCGCCGCGTGGCGCTCTGCAAGCTCCTGCTGGAGGCCCCCGACCTGCTGCTCCTCGACGAGCCCACCAACCACCTCGACGCCGAGTCGGTGAACTGGCTGGAGCAGCACCTCGCCAAGTACAAGGGCACCGTCGTGGCCATCACCCACGACCGGTACTTCCTCGACAACGTGGCCGAGTGGATCCTGGAGCTCGACCGCGGCCGCGCCCACCCGTACGAGGGCAACTACTCGACCTACCTCCAGAAGAAGGCCGAACGCCTCAAGGTCGAGGGCAAGAAGGACGAGAAGCGCGCCAAGCGCCTCAAGGAAGAGCTCGAGTGGGTGCGGTCCAACGCCAAGGGGCGTCAGGCCAAGTCCAAGGCGCGCCTCGCCCGCTACGAGGAGATGGCCGCCGAGGCCGAGAAGATGCGGAAGCTGGACTTCGAGGAGATCCAGATCCCGCCGGGCCCGCGCCTGGGCTCCGTCGTCGTCGAGGTCAACAACCTCAACAAGGCGTTCGGCGACAAGGTCCTCATCGACGACCTGTCCTTCACCCTGCCCCGCAACGGCATCGTCGGCATCATCGGCCCGAACGGCGCCGGCAAGACCACGCTCTTCAAGATGATCCAGGGCCTGGAGAAGCCGGACTCCGGCGACATCAAGATCGGCGAGACGGTCAAGATCTCCTACGTCGACCAGGGCCGCGCCAACATCGACCCGAAGAAGACGCTGTGGGCCGTCGTCTCCGACGAGCTGGACTACATCAACGTCGGCCAGGTCGAGATGCCGTCCCGCGCCTACGTCTCCGCGTTCGGCTTCAAGGGCCCGGACCAGCAGAAGCCGGCCGGCGTGCTCTCCGGCGGTGAGCGCAACCGCCTCAACCTGGCGCTCACCCTCAAGCAGGGCGGCAACCTGCTGCTCCTCGACGAGCCCACCAACGACCTCGACGTCGAGACCCTCTCCTCGCTGGAGAACGCGCTCCTCGACTTCCCCGGCTGCGCCGTGGTCGTCTCCCACGACCGCTGGTTCCTCGACCGAGTGGCCACGCACATCCTGGCCTACGAGGGCGACTCCAAGTGGTTCTGGTTCGAGGGCAACTTCGAGTCGTACGAGAAGAACAAGGTCGAGCGGCTCGGCCCGGACGCCACCCGTCCGCACCGCGCCACCCACAAGAAGCTCACCCGGGGCTGAGGTCGTCGTGGCGAGGCACATCTACAGCTGTCCCCTCCGCTGGTCGGACATGGACGCCTTCGGGCACGTCAACAACGTGGTCTTCCTCCGCTACCTGGAGGAGGCCCGGATCGACTTCATGTTCCGGCTGGCGCCCGGCGACGGCAGCCCGTCCTTCTCCGGCGGGTCCGTGGTGGCCCGCCACGAGATCGACTACCGGCGCCCGCTGGTCCACCGGCACGAGCCGGTGACCATCGAGTCGTGGGTCACGAAGATCGGGGCGGCCTCGCTGACGATCGCGTACGAGATCAAGGACCCGGGCGTGACCTACGTCCGGGCCTCCACGGTCGTCGTGCCGTTCGACCTGGAGGCACAGCGCCCGCGCCGGATCTCCGAGGAGGAGCGCCGCTTCCTCCAGGAGTACGTCGACGACGGGATGACGTCCGGCGCATGATGGTGCTCGCCCCGCTGCACTTCGCCGACCCCAGGGAGGCGGCGGCCCTCGCCGCCTTCCTGACCCGGCTCGTGCACTACGACCGCGCCGCCGCCGTCCGCCTCCAGGCCGGGGGCGGCGCGCTCGCCGTGTTCGGACGCCCGCCGTCCTTCGAGGTGCTCGCGGTCCGCACCGCCCGGCTGGCGGACGCCGTCGACCTCGACATCACCGTCTCCGCCGGGGAACTCCTCGACGGCATCGAGGAGACGGCCGGCAAGGCCGCCGTCCCCGCCGCCGTCACCGGCCCGCCCTGGGCCGGCGTCCTCCCGCCGCGCACCGGCTGGCAGCCCGTCGAGGGCCTGCCCGGCGCCGGGGAACTGCGCGGTGCGGTCGCCGCGGCCGTCGCCGAGTTCCGCCGCCGCGACGACGAACTGCCCGAGGAGCGGCGCACCCGCGCCGAGCGCGACCGCCTCGGCCGCGAGATCTGGTCCCGCACCCTCGGCGCCACCGGCCTGCCGCTGCGGGCCGTGCACGCCGCCCAGTCGCTGGGCTTCCTGCCCCCGCAGGACCTGCCGGTCGCCCTGATGGCCGCCGGACCCTGGCTGCGGCTGCGCACCCCGTACGGCTCCGTAGCGCTGCGCACGGCCCCCGCCGGGCTCACGGTCACCCCCGCCTAAGCCCTCAGGGGACCCGCGGGCCCTTCCCGGTGAGCTCGTGCCGCAGCGAGGCGACCGAGAGGCCCGCCGCGAGCAGCAGCAGGCCCGCCGGGACGGGGAGGGCGCCCCGGGCGACGTTCTCGTCGGCCGGGACCGGGTCCATCCGCCCCGCCGGGTCGTAGGCGATCCGGACCGGCGCCCCCGCCTCGCCCAGCCTCCGCTCCCAGGAGAACTCCTTCGGGCGGCCGCCCGGGCAGTCCAGCGTGTGGTGGTACAGCCGCTTCGCCTCCGGGGCGCCCTCGCCGAACGTGGGATGGTCGGTGACCCGCACCTTCCCCACCACGACGCAGCTGACGGTCGCCCCGCGCACCCGGGAGTCCCGGGCCTCGATCCACACCGCGCCGAGCCCCGCGAGCAGCACCACCAGCGCCAGGGCGCCGCCGCCCTCGCGGAAGAGCGCGTTGTGCGCCGCCGCCGCGAGCCCGGCGAGGACCAGGCCGCCGAGCACCGCGAGCGCGGTCGGCACGGCCTGCGCCGACCGCATGGACCAGCTTCCCCACAGGTGCAGCAGCACGCCGGCACCGAGCGGCACGGCCACCGCCCCGGCGTACGCGAGAACGCGTCCCATCCCGACCACCCCGGGACGGGGACGCGCCGGCCGCGCGGGCCGGTTCCTCAGCCCTCCGCGTCGTCCGGCCACACCCCGATGTGGTCCTGCTCCAGCTCCAGCGCCACGCGGTGCTCCATCCCCAGCGCCTTGGTGTAGTCCGCCGGCAGCTGGAGCCGGCCCGCCCGGTCGAGCATCGCGTACTCCCGCGCCACCAGCGACTCCCGGCCCGCCTCGTCGACCTCGGTGCGGCGCAGCACCTCGGAGGAGGTCCGGCCGTCGCGGATCGCGACCGTGCGGCGGACCTCGGTGGCGACGGCCTGGTCGTGGGTGACGATGACGATCGTCGTGCCCAGCTCCTCGTTGGCCCTGCGGAAGGAGGCGAAGACCTGCTCGCCGGTGGCCGAGTCCAGCTCGCCGGTCGGTTCGTCGGCGAGGAGGACCTTCGGGTCGTTGGCGAGGGCGACGGCGATCGCGACCCGCTGCTGCTGGCCGCCGGAGAGCTGGTGCGGCCGCCGGTCCCGGCAGTGGGCGATGTCCATCATCGCGAGCAGTTCCTCGGCCCGCTCGGCCCGCTTCCGCCGGCTGCCGGCCAACTGCATCGGCAGCGCCACGTTCTGGGCGGCCGTCAGATAGGGGAGGAGGTTGCGGGCGGTCTGCTGCCAGACGAAGCCGACCACCTCGCGCCGGTAGCGCAGCCGGTCCTTGCCGGTCATCGCGAGCAGGTCGCAGCCGCCGACCCGGGCCGCGCCGGCGGTGGGCACGTCCAGGCCGGCCAGGATGTTCATCAGGGTCGACTTGCCCGAGCCGGACGCCCCGACCAGGGCCATCAACTCGCCCTCCTTGACCAGGAGGTCGAGCCCCTGGAGCGCCTGCACCTCCACCCCGTCGGTGGTGAAGATCCGCACCAGGCGGTCGCAGGCGATCAGCGCGTCGTGGCCGTACGAGGGCCGGTCGCGGTGCGCGTTCGCCCGCCGCTCCAGCTCCTCCAGAGTCGCGTTCGCGGTCGTCGTCATCGTGCGTCTCCTGCCCTGAGTTCCTTCACCGAGCTCTTCCGCCCCGTCCACCACGCCTGGACCGCCGCCGCCGCCCCCGTCAGGAGGACCACGGCCAGCGCCGGCACCACCAGCGACCACGGGTCGGCCCGCAGCGCGACCCCGCCGGGCCCCACGCCGTCCGCCGCCGTCGCCAGCGCCAGCCGGTGCAGGTCGACCCCGGGCGCGAGCAGCGGCACCGTCGCCCAGCCGGCGAGCGCCCCGCCGAGCGCGGCGAAGACGGCCGGCGGCAGCGCCTCCAGGCCGAGCAGCCGGCGCCCCTGCCTGCGGGTCAGGCCCATCGTCCGCAGCCGGGCGAGGAGCGTGGTCCGCTCGGGCCCGCTGCGCGTGAGCGACAGCAGCACGGCGACCACCGCGTAGGCGGCGCCCGCCCCGATCGCCGCCGTGTAGAGCCCCTCGGCGCCGGACTGGAGGGGCGAGTCGACATAGGAGCCGCGTGCCTCGGACGTGAGCGTCACCGCGAAGTCCGGGGACTTCGAGGCGACGGCGGCGCGCAGCGCGGTGCCGTCGACGGCACCGCCGGCGAGCACGGTGGTGTGCCGCAGGTTGGTGACGTCGGCGGCGTTGACCACGAGGAAGTCCTCGCCGCGCACGGCCGGGGTGGAGTCCCGCACCGCGACGACCTTGACCCGGAAGGCGCCGGCCGCGGCGTTCAGTCGCATCGGCTGGTCGCCGAAGCGGGCGGCGACCTCGGGGGAGGCGAGGGCCGGCAGCACCCGGTCGGTGTCGCCGACGGCCTCCGGGCCGCCCTTGCCGGTCGAGGCGAGCAGGCCGGCGGGGAAGGCGCCGTTGCGGGTCTGCTGGGCGAGCTTCGCGTAGGCGGCGGGGTCGACGGCGACGAGCGGGGCGCTCATCGGCCGGTCGGTGGAGACCGGGGACGGCAGCGACAGCCCGTACTCGATCTGTACGGGCTGCGCCTCGCGGACGCCCTTCGCGGCGCGCACCGCCTCGATGAGTCCGGCCGGCAGCGGGACGCCCTCGGTGCGGCCCTCGATCCGGGCGTCGGCGCCGGTGGCGAGCAGCGCGGCCCGGTCGCGGGCGTCGGCGACCCCGGCGAGGACGGAGCCGCCGAAGGCGGCCGTGGTCAGCGCGAGGACGAGCGCGAGCAGCGGGAGCACGCCGGTGGCGGAGGAGCGGGCGGCGCGGGCGAGGGCCAGCGGTCCGACGACGCCGCGCATCCGGCGGGCCGGGCGGGCCAGCCAGCGCAGCGGCAGCGGCTGGATCCGTACCAGGGCGAGGGCGGCGATCACGCCGATGAAGACCGGGGCGGCGCTGACCAGGTGGTCGCCGGCGTCGTCGGTGCCGCGCAGCCGCAGCGAGCCGATCGCGCCCGCCGCGAGGACCAGCAGGGTCAGTTCGGCGACGGTGCGGCGCCGGGAGGGCTTGGCGTCCACCAGGTCCTCGCGGGCGCCGTGCAGCCGGGGCGCCCGGTGCCGCAGCACGGCCCGGACGGGCAGGACGAGGGCGGCGATCAGCGCCACCAGGGCGGCGCCGAGGACGGAGGGGAGGAGCGGCGCGGAGCCGGTGAGGGCCGGGGCGCCGGGGGTGTCGGGGCCGCGTACCAGGGCCACCGCCGCCGCCAGGCCGAGCGCGGCCGCCGGGACCGCGACGGCGGCGGTCTCGCCGAACAGCCGGAGGCCGATGCCGGGCAGGGAGGCGCCGCGGGCGCGGAGCAGGGTGAGTTCGCCGTCCCGGCGGCTGAGGAAGAGGCCGCCGGTCATGGCGACGACGACGGCCGCGACGGCGCCGATGCCGAAGACGGCGACGGCGACGACGGGGGAGATGGCGGCCTTCGTCGCCGCGTAGGCGGCCATGATCTCGTCGAGGTCGGTGGTGAGCAGGCCGGTCTGGCCGGTGACCTCGCGGATCTTCGCCGAGGCGGGGCCGGTGCGGGCCGAGTCGACGGCGGCGGCGAGCGGTCCGGCGTCCCGCGCGGTCAGGTGCTCGGCGACCGCGGGGAAGCGCCAGAAGACCTCGGGGGTGCCGGTGGTGGAGACCAGGGCGGACCCGGACTCCGGGGCGACGAGGAGACCGGCCCGCCAGTAGCGCTTCGGGTTCACCGGGTCTTCCGTCATCGCCAGCGCCGGCGTGGACAGCTGCGGTTCCACCACCCAGTACGGCCGCCGGGGGTCGCGGGGCTCGACGACGCCGGTCACGGTGACGGCGACCGGCACGGCGGAGACGCCGGGCACGTGCACGACCGAACCGGGCTTGATCCCGAGGGTCTCGGCCATCGCCGTCGTCACGACGGCCTCCGGGCGGAGCGGGTCGCCCTTGGCCATCCGGCCCTGCCGCAGGACCGCGTGGGCGGCGAGGTCCGAGGGCGAGGAGAGCCGGAACTGGACCGGCTCGTTGTCCGGCTTCGGCAGCCACGCGTCGAGGCCCGGGACGGGCTCCACGGTCCGGATCCCGTTCACGGTCTGTTCCGGGTCGGTGCGCAGCGGCGCGGGCAGCAGGCCCCGCAGCTTCTCCTGGTCCCCGCGCAGGGCGGCGGGCGCGATCCTGGCGCCGTGCTCCAGCGGGTAGGTGATCTCCAGCTGGGACCGGTGGGCGGGGGCGGTACGGATGCCGTGCCGCAGCCCCTTCGTCTCGTACGCGTCCACCACCCGCGGCAGCGCGGCGGCGAGCAGCGCGGTGACGAACACGAGCAGCGCCAGGCCGGCGGCGGCGCCGGGCGCGGCCCGCAGCCGGGTCCGCACCCAGGGCGCGACGGCCCGGGCACGGCCCTGCCCGGACTCGGCCGCCACTCCGGCCTGGGCCTTCTCGGACTCGCCTGCGGGCTGCATCGGACGGGACTCCTCGCGCGGGACGTCGGACATCAGTTGTCTCCCTGGTGGCGCAGGGACACCGCCGGATCGTTGCGGCGCAGGGCGATGGCCGCGACGACCGCGAGCGGCAGGGCGGCGACTCCGGCGAGGAGCAGGGCCACCTCGCCGAGGGGCAGTTCGACCAGGACGGGCGGCACGGGCCGGGTGGCCCGGCCGGTGAGCACCACGAGCGGGACGACCACGCGGGCCAGCAGGGTGCCGAGGGCGACGCCCACCAGGAGGCCCACCCCGATCAGCACGCCCTGTTCGGCGGCGAGGAGCCGGGCGAGCCGGCGGCGCGGCGCGCCGAGGGCCCGCAGGATCGCGAACTCGGCGGACCGTTCCCGTACGGAGCCGGCCGAGCCGACCGCGAAGCCGACGGCGGCCAGCGCGGCGGCCGCGGCGGCCACCGCCATGAGGGCGGTGTTGGGGCCGGCGCCGAGCGGGTCGCCGAGCAGTTCGTCGGCGATCGTGTCGCGGACGACGATCTCGCCGGGCTCGTCGGCGGCGCGCAGTGCCTTCGCGACGTCGTCCGCCCGGCCGGACTCGGGGGTCAGCCACCACTCGGTGGGCGCCACCGGCGCCTCCGGGCCGGTGGTGGCGAGGTAGCGGTTGACAGCCGTCAGGTCGACGAGCACGCCGCCGCCGTCCTCCGGCACGCGGGTGGCGGCCGCCGCGTCGCTGGTACGGCCCCCGGAGCCGGTCGTCGGCAGGTCCTTCACGACCCGGCCGACGACGGCGTAGAGCCGCCGGCCGCCGAGCGAGAGTTCCAGGTGGTCGCCGGGCTTCGCCTTGGCCGCGGCCATGAACGCCTCGGAGGCGACGGCCGGCAGCAGGTGGTCCTGCCCCTTCTCGACCGGCGAGGAGAGCGGGGCGAGGAGCTCGGCCGCCGTCGCGCCGGCCAGGTCCTCGCGGAGCAGCAGACCGTCGGCGAGCCGGTCGGTGGCGACGGCGAGCACGGTCGCGTTGCGGCCCGCCAGGTCCATGGCGGACCGGTGGACCGGCGTGACCTCCCGCACCCCGGGGACGGCGGCGAGCCGGGAGGCACGGGCCGGGTCGCCGGGGCCGACGCCCAGCACCCGCACCGGCGCGCCGGCCCGGAAGTCGGCCTGGTCGTGCTGCGACCGCTCCCAGGAGTTGCTCTGGCCGATCGCCAGCATGCCCATCGCCACGGCCAGGACCAGCAGCAGCACCGGGCCCGCGCCGCGCAGCGGGCGGCGGCTGAACTGCCAGCCGGCCAGCGCGGCCGAGAGCCCCCGGCCGGCGGCGGCGCGCCGCTCGGCCAGCCTGGCGGCGGGCGGCAGCAGACGGAGCGTCAGGACCGTGCCGGCGAGCAGCGCGAGCGCGGGCGCCGCGACGAGCACCGGGTCGATCCCGGCGCCGTCGGCGGCGGCCTCCGGCGTCCGCTGGAGCTGCCACAGCGCGATGCCCGCGACGAGCAGCAGCGCGACGTCGGCGCCCGCCCGCACCGGCCAGGGGAGGGTGCCGCCGCGGGCCTTGCGCAGCGAGACGGCGTCGCCGTCCCGGGCGCCGAGCGCGGGGGCGACGACCGCCGCCGCGCAGGCGAGGGCGACCGCGGTGGAGACCAGCCAGACCGTCGCCGACGGCGAGGTGTCGAGCCGGACGCCGAGCGAGGAGAGCGCGGACCGCTCGGCGAAGAGCCGGGTCAGCGGGCCGGAGAGCAGCGGGGCGACGACGGCGGCGGGCAGCGCGAGGAGCAGCGCCTCGGCGGCGGCGAGTCCGGCGATCCGGCGCCGGGAGCCGCCGCGGGCGCGCAGCAGCGCGGTCTCGCCGGAGCGTTCGGTGCTGAGCAGCCGGGCGACGAGCAGCAGCGCGTAGGCGGCGAGCATCACCAGCTGGACGGCGACGACGAGGAGGGTGGAGCGGGAGACGGCGAGGGCGCGTTCGGTCTGCGCGAGGACGGTCGGCAGGCCGGTGTCCGCGCTGATCGTGGTGCCGAAGGTGGTGGTGTCGGAGGCGAGCCGCTGCGACTCGCGGGCCGCCGCCTCGCGCAGCGGCGCGATCCCGCCGGTGTCGAGGCCGGAGAAGTCTGCGGAGCCGAGCCAGGAGGTCCCGCCGGCGGTGACGGCGCCGGAGGCGAGCACCGACGGGTCGGCGAGCAGCGGCCCGTACGTGGTGAAGGAGACGGTCCGCACGCCGCGGCCGCGGGCGTCGTCGAGCTGCCAGTACGGATCGGTGAGGTCGACCGGCGCGTAGACGCCGGTGATCCGGACCCGGAGGGTCTTCTCGGCGAGCCGGTCGGTGAGTTCGAGGACCGCGCCGGGGCCGGTCCTGAGGCGCCGCGCCGCCTCCTGCGGCAGCGCGGCCTCCAGGACGCCGCCGGGGCGGCCGGCCTTCGGCCAGGCGCCGTCGACGAGGGTGAGCCGGGAGCGGTCGAGCGCCGCGAAGTTGGTCAGGTCGGGGTCGCCCTCGCGGGCCGCGGGCGGCTGGAGCGAGCGCGGCAGCGCGTACGGCCCCGAGCTCTCCAGGCGCCGGACGGTGACGGGCAGTCCGTCGAAGGCGCGCCGGGCGGCGTCGGTGACCGCCCGGTCGGCGGCGGCCCGGTGGTCGGCCGGTATCTGCCCGGAGACGACCAGGGTGGCGGCGGCAGCGGAGCGGTCACGCAGTCCGGCCTGGAGCGCGGCGTTCCCGATGGAGCCGGAGAAGCCGGCGAGCGCCGCGAGGACCGTCGTGGTCAGGGCGACGGCGAGCAGCGCCGCGCCGAGCAGCAGCCGGTGTGCCCTGACGCGCAGAAGTACGAACCCCGTCACCCATCCCCCTGGCCGCTCCACGCACGTCCGCATGCCGCCGAACGCCTGTCGAACTCTCGAAAACGTTCTGGGAATGCTTTCATCGGCCACCGGTCGCTGGAAACCGCTTGCGCACCGACCTTGATGGGATCGTGACCGTTATTCGGTCATGCGTCCCCGGAATGTGTTCATCCGGTGGCGTGGAGTGGTCTGAACCTCGTGAGGGCCGGGGTCCGTTCAGCCGGCGGTGTTGATCATCGAGGCCGCCGCGTACGTCATGTACCGCCACAACTGGGCGTCGTGCTCCGGCGCGAGCTCCAGGCTGTCGAGCGCGGCGCGCATGTGCCGGAGCCAGGCGTCGTGCGCGGCCTGGTCGACGACGAAGGGGGCGTGCCGCATGCGGAGACGGGGGTGGCCGCGGCGCTCGCTGTAGGTGCCCGGGCCGCCCCAGTACTGCATGAGGAAGAGCGCGAACCGCTCCTCGGCGGGGCCGAGGTCCTCCTCGGGGTACATCGGGCGGAGCAGCGGGTCCCCGGCGACGCCCTCGTAGAAGCGCCGGACGAGGCGGCGGAACGTCTCCTCGCCGCCGACCTGCTCGTAGAAGGTCTGCTCCTGCACCGTGCCGTCCCCGGGAATCTCGTTCACCGTTCCATCGTCTCAGACGGGGCGGCGGAGGACCGGAGGTCTAGGACCCCCGGACCTCCGGCCCGCCCGGTCAGCCGCGCCGGACGGTGATCGTCGTCCAGGCGCCGACGTGCACCCGGTCGCCGTCCTGGAGCTGGACGGGGACGTACGGCTGGATCGGCTCCTCGCCGCCGTTGACCGTGGTGCCGTTGGTGGAGTTCTGGTCCACCACCGCCCACGAGCCGTCGGGCTGCTGCACCAGCACGGCGTGCTGGTGCGAGACGCCCGGGTCCTCCGGCGGCACGGCCAGGTCGATGTCGGGGGACTCGCCGGTGGAGTGCCGGCGGCGCCCGATGGAGACCTGGTTGCCCTGCAGCGGCAGCTGCTTCGGCGGCGCGTACGCGGGCAGGTTGAGGCCCGATGCCTCGGGGCCGCTGCGGCGCATCATCGCCATGAAGTAGTCGCGGTCCGGCCCGATGTGGGCGGTCCACTGCTGCGGACGCGGCGGCCCGGGCTGCGGGGCCTGCGGGGGCTGCGCCTGGGACGGCGGGGACAGCACCCAGTCGTCGTCGGCCGCCGCCCGGGGCTGCGGCGGGGCCGGCGGAGCCGGAGCCTGCGCCTGGGCCTGGGCGTACGGGGGCGGCGCCTGGTGGTGCGTCGGCTCGGCGCCCAGCGGTTCGGCCGGCCGGTTCACCTGCGAGGGCCGCGAGTCGTGGTACCCGAACGGGTCCTGCGGCGCGGCCGGAGCCGGCGGCGCGGGCGGCGCGGACGGCGCCGACGGAGTCGACGGAGCCGACGGGAAGCCCGGCGGCGGCCCGGCCGACCGGTTGGCCGGTGCGATCGGGGTGTACGAGGTCGCGGTACCGGTCAGGAAGTTCCAGCGGCACTCCTCGCAGTACGGCGCCATGTGCTCGCGCGGCGTACGGCACTGAGGGCACAGCTCCGCCTGCGCGGTGGCATTCGGATCCCCACCACCCGAGAACCCCCCGGGAGCCCCGCCCTCGCCCCGGAACCCGGGCGGCGGAGGCGGCGTACCGGGCCCACCGGCGGGACCACCGGGGAACCCGGGCCCACCGGCCGGACCGGCCGGGGCGCCGGGCCCACCGGCGAAGCCGGGCGCGCCGGGCGCACCGGGGCCGTCGGGGAAGCCGGGACGACCGGGACCGCCGGGACCGCCGGGCGCGCCGGGACCGCCGGGCGCGCCGGGACCGCCGGGCGCGGGCGGGAAGCCGGGGCCGCCGGGGAAGCCCGGACGGTCGCCCCCGGGCGCACCGGGGCCGTCGGAGAAACCAGGACCATCGGCGCCCGGCGGGCGGCCCGGGAAGCCGGGACCGTCGGGAGAGCCGGGCCTGCCGGGACCGGCCGGGGCGCCGGGACCGCCCGGAGCGCCGGGGCCGCCGGGGAATCCGGGACCGTCGGCACCCGCCGGGCCACCGGGGAAGCCGGGGCGGCCGCCGTCGGCCGGAGCACCGGGCCCACCAGGGAAGCCGGGCGCGCCGGGGCCGTCGGGGAAGCCGGGACGACCGGGTCCGCCAGGGGTGCCGGGCGGGAAGCCGGGCCCACCGGGCGCGCCAGGACCGTCGGGGAAGCCGGGGCGGCCGGGGCCGCCGGGCGCGCCGGGGCCACCGGAGGCGCCGGGCGCACCGGGGCCGCCGGGCGCGCCGGGACCGTCAGGGCCGCCGGGGCGACCGGGTCCGCCAGGGGTGCCGGGCGGGAAGCCGGGCCCACCGGGCGCGCCGGGACCGTCGGGGAAGCCGGGGCGGCCGGGGCCGCCGGGTGCGCCGGGACCGTCGGAGAAGCCAGGGCGGCCGGGGCCGCCGGGAGGACCGGGCGGGAAGCCGGGGCCGTCGGCACCCGCCGGACCGCCGGGGAAGCCGGGGCGACCTGGTTCGCCCGGGCCGCCCGGGGCGCCGGGACCGCCGGGGTTGCCCTGGCCGGCCGGAGCGCCGGGGAAGCCGGGGCCGCCCGGGCCACCGGGTGCACCGGGGCCGTCGGGGCCGCCGAAGCCCGGGCCGCCGGGGGCGCTCGGGAAGCCCGGGCCGCCGGGGGCGGGCGGGCCGGGCGGGGAGGTCGGGTGGGGGTAGCCGTAGGCG